>CAKPMY010000001.1 GCA_934168245.1 uncultured Bacilli bacterium
TAATTACAAAATAACTATATCATATTGCCTTTAATTTTTTTATAAATTTTGTCTCACATCATTTACAATTATACAATTTTTTTTAACTTTTTTTGAATTACTTCAAAGTTTTTTTATATTTTTTCGAATAATATAAGTAGGGAATACTAATGGATTTAAGTGCTTACCTCTTTAGAGAGGAGGTGATGTGGAATGACTAAAAAAGATTGTTTAATTCCTAGTCAAATTATTATCATCATCTTACTTATTATCACTCTATTATTAAAATAATGATGATAAAAAAGAAAAAAGCACTTAATCACTAGAGTGACTAGGTGCAAACCCAATTGAGGTAAGTACTTAATCACACCAAACATTAAGTATTCCCTATTTTTATTTTATTCAAGTTTCCTTGACATATTCATCGTATCATAAACGCTTAGTTTCTACAAGATAATTATTAAATTTTCTTATAAACAAAAGAACCAACATAAATTGGTCCTTTATTCTTATTCATCTCTTAGACTTGCTCCACATTTCTTACCAAGTATTTCCATAATTACATCCATTGTCGAATTAATTTCTTCAGATGTTAAAGTAACATCTCCATTACCTAGTAATACTCTTAACATAACAGACTTCTTACCCTCTGGTACTTGATTACCTCTATACTCTTCAATGAATTTAACTTCTTTAACTTTATTTTTAATAGCCGTTGAAATACTTCTCCAAGTAACATCTTCATTAACTAAAATTGATAAATCTTTTTCAACTAATGGAACTTGTGATAAATGTGTAAATTTATTATCACGTGAAGCATTAGGTACTAATAATCCTGTATCTAATTCAAATACTGCCACATTAGTACGTTTAATCTTAGCCTCACTCATCGCTCTAATTGAAACTAATCCAAGTTTACCAACAACATCTTTTCCAAGTAAAATGTCCATATAAACATTTACATCAGCCCAACTTGGTTTTTCTTTACTAACTTCTAGTCTAATCTTCTCCATTTGTGTATATCCAGCCATCTTCTCTAACACGCCTTTTAATTCATAGAAGATACGACTAGGATCTTTACCAACGATACATCCCGTTAATAACATCTTATGTACTGGTAAAGTTTCATCTTCAGAAGATTCATGATATACACCTTTTTCAAATACTTGAGCCATTTCAAATAATCTGAAATAATCATAATATCTTAAATTCTTAGAAATTGCTTCTAACATACCAGGAACAAGTGAACTTCTTAAATATGCCTCTTCTGGTGATGGTGGAGTTGCTAGTTTAACTGAATTTTCTTTATTAATACCAGCCGCATTAATATACTTTTCATCTATCCAAGGATATGTAAATATTTCATTAAATCCACATCTATATGCTAAGTATTCTCTTAATCTACGTTCAAGAGTTGCTTTTCTTTGTAATACTGCATGTTCAAATGTAATAGTTAATGGCTTAGCCTCGAAACTTTCAAAACTTAAAAGTCTTGCTATATCCCCCATTACATCATCTTTTAAAGAAACGTCTCCTGTAGATCTCCATACTGGAACAACTACATGATAAACTCCATTTTTATATGTAACATCATATCCTAAAGCCTTAAGAACTCTCTCGATTGTCTCTCTTCCTAATACTTTTCCTAATCTAACATTTAAGAACTCTTCAGGAACATCAATCTCTTCTCTCTTAGCCTTTACTGGATAGACATCATTAAATGCTACCACTTTACTTTCTGGGAATAATTCTTTAAATAACTCTAAAGCCATCGCTATACCTTGATCAACTCTATCTGCATCAAGATTCTTCTCATATCTAATAGAAGCATCAGTCTTCTCATCAAATCTCTTACCAGTTTTTCTAATAGTAGCAGCGGTAAAGTTAGCAGACTCTAATACAACCCCAGTTGTTTCAGGTAAAATAGAATCCTTCTTACCTCCACGAATACCAGCAAGTGCCATGGCATCTTCTGTATCACAAATTACTAAGTCATCTTCTGTTAAACTAATTGTATTATTATCAAGTAATAATAACTCTTCATCTTTCTTAGCATTTCTGACTACGATCTTTTCCCCAACTACATGAGTTCTATCGAATGCATGTAAAGGTTGTCCTACAGCCATCATTACATAATTAGTAATATCAACAATCGCACTAATTGGTCTCATACCACCATTAATTAAAGCAGCCTTCATCCACATAGGTGACTCTTTATCATAAACATTTTCAATCTCAACTGCTGCATATCTATTACATTTTTCAGGTTCTTTTATTTCAACTTTATATTTAGGAAGTTTAGGATCAATCTTTGCCTCTGGTAACTCTTTTAATGGTACATTATATATTGCTGATAATTCTCTTGCTATACCATAATGTCCCCATAAATCTGGCCTATTTGTTAAAGACTTATTATCTATTTCTAAAACAACATCATCCATACAAATAACATCAGCAATATTTTGTCCTACTTCACAATCATATCCCTTTAAGTCTACTATTTCATCTTCACTCTTAGGTGGGAATAATTCTTCTAGATAAACTTCTGTTGCTCCACAAATCATACCATATGATGAAACACCTCTCATATTAGATTCCTTAATCTTAACAAGACCTGCTTCACCGTGCCAATAAACTTCAGCTCCAGGTTTTGATATAACAACATATTCATCTACATATAAATTACATCCTCCACATACGATTTGTACTGGTTTTTCTTCTCCAATATCAACCATACATACTTTTAACTTATCAGCATTAGGATGTTCATTTACTTCTAATATTTTACCAACAACAATATCATGAAATTTCTCTTTTGTATTTTCAACAGACTCAACTTCAACTGTTCTTAAAGTTAAATCATATGCTATTTGTTTTTCTGTTACATCACTTGGTAAATCAACATATTTCTTTACCCAATTTAATGATACTTTCATCTTCTAAAACCTCCTACTTAAATTGCTCCAAGAATCTTAAATCTCCACTATGGAATAATCTAACATCATCTACTCCATAACGCATCATAACTAATCTATCTAATCCTATATTGATATAGAATCCTGTCCATTCTTCTGGATCTAAATTAGCAGACTTTAATACATTTGGATGAATTACACCTCCTGGCATAACTTCAATCCAACCATTATGGTTACATACTTTACAACCTTTACCGCCACATACTAAACATTCCATATCTATTTCATATCCAGGCTCAGTAAATGGGAAGAATCCCTCTCTCATACGAACATTAATTTTTCTACCAAATACTTTTTCTAAAATAGTTTGAATCATAACCATCCCAGATGAGAATGAAATATCTTTATCAACTATTAAAGCCTCATATTGGAAGAATGCTCTTTCATGTCTAGCATCAGTAGTTTCATTTCTATAAACTCTACCAGGATATACGAATCTAGCAGGAGCTCCATGCTCTAATAAATATCTAACAGAACCACCTGTTAAATGTGGTCTTAAACATAAACGTTCATTTCCAGCCTTATCTTCTGTACCCTCTAACCAGAATGTATCCATAGATTGACGAGCCGGATGATCTGCTGGGAAATTCAAATTATCAAAAGCATATTTCTCACTACTAATATCATCTTCACTATAAACTTCAAATCCAAGTGATAAGAAGGCATCATTTAAGTCATAGCACATTTGTGTAATAGGATGAAGTGCTCCACCTGTAACTTCAGTACCAGGTAAAGTTAAATCTAAAGGTTTATCAACAACACTCTTCGCATTAATTAATTCATCCTCTTTTTCTTTTAACTTATCAGCAAATACTTTCTTAATCTCTGTTGCTTGCATCCCAATAGTCTTCTTCATTTCAATAGATAATTCACTAAGTGATTTTAAAGCCTCAGTCAATTCACTTTTTTTACCAGTAAGTTCTCTCGTAACTTCTTGTAAATCTTCTAATTTTTTTACTTCTTCAATTTTCTTTAATCCCTTACTTCTGATTTCTTCTAATTTTTCTTTCATATTGCATCCCTCTCTTATAAATAAAAAATAGTGATCATCCATAAAAGGACGAATCACTATTAAATCCGCGGTACCACCTTTGTTCTAATTACTTAGCACTCTATAGAATAACGCTCTTCACGATTTGACTCCATTATTGAAATTCATTATTTAGACTCTCTAAAATGGCTCTCAGTTACTAACCATAATTCCCTGTATAGAATTCTAAATAACTACTTAGATAATTTCTTCATCAACAAAATTACTTAAATGATAACACCAAATTTAGTACTTGTCAAATTTTTTTATCAGGAAGTTTTTAAATCCATCTTACCAAAAAAATCTAATATAATATCTTATCTTAGAACTTTTCCATCTAAATTACATATATAACAATCTGGCAATAAACTCTTTATCTTATCTAAAATACCTATATTATTCTCATAATCTCTACCAACTAACACTCCTTCTATCATATTAGCTGGAATACCAAATAATACTGCACTTTCTCTATCTGTAAAGAAATCGTCTTTATTTTTTCTATCTATAATAAATCTATCATAGTAATTCTCATTAACAAACTCTAAAACATCCCTATCACTAATATTATCTGGATTTAATATATCTCCTTTTAACAAATCTCTAACATATTGATTATCTCCATTAAATATAATTCCAATCTGTACTTTATTTTGAACTAAACTAGGTAAAAATCTTGCCTCTTTAGTCTCCTCCATATTCCAAACTAAATATTCTTTTCTAATTATTCTGTTCATAATATTGCTCATTTCATCAAATGAAATAACCTCAGTCTCGCAACTATTATCATATTGATTAAAATATTTTATAGTACCACCAGAATAAAAATTTATATAATCTTTTAAATAATAATCTCTTCTTAAATTCCACACACCTACAGAACTAGGATACTTACTTTTTCTACTATCAATAAACCAACTAGATATCAATCCATCACTAATAATTTCTTCTAACCCAACTAAATTCTTATAAGTACCATGCAATAACGTACCTTTCTTTAAATAAACATCATCACCTATCTTATAATTATTCTTAATAACTTTACCAGTATTAGCCTTATAATATCTTTCTATTTGTTCAGTCATAATTCTCTTAGAATTATCTTTTAATTTATTTTCTACCATTTCTAAATAATCTAACTTTTCCATTCCTAAATCACCCAAATACCTAATTATCTATTCTTCTTCATCTATCAAAACCAAACTTTTTTCCCATTTCTTTAATACTTTCCAAACCTCATCACTAACATCGCCATTGTACTTACTTCTGGCCTGTACAACTTTACCCTTACGTACTTCTACAGTAACAAAAGATTTATCTATATTATTTTTTTCTCTCATAAAATAAACTTCACTCTTAACATCAGCAACTCTATCATAATAACTTCTAACACAGTTATGCATCTGACTAGACTCCTCAACCAACCCATTAATTGATTGTACTGGAAAAATAACATACCTATCATCTTCATATCTATTTAAACTAAGAATATTACTAACTGATTTTATTTTCTTATCAATTTCCGGATTCTCTATCAAAATATACTCCTCTGATAACTTATCATGTACTTTTTCTAAATCACTTGGAAACAAAACTTTCTTATCTTTCATATCCAATCCACATTTTTCTGCTAAAGAAAGATAATCAAAATATTCAACTAACCTCTCATTCTTATAACCATTCTCCTCAAAATATTCTTTTAACATATCAAAATATTTATAATCTTCATGTTCATAAAGTAAATAAAGATAATCTTCATAAAAATTAATAATACCAATATCACAACTCCTAACAATCTTTAAAACCTCTAATTGTGAAACAGTAATATCAATACTCCTCATAAACTCATAATATCCTCTCGGTACTCCAAGTATATCTTTAGAATCATCTTCTATCCAAGAACAATTACAACTAAAAGCCAAATTATAAAAACCTAACTTAATCAAATATTCAAACTGTCTATAATAAAGAACACTATAAGTAATATTCAATAAACTTATATCATTTCTTTTTTCTAAGTATTCCTTACCCAGCCAAATAAATGAATACTTATAAATATCAACATACTTTAACTGCTCTAAATTACCAACATACAAGTATGAATAATATCCACTATCTACAAAATCTAAGAAAGTATCATTATCATCATACGTATAAAAGTCTTTATAAAAACATTCTTTATTCTCATTTATATCTACTATCTTATTTTTATTAATAGCATAAACTCCACTAATTTTATATTCTCTATACCTGTATCTTATCGGTAATATAGCATCCCTATACTTAACATTTTCTTTTATTTTATAAACAATGACTTCTCTATCTACAATATCAAAAACATAATAACTATAGAAAAAATACTCCTCATCAAGTACCGCTAAATTAGAAACTTTAAGTATATTATCTTTATCAGTCTCTTTTCCACAATTAGGACATTTAAAATTACTAAGTTCCTTCAAACACTTACTACAATAATATTTATCTTCTTTCTCTACATAAATAACTCTACTATCTGATTTACTATTAATAAAATCCATGACATCGCCTGAAACATCATCCATATTCTTCCATAGTAAATGACTTTTATCCTCTATTATATTTGTAAATAAATTATCATACTTTAATTGATACATATCACTACACCTAACTATATAATATCATGTTTCATTAAGAAAAAAAGAATATCTTTAAAAATATTCTTATTCTTCTGTTGTTTTTTCTTTGTTTTCTAACTCTTCAAACATCTTACTCATCGTTGGATTATTATGCGTAAGTCTCTTTATCGTTAAATCCTCTGCTTTATTATTAGCAAGTCTTAAATTATCATTAGTTTTTAATAGATGTTCTTTAGTCTTTTGTAAATGATCGATAGTCTTATCAATTTCCTCTATTGCTTTTTGAAATCTCTCTGCTGCTAAACGA
Source organism: uncultured Bacilli bacterium (assembly GCA_934168245.1). Lineage (GTDB taxonomy): Bacteria > Bacillota_I > Bacilli_A > RF39 > UBA660 > CAG-877. The sequence continues at coordinate 6,907 of CAKPMY010000001.1, forward strand.
TAATTTCTACCAAATCCTTCTTTAAATGTATTAATATTTTCTTCAAAATGTGTAATATCTATATTTTGATTCTTAATAGTTTCCAATTCTTTTCTATATTCTAATGACTTATTTGCAAGGTTTCTAATTAGTGTTATTAACGGTATAAAAAACTGTGGTCTAATAACATACATCTTATCATACAAATGTGATACATCTACAATACCATCATTATAGTAATCATTATCTGCTTCTAGTAATGAAACAAGTACTGCATACTCACACTTTTTCTCTTTTCTATCTTTATCAAGTTCCTTAAAGAAATCTTCATTCTTATGTTTAGTAGCCGTCATGTCAGCCTCATTCTTCATTTCAAACATAATAGAAACAATTTCATTACCTTCATCATCATAATCTCTAAATATAAAGTCTCCCTTAGATCCAGTTCTCGCATCATTATCTTTTTCAAAATATGCATTCTTAAATAATGGTCTTAATCTATTAAATTCTACATTACAATGCTGTTCTAAAGACTCTCCAATCATCTTTGTAGACTGTTTAGCTTTAAAATCTTTATAATAAGCAATTTGCTCATCTTTATCCTTTAACTTAGATTCATATGACTCTTTTATAGTAGTTTCCTTTAATTCAAACTCTTTAGTCTTAAGAGCAAGCTCACTACTTAAATCTGATATCTTTTGATTTTTTTCAGATACTGCTTTTTGTATATCTAATTCACTTTTAGATTCTTGTAACTGCATCTTACTCTTCAACTCTGTTATTTGTAATTGTAATTTATTTGTCTGTTCTTGATACTCTTTTTCTACTTTACTTATAGTTTTCTCTTCACTCACTTTTAATGATAATTTTAATTCACTAATCTCTAAATCCTTTTTATTAAGTTCTTGTCCTAACTCCTCTTTAATATGTGCTTCTGCCAACTTAACAGCATTTTCTCTATCTTTTTTATGTTGTTCTTCTCTAGAACTTATTTCTTTATCAAACTCTCTATCTCTAATCTGTTTAACAATAGAATCATAATCTGCCTCATCTATCTGAAAAACAGTTCCACACTTCGGACATTTTATCTCATTCATCTTATTACCTCCTAAAGTATAATTACTTATCTTCATCAATTGTTATAATTTTCTCTCCTAAACTAGAACCATATTTTTTATAATCACTTAATAACTGTTTAACTATTGGTCTAGATACAACATTTAATTCTTCTAATTCATTAATATTAATAAACATTGGTCTTTGCAATCCACCGACTCTATTAATATCATACTCATGAACATCTCCAGTACCTATCTCTCCAGATACTTTTTCTATTAAAAAGAAATGTTGTAAAAAGTCTTTTCCTTTAACTTCATATAATTGCTTAATAATATTAATCTCTATTCCTAACTCTTCTCTACATTCTCTAATTAGACATTCTTCATTAGTCTCCCCAATCTCAACTCCACCACCAGTAAAAACATAATAAACCTTGCCATTTTTCTCCCTATAAATTAATAGTACTTTATCATTTTCAATTAACACACATCTACTAGAAACTCTCATACATACCTCCAATATAATTATAGCAAAAAAAGAATCCAAAATTAGATTCTTTTTTAAATTATTAGAACTTTTCTTTTATTTCTTCAAGTTGTTGCTCTACTTCCTCTTTCATCTTATCATAATCAGTATTATTTAACTCTGTATCTAAATCATCCATATCAGGAATTTGAATATTATTAGTTGTATTATCTGCTACATTGTCTTTCTCATCAGTTTCAATATCCGCAATAGTAAACTTATTTACATATCCTTTACTATCATAATCAAGTGACACATCATAATTTTTATGAGAACTTAAACTATTTCTAATTTTCTTAATTTCAGCCTCATCAGTAGTTGTAACATCTTTATAAGAAACTGTAATGATGTGTTTTTTATTAGTCTTATTATTTGTAACAATATCATCAAGTGTACTTGCTAAAAAGAACCCTGATCTTTTACCAGCATCAACTTCATATGGAGTATTAAATGAGTCAACATCAAAACTATTATCAGTAATAGACGTAAATATACCATACCCAACAAAGCAAAATATTGCAACAAAAATTACAGCAGCCACAATAGTAATAATCTTTGACGTTTTAGCAACTGGATTATTCTTCATAAACTCTTTTGCTCTTTCAAGATCTTTCTCCATTTGCTCATCATGTGCTTTTAATACTCCTTTAGTATATTTATATCCTTGAGTATAAGCATCATCAATAGAAAAAGTCGTATCACAAAACTTACAAGTAACTTGTGTTGTTCCTTCTTCAACCTCTAATTTAGCCCCACAGTTTTTACATTTTAATTCTATAAATTTCATAATATCACCTGCACCTATATACATTATACATAAAATATCAAAGTTAGTAAATTAGTAATAGAAAAAACTATAAATTAACTTTTCAAAAACATCTTACCTATTTTTTCTCTATAAAACTGAATTAACTCTTCTCGACTTAAAACTATTTTCATATGTACACACAAAGTAGGTTTTATCTGCTTAACATCATTTAGTAAAAAAACATAAAAGCCATCTTCTTTTTTTATATTTTTAATTCTAACAAAGAATAAATGATTTATCTTTTTTCCAGTGACTTTTCCGTCTCTTGTTCTATCCGTCATCTTACCAACGGGAATTTTCACATATCCATTTATTAACTTCCCACCAATTTTTTCAATCGAAGTAAGTAGTAGTTGTGGAGTAAATACATTATATGAATTTTTTCCCGTTCTTCTGATTTCAGATCCCTCTAAAGACAAAATTTCTTTATCATTTCCAGGTTCAATACATTCTTCTGTAATTACAACAAGCTGACTATTATCATCAAGTGAGACTAAAGCCTCAAACCCCAAATTTCTAAAATAAGCTTTCAAAATTGCTTTTCTATCTTTTTCTGCCTTAATCTCATAGTTACTCACTAAATCAATAATATTATTTTCTTTATTAAATTGTTCAATTAAAGGAATATATTCAGAATTTTCTAGCAAAAACTTCTCAGAATAAACAAGTTTTCCTTCATCATTATATTCTGTTTCTTTCTCTCCTGCTCGTGCAACCTTGTCCTTAAACTCTAATTTTACAATTCTTTTATTAATATATAAATCCGCATCATATCTAGTAGGATTACCATATTGAATTAAAAACGTATCCAAATCTTCTTTATTATAATAAATATACCGACATAAAATTTTATTATTATCATCACGTAATCTATAAAGAATATTAGCTGGTAATTCTCTTATATATGTATGAAAAACATCTGCAAAAGAATCTAACTTATACATATATGCAATAGTCGCAGCCATTACACATTCACAAAGTGTCCCTGCTTGCAATTTCTTTTTTATTTCAAACTGTCTCTCAATCTCTGCCCTAACACTCTTAACTTTTTTTATTTTTCTTGCTACAGATTTATCTAAAGCATAAAACTCTTCAATACTAATATATTTATCATAGTTTTTATTATAAAATTCTTCAATTTCTTTAATTTCTTGATTACTCAAAAGCATAGTAATACTATCTCGATATACATCATTAAGAAATTCGATAAGTGCCTCATTATTACTCTTCATTTTCTAACTCCTCACTTTCTATAAACAATGAACTACTATGAATCTTATTAAAAATAGCCGTATCTTTATCTACACCAATAACATCTAAAAAAATCTTATTTATTTTATCTCTATATTCTACAGGAAATTTAATATTTTCTTGTTTCTTCCCAGCATTCATTTTATAAACCAAATACCTAGCCTCGTTTTTCTGCATTTCCTCTGCAATCTCATTAATACTTTTTTTCTGTTCTTCTGTTAACTTATTATAAAAAACTGGAATACTATTAATAATTGTTAATGGACAATTAATTCCCCCATCATATAATCTCCAATACCAATATGCAAAAGTAGAATTAAGCATACAATATACATAATTATATTTTTCACTTTCACTAATATAAATAACTCTTTTACCATCACGTTTCAAATGTTTCTTTGCTCCTACTGTAAAATATCTACATGTTGTTGGAACATATATTGGCATTCCCTCATGAGAATTAATAATATTTCCCATTCGTTGATCAGAAATATTCTCCCACTTGTCTAAAACATCTAACAAATCAGTATGACATTTATAATATGCTTTTTTCTTTGCATTAACTAATTGATATCTATCATTAACTACACTTTCCAAATATTTATCATTAAGTAATTTACTTCTCTCATCATTTTTAAATCTAATTAAAGGACTAAATCTAAAACCATTCTTACCAAGTTCATTCTTTACAACAGTAATAGCTGCTCTAACTGAATTACCTTTATTACTATTAAAAATTCCATGCTTTCTTCCATTAAATATATTTCCCGGTACGTTATCAAATGAAACTACAAAGCCATTATAATCATTCATAAGTTGTCTAAGACTATAAAATTTACCACTTCCAATAAAACTATAAGGTGTAATAATAACAGAAGCAACACTCTGCGTAAGTATTTTTTCTATAAAGGCAGAGTATAATTCTTTTGAATCCTCAATAACTCTTGTTATTTTCCACTCTTCATTAACATTTGTAATCTTATAATATGGTGGATTAGATATTACTTTAGAATTTCTCGGTAATTTTACTTTCTCATTTAAAAAGTCACAATGTTTTATATTAATGTTTTTTAATAACTCCTTACCATATTTAATTGCAATAGAATACTTACAAATATCTAAAGCCACATCATCTATATCATATAAATATATTTTTTTATTACTAATAAGTTCATACGTCTTGTCTTTTCCGACCAACTCTAAATAAGAAAGTATCAAATTTCCAGCTCCACAGCCTATATCACATATATTATCTCCATTCAAAGTATCAAACCATTTAGCCATAACTAATGAAACATCTTTAGGCGTATAATACTTTCCCATTTCTTTTTTACTTATTTTATTTTCATGTTCTAATCCAACTTCATATAATTCCCCATAATTATCAATATTAAATAAATCAGATTCAAATTCATTTTCTAATGTCCTTGATAGTATTGAATGCCAAGTCTTTTTTAAACCTTTTTTATCAATATCACTAAAATAATCACTTATTGTATACTTTGTCATATCAATACCATCCTTCCTGTAAATATTATAACACAAATCATAATCTAATAATAACTTTTTTATAGTGCAACCAAAATAAAAAAACCCATTACCAATTCTTATCTAAAACATAAAACAAATACTAAAAAAGAAAACCATCGAACTATCTTGTCGACGATTTTTATTTCCTACATTACAAAGAGTAATAGTACTCCTTAATTTTATTAGCCATCAACTTTCTGCGCTCTTTTAAGAACTCATCAAAATTTTCAACTGTCATATTTTTAAATCCTGTCGGAATACAATTTGCTTTCAAATTTTCCTCTAATATTCCTCCATCAACAATTGAACCTATTGTTGCATTACCACTAATACATTGCTCGTCTACTTCAGCCATATAAATATTTGGAGCTTTATTAGTTATTTGTAAATTAATCTCAGTTTGAATTAATGCAAAATTTGCAATCTGATTATAAACACTCTTATTATCTTTACCATTCTTTTGAAGATAATTTTTAGGAAATATATGATGAACATCACCTCTTCCCTCAACCAAAGTTCTTACTTTCATATCTTTTGATAAGAAAGCACTATCATTTAATGAAATTTGTGCTATTAAATAGGTTTTCCAATATGGTGAACTTGCAACTGGTGTATTAAAATATTCAACTAATATACTATCCCAAAATGTATCACTAAGCCTTCTCTCCAACTCCTCATATATATATTGAATCAAATCTTCTGCTTCATTTAATCTTCTAATATCCAAATCAAATTGTGATTCTGGAGAAGACGTATATCTTTGTGTAATAATAGACATAATTACCCATCTTTTAACTAACTTCTCTATTATATCAGGATTTATATTTTTCTCTCTCAAAAGTAAAAATAATATATATCCAAAATTTAATACATTCTGTGATCTTATTAATGAATCATCAATTATCCCAGCAGACTTTAAAATCATAACATATCTTTCAAAATTAGTTTGACTCACAAATGCCTTTACACCATCATACAATCTATTATAACTATCTTCTACAACTTCTATTCTACACTCTCTAGTTTCAAAATCACGTCCTGATAATAAACTCACTAAATCTTGTAACTTACCTCTTTTAAACTTATATGTAAATGCAACTCTTAAAACATCAACATAACTTGGTAAATATAAATCTTCATTCTTATCTTTTATCCAGCTAATTTTATTAAATATATCTTTTGAACTAAAGGCGATATCATTATTTTTTATATTGTCAAAATCAACTGGTGCCTTGGCAAAATGACAAAAATAATCGATTGTTTTTCTAATATCATTTCCACCATATTTTTCATCAACACTAATTTTACTCATTGCGAAATCCGCTTGTGAAAGCACAACACCTGCAGAATTTATTCTTACGAATATCTCTGTTACTGTCTCAATATCCAACATCGATCCTAGTTCAATACGTCCAATCATTATATTTTTTATTGACTGTAATTTTGTAAGTTTTTTACTTATTTCATTAGCATCAGTACTAAATTTATCTGCGTAGTTTCTTACAAACTCAAAAGTATTAAAACCAGGCTTCATTACCTCTGCTATATCTGATATCCATTCTTCTTGCTTTTCTATAGCCGGATTGCTTGTTTGAAATTCTTCAGTTTGAATATTAAATGCAATTTTTATTTTTTTCTTTTTATAATCACTATCCAAAACTTCCTTACCTAATAATGATGCTGTCAAGGCTGTTATTCTTTGTTGCCCATCAATTAAAATCTGTTTTCCTTCAGATGTTGAACCATCCTTTAATTTTACATCTGGACCTTTCCATGTAATTATATACCCAACTGGATATTCTCTGTATAATGAATCAATTAAATCTCTAACTTTCGTCGTATCCCATACAAAAGGTCTTTGTATTTCAGGTATCGCAATAGTCCCATCATTAACATATCCCAATAATGTTTCAACACTAACATTATTAACATCAAATTTTGCCATATCCTTAATTCTCCTTCAATTAAATATATATTATTATATCATAACTAATTATATTTAATCAAAAACTAACACTACGATTATTCAATTTAAAAAAAATATTCATTTAAAGAAATAATGTTTCACAAGTTATTATTCAAATACAATATAACAAAAGAAAAATTCTATACTGAGTATAGAATTTTCATACTAACTTTCCACTTAATCTTTAAGTTTTTTACCATTCTCTCTCATCGTTATTTGACTCTTCTGTTTCATTCTCTTCCATATAATCTTCTAACTCCTTCTTCCATGATGAGTCAATGCAATCTTCATTAGAAAACTTCTCACTTGCTAAAAACATTGCTTTAAACATTTTCGATATACCCTTATCATCTTTTTTGTAATTAGCAATATTATCTCTACTAATTCCAATACTTTGTCCTTCAGCATATGAATCAATATCTGCACCTATATACATAAATTCCCATTCTTTATGACCTTGAATCATTTCTTTTATCTGTTCCTTAGAAAATTCACGTGAAGCATTTTCATATCCATCAGTTGTAATAATAAATATTACTTTTTCAGCTTTTTCTTGTTCCATGAATTTAATCGACTTACCAACAGCATCCAATAATGCTGTACATCCTCTAACAAAATATTGTTTTTCGTCTAATGCTAAAACCTCATTAACATCTTGTCTTTTAGTAATCATTTCATATCTATCATCAAATAAAACTGTTGTGATTTTAGCATTCTTACTTTTAAAATCATTAATATAACTATTATATCCTCCTATAGTATCTTTTTCAGTCCCTTGCATTGAGCCACTCCTATCAAGTATAAAAATTACATCCATTATTTTTTTTCTTTTTGTCATTTCTAACATCTCCTTTTCTGTCTACATCATACAATAACCATTCAGTCCATTGGTCACTTAACAAGCGACATTTTTACTACAATATGATATAATACCATTACAAGTATTTACTTTTCTAAAAACAAAAAGGAGAAAATATGCAAGAACTAAAAAACAAATTAAAGATTTATATTGATACTAATTTAATTAAAGAAAAACCAAAAGAAAAAGGTCTCTTTAATAAACTTAAAACTCTGTACATGGAAGAATGTTGTGACATCGATTTTGATAATGCTGATTTTTCTTATGAAATGACAAAATTAAGCAAAAAGGAAAGTTCTGATATAAAAGATTTCATCGATAAACACGAACAATATAATGATTTTCAAACAATGCTATTCAAACTCATTGATGACAGAAATTTAAAAGATTCTGATGTTTATAATAAAGTTCACATTGATAGAAGACTATTTTCCAAAATTCGAAGTGATAAAAATTATCATCCCAGTAAAGAAACCATAATACTTTTAGCAGTTGCTTTAGAATTAACAGAAAAGGAATTAGATGAACTCTTAGATAGTGCTTCTTATTCATTGCCTAAAAATAATAAATATGATTTAATAGTAAGATTTTGTTTTATTAATAAAATTTTTAAACTATCAGATATCAATGAATTACTATATGAATACAAATGTAAATTATTTAATTATTAAAAAACTAACTGCAAAAACAAAAAATGGAGCCTTCCGGCGCCTTCAGTGGGGCTTGCTCTCTTCAGGGGGCTCAAGTAAACAAATGTTCTATATGTTAATTTCTTTTAAAAACGGCCTTTTAGAGCCGTTATATTTTTGTAATTACCTTTAAAAATTGGTATTTGTTAATGTGTTGGTACCTAAATGGTACCTAAAATCTATTTTTCATTCAATTCATTTACCAAGTCATTAATCTGCTTCAATAAATTCATCAATGTTTCATTATTATTTAAATATAGGTATCTTATTTCGGAAATATCATATTTTCCTTTATCCCCATCATTAAATTCAATACACAAGAAATGCTCCAGATCATTTTTTTCGTTAGCTGTTGTTTTTATTTTTTTGTTAGCATGATTTTCTATATATTCATTCAAGAATTTATGTTTTTGATCATCCTCTTTATCGCAATCATAGATGCATAGATTATTTATACCTATATCATTTAATATATTAATATACCATGGAATCATTTCTTTACCGTATGTAATAATACTACATACATTTTTATTATAATAATTATCATAATATTTATTTAGATATAAATTAAATAATTCTTCTTCTATAACTCCCTCTCCGATTATTACTGTGTTTGAAAATAAAGCTTTATAAATTCCATCAAACATTATTGTTTTAAAATATAATTTATCCTTATCCTTAATTCTTTTATATGACTTCATCATTAAAGATTCTTCTTCATAACATTCAATACCATCCTTTAAATGATAATAATAGTCTATGGTTTTCAAAGGTATTGGATTTAAGTTTTTCATTATAATAATTTCGGTACTATCTTCAACAAAATATTTTAGTATTTCTTCAGAATGAGTAGCTATTGCAACTTTAATTCCTCTATGTGAAATATTGTTTAATGTTTTAGCAATTAAATAATATAGAGATGGATGTAAGTGTGCTTCAGGTTCATCAACTATTAAGTATTCATACTTACTATTATTACCATCTAATATATTATCAATCATTATTAATTGTCCTAAAACTCTTTCACCAGATCCTGCTAGATTTTTACTATTATTATTTGACTTCATAGAAAATTCAATTAATCCTTTATAAGATTTAACACTGTTTTTCAACTCAACGGATATTCTCTCGTTAGAGTTGTTTATTGACATTTCAGAAATTATATTATCTATTACATTATTAATATCATCTAATCCAATTAGCTCAGTTATCCATTCTATTAATGTTGTTTTTTCAGCACTATTCTTCATATTTTCATCAGATTTAGTTTCTGATTCTACAAATATAACTTTCCCTACACATGATTTAGATAATTGTTCTAACTGATATGTTTTTCCCTGTGAGTTAGCACCTACAAGTGCAATTCTATTTTTTTTAGGGCTTTCAAAATAATTCTTTAGATATGACATGCTACCACCTCTTAAATGTTCCAAATACCAAGTTTCCCTTTTATTATTCTGCTATCTTCTATTTTTTTATTATTCTTTAAAACCCAAGCATATCCTGTTCTTTCTTCTTTGTGACCATAAATGGTTGGATTTTCCTCAATTATTTTTTTATTGATTTTTTTATTTAATTCCAAACAATCTACGATTTCAACTTTGCCAAGTATCTTAGATGTAAGATATTCTAGATTTAAATGTTTTACTCTATCCATACCCTCTTTATCAATACTTTTCCCTGCATGTATTAATATTTTTCCACGGTAATTAGTTTTCCAACTTCTAAATTCATACTTTTTGTATCCAGCTATAATTAAAGTTGCCCATGGTTGTTTTAATGTAATTATCTTCATAAAAAAACCTCCAAATATATTGTATCACATCGTTGACTAAAATAATTATTCAATGTATAATAAATTATAGTACATTGCTAAAATATAATAGTGCATTGCTAGGAGGCTATAATGAAAACATTTTATAATAAAAATTACTATAATATAAAAAAAGAAAACGTTGGAATAGAAGAACGATCTTATAACGAATTTAGTGACTATGAAAAAAAATTAATTGAACTAGCTCAATTTGATAAAAATTACGTTTTTGAAGCTTGGACAGCTTTAGGGACAAATATTGAATTAGGATATTCTACACATGGATTTTTCAGATATTTTGGCAAATTTCCACCAGTTATATCTACTCACTTAATAACAAAATATACTAAAGAAAATGATCAGGTATTCGATCCAATGTCAGGAAGTGGAACCACTGCTGTAGAAGGTATGTTATTAAATAGAAAAACTGTAGTTAATGATATAAATCCCTTATCTGTTCTATTAGCAAAAGTTAAAACAACACATATTAATAAAAAAGATATACTGACAAATTTAAATACAATTAAAAAAAAATACAAACCAATTTGTTTAAAAGAATATAATTATGAACCCGTTGGACTAAAAGATTATAATCACTGGTTTTTACCTGAAACATGTGACTCATTAAGAGGAATAAAAAAATGTATTGAAGAAATATCATCAGAGGAAATCAGAAATTTCTTTTTAGCATGTTTTTGTGCAATTATAAGACCGGTTTCAAGAGCAACAACTCAGCAAGGAAGATTATTCCTAGATGTTGAAACTGCAAAAAAAGATGCATTAGATGCCTTTGAAAAAAAAGTATTAAAAAATATGGATGCTGTAGATGAGTTGAAAAAGAAAAATAAAGTTACAGTAATATCCGAAGATGTACAAAATGGAGATTTTTCACTTTTAAATAATTCTTCAAAATTAATAATTATGCATCCACCATATTTTAATTCATATAAATATAGTTCCATCAACTCACTTGAATTATCATGGTTAGATATTAATCATGCTGATATAAGAAAATCTGAAATACGAGAATTTTTTAAAGTTAGTAAGAAAGAAAATGTTGATAAATATATAAATGATATGACATCATCTATTATTAATATCACTAAGACGCTGAAAAAGAATGGATATTTTGCTATTATGATTGGTGATACCATAATAAAAGATGAATATGTTCCTGTAACAAATTTATTAATTAATAATATAGATAAATCAATACTGTCGATAGAGAAAATAATACTACGTGTTCCAAAATACACAGAAGCATCTTGGGCAGCAAGTCAGAGAAGAAAAGGAAATAACATAGGTATTAATTTATATGATTTTATTGTTATATTTAAGAAGGTGAAATAATGATAACAAATTTTATTGAAGCAGATACTCATACATCAGAATATTTAATGCACAAATATTGGGCAAGAAAACCGCATAATGTTGTTAATTATTTTTTAAAGAAATACGGATTCGAGAATTGTAACATTTTGGATCCGTTTATGGGAAGTGGAGTAACAATTAATGAAGCACTAAAAAACAATATGAATCCTACAGGTATAGACATCAACCCTATTGCAGTAAATATAACATCATCTTTAACAAACAAAATTAATATTAATGATTTCAAAAAAATTGTTGATCCTATTATAAACAAAGCTGAAGATATATGTAATAATTCCTTTAAAACCTCAAATGGTGAAATTATAAAATATGCAATTCATAGTATCATAGTAAATTGTCCTAATTGCGGTTCCAACAATTCTCCAGAAACTTGTAAAAAAGACGGAAGAAAGATCCTATGTTATAATTGTGAACATCAAATTCATTTCAACCTAGAAAATCTTGTTTCTACAAAAATTATAGGCATTTATACTGAAAGTAAAAAATTAATATCAGAGAATAAAGAATTACTAATACAGGAAGAGCAATCAAACAAAAATATTTTTGATATTGATTTAAATATATATAATTATAAATGTCCAGAAAATAAAAGAATTCTTGCATATGAAGGATTAAAAACAGAAAATTTTTTTACCATTAGAAATTTTTCCATTTTGAGCTATTTAGCTGACGAATTCCATAAAATCAAAGATAATAATATTAAAAATTTAGCATTATGTCTGTTAACGGCTTCATCGGCACAATGTTCAAGATTAATACCACATAGAAACAACTTAACTACTGGTGGTCCTGCATGGAGTGTTCCTGGATTTTGGGTACCTCAAAATCATCTTGAAACCAATCCGATTATACATATTAAAGCAAGATATAAAAAGATATTAAAAGGAATAATGGAAAATTCAAATTTAAAAGCAAAAATCAAACCTGAATTAATAAATGATAATTCAATTAAATTATTGGAAAATTGTTCTTTACAAAAAAAATTCGATATTGTTTTCCTAGATCCACCATACGGTGATAGTGTACCATATACTGAATTTTCGCATTTTTGGAATAGTTTTTTAAAAAAAATTCCAAATGTTGATGAAGACATTAGTGTTAGTGATCGTTTACCTAAAAATGAATCTTGGAAACTGTATAAACATAGTCTAGAAAGATTATTCAAAGCCATCACTAAAAATATTAATGATAATGCTAAAATAATAATTACTTTTAACAATAATGATCTAAAAGCTTGGAAGGCATTAATTAGTCCTCTACAAAAAAATAAATTTGAATGTATAAGTGTAAATTATCAGATACCGGCAGTAATATCATCAAAAGCTGCTTTTTGTCCAACTTCAAGTTATATTAGCGATATATACTCTGTTTATAAAAGAAATGATACATGTTCTATAAAAAAAGATATATCAGATATTTGTAATAAACTTATAAAATGTGCATCTTCCAGAAATGGAACCATATATTCGAGTGTAGTCGATAGAGAATTTATAATTTCAATTTTAGAAAACAACATTGATTGCAGCGTATTAAATGAAAAAAAAGAAATTATTGATTCTTTATTCGTTGTTGAAGATAAAAAAAATAAAATATTAAAACTAAAAAAGGAATATATTTTGCAAAAGTGTGATAGTATAAAAGAATTAATTACGCGATATGTGACTGAACAAATAAAAAAAGGAGAAACAAGCTTGCAATCAATTTACAAGAAAGTTGCTCCCAAAGTATCTGAATACGGAATTCCAGAATTATATGAATTTAAAACTTTATTGGATTCTTTTATAATAACTAATGATAAAATATTAGGTATCAAAGATCAGAAATAAGTGCCAAACTAACTATAAGTGAATTAATAAAATCATTTTCTTCGCCATAGTAATAATGTGGTATACATTTCATAAAATTTTTTTCAGAATTATATATAGTTTCTATTCCAATAATTACGGTATCATTGATATCGTTTTTATTTTTTGATATTTTATAATGCTCTTTAAACAACCTGTCAATTTCTTCTTCACTATTTGGAGTTTCACTTCCCCATAGCAGTCCTAAATATGTTTTATATTTCGAACGCTTTCCCCAATATTTATTATCTGATTTATTTTTAAACATTCTTGCCATAATATCAGTTACTTCAACAGTTTTACTTATTTGAGATTGTTCAATTAATTTAGACAAGCTATCTTTAGCTTCTATTATTACAATAGCTTCTAGATTATCATTAATCATTATAATATCGGGTCTTTCTTCTTCTAACTGAAATCTATATACCTCTCCTACATTATTAAAGTCATCACTACACATTATACGCTTCCATGGCCCTGCTGTTGGGTTGGTAAATATAATTTTCCATTCTGGAATCATTTCTATTTTTATCTCAAAAGCCCATCTAGATATTTCTTCGTTTAATCTATTTATTTTTCTTTCTATCATATTATCTCCTCATTCTTTAATGATACTGCTACTCCTTCGTTAAATATAATTAAATCAGTTAATTCAGTCATTAAAGTCATACCTTTATTTTTAGCAAATTGTCCATCGGGTTTTAACACTTGTGAAAATGTCTGGTGTGGAAAATATACAACAACCATTCTTGGCTTATTATCAAATTTTCCAAATATTGTAGAAAAAGCAGATAATTGTCCTGTGTAAGGATCACCAAATAGTCTTCCTGGTTTAATACTGTTACTTAAATAAACAAAAACAGGTATATTAGGATCTATACTATTAAATTTATTTTTTAGTCTAGGATATGCCTCAACAATAGATTGATACAAATCTGACCATCTATCATACAAATAAATTATATTTTTAGCAGTAGTAATATGATATCTTCCAGAGTTAGTCATAGGAAAATCGTTTATATCCATATTAAAAGATATCTTTGGATTCAAAATAGGTGCACTATCAAATAACCTCTTTTGACCATTTATCCAACCAAGCAATTGCTCTTTTTTTGGTGGTTTACCTGATCCTGCATTATCTGATAAAATATATGCTTTTCTATTTGATATATCATTTTCAAATAACTGTGCTAATTTATCATATTTTAGCAAATCCTTACCATGTTGCTTATTTTGAATTTCTTCTGGTAATTGTTCTAATTTCGGCCATATTAACAGTTTATTTTTTAAATCATTATTTGTATTTTTATTTAGTGCATACTTAACTAATTCAACACTTGTAGATTGCTCTTTTAATAATTCTTGCCCAGGTAAATAATCAATCATTCTATCCCATTGTGAAATAACAAAATTCAACATTAATCTATATTGTTTCTCAAGATTACTTTCTAATCCATCATATATATTCTTATTATTTACATAATTATTAGTAATTTTAAAAAGTGAAGAAAATAGTAATTCTAACCCTTCTCCAGATTCATAGCTTTCTACATTATTTTCGTCCGAATAGTGTAATACTACACAAGGTGTGTTGTTTAATATAGTTAACTTTAAAGCAGCTATAGTCGGCCAAATCGAATCTCTTCTAATACCACCATCAATATGTTGACCGAATTCACTAATAAAATACCAATATGGTATTTTTGCCTTTGCACTTCCATATTGTCTTTCACATCTTTGCGTAGCTTGATTCCCGGTAGGAGTAGCTGCAGTTTCTTCTACTGCAAATACTATTTCATTACTTACCGGATCAAAAAGAATAAAATCTGGCTTCCCCCATTCTAATAAATCCTTTATTTTATCTGGCAACGGATTCCACGATTTATATGATCCGTAAACAACTAATTCTATAATATCTTCATCATTATAGAATGTATAAAATGGTTGAAATCCATATAAATATTCTTTTTTTATTTTAAATCCGTTTTTCTTAAAATAATTTCCTATATTGTTACAGCACCAAACACCTTCGTGAAAACTATCTGCCCATACCTCTAAATACTTCTTTCTCATCATTACACTCCCTAAAGTTTTATTACATATTTATTATAACATATATTTATAATTTTCTTAACATTCGTAAAAAAAGTTGCATTATTTTTTATTAAGAGTGATTAATACATACGGAGGTGTTTATGTTAAGAAAATGTACTGACGAAAATATAAGTGATGAAGAGTGTGAAAAGGTTATTGATCCTTTTTATGAAAATTATGATAGTTATTTAGAAGAATATGTTATTCCTGAAGTTATAGCGTTTTATATTGCTAGCTCATTTTATAGAAATGCTATGTGGGAAGCAACATTTAAACAGCATTTCAATTCTGCTTTTGATACGTTTAATCTTATATGTAAGAATTATAAAAAAATGAAAGCTGAAGTTATTAAACTACTCAAATTAAAATATTCTTTAGAAATAATTAATGAGGATCCTTTGGACTTCAAAATAATTGAGTATTAGTGATTGCTAATCTCTTTTTTATTGCACTAAAAAAGGCTCACACTGAACCAATAATTTCATCTTTATCAAATACTCTATTTTCCAAAAAACTCACGGAAAACTTAAAATTGTGTGAATTTGAGTTGGCTGTGGGTGGAGAAAAAAGATTGTTTTTAATATCACTACCCTCGGGGGGAGTCTATTTATCTTGTATCATTTTAAGTAATTCATCTTTTGTTATTATTCCCTGTTCAGCTTTCTTGTGATGCATAGGACATAATGTTATTAGATTAGTACTATCCAATCGTTTAGAATAATCTTCATCAATAGATACTATATGATGTACTTGTAGGTCATTATAGTTAAACAAGAATGGTGAACCCTCATATCCATTTATACATGCCTGACATAAATACTTATCTCTTTTCTTAACCTCTTCTCTTTTTTTCTTCCATTCATATGTACTTCTAAATCTATCACTCTTACTGCTCTTTTTATATTTATATGGTCTTTTACAAACAATATTAAAGTCATGTATCTTTCCACATACACTACAAGTTTTTAGCATTACTTAACTGTTTTTTTATCCTTTTGTTCTATTTGTTTATTTTGTTTAAGAAATGCTTTAATATCGTTTTCTACAAATTCTGGTAGATTTCCCTCTTCTAACCACATAAGAGTTTTAAAATAACTATTGCTAGCATGAGAATCCGTTAATTCTTCAACACCTTTTTTAAAGTATCCACTTTCTTTCATTTTATCTATAATTGAAATAATATACTTTTTATTTACTTCTTTGCATTTATCTTTTAATTGTGAAATTGTTGGAAAGTATTTTGATTCTGATACTATTTCTTTTATAGCATTATTTAACGTTGAATAAGATACATCACTAAAATATTCAACCCAGCTTTCTAATTGTTCTTGATCCATATTCTTGGAATAGCAAGCATTTAGATATTTCATACACTTAATAAAAGCTAAATATGTCATCTTCATTTTCTTCTCCATTTTGTCTTGCCTCTATCAATTCTTCTAATTCTTTCATAGAAATATCATTTAATGTTTTCTTCTTTACTGGTTGATTATAATAGTTTTCAAACTTATCTCCAAACAAAGTATATGGGTTCAAATGTACTACCATTTTAGTATCTTTCCATTCATCAAATTTCTTATCAATAACTATTTGAAAATCAAGTATTTTATATCCTTTTTCTATCCAATTATTAACAAGACTTTTTATCTTCCCATTTTCCCAATTGTATGAAGAATTAATTTTCTTATTTAAATAATCAATAGCGTCTTTTACGACAACATCGTTACCAGACAAGATAGTTACATCTTCTCTCTTCTCCACTATATTATTCATTTCTTCTCTTCTCTTTTCTTTTCTATACTATTCTTTTCTTTACTTATCTTATCTTTACTATTCTTATCTATACTATTCTTGGTATCCATTTGGTTTCCATCTGGTATACCATTGGTATCCAACATAATATATTCATTATTATCAGCTATATCTAATCTACTAAATTCATTTTGAAAAATAGTAGGTCTATATCTATCATTTCTAACAGTATTATTTATTTTCCAATGTTTTATGGCGATCACATCAGAATCAAATTTATAAATAAAAGATTTGTCTATTAAAGATTGTAAATCTTCATTTGTAGCACCAACGAGCTTCATATAAGATCTATAGTTTTTAGATAGCCCATCATCATCTGCTAGCATACCAATATGAAAATATAGACATTGAGCTTCAGCAGATAGTTCCAAAAAATCATCACTTGTTGTAACAACCTTATCAAACATTCTTTTTTGAGCCACAATTGTTTCCTTTTAATAAAGATGAAATAAAACTACAATTATTGTTTCTCATAAGCGGAAACCTCTTTTAGATAATTAATATCTATATTGAAATATTTTAAAACTTCAACCATAGGCACCAATCCTCTATTACGAACTTTGGAATCATCTCCATATAATGATATAGCAATTTCACTCCTAATGGCATATGCCTTATTTCTACCAACACTGCCTATTTTCATAATATCAGTTGCTGATGCCCACTGACTTGATACTACTTGTAATAATTGTTCTGCAGTAAGTTTTTCACTGTTCATTCTTATCACTCTCTTTATTATTTAATAGTGTTTAAACTTTGCTAGACTTCTAATTACAATTTATATTGGAAATAATCATATATAAACCACCTACTTTCTACCTTTGATAACTACATTTTGCATTTTAAATGGAATGATATAAATAGTTTTTGATAAATTTAATTTACTTTTTACAGTTTAAATGTAATTTTAGTTGACTTTAGGGAAAAACCGATGTATATTGGTAACAGAGGTGATAAGTAATGAATAATAAAAATACTGATCCTAAAATATGTTTTGCTGCTAATCTTAAAAGATACATGGAAATTTATAATGTTAGTAGAAAGAAATTGTCGGAAGATATCAATATTAAATATTCTACTATATGTGAATGGTTAAAAGGTACAATGTTACCACGTGCAGATAAAATGGAAATGGTTGCTAATTACTTTAATATAACTTCATCCAGATTATTAGAAGATCCAAATGCTGAAGTAGTAGTATATAAGTATCCTTTTGTAACCAAAATTCCTGATGGATACACATTAGAACAAGCATCTGACGAATTTTTCTCTGGTTGGGGTGTTATT
Organism: uncultured Bacilli bacterium; assembly: GCA_934168245.1. Taxonomy (GTDB): domain Bacteria; phylum Bacillota_I; class Bacilli_A; order RF39; family UBA660; genus CAG-877. Next base: position 25,815 of record CAKPMY010000001.1, read on the forward strand.
CAACATGTAAAACAAGTACCTAACCACTATGGATTAACAATTACTCATGAATGTAATCCTATGCAACCTCGTTATGCTAAAGGTGAACCTGTTTCTTTTAAACTTACAAGCTATGTTTCTGATTATGATTGTGATTATTTAATAAGAAGAAAAGGACATGATGCAGAAATAGTAAGAATCTATGAAGACCAAGAGCCACCTTTTATAGTTGAAGATGATGAAAATGATGATCGTGAGATTATATATTATGTTATGATTCCTGTTTATAATGAAGAAAACAATTATGAACCATATCATACATTTAACTTAAGTGCTGATTATGAAATAATTGGAAAAGCAGAATAAAAAAAGACCTACTGCGCCAACAGTAAGTCAAATTGGATAACCACAAAGTCTAGCAAACTTTAAACACTATTAGATAATAATGTAATTGGGTTTCCTTTTACATTATATCACTTTATTGAAAAGCACACAAGAAAGGACGATATAATGGGAGTATATAAAGCTAAAGAAGGTAAAACTAAAGATGGCCGTATCTGGTTCTTTAAGTTAAGATATCAAGATATGGATGGTAGAAATAAACAATACAAGTCAGGGAAATATGCTACAAAAAAAGAAGCTGAAGATGCAGAACTTGAATTTAGATTAAAAATACATAGACATGAAAATATGGATAAAATAACCATTGATGAAATGATTGATATATTTATTGAAAATAGAACTTCTACTATTGAGGTTAAGCCTACTACTCTATATAATTACAGTAACAAAAGAACTCATTTAAAAAGTTTATTAAATATTAAGCTTAAAGATTTTAATATAAATCACTATGATAATTGGAAAAAACAAATGAATGAAACTAATATTTCAACTCGGTATAAAAATGACATATTAAAATTTTTAAAATCAGTATTAAACTTTGCTATGACTTGGTATGATTTTAATCTCAATAAAGTTTATAATAAAATAACTAAGTTTAATGATGCTTCCGATATACCAAAGGAAATGATGTATTTTACTTATGATCAATGGAAACAATTTATTTCTGTAGAAACTAATTTGCAAAGTAAAGTTATGTTTGAAATATTATATTACTGTGGTTTAAGAAAAGGTGAACTTAGAGGATTGACTTGGAGCGATATTGATTTTGTTAATAAAACTTTATCAGTTAAAAAACAAATCACAGGACGTGGTGGTTCTGTTAAAGAGTTTCAATTCTCCACTCCAAAGACTAAACGTAGTATAAGAAACCTACCTCTTAATAAACTACTCCTAAATGACCTTAAATTGCTCAAAAAAGAAAGATCAAAAGAACACGAATTCAACGATAATTACTTTGTTATTGGAGATGCTTTCCCTGTAGGTAGTAATACTATTACGTCAAGAAAAAATCGCAACTGTAAACTTGCTGGTGTACCTCAAATTAGAATACATGACTTCAGACACTCGTGTGCATCTCTGCTTGTTAATAACGGAGCTAATATAACTGTGGTAGCAAAATATTTAGGACACACAAAAATAGAAGAAACATTAAATACATATACACATCTATTTAATTCGGTCCTAAATGAGGTTGTAAATCTTATTGACAAATTAGAATAAACTAAAAGCTAGGAACATTCCTAGCTATTTTTAATAAAACTAATTATCTGTTTTTAATAAGAAATTATATTTTTGATATATCTCTGATGAATAATCAATATATCCATCCTTAGCCAATTTATATGCTACAAAACACTTAGGATAAACCACCTCGTTGTCAATATCGTATTCCGGATTGTTAATAATCTTTTCATAATATTTATCATCAACCATCCATTCGTATGCTTGTAAGTCAGCTATTTCCTCAGTTTTTGTTTCAGTATCATATGAAACCAAATTTGTACCTTTTGCTTGATTAAAGTCCTTTTTACAATGTGCTAGCTCATGGAGTAATGCAAAATATATATCTGCAATTCTTTTATGCTTGTATGTAATATAAATTGCTGGTACCTCTTTATGAACTTTAAAGGCTCCTCTAATTTTGGAACCAGGAATATCCTGTTGAATAACCAATCCTATTCCATTTTTATTAAATTCTTGGATTAGCATTTCTTCATCAAAAACATTTTTAGAAGCCAAATCTCTAATATAGTTTACAAGAATATCAATGTTTTCTTTTTCATACTTTCCAATTTTTTGATTCAATGTTTCCCTATAGCATTTTTCAAGCCATAACAATAATAATTCTGGTTTATCATTTTTACTTTTATAATAAATATTCTTGTCTATCTCATATAATTTTTGTGGATCTTTAACTCTAAGAAATTTTAAAATATCTTTAGCTATATCCATTTTATTATTCACATCAATAAACGTAAACCATTTATTTTTAATTAAATATTGATATGAAAATTTATTTAAATATTGTGATATTGTAAGATTATTATTTTTTAAATATTCATCTATATCCGATTCTATTTTATAATTCAATTCCATTTTATATATGTAATCTGCTGGTATATTTGTAACAATTGAAATAGAATCAATAATTTGTGAACTCAAATCACGTTTACCAGACAAAATATCTATCAAATGCTTTGGAGTGATTCCTATTCTATTTGCAAAATCTTTATTAGTAATATTGTTAAATTCTAAATAGTCTTTTAAATAATTAGCAAATCTTATTTTTTCCATATTATCACACCCTTATAATTTATTTTTAAAATCATCATAATGATTTACTGATACAAATTCAAGCCTTAATATTTCATTATTATCTGTTGAAACGATAAGTCTTACAACACCACTATTTTTATTTAAATTAAAGCTATAATAACCATTTAATTCATATTTTAGTGGCTCAAATCCATACATTAAAGAAACAGGATGAGTGCTTAAGCATTGGAAGTCGCTACATAATTTAATATGATTAATAATTAATTCAAGCATTTCTTTTTCTTTGTGCTTATTTTTAATACCTTTAAAACTATTTTTATATTTATCACCATATTCAATTATCAAGCTGTATCCCTCCTTTGCTAATACACCTCCATTCCTTTTCTCTACTAAAAGTATATTAACATTTTTGTTAATATATGTCAATATTTTAAATTAAAAATATTTTTTATATTATTATGCCATAAATATAATACACCAATATTTAAAAATCTTTTAAAATGGTACCTAATTGGTACCTAACCCTATTTTTAGATATTAATTAAATCAGTAAAACCCTTATATTTCCTAATAAAAATGAGAGCGACATAAGTTAATCGCTCTCTTCAGGGGGTTCGGTTGAATAACTCTTACATATAAACGTAAGAGATATCGGCGTGACATGCATCACGCATCTTAATCATAAATGAATTTTACTAAATTGTCAATCTCTACCAATAAAATAATTTTACTTTACACTTCTACAAATCTATCTCAAAAACCGTAAATAACGTATTAGACTTAAACTTTTCAATAAATTTAAACGTTTCTTCCTCAAAATTCCAAGCTCTAAACTCAACTTTCTTTACATGTCTCTTTCTAGCATACCCCATGACATAATTAACCAACTCTGTACCAATTCCTTTTCGCCTATACTCATCTTTTACAAATACATTTTCAATTTCTATATATGCAAAATCAGTATACAATCTCTTTCCACCCAGACTCTTAAGCCTTACCTTAATAAATCCCACTATTTTATCTTCAATCGTATAAACAAAACAAGTCTCCGAAGCATTTCTTCCAAAAAAATTAATAAAATCAGAATGAATAACTGGACTAACATTACTAAACAAATCTTTTCTCATTTCAACACGATACTTCTGTATAGCAATACTCATCTTCCTTATCTCATCATAATCTTTCTTATTAACTAGTCTAATTCCATCGTTAAACGGTTTCTTTCTAATCGCAATAATCGGTAAAAACATTTCCTTCTCAGTTAGTCCACCATGACAAGCAACAAATTTAGTTTTTAAAACCTCTTTCCCATCATTACCACAACTTAAATAATACTCATCTGTCGCAATCGCAACAAAGTCACCAATATCTTTTTTCAAATTCAAATTGACAGTCTCAGCACCAAATAGACCTTTAGAAAGAATTTCCTCCCAACTTAAAAGTAAAAACTTATCACCAAGTCTCTCCTCAAAACCTTTCCTAAATTCTTCTTGTCTTTCTTCTAAAACTTTTAATCCTACACATCTAGGTTCAATTTCAATAACCTTTTCAACTAAACTAATCAAACTCTTATATTTACCTAAACTAATTTTAGAACATTCAACATTCCCATATCCCGAAATAATAAACACAATAGAATTAGACAACTTATCACATAGTTGTTTTATTTCAACCTCTATCTTTCCTATTTCTTCTTGTGTTTTTAAAGACTCAATCCCCAAACTCATCATAACCTTATCTAAATTATCAAAATATGCATATATCAATTTTTTACTAGAACTATTACTTAAATTAACTATTGTCTTGTAAGCATCTTCTCTATCAACATATTTTCCCTTACCAAACGGAAATATTCCATAAGCCTTTCCCAGACCAGAATTATTTATTTTATCAAAAATACTTTCAAACTTCCTATCACACTCATTACTTTTACCGATCATATCAGTACCAATATTTTTCCCCAAATCATCAGACTCAAACCATCCATTAATAAATCCATGCTGACTCGGATTCTCCCCACTTAAAAATGTCATAGTAGAAGTAAAATCACTAGCTGGAAAAGTTGAAACAATATTTGCCACTTTATTACTTAATAAAATACTATCGTTATCTAAATATCTCTCCATAACTCTATTACTCAAACCATTAAATGACAAGACAATTACATTATCATAATCATTTTCCTTTAACAGTCTATCTACTCTAATTAAACTAGAACACTCTCCATCTAACCCAAACTTTTTCAAAATAGAACTGGCAAAGTTATTAAAACTCTTATCATAATCTGGAAACAAAATCTTCAAAAAACAACACTTCCTTCTAAACCAAGTATAACATAAAAAGAATAGAAAAAATTAACTGAACTTAACTTATCTTCATTCCAGTTATCTTTCTATCCTTCTGTTATATCACTAATTAATTTTTTCTTTAACGGTTCATCATCACTATTCTTATCAAGTAAATACTCCTTAGAGTCCTTCTTAGCCTGTAATAATATCTTATAATCTTCTCTTATATTAGCAATCTTAAAAGTCATATCACCAGACTGTTTAGTGCCAAATAAATCCCCATGTCCTCTTAACTTAAAATCTTCTTCACTAATAACAAACCCATCATCAACAGTTTCCATTATTTTTAATCTCTCAGTATCGCTATCACTAATTAGTATACATTGTGACTTAGAAGTACCTCTACCAACTCTACCTCTTAACTGATGTAATGTTGAAAGTCCAAAACGATTGGCATCAAAAATAACCATTGTCGTTGCATTAGAAACATCTACCCCAACTTCTATTACTGTTGTCGATATAAGTATTTGTATTTTATTTTCTTTAAATTGTTCCATTATTGCTTCTTTTGCTAAAGCAGCCATCTTCCCATGTACTATATCTATTTTATACTTATCTCCAAATGCTAACTTCATCTGATCTTTTAAATTACATACAGTAGCAAGATCACTAGAATTATCTGTATCTTCTATTAAAGGCGCAATAACATATACCTGATGCCCTTCTTTTAATTCTTTATACATCATTCCAAGTACATCTTTAATCTCACTATTTTTCTTTACATAAGTATCAATTTTTTGTCTACCTTTTGGTCTAGCCTTTATCGTAGAAACATCCATATCACCAAATATTGTTAAAGCGTACGTTCTAGGTATCGGAGTAGCACTCATATATAAAACATCTGGTTTAATTCCCTTATTTTGTAAATTTGCTCTTTGATGTACTCCAAAACGATGTTGTTCATCTGTAATAACTAAACCTAAATTATTATACTCAACTTCATCCTGTATTAAAGCATGAGTACCAACAACCATTGAAATACTTCCATCTTTTAAACCTTCATAGATTCTAACCTTATCCTTCTTAGGAGTAGAACCCGTAAGTAACTCTACATTAATTTCACTTTCTCCTAAAAAGTTCTTTAAATTATTATAATGTTGTGTTGCTAAGATTTCTGTAGGCGCCATTAAAGCACTCTGATATCCTGATAAATTATTTGCAAGCATCGCAATAAAAGAAACTATTGTCTTACCAGAACCAACATCACCCTGTAATAATCTATTCATTCGACTACTGGACTCTAAATCAACAAGTATCTCTTCAACTGCCTTCACCTGATCATCCGTCAACTTAAATGGTAAATCATCAATAAATTTATTAATCTTATCTCTATCAATACTTCTCGTTAACCCATTATTCTTTTTCTTATTTTGTAATTTTAAATAATTAATCTTAAACATAAAAGCAAACAACTCTTCATATTTAAGTCTAATCTTTACTTCTTTTAATTTTTCTATTGTTGATGGATTATGAATAATATTTAAAGATGTCTTTTTATTTAAAAAGTTATATCTTTCTAAATAAACACTAGGTATATAATCAAATATTTCTTTTCCAAACATCAACAAAGCCATATTTATATATGTTGACATATTTTTATTTGTAAGTCCCGCTGTACAATGATATACAGGCTCTATCTTTACTTTATTCATTAACGTTTCTAATTTTATATCAGAAGCCGTAATTACATTCTTAGTCTTATCTAATTTTCCAATAACTGTAACTCCAGTACCAACTGTAAGTTGTGACTTTAAAAAAGCCCTATTAAAAATTGAAACCCCTACTACACCTGATGCTGTAACTAATCTAAAATTCATCTTATTAAGTCCAGCCTTAAAATGCATCAATATAGGAACACTTTCAATTTTTCCATCTATTATAATTTTCCCTCCGTCTTCTATTTCTGCCAAATTACATCTTTCAAGTATTTCATAACGGAAAGGATAATGTGTTACCAAATCTTCTACACTATTAATATTAATTTTATTTAATAAAGAAAGAGATTTAGGTCCAATACCTTTTACATCTTTTAATTGCATCTAGTACCACTTCCTTCTTGGCATATTATAGCATAACAAAAACTTTTTTTAAAGAAATAAAAGTAAAATTTACACGTTTTTTCGTACACTTAGTTCCCTTTTAAATGCAATGTAACCAATAAAAAAAGATATAAACAATTCAAGTCTACATCTTATATATTTTACTTTTGCTTATCTGTAACAACAGCCGCTGCTTGACCAACAGTAGCAGCCCCAGTCGTAGTCTTAGATGCAACATCTATTGCTGTCATCATAGTGTTGTATTCATTAATACTTTCTTGAACTACATCTAGTTTAGCCTGCATTGCATTTCCAATTGTCTGGTATGCCTCTGCTGTCTTATCTATATCCGGAGACATATTATAATAATATGCTAAATCAAGTAATTGATCCTCTGGAAGACCATTAATAGTAGAATTGATTTTTTCCACATCAGGTGCCATTGTAGTTTTACCCAAAGTATCTCCAATTAAATTATTTTCAAATTCTCTAGTCCTGTTATAAAGAACTTCTAAATGTTCGGTTAAAGGTGTAGTAAAAAATTCTTTTGTATCATTCCATGCTCTTTTTCCCCAATTCCAAGCAGTTTCACCCCACCACGAACCTATAATATCATTTTTACTTGAAATTTGATCCTGTTGTTCAGCAATTTTACTAGCATCAACAAGTCCAACTTCCTTCTGCATTCCCTCCAACTTTTGGTAATTTTCTTTTGCCTGAGTAACATTTTCTATCATTCCATAGTCATCAGTACGATTAGTTAACTCACCTCTATAATCCATTTTCTCTATTTCAGGCTTATTAGGAATCATTAAATATATATTATTTGGAACATCTTTAAATAACTTACGGCTTATTTCTGGCAACAAAGTACCATCCTTTAATATATCTAATGTACTAAGCCCCGCAAGTCCCACCGTAGCAACAGTCTTTGCTGCATAACCAACCTTTGCCAAAGTATTTGCAAAATCACCTTTATCATTATTACATTCACGTAGCTTGCCAACAAAAGAATGAAGTTTTGCCTTCTGTTTTTTATCACAAGAATCAATACACTGAGTCAATTGTTGCAAAGTAGTTGGAGTTTCCTTAAACTCAACTTTCATTTCATCAGTCATATATTCATAAACCAAATTGAATAATATTTGTTCTTCCGGTGTATTACTTTTTAAAGTAACTTCTTGCATTTTTTCTATCTCTACTTTGTTATCATTACCATATTTAAAAGAATCAAATTCTAATATCTTCTTTTGTTCTTTCATACTAGAAAATTGATTATGCATATTTTTTATAGTTTTGACAGCCTGCACTCCTAAGATACTAGCAACACCAACTCCAGCGCCAATAATTCCACCTGTAACAGAACAAGAAATCAAATTTTCTACAGAATGAGTAGCCTCAGATACACCACCTATAATAGGAAGCTCCTGTGCCAAAAAGCCAGCACCAACAGTACCTCCACCAGCAGCAACACCTCCAATAGTACTACCAGAATTTAAAAAAGTAAAAACCCCTACTGCAGAACCATTAATTAAGCCAGACAAAATAGCAGGATTTACAGCATTAACAGTGGTTGCTGCTCCAACTCCCGTTGCAAAGCCAGCACCAGCAGAAGCTGCAGCCTTCTTTACACCTGTAAATAGTGAATTTTTCTTTTTACCATCAATTCTACCATTTACATCAATACCTTTTCCTAATTTATTATTAATAATATTACATAGCATTTTTCTCTTTTCAAAATCCATAGTATAAATAGTTTGTCTTAATGACAAATATCCAGTATCTAAAAAGTTAACATCATGAGTCTTTAAAAAATCACGTATAATAACCTGAACTTCTTCTGAAAATCTAGTATCAGTAACACCGCCAGCAGAATCTCTAGTTATTTCTAATTCATTTAAAATTTTATTACACTCTGACTCTTTAGAAATAACTTTTCCAGCTTTCTTATTCTTTACAATCTTATAAACAGAATTAGCCACTAGTACACCAGATACAACCAACTTAGAAACTACTGTCGGTGCTAGTATTACAGCTGCTCTACTTGCAAGTCCCAAAGTAGTAGCTTTAGCAATTGGTTTAAAAAACTTCTCTGACTTCTTAAAAAACTTCTGTATACTATTAGAACTACTATTTTCCAAATTTTCCAACAACTCATCAAGACTCTTAGATATTCCATCTATTTTAATTAAAGTATTATCATATGAAATTTCAGGTAACTTATCCTTAAGTTCCCTTTTTAAAGAAGAAACATCAACACAATCAGCACTAATCTCTATATTATCATTTTTTAAGGCTTCTCTAATTAAATTAACTTTTTCGCCCTGTACCTTTTTTGTCAATTCACTTTGTGTCTTTTTCTTAACCTCTTCTAACTTATTCATAAAAAAATTATTCACCTAAAACACCATCCTTATTTACATAATTATTTGGTATAGTGTTGCTAGTATCTTTTCTTTCTAAAGATGCTTTATATACTTTCTCAAGATCATTAAGTTGTTCCATATATATAGCAAGTTCCCAAAATGATAAAGTACTTAATTCTTCATCACTTAAAAATTTAAAGTTTTCAATTGAATTTTCCATCTTATCACTCCTATGTTAATAGGATAACACAAAAGCCAATAACAAACAATTGAGTTTACACATTAAATCGGATATTACTAAAGTTAAAAAATACTATCTAAACTAATAAATACCAAACTTTTTTAACTTTTTTTGCCTTTTTTGTTGACAAATATCAAACTTTCGATTAGTATAAGAACTACCAATTCGGAATTAGGCGAATTGGTCGCTAGTATCACACTAGCCAACCCCTTTTTATTCTTTTTGGAAGCTGCCCTCAGGGGGTGCAGCTTCTTATATAGAAATTAAAAAAAGATGTTTGCCGACATCTTTTTTTTATTATATACTTATCACCAAGCACAAAAAGAACTATATGAACATCTCCATATAGTTCTTATTTTTTAATACACTTCAAATCTTTTACTGTTCTTCTCTATTTGCTAAACTCTCATAATATTTATATCTCTTAATAGCATTCTCTTTATTCTTATCTAGCAATTCTTTAGCATTTTTATTTAACTTCTTTAAAGAACGGTATCTATCTTCGCCAAGTATAAACTCTTCATACTTAGAAAAGTCTGCCTTACTATCCATCTTAAATTCTAAACTAGCAGGATTGTAATGGAATAATGGGAAGTATCCAACCTCTGTTGCACTCTTTTCCTCATTAATACTATTCTTCATTCCCTTAATTATTCCTTGTGCAATACAAGGTGCATAAGCAACAACAATTGAAGGACCATTATAAGCCTCAGCCTCTTTTAATACTTTAATAGCCTGATTTGGATTTGCCCCCAACGAAATAGTACCAACATAGACATGTTCATAAGTAAGTGCCATCTTCGTCAAGTCCTTCTTAGCCGTCTGTTTACCAGCAGCCGCAAACTTCGCAACTGCTCCAGTCCTAGTAGACTTAGAAGACTGACCACCCGTATTAGAATAAACTTCCGTATCAAGAACTAAAATATTGACATTTTCCTTATTTGCTAAGACATGATCTATTCCATTATAACCAATATCATATGCCCAACCATCTCCACCAACTAACCAAATAGATTTAGGAGCAACAAAGCTCTTTAACTTAGCCAAGCCTTCAATCTTAGTCTCATCAATAACTTCTAATAAAGCCTTAGCTGTATCATCATTAATATCATCAGCATAGCCTTTATAAATGTCAATCTCACTCTTCTTAACATCTTTAATATTATTCTTAATCAAACTAACAATTCTATTCTTAATAGCAGAATCAGCAACCTTCATACCAAAACCAAATTCCGCATTATCTTCAAATAATGAATTAGCCCAAGGTATTGAATAAGGCATAGATGGAGTTGAAGCCCCATATATAGAAGAACAGCCTGTTGCATTCGCAATAACTAACTTTTCTCCAAATAACTGTGTCAACAACTTCAAATATGGAGTCTCACCACAACCAGCACATGCTCCAGGGAACTCTAACTTAGGCCTCTTAAACTGACTACCCTTAACTGTATTAGTAGGCATAACATCCTTTTTCTCACTAACTTCATTAAATAAATACTTGTACTCTTCATCCTTCTTATCAGCAAGCAAAGCATCTTTCATCTTCATAACAATAGCCTTAGCACCCTTCTTACCAGGACAAATCTCACTACATAAAGAACAACCAGTACAATCAGGTAAACTAACTCCAACTGTAAACTTATAATCTTTATCCTTAATATTAGCCGGTATCAAATTACGACTAACAGAGTCAGGTGCATCTATTTGCTCTTTTTCATTTAATAAAAATGGTCTAATAACAGCATGTGGACAAACTAGTGAACATAAGTTACAAGAAATACAATTCTCTGCATTATAACAAGGTGCCATATCTGAAGAATCTCTCTTATCATACTTAGAAGTACCAGCCTCAAAAGTACCATCAGGTATCTTTATAAAACTACTAACTGGAAGATTATCCCCTTCCATACTATCGATCATCTCAAAGAAACTCTTCTTTTTCGCAAACTCCTCTATATAATCAACATTTGGTATTTTAACCGGAACAAGTCCATCCAAACTAGCATCAATTGCCTTAATATTTTTAGTAACTAAGTCCCCACCTTTATTAGAAAACTTAACTGCTAAATTTTCTTTAATCTTACCCAACGCAAAATTAAAATCAACAATCTTACCTAACTTAAATATTAATGCTTCCATAATTGCACTAATCTTACCAGCAATACTAGCATCTTCTGCCATCTTAGTTGCATTAATAATAAACATCTTAACATTTCTATCTTGTAAAATTTTCTTATCATGTGAGCTCATCGAAGCCAAAACTTCATCCGGACTCTTAGTCGTATTTAAAACAAATACACCTTTATTCTTAATCTTCTCAAGCATCTTCAATCGTCTCAAATAAGAATCCTTAGTACAAACAATTAACGATGCTTTTTCAACATAATAAGTAGATTGAATTGGCTTTTTACCAAATCTTAAATTAGATATAGTTACTCCACCAGATTTCTTAGAATCATATTGGAAATAACCTTGTACATAAGCATTAGTATAAGTACCAGTAATCTTCATAATATCCTTAGAAGCACTAACCATACCATCACTACCAAAGCCATATATCAAGAATTCAATATTATTACTTGGTATTCTAAAATTCTTATCATACTTAACAGATAACTTCGTAACATCATCATTAATACCCAATGTAAAATTATTATGAACCTCTCTCGTATCTAAAAAGTCATATAACCCTTTAATCATCGCTGGAGTAGTATTCTTACTAGATAATCCATATCTACCACCAACTACTAATACTTTCGCATCTATCTCTTTTATCGTCTTAACAACATCCAAGTATAAAGGTTCTCCCGTAGAACCAGGTTCCTTAGTCCTATCAAGTACCGCAATCTTTTTAACTGACTTTGGTAAAGCCTTTAAAAAATACTTACTACTAAAAGGTCTATATAAATGTACTTCAAGTAAACCTACATTTTCATTTTTCTCTTCCACTAAATAATCAATTGTCTCTTTTATAGTTTCACAAACAGATCCCATCGCTACAATAACCTTAGTAGCAGTCTTACTACCATAATAATTAAATGGTTGATAGTTACGCCCAGTAATTTTATTAACCTCTTCCATATATTTACATACTATATCTGGAATTTTGTTATAGTATTCATTTCTAACTTCCGTTGCTTGGAAATAAATATCCTCATTTTGAGCTGTACCTTTTATAATTGGTTTATCTGGATTTAAAGCTCTATCTCTAAACTCATTAAGAGCCTTTTCATCAATTAATCTTTTTAATTTTTCAGTATCTATTACATCAATCTTCTGTAATTCATGACTAGTTCTAAATCCATCAAAGAAGTTCAAAAATGGTACTCTTCCTTTTATAGCCGCTAAATGTGCAACCCCAGTTAAATCCATAACTTGTTGTACTGAAGACGAAGCAAGCATCGCAAAACCTGTTGCTCTAGTTGCATAAATATCTTGATGATCTCCAAATATTGATAAAGCATGTGTTGCAAGAGATCTAGCCGCTACATTTATAACACAAGGTAACATTTCACCTGCTATTTTATACATATTAGGAATCATTAATAATAATCCTTGACTAGCAGTATAAGTAGTCGTCAAACACCCAGCCTCTAAAGAACCATGAACCATTCCAGCAGCCCCTGCTTCAGACTCCATTTCCACTACTTTTACTGGTGTCCCAAAATAATTAAGTTTACCCTCACTACTCCATTTATCAGTAATCTCCGCCATTGGTGAAGCCGGTGTAATTGGATATATCCCTGCTACTTCTGTAAAGTTATAAGAAACATAACTACAAGCCTCATTACCATCCATAATTTTCTTCATATTATCAGATCCTCCTACTAAAATATATTATATAACAAACAAAGAAAAAAAGTCTACCTTCACAGGCAAACTTTAACTGTATAAACTCTAATTCTAAAAGGGAAGACATAAGTTCAACTCATAAATCAAACTCATTATACTCCTATAAAAATAATCTATCTAGCTTAACAAAACATAATTTCAAGAAAAATAATCTATCTAGACTTACAAACAAAATTTCATAAAAATTAATTAACTTATACCTATGAAACATAATTTATATAAGTATTCAAATCTGTCCAACTACTTATAGGTATTCTAGGTATCTTAAACTTATCAATTCCCTGTGTAACTTTTCTTCCACCACCTATAAAAGCCATTTCAAATCCAGCCTCTTTTAAAATCGATATAGCATAATCATTATATTCATAGAATGGAAAACAAAATGCCTTAGTACCATTAAGTTTTTCTCTACTCTTTCTCAAATCCTCTAACAAAACATTTTTATCTAAGCATTTCAACGGACTACCTTGTCCTCCTGGACAACGACCTGGCCAATGTAAATCATGAGTATGACTAGCAATCTCTAAATAAGGAGATTCATATTGTTCCAAGTCATACCAACTAGAAACTAAAAATAACGTTGCATTAATTTTATACTCATTAAGAATAGGTACAAAATTCCAAGCCCTCGCTCCATCATCAATCGTAATTAAAATAGACTTTTCTGGCAATCTAATCTTCCCATCAATAAATTTACCTAACTCTGTCGTATTCAACGTAAAATAATTATTACTCTTCAAATAATTAAACTCTTCTCTGATCTGTCCTTCACTATGACAAATAGACTCACCACAACTAGTATCCCCATCTAAATATATAAAATGATAAACTGTAACAGGAACTCTACTAGTCTCATTTAAAGTAGTATTAGTATTATCACGAGTACTAAGAACATCATCATTCTTAACTAAATACTCTTCATCATTAAACTCAATAACATAGCCATTATCATCTTTTTCAATAACTGGTAAATCTAAACTGTAATAAACCTCATATACAGCCTCTCCATTTTGATATAAAGTACTCTTCTCTTTAGTAACAACATTAAAATTAAATGGTAAATAATTCTTATATCGCATATCTTTACTATTCAAACTATCTATCTTTATAACATCTTGATATCTAACATAATATCCTAATTCTTTAACAAAGAAATACTTAGTATCCTTATCAATCTTAATATCTTCTAAAGTAAACTCCTTTTCCTTATCAAGTTTAAGCACCTTCTTATACTTGCCATTATCTACTTCATATAAAAAACTGCCAGTCTTAACTTCTACATACTTACCATAACTATTTTTAATTTTCTCAACTAATATCTTTTCATTTTCTCTATCTTTTTTCAATTTATTCTTAAGTGTAATTTCTCTATTCCTATAACCTAAAAAAATACTTGTTCCAACTATGGAAAAGCCCGCAACTAAAACAAGTATTATTAAACCTAGTTTTTTACCTTTTTTATTCTTTCGCATGAGACACCTCATTATTTTCTAATAATAAAACTATATTCACCATTACCCAATTTAATACTATTATTATCTAACGTATTATAAATCATTCCATTATCAAATAAAGCATCTACTTTATTCCAACAATCACTAACTGTAAAAGTATCATCAAACAATCTCATCACTAAATTTACACATGTTGGTATAAGAAATAACATTATTATCGCAATTGCCCAATTTCTAATAACATTCTTTAATTTTTTCTCATCAGGATTAACCATCAACTTAATAAAGTTAATCATTAATGCAATGATACCTACAATCGGTCCAATCATCTGTATTAAATTTAATGCTCTTTTAAATACACTAAGCAGTGTCGCAACAGCATAACTACCACATACAGTAGACAATGCTGCATCCATAATTAACATAAAACCACACCCATCATTTTTTATTTAACAATCCAGAAAGTTGGCATATCTCTTAAGCCATAAACTCCGCCAGCAACTGGAGTATTAATTATTTTTTGGTTGATAACAAGTTCAGAGGAAGAACCTCCATCCAAATTAGCCGCATTATATGCACCATAATTTTCCATTATCTCTGTAAGATCTACTAAATCTGCTCCAATACTAGATGGAATTCTACCATTAATTACAAGCATCAAAACGATACCATCTTTTCTTTGTCCAATAGCAGTTCTAGGAGCAATACCCCAACCACCATTACCTTTTATAAATGAACTCTTACCATTAACTATTAAATAAGGTCCAAATTCAACAGCATCACGACACCCTTTAGCCAAAGCCTCTTCTTTACTCATTCTACCTAATATTAATTTATTTTCATAAGTAAAACAAATAAATCCTCCACCAACTCTAGCATCTTCATAATCACTAACTACTTTACCATTAGAAATAACAGTTCCATGAGGAAGTGCCCCATTAGAATTCCAATCTGGATCATAGAATCCACCAGCATTCATTGCAATAATAGCATTTTCTCTCTTTGATACATCTAGAATTGACTCCCCATATTTACCTAAATACTTTGTAGTCGCAATAGATATTCTAGAAGGATCATACAAAGCAACTAAAAATCCTTGATATGATGTTCCAGACACTGGAATAACCTTATACAAGTCGTTTCCTGGATCCTTAGTTAAAACTTCCTTTTCATACTCATTCTTATAAATTGTTTTAGAAGTATACTTTCTTATCTTAATAGAATCAGAATCACTAACTTCATCTACTTCTTCAATTATATTATTGGCTAAAACTTTTTGAATAGTTTCATCACTATATAACCAAGTTGCTAAATACTGATGATTCATAGTAGTCATAGCCGAAGTTATCCAAAAGTTTCTAAAACCAGCCCAAGGTCCATAAAACAAGAATAAGGCTGTAGAAACACCAATCACAAAAAAACTAGAAAAAATAACAACAAGTTTTTTCTTTAAAGACCACTTCTTCTTCATAACTACTCTTCCTTACCTTCATATTTTTTATCATTATTATAATCTATATATTTCTTAGTAGATTCATAATGTTTTAAACTAACACCAGTATTCAATTCTTTCTGATAATTATTATAATCATCCATACTCTTATTATACCCATTAACATCAGAAACAAAAGCATTAACTATTTGCTCATATACACTAGCAAATCCTTCACACTTATTACGTGCCTTAGGATCTGTAAAATAAATATTCCCACATAATTTACTTAACTCATTAGTAACCTTCGAAACATTATCAACTACGTCTTCATATTTTCTTAATGAAACTTGTACATTAGCATCCATTTCATTAATATTATCTATATAAACATTATCTAAAATATTTGAATATAAATCATTTCTAATATCATTAAACTTATCTACTTCATCACTAAATTTTTTATAAGTTGTAACAACCTCTGCAACTCTTTCTACAGTAGCACTTTGATCTTTTTTAATACTTAAAATAAATAACCCTAAAGATCCTGTAATAACCCCTAAAACAGCCAAAATGATTGCTACAATTTTTAACGTATTCTTCTTCACAAAAATCACCTACTATAGAATATAACAAATTTTTAGCAAATTGTATATATTAAACCTCAAGATATTTATACTTTACAGTAACACATATTATAAATCTTTTTCTGTTTCTTTAACTATATATATTGGTCTATTCTTAACTTCTAAATATGTTTTAGACAAATACATTCCAATAACTCCTAAGAAGAATAATTGTATTCCTGCTACAAAAATAATTATACATGCAAGTGAAGGCCAACCAGATACTGGATCTCCAAATGCAAGTGTTTTAATTATGATTACTAATATAGCAATAAAGGCTATAAAACAAAAGATAATTCCAATTATTGCTGATAGAACTAATGGTGTTGTTGAAAATGATACAATTCCCTCTAATGCATACTTAAATAGTTTCCAAAAATTAAATTTACTAACTCCGGCTACTCTATCACCAGTTTTAAACTCTAACCATTTAGTATTAAATCCAACAAAACTAAATATTCCTTTTGTATATCTATTGTACTCTTTCATTTCAAGAACTGCATCAACCATCTGTCTACGCATTAATCTAAAATCCCTAACTCCAGGTACTTGTCTATTATTAGATATTTTAGCAATCAACTTATACCAAATATTTGTACAAATCTTTCTAAAGAATGAATAATCCTTATGATCTATTGTATATAATCCAACACAATCATACTCCTTATCTTTACTTAAGATATCATACATTTCTTTAACCATACTTGGTGGATCTTGCATATCTGCATCCATTATTGCTACAAAGTCCCCAGTAGCATTTTCAAGTCCAGCCCACATACCGGCCTCTTTTCCAAAGTTTCTTGAAAAAGAAACATATCTAACTCTCTTATCTTTCTTAGCCATTTCTCTTAAAATACTAAGAGTCTTATCACGACTACCATCATTAATAAATAAAAGCTCAAAGTCAACACTCTTCATCTCTTTAGATATTTTATCTATTTCCTTATAAAATATTGGTAAAGACTCCTCCTCATTATAACAAGGCACAATAATTGAAATTTTCTCTTTTGACATAACCAAATCTCCTACTTCTCTTTTTTAAATACAAATAATTTACTAAATACATAATTAGCAACAATTACAATAACATTAACAACGATTTTAGACAACAGTTTTTTTACTTTAAAAACATCAAGTAATAAATACATACCACCCATGTCTATTCCTAAAGAAATAACTCTTGCCAAGAAGAATGAAAACATTTCTTTAAATAAAATCATCGGTTTAAAACTCTTAGATCCAAATACAAATAACTTATTAGTAATAAACGCAAATAGTACTGATAAAACCCATGCTATAAAATTAGCAAGATAAACAGTAACTCCAGCCTTATCTAATAAATCAAAACTTATAATATTGATTAAGGTAGTTAAAACACCAAAAAATCCATACCACAAAATTTCTTTTACTTTATTATACCAAGAAATATGATTACTTTCTTCTATATAATCATCTATTAGTTTTACCATATTAGAAGTATTACTAACAAACTTCTTAGGTTTAAACGTCTTACTTTTCTCAATTAACTTACCAAGTTTATTAAAATCTCTAAGTTCTAAAATATATCCATCCTTCGCAAACTCTTTAACTATTTGTACTTGATGATCATTAGTATGTTCCTTATATTTTTTTAATCTAGCCGCCGCTATTACTTTTTTATTATTCTTAATAGCCGTTAATATTGATCCAGCCCCACCATGTGTAATTATCAAATTTGCTCGTGCTACTAACTTATCAAATTCATCACTCGGTATTAAATCAAATATTTCCATATTTTCTGATTCATGCTTCGTACATCCGGCTTGGACAACTACTTTTTCTTTTATATTGCCCTTCTTAATCTCTTCATCTATTTGTTTAAGCAATCTCGGAAAACCTTTATCTTGCGTTCCTAATGTAACTAATATCATTAGAAAATCCACCCCCCAACAACACTATCAGGATAAAGTTTCTTCATACTATCCCATTGTACTATAAATTTATCTGCTATCGGATAAAGTAATTTTCCTGTAATTGTCTTTGTACTAATATTAGCAAAACTTTCTATATAAATTATCTTGCTTCCTAAAATTTTACCTATACAACACATTGGCCCAGCTGTATGAGCCCCTGTTGTAATTATATAGTCAGGATGTACTTTTAAATAAATATACAAACTTTTAAAACAATTTGCAATTAACTTAAATGGATAAGTAAGCATATGATCCTTAGTACCAAATATCAAATAACTTACTTTATTTTTATATTTATCTTTTAAATGTAAATTAGATTTAGTCTTCTCCGTCACTATATAATAATCATATTTTTTAAATAATTCTTTTAACTGCATCATTTCATTAAGATGCCCCCCAGTAGATGATATAAACATCACATTTCTTTTCATATACTATCACTTCTCTTCAATTAAATTATACCATTGTTCTCCAACAATTTCACTAGTATATATCTTTATACTCTTTCTACCAGCCATCCCAATCTTTTTTCTTACTTCTATATCATTCATTAAATCTTCAATTTTTTTAATCATCGCCGCATAACTTCTATTCTTAATTAAGTATCCATTCATTCCACTATTAATAAGATCTCTTGCACCTTCAGCAGAATCAAAAGCAATACAAGGTAATCCATGAGACATAGCCTCCAAAAGGACTATTCCAAATGACTCTGTAAAAGAAGTCATTACATATATAGAAGATTCATGAAGTATTTTATCGATATAATCTTTATTTTGAAAACCATGTAAAGTAATCCTACTTTCCAAATTATGATTACTAATAAACTTTTCCAATCTTTCTTTTTCTACTCCATCACCAATAATATCCAAATGCCAAGTATTATATTTATTTGCTATAACAGAAAATACTTTTAATAAATCCATATACCCTTTCTCAGGAGAAAGCCTTCCTACAGAAACTATTCTTTTCTCTTCAAGACTTGATACCTGTTTTGGTATTTTATCAATAATATTAGGAATACATACGCACTTACAATTAGAATTACTTAAATGTTCTGCATAAAACTCTCTTAATGGCTCAGACACTAATACAAAATAATCTAAATAGTATGCTGATATAATAACATTTCTTGCATAACGATAATCATCATGATAATGATTATGTTCCCAACCTACTTTCAAAACTCCATTTTTAGCATAATCACCTAACCAAGTATTAAATATATCACGAGTTGAAATAATAACATTCGCATCACTATTTTTAATGTAATTAATCATTGTCTTTCTTCTAAGTTTCAAAATTTTAACACTTTTAATACCTTCTTTAAATGCTGTTATAAATTTTTTATTTCTTAGTGCCCTCTTAAATTCAACACGATTAGGTTTAAATCCTTCCATCAAATAAACCACTTTAACTTTTTTATCTAATTCAAACACCGGTTTATCATACAATTTATAAGTACACACAATCTCGACTTTATATTTTCCACACAATAAATTTGCTAAAGCAACAATTGATTTTTCAATTCCTCCGTATCCAAGATGTAAAGATAATATTGAAATTTTTCGCATATAAAGATCACCTAAAACAATTATATCATAAAGAAAAGAAAAAACATAGGTAACCCTATGTTTTAGTAACTTAAATTATTGTTGAACTGTTGGTTCTACAGGTTGCATAACAGGTACTTCTGGTTGCGCAACTGGTGCAGCCTGTGGTGCTGCTGTTTCCATTATTGGCATTGATTGAGTGTTTTCTAATGGATTAGCGCCACCATAAATTTGATGTGTTGGATTTTGTTGTAAATTTAAGTCTTGAACAACTGGACTAGCACCACCATATATTACAGGTTGTGGAGTAACAGGTGCAGTTGATTCAACTAAATTTTCAACTACTGGTGCAGCAGGTTCAACTACAGGTGCAGCAGGCTCAACTACTGGAGCAGCAGCCTCAACTACTGGTGCAGCAGCCTCAACTACTGGAGCAGCAGCCTCAACTACTGGAGCAGCAGCCTCAACTACTGGAGCAACAGCCTCAACTACTGGTGCAGCAGGCTCAACTATTGGAGCAGCAGGCTCAACTATTGGAGCAGCAGGCTCAACTACTGGAGCAACAGCCTCAACTACTGGAGCAGCAGTCTCAACTACTGGAGCAACAGCCTCAACTACAGGTGCAGCAGGCTCAACTACTGGAACAGCAGGCTCAACTACTGGAACAGCAGGCTCAACTACTGGAACAGCAGGCTCAACTACTGGAGCAGCAGATTCAACTACTGGAGTAACAGGTTCCATCACTGGAGCAACATTTTCTACTACTGACTCTACTGGAGCAGCAGGCTCAACTACTGGTGTAGGTTCAACCACTGGTGCAGCAGATTCAACTACTGGAGTAACAGATTCCATCACTGGAGCAACATTTTCTACTACTGGCTCTACCGGAGCAGCAGTTTCAACTACTGGTGTAGGTTCAACCACTGGTGTAGCAGTTTCTACTACAGGTGTAGCAGTCTCGGCAACAGGAGCAGCAGGAACAGTAGCCTCAGCAACAGGTGCTTGAGGTGTTGCCGCAGCAACTGTTGGAGTTGTATTATTAGCATTATCAGGTGTTGCACTCTCTTTCAATGGATTTTTCTCTTTCTTTCCTTTTACCGATGAAACAATAAATACTATTAAAGCAACAATTAAAAGTAAAACCCCAGCGGAAATCAACATTCCTGGCAATGAAGTAAACCATTTTAAATCAAAATTCATAAGTATCTAACTCCCTTTATTCTAATCTATAAATATAATAACAAAAAAAATTTGCAAATGCAAACTTTTTATCATCTATACACATTATTTACATTGTAAATTCTGTCCAATAAGAGTTTTTCGGTAAATCAAGTGTAAAGGTCATTTTTTCTTTACTAATTGGATGTGTAAAGGTAAGTTCATATGCAAACAAAGCAAGTTGTGTCTTATCTACCTTACCATACCTTTGATCTCCACATAAAACATGCCCTCGACTCGCAAATTGAACTCTTATCTGGTGATGTCTTCCAGTAACCAACTGCACCTTTACTAAACTGTGATTAGTCTTTTTATTTTCACTAACAACTTCATAATCTAGTATCGCTTCTTTACCCTTATTTGACACTATTGTATTACCATCTGCTAACTTCAACAACTTATCTGTAAATCGACCTTTTTTCTTATCAAAAACTCCATTCACAACGGCCATATATTTCTTACTAAATCCATGCTCAAGCTGTTCCTTATTAAGTCTACTAGCCGCCTTAGAACTTCTCGCAAAAACCATTATTCCGCCAACTGGCCTATCTAATCTATGTACAAGTCCAATATAAACATTACCTGGCTTATTATATTTAACCTTTACATATTCCTTAACCATTGTAAGTAAATCTTTATCCCCTGTCGCATCACCTTGACTAAGTACATTAACAGGCTTCTCCACTACTATAACGTGATTATCTTCATATAAAACATTAAGCCTACTCATTACTTTCCCATCTTCCATAAATACCACAAGGTAAAACTAATTCACTATCCTTAATAGGTAATCCAACTTCTCCACAACTGACCTTACCAGTAAATTTATTATTAACATTCAAATTCAAAATATTAGACAAAACCATTGAAGAAAGTCCCGTTGTATAAGAATTAATTAAAAAGAATAATGGTTCTTCACTAAGAACTTCACTACAAATCTTAACTAAATAATTCAAATTCTTCTCTATATCCCAAACTTCTCCATTAGCTCCACGTCCATAACTAGGCGGATCCATTATAATCGCATCATAATGATTTCCTCTTCTAATTTCTCTTTGCACAAACTTTACAACATCATCTACTATATATCTAATCTCAGCCTTCTCAAGTCCTGAAGACTTTACATTTTCTTTACACCAATCAACCATTCCTCTAGAAGAATCAACATGTGTAACACTTGCTCCAGCCGAAAGACAGGCAACTGTTGCTCCACCAGTATATGCAAACAAATTCAAAACCTTTATTTTTCGACCAGACTTCTTAATCTTCTCCATCATAAAATCCCAATTAACAGCCTGTTCTGGAAATAATCCCGTATGTTTAAATCCCATTTGTTTTATATTAAAATCTAATTCTCCATACTTAATTTTCCAACTATTAGGTGTATTTCTTAAATTATCCCAATGACCTCCACCTTTATTACTTCTATAATAAACAGCCCAAATTTTATCATGGTACTTTTCCAGTAAATCTCCATTATCCCAAACTATCTGTGGATCTGGTCTAAGTAAATATACATTACCCCATCTTTCTAATTTCTCTCCACGAGAAGCATCTATCAATTCATAATCTTTCCATTTATTAGCCAATAACATATAAATCCCCCTTAAGCAACATTAAATACTTTTCCATAAGTACTAATTAATAATTGTCCATTATATCCAAATATATAATTAGCATACTTCATCAACTCTGTATCCTCTTCCATTACATATTCACATTTAATATCTGCATACTTACTACATTCATCTCTATTAGTCTTCTTCATTCTATAAATAGTCTCTTCAGATCTAATATAAGTACCAATCTCTGCCTGATCATAATTAAAATCAATTATTTTTCCATAACGTCCTTTACTATAAATAATCTCATTACTTGCCAAAACATAAGGTACTTGTGAACTAGCTCTTGTCACTATCATTTTATATATATTACCATCAGTCTTTAATACTAAATACACTCCCGCATTACTATCAACAGTAACAACTCTTCTTACTGTATCACTTTCAAATAATATTTTATAAATACTATAAGCATTATCATTCTCTGTAACCATAGAATATGCTGCTGTATTACCATTTCCTGATAAGTAATAAAAATTACCATCATTAGCCTTAACTATCGTATCATCTAACACAGCTACAACTTTCTTTGTAAACTTATCAGCAAGCATACAATTCTGTTCATTACTAAACTTCTGTCCTAAAGATAATTCATAAATCTTACCACTCTCAGTAATAGCCTTAGTCGAACTAACATACATGAGATTTTCATAAGCAACAGCATTCTTATCACCCGATAACAACAAATTACAAGAAAATTCACTTCCAGCCAAAGTAAAACCAGCATGTCTTATTCCCCTTGTAACATCTCCTAAACATCCAGTACAAAGAAAACCTACAATAGTAAAACAAATAACCAACATAATCTTATTCTTCATAATATCCCTACCTTACAGTAAAAATATATCATAATTTCCGCATTTTGAAAAGAATTATAGCGCACTAAACTTCTTAAGCTCTTCATAAATATAAGTTAATTTATCACTACTTTTCTTATCATACCCAACAAATATTTCTTTATAATTATCTTTCTTATTACCCTTACTTTTCAAAGCCAATTTATCTATCTTTTTACAAACAATCTCAATACTCTCACTATCAGTAATAAACTTCTTAGACATCACTTGCATAATACCAAGTTTTCTAGGTATACCATTAATTTTAAATATTGTATTATCTAACTTTCTTAATACACCAGGTCTTTCATAATTATTTAAAATCATAATAGCATAAACAATAAGTCTATTCTTCTCATCCTCTAAAGTAATATCTTCTCCATACATAATTTTACACTTTGCATAACTAACCACAATATTCTCTCTAGAAATATTTTTCTCTTCAACTACTCTACTTTTATTAACTGTCCCACAACTCTTATAAAAATTATAAATATAAACTATTATAAATAACCAAACTATTACTTTTAAATCTTCTCCAACTAAAAATATATCATTAACTTTAATAATAAGTTCCTGATTCAAATAAAACATAAGTAATATCTCTATAAGTGCCCACTTAACATTATTATCTTCTTTATTAAAATAATCTCCTTCTAAAAAATATATATTATAGAAAAGTTCTATTATAAACTTAAATACTAATACTAAAAATATATTTTCATTAAATTTATTAAAACCAAGTCTACCTGAAATACCCGCAAGTACTAATACAAAAAAGATTGAAAATACTAAACTCTGTATCCTTGTAAACTTATATTTTTTATTAAGATAACCACTAAGTAAAAATACCAAAAATCCAAATACTAAATAAAATAACCAAATAAATATATTCAAACCCAATCACCTCTAAATACCGTATATTATAATGTAAATAAAAGAAATTGTAAAACCCTAATTACAATTTCTCTCTTCTTTTTCTCTTAATTCAATCTCTTTTAAATGTTTCTTTACTAGTAAAACAACTTCCATATCAGCGCTCATCTTATGAAGTACTATTAATGCATCCTGTAACTTAGTCTTTAAACTAGCCTCTTCTACATACTTTAAAGCTTCATTCTTATAATCAAAGTCTTTAATTAGATTTATCTCAATAAAGGTTTTTATATACTCCTCTATATCTTTTAATACATATACTTTTAAATCATACTCATCAAGTGAAACCACTCCATAATATCCAAGTATTAATAATTTATATTGATCTTTTAAACTCATAATATCACCACTAATATAATATCACAATTTTCCTATTTAACAATCCATCTCTTTATGATAAAATTAAGTTAATAAAGATATAATAATATAGTACAAAAAGTACTAAACAAAATATGAAAGTTGGTAATAGTATGAAAAATGAAAATAGTACAAAGAAATCTCTTAACAAAGATTTACGCTTTATCATTATATTTGTAGTTATAATTTGTCTATCATTTACTTATTTATTTCAAACTTCTCTAGCTAAATACCGGAAACAAGTAAGTGGAAATGTTAATCTAGAAATAGCCAAATGGAATATAAAAATAAATGATGAAGCCGTAGATAATAAAAAAGTCTTAACTAATGACATTATCCCTACTTTCGAAGGAAATGAATATACTAAAGACTCTGTCTTAGCCCCTGGCTCTAAAGGTCACTGTGATATTATCATTGATGCTACTGATGTTGATGTTGATTTTACTTATGAAATAAGTCTAGTAGTCGATGAAAATAATGCTGTTAGCGATTTAAAAACAACTGGTTACATCATAAATCCTTCTGATACTAATCAAACTATCATCACTTATGATGATACTACTCCTATATCTGGTACTATCGTTCATAACACTCCAAGTACTACCATAAGATTATACTTTGAATGGTATGATGAGGCTGATAATGAAATGGATAATCAAAAAGATACAGAAGTAGCCATAGATGAAAACAGTAAAATAATTATCTCAGCCAGTGCTAGATTCTCACAAAAGAAATCCTAAAAGAAAAAACTTCTAAAATTAGAAGTTTTTTTTATTCTCCAATCTGAGTAACTGTTAATAAAATATGAAATTTAAAGCATACTTCTTCATTATCTGCTTTATAAGCTTTACAAGTACTACCCCAAAAACTATCAGCATCATCTTTTTCTAAATATAAATTAGTCTTACTAGCATTAAATTCTGCCTCACTAATATCATCTTTAATATAAGCCCCATTACTTAAAGAATAATAACTAACAGAAGGATCATACTTATATTGACTTGTAAGTTTATAATATTCTCTTGCTAAAGTATCATCTTTTTCATATGGCCATTCGATATTAACTGTAAAGTTTAAATGATCATCTTTTTCTAGAACAGTTTTATCATAATCAAATGTAACAATAAAAGGATAAGTATCTTTCAAATAATTAACTGCCTCATCCGTAGTATCTGTAGCATTCATAGTCTCTTCTCCAAGAACAGTAATACTATCTACTTTAAAAGTAAAATTTGCTCTAACATCACTTCTATTATAAATTTTAATTGTCTTTTGATATTTAGGCATACCAGGATATAAATCCTCAGTAATAACCTCTACATCTTTTACTGGTGAGTTTTCATCTAAAAAGTTTACATCCCATGAAATAACATTAGCCTTTACATTAACACTTGCACTTGATAAGAATACAAACCAAGCATAAGCATTAACTCCAAGTACAAAGAGTGCTAAAAAGATACTACGTCTCTTTATCTTTTTTCTTTGTTTTTGTAAAGCTACATATACATCTTCTGCATTCTTCCTAGATAACTTCCTCTTCTTCGGCATCTTCATCACCTACATTTTTTTCACTATTCTTGTTTTTTCTATTTCTATCTTGATTATCTTCTTCATTTTCTATATTACCATCCAACGACTCCTCAAAATCATCATCAGTATTATCATCAGTCAAAGTAGCACTACCATCATCTGCCTCAGTATCTTCAGCCTCTTCTTCAGCACTATCATCCTCTACCTCGACAGATTCTTCATCAGTAATATCTTCATCTCTATCTTTCTTCCGCTTACTCTTCTTATCTTCTTTTTCAATTAAACGTATTTCATTCTTCTCTAATTTCATATCAATTATTGTATCAGCAATCTCTAAAAAGATAACTAAAACTAATGGACAAAATACTAAGAAGAAAAAGCCATATATATTTTTAACAACATGATTAATAAAGTTAACTACTGGTAATTTTCCTACTACTTTACCAAGAATCTGATCTGCTGTAATACTAGGATCTTCATACTTATTATTAACACCTTTCAAAGTATAATGTACTTTACCATCATCAAAAGTCTCTATTCTAATAATTCTATGGGTAACAACCAATCCTTTAACAGCATCTCTATTGCCTAAATAAGCAATATCATCACCCTTTTTTAAAGTACTAGAATCTGTATCTTTAACCAATATAACATCATTAATATTATACACTGGCTCCATTGAACCAGTCGCTACAGTAAATACTCTATATCCTAAAATACTAGAATTATTAGTAAATCTCTGAATAATAACAAATAACAAATATATAGATAAAAGAGACACTACGAAAATTTTAATAATTGTATATATCAATTGAAATGTCTTATTTTCTAATAACTTCTTCATCTTATATCCTTTCTAATAAAGAAAAGTCTTCCATCAATTTATTATTATCTTTAGACATCCTATCTTTAAATATTCTTAAAATTACTTTTCTCTTATTATTATTATTTAATTTTACTTTTCTAATCTCTTTAATAAATATTTCTTTTAAATTATCCTCAGTCAACGTATCATCAGAATCAAGTAAATTAGAAATAAGTCTATCTATAACATTACTAAGCATTGCTGCTTCACTTAATTCACCATTACTAGATATTCCTTTATTTGCAATATAAGTCATTAAAATTGCTTGATCATACTCATTCTTTAACGTACCATCATCAAAATAATTCTTCTTGTCTACTTCATTCTTATCTTTATTTACATAAGTCTGAATATAATTCCATAACTCTTCTGCTTTTCTAAAGTTCGGATTCTTTAAAATTACGTTAGTCTTTCTAATGGGTGATCGTACCTTTTCTACATGTAATTTTGCAAGTGTCGTCATAAGTTCACTACCCATAAATCCATCTAGTTGTAATTTTATTTTCTTTAATCTATCTGCATAAGATAAATCACTAATTCCAGCCTCTGGTGACTTAATATTTTTATCTAGTGCATCTATTGTTAAAGTAAACTTAATCTCATCAGTACCAACTTTAGAATTACCTTCATATTTTAAATTTCTACTATCTTTATAAAATGAATTTTCTCCAGTACTTTCAATTCGCTGTTCAAAAAACACTCTCAAATTATTAATCAAAGTAAAGATAAATCTATTTTCATAAGTATCTAAACTCTCTTCTTTATTAATATTTAATACTTTAGAAGGTTTAACATCCCCCGTTTTAGCATTATAATCTTGTATTAAATTAGTATGCTGTGTCAAATGAATAACACTCTCTACTGTAATTTTCTTAGATAACTCTACTTTAACAATCTCTTCTTCATTAACAATGAATCTTTTCGGATTACGTAAAATATTATCTAAGTATGGTAAAACATCTTCTATTATTTCTAACCATTCATAATCATACTCATGTAATTCATAATCTCTTTTTACTTGTAAGGTAGAATTAAGATGATTCATAAACGAATCATTCTTTAAATCTTCAACATCTACTTCTATATTAGTATCAGTCATATTCTACCTCCTATACCATCTTCTTAAGTCTTAATAAATATTCTTTACACTCATTAAAATTCTCTTTACCAAAGTTCTTATCCAAAAACTCTATAAAGCCATCAATTTCATCTCTAATATATGCTAAGTTTAACTGTTCAAACTTTCTTAAAATCTTTCTTGCTATATAATAGTCAACAGCATCTACTTCTCTACCACCACATTCTACAAATGTTGCGACAAAGTCTTTCATCTGTTTAACAATACGGTTACCAAACGCTATACGGAAATGTTTAATAACATAATCATCCATATCATTAATCTTTTGGCTCATCTCATCTGTTAAAGGATGTCTTTCTTTAGCCTGTTGGAACAATCCTTCCAAATAAGAACTATTAATATTCATTGAATCCGTATCAATTGGTTCAAAGACTTGACCTTTATCATTAATATCTATTGGCATAGCACGGTCGTATACTTTATCAGTAACAGCAAAGGTCGAATCATCGTTATTGATTGTACCAATGTACCACATATTACCTGGAATCTGTAATTTACCACCCTTTAATCTAACTGGGTCACTATCCCAAACACTAGGTACAAGTTCAATTATCCACTCTTCACGAGTAGGCATTTCAAGAATAGATAACATTTCTGCAAAGTAGTACTCAACACGTGCAATATTCATTTCATCTAGTACTGTTACATAAACATCATCTGTATAACCTGCTTCATACATCTTCTTTAAAACCTCAGTCTCATTAAACTTCTTAGTAAACTCATTGAAGTATCCAAATAACTCAGTTCTATCTCTCCAAGACGGTTGAACTGAAGCAATAATTGCATCTCTTCTAATAAATTTACCCCATGCATAAGCAAGTGAAGTTTTACCAGTACCAGAAATACCTTGTAATATAACAAGTTTGGTAGCCGATAAAGCCGATATAAATAATCTAATCATATTAGTTGTATAATACAAACGTAACTTAGAAGCCGCAAAGTTTCTAAATAACTCAACCAACTCTTCCAACGTAAAATTATTATTATATACTTGTACTTTATAGTCCTTATAGGCTATATCAATAGCATGTAACTTTGAAAAACGGATATTACTATCATCAAGTTTAGTAGGATCTTCTTCCTTAACTTCTTCTTCATCAAGTACTTCAGCCTCTTCACCAGGTTTAAGTCCAAGTTGTGATACTTTCATTGCCAGTATCTTTTCCTTCTCTTGTACTAGTTGAGCAACTTCTTTATTTAAGTTACCAATCTCTTCTAACATAGACTCTTGCTCAACCAAAGTCTTTCTAAACTTAAGATACTTTTTAATAAGAAAATAGAAAAGTAAAATAATTAGTCCAAGTAAAACAACTAATACAATAATCGCAATTATTACTAAAATCCATTCTCCTACCTTTAAATCATTCTTATATACCTGAATAATATAAGCATACTCTTTAACATTAAATATCTGTATAAGTCCATTAAAAAAGCCCTTAAATATCATACCTATTCCACCAAAGAATACAGACATAAATTCAAATAAAAATCGTGTAAAAGTATTCATACCTAAGCCTCCTTATTAAACAAAATATCTCTCATATTAACAGGTGTATATTTCATAAACGTATTATAATCTTTATCCTTAAATGCTTTAACTATAATGAAATCAAAAATCAAAGCATTATCTAAATTAGAAAGTTTAGTATCCACATCATTAATATGTGAAAAATCCTGTATACAAGCAATACTAAAACCATACTTCTTAATAAAAGCCTGATTACTATTAAAACTATCACTTGATATTGCTAAAGTTAAATATCTCTTAATTAATGGATTATCTAACATCATAAAGTACTCTTCTAATTCTTTTCTATCCTCAAATAAACTATCCTCTATCTCTATAAAATACTTATCATATAAATCCATTCCATTATATAAATCAAGTAATAATTGCTTAATAAACTTCTTAATCTTTAACTCTAATTTATCACTCTGTATCTTCTTATCCCTATAAACTCTCTCTACTAAAGACTTCTTATAATTATCTTGTAATAACTTAACATCATTATTTATATTAACCCATACATAATTATCTCTATCTTTAAATAATGGATAATCAAGTGAAAAATAAGTATCTTTTCTCAAGAAAAACTCATCCATCTTCTCTTTAGTATCACAAACTTGACTAACTAATTTAACTGTCTTTTCTAAAAGTAATTCTCTAATAAAATCATTCTTTTCTAATAAATCTTTTATCTTAATAACTGCTTCATCTTTATCTTCAAATCTAAGTAAATCTAACTTTATTAAAAATGGTATAATCTTACTCCCTGTATTTATAAATTTAATCTTCTCTTCATAAACTTCATTACTATCAATTAACTCATAGTTAGACAAGTCATCTAACATTTCTAATCTTTTTCCCTCGATTTCTTCTAACAAGACTTTATCATCATAATTATTAGTACTTACTGTATCAAAAATTCTATAATATGAACTATTTATATATGTCCTCAAGTAATTACTCAAGCACTCACTAAGAAATGAATCGTTTGAATGCATAATTGTTAAACCATACTTTAACATACGATTTATTCTATAATTCATATATATTTCTACTAAATTATCACTCACTACTCCTCATCCCTTCTAGTCTAGTAAAATTATAACATAATATATTTTTTATTTAAAGATTTAATCTGCCAAAACAGCACTAACTGTAACTATTGGTATTGCATTAACTATTGGATATGTATAATTCTTGGTAATATCATTTTTATAAAATAAAATCTTTTCTGTCGCTGTTGCCCCTAACTTAAATGTATAACTTTCAACATACTGATACCCATCACTAAGTGTTGTATCTACAAGTGTATTAGGAATCATATGTAAATATGAAGGTGCTGTCATATCAAGCGCCAACACATCCGCTGGAAATGTCAATGTAACTTTAGCCGAAAAACATTTACTTTTATCACTATCGCTAAGATTAATATAATCATCTAAGGCTATCTTATCTCCAACATTATAAGTACCAAAAGCCTCTTCCACTTCGTAATAACTAACCGCATTAGTAACATTAACAACTAAATACCTAGAATTAACACTATCAACAATATTATAAGTAAAGTTACTCTTCTCAACTCCAATTCTATAAGTAGCCGACAAAGACTTAGTATAAGGAGAATTAGAAGTCGCAATTATTTTTATATCTACAGTCTCTCCCTCCATAAAAGCACTATTAGGAGTAACTGTAACTTGAAAACTATCAGTCTTTCTATCTTGATATATAATTCCACTAGTCTTACTCAAATCACATCTAACTGTATCCGGACATACACACGTAATATCATAATCTATATCCGCAGTTGTATATCTATCATCACTCTTTTTACTATTAACATCTATTAATAAAGTATAACTATTAACACCATCCCAGTTATTAATACTATGATTTTTCCCATTAATATTCATAACACTACTATTAAAATAAAACCCTTTAGTCTCTAATATATAATTATCAATTATATTATAAACGTACTTAGCATAAGCAATTCCAAACAACAAAAAGACAGATAAAGAAACTAATACAATTATACTAATTTTTTTATTTTGTCTAATAAATTGCATCATCTCACCTCTAATCTACTCTCTGTGAAGACTCTATATCTATCTCTATATTCTCTATACAATCAGCATAAGTAGTACTACTACTATATGTCTTAGGGAAATTAATAACCAATGTATAAATATCTGTAACTTTATCTGTATAATCCATATCATATTTACTAAAAGAATCATAAATATTATACCAAGCCCCATCATCATCTTGTACTATTCTAGCACCAGACAACAATCCTGTAGCCGTTGCATCATCATAATTTTCATTACGATATAATTGCACAGTTATTGGTAAATTAGTCGTTGTAATTATCTTAACTACATACGTAAGATTAATCTCACTACTTCCTACGTCATTAAAGTTAGAAACACTAAATTTATAAACGTACGGATCAACTGATGGTACTATCTGTTCTGAGTCTATATTAAATGACATCTTCGTAGAATCAAGTAAATATACGGCTTTATCTATATTAGTAACTAATCTAGCAGAAGACTGATATGAAGAATAGGCTTTTTTTAGTAAGAAATATGCCAAAAATAAGGCCACTAATAATATAAGTGCAAAAAGAAGAAAACGTATCTTTTCTTCAAAAAATTTAATATGACTAATTTTCTCTTTTAGTTTATTAAACACTTATAACACCTACCCAGAATAAGGAATTATAGCCTCTCCTTTATATTGTTCAACTGTAAAATTTATAACTAAAAAATTAACACTAGAATTAACTTCTTCTGATGTTGGATCAACATCATCCCCTAATGGCCATGCTACATCAAATATTAATTCTTTTGTTATTTTATTTTTAACTTCTTCTAATGAAAAAATCCCAGTATAAGCATTTTCTCCAACTCGAATTAAATTATTTCCATTATCATCAATATTAGTAACTTCCAAAAACTTCGTTTCATCAACACTCTTATCAACTATTTCAAAAGTATATTTAATGGCTACATCTGTATCCATTGGATCTATCGTAACTGTAGCCTTTCCAGTGGAACCAGGAACAGCCTTACCTGCAACTGCATTTTTACTATCCCAAGTAATATTAGTAAGTCCAATAGTTTGAACATCATTAGTCGTAACTTTAAACCCATCTACACTAATATTCCACTTAGCAATATTAGGTGTAATCTTTCCATTAGTCTCTGTTTCATATGCTGTATAAGTACCCTTAGAATATAAATAGAATAATGAACCAAATATTAAAACTGTTACTACTACAATTTGTATTATATTTTTTTTCTTCATCTTCATAACTATTCTCCTAGCATAAATTATATCAAAATAAACAACTTAAGTAAACTAAATTAATGAATATCTATAATAGATTTAATACAAAAACTATGCTATACTAAAACAGAATAGTAGAAGTAAAAACTACAAAAATAGTAAGGAGGTGAGAATTTGGAAGCATTCTTAAACCTATTTGCTACTTATGGCATTGTAATGACAGCAATATCGATTATGATGATAATAAGTCAATGGAAAATATACCAAAAGGCTGGATATGAAGGTTGGGAATCACTAATACCTATATATAATATGTATATACTACTTAAAATTGTAAATTTACCTACCTGGCAATTAATTCTATTCTTTATACCATTTGCAAATATATA
The DNA here is from genome assembly GCA_934168245.1 of uncultured Bacilli bacterium. GTDB lineage: Bacteria > Bacillota_I > Bacilli_A > RF39 > UBA660 > CAG-877. Next base: position 60,025 of record CAKPMY010000001.1, read on the forward strand.
TATATTAATAAAAATTGAAATAGAGCTAGCAACAGCATTTGGTAAACCTACAAGTTTTGCATTAGTATTAATACTATTACCAATAGTTGGTTATCCAATACTAGGTTTCTCTAAGGATTGTGTATACCAAGGTAATACTGCTAATATGAATAATCAAAATAACATGAATAATCAAGGTTATCAAAATAACCAAGGCTATAATGCTCAAGGTTATCAAAATAATCAAAGCAGTATGAACAATCAAGGTAGTATGAATGTACCTGGTTTTGATAATAATCAAGGTGGTATGAATGTACCAGGATTTGATAATAATCAAAGCAATATGAACATTCCTGGTTTTGACAATAATCAAACACCAGCAAATAACCAAGGTAACGTAAGTATACAAGACTTTATGAATAATCAACCAAACGTAAACCAACCAGTTCCTAATAATAATCAAAACGATACAAATACACAAGGCTTTGTAACTGATCAAAACAATACAAATACTGTTAATACCAGTGCTCCTGTATTCTGTACAAATTGTGGTACCCAATTACCTGCTAATGCTACACATTGTACAAACTGTGGTACACCAAGAAACTAATATTAATATTAATTAAATTTAAAATATACGTCTACATATTCAAGAGAAAAGAATCCAACAAACTGGATTCTTCTTTTTTTATAATAATTCTATATCATCTTCTGTAGACTTAGCCTCTACTTTAATCTCTGTCTTTACAATAACCTCTTTTTCTACAGGTTCTTTCTCTTTATCTAAATCTGCTCTTTTTTCTTCAGCCCTAGTCTCAGAAACTTCTTTTTTTACTTCACTAACATTCTCTTCTTGAGACTGTTTCTTTTTCTCTTTAGGAACTTCTACTTTTTCTTCTTTAGTAGCCTTACTTTCAACATCTTTAATTTCAACCTTATTTATCTCTTTACTGTTATTTTTCTCATCAGGCCTCTTTAAAGGTGTCTTTTTCTTCTTAGGAAGTTTTTTCTCCTCTTCCTCCTCATCATCTTCAACAACTTCGTATTTAGCAACAATAACTAATTGATAAATCTGATAAATAAATACTACTAATATTGGCAATAAAACTAAGAATAAGAAACCAACTCTACTCTCAAGTACATCAAGTATTGCTCCTTTTCCCCGATAAGTCTTAGCATACTTACCAATTACTCTGTTACTAGCAATACTACTACCCTCATCATCTCTTAAAATATATAAAGCAGCATAATCATCTTGAGTCTTAGAATCAACTACTCCCGTTCTAACAATATACTTCTCATCAACTGTAACATAATAATATATTAAGTCATTAACTTCCAAATCCATCTGTTGATTCTTAATAATTAGTAAATCTCCAGCTTTATTATTCATAAAGAACTTCTCATTACTCTCACTAACCGTAACAAAAGTCATATCTCCAAACTGTGTATAACCAAATTTATTACGACATAAAATACAAGAAGTAATAAAAATTACATAAATTATAATTAGAATTTCTACAAATTCCCATAGCCACTTTAGTATCTTCTTTAACATACAACCACCTTCTTAAATTCTATCACATACAAAGTCGAATTTCAAGTTAACTTACTGAACTTTTTTCTTAACAATTACATATTTATATTCTTCATCTACTAATTGGTTATTATCATATAGTTTAAATACTAACTTATATGTACCACTAACTAAATTATCAGCTAAATCAAAATGCATTGTATTATTAATACCTGGCAATGCTTTTAACATCTTTTCATAGACAGATTGATTTAAGTAAAGCGAATCATTAGGTGAAGCAAGTTCATTTGTAAATAAACTATTAAAATCAACCTCCGTATAAACTGTTGTATCTTTATTATCAGTATTTCTTTTATAAACACTTAATCTAACATTTGGATTAGTTAAAACTGTATTATAAGAAACTACATAAGTATTATAGTTAAGTGAAGCTGCATTAAGTCCAGTTTCCCCAAATACTAATTTTGTCTTATCATCAGTATTTACCTTTATACTATTATCACTACCTACTAAGGTAATTACTTTTTCATATTCAGCAGACTCTAACGCATGAGAATTATGTCTACCATCAGCTGATGCAAACAAACTAAATCTCAATGTATAAGTACCTGCAGGTAACAATGAATCACTATATATTGTAATAGTCTTTTTCAAGTTAGAAACTTTATCTGCTAACTTTATTCTATACACACCATCACTATCTGCAAAGTAAGCCACCTGATCAATAACTATATTTGTACCCGACAACAAACTTGAACTAACTTGTGTTCCCGAACTATCTATTATAGTAACATTAAGTCCCATACTACTAGACTCATAATTAGTATTAATAATTGACTCACGATTAGCAGTCTGATCATAAGCAACTGATGTCAAATATGAAACTTCATATGGAATATCATAGTACATATAATCACTCTTTGGCTCAACTGTTTGATTAAGTACAACGTTAGAACTATCATACAAACTATATTCCATAAGTCCTTGACGAATACCAAGTACAGAAATTAAAGTTCTATCTTCATTATTTCTAAGTTCAAATAAAATTGAATTATCAATATGTGTACCAGTCGTAGTAGTCTCTTTAAAATCAAATATAAAGATAAACTCTTCAACTATTCGTCCATATTCATCTGTATAATACTTATGATTATTAACAGAATCATTATATTTATTATCACTACTTACACTACCCATTTTTATAAAATTAGAAAGTTTATAAGTAATCTCTTTATCTTGAGCCAGTTGTCTAACTGCTCTATCATACTCAGCTTGTGTAACAGTGTAATAGTAATATTCAGGCTGTTCTTGTGAAACACCATAATCAAGCATTGTAATTTGCGTACCCACTGGTAAAGCATAATTTGTAACTAAAGCATGATAATAGTCATCATTAATACCATAAAATTTATCATAACTATCTGCATATGCAAATAATGAATAATACGTTGTAAACTGACTCTGATTAGTTATATTAACAGAAGTAGCTGAAGGCATTTCATACTTTTTATCATAAGTAATACTAGCATCATATGCATCTTCGTCTTGATAATTACTTGCTGTAATATTAACAGTAACAGTAACTAACTGAACTTTATACTCAATAGCATTTATTGGAATTAAAACTTGTAAACTTACAATTGCTGTTCCTAAATCTTCATTTAGAGTAATATTTTTAGCATGATACAAGTAAAACATCAAAGATGGTACAATTGCTTGACTATCTGTCTTATATGAAGTAGTACCAGTATATTTACCACCAGATTCACTTAGAAGAACAGTTGTACCATGACCAGTCCACTCACGAGTTTCTGCTTTTACAGCTAAACCTAACTTTCTATTAGCTTCTTCAGCAGTAGTTGAAAGCTTAGGAACTAAGTTCGGATCAATTAATTCAACACCACTAGATAAACCTTCACTATTAAAACCAACTATATTAAATATCGTATCTCCTGAAGCAAAATCCATTAAAGATAAGTTTGCTGTACCTAAAGAAGAATACTTAGATGCATTCAAATTAATTGTATAGTTAATAGCATCTAAACCAATAATCCAACGATAACCCGTCTCACCAACTTCAGTAGGATCAATATATTTAGTACTAACCAAAGTATAATCATCATTTAAGTAATTAGAATAGAATCCATCTTTTGTAATATCATGATTTAAACTATGAAGACCAAGTACATAACTACCACCAACTATAACGTCCCCTGCATCAGCACTATCTCCATTTTTAACAGATGGATCATAAACACCATAAGAAATAGAACCTGCAGCATATGAATTATACATACCAAAGAAAGTCATACCAGTAACTTTACCATAAGCAGTAGCTGTCTGATTAGTAGTAACATTCAAGTTATTATTAGGAGCCATATAAAGACGATTATCAACATTTTTAGTAGTATTACCATCATCATCTATAGTAACTTCAGCCGGTACCAATGTACCATTAATATCTACTCCCGAATAGAAAGACTCAAGCATATTAGCATTTCTCTTTAGTAATAGAGTCGTACCATTCTTAATAGTTAAAGCCTTAATCTGGTTAAATGAATACGGAATATCTGAATACTCATTAGTTCTATCCTTAATACCAGACAACTCAATACAACTACTATCAATAACTAATTTATCAGTTCTCTGAATAGAAATATTTCTACTAGGTGCTGTAATAGTACCTAGATTTTTAATTGTAATTTGTGAAATACCAGATGAAGATGAAGCATTTCCAGATCCAAATATTGATCCGTTCATTAAGAATTTATGATTATTAGTCATATATCCCGTTCCATCAATATTTACATCAATCGCTGAAGTAACAGAAATAAAGTTCCAGTCGTAAACTTCAGATCCTGAAGCATTAGCCTCTCCTCCACCAAAGACAGTTCCTTTAATAATAATATCTCCTTCAATTAGCGAATCATTATTAACAGCCGCAGTACCAATATTAGTTTCCGTACTACCATAAACAACTGAAGTATTAGCACCACCATATACATTACCATATATAGTTGCTCCTACAATATTAACAGTCGCAACAGAGTCTCCGGTATTCTCTCCTCCAGTCGCTGCCGCATTACCTCCGCCAAAGACAGAGCCAGCCGCTGGAGCAATCGACGTATCACTTCCAACAACCGTTGCCCCATCGACAGTAATATTAGTATTCTTACTAACTATAGCCGTAGAACCATTACCACCAGCATACATACTGCCTAAAATTCTACTATCAGTTACAAATACATAAGTACTTCCCCCAACAGTACCTTCATTACCGCCTCCATAAATATTATGACTAATATCAACATTATCAATATCTACATGAGTATCTCCATTAACTCCAGCAGCATTACCTCCACCATATAAAACACCAATACTAGCCGTCTTACAAGTAACATTAGTCTCTCCTACTACAGCCTGATTACCTCCGCCATATAAAGAATTAATCTTACCAGAATTAACTAAAATATTAGTAATAGAAGTAACTCCACCTTCATTATTACCACCGTATAAAGAATCGATAACTACATTAGAAGCAACCGGAGTCGCCGTAGGTTTAACTACCTTACTAGACATACTATAATCAGTAGCCACAGTATTAGTCAAAATTGCATAAGTAAATGAATAAGTCCCACCATTAGCCCTTAAAACATTAGGATTATTAGCATCATACCTATTAGCCGAAGTAACTTTACCAACACCATTAGTAATTGTAAAATCAGAACTTGACCAGTTTGAATAGAAAACTGCATCAGTCGGCATATTAAGCTCAATTTCCCAATCAGAAATATCTGTATCCGTCAAATTCTTAAGCGTAACTGTAATATCTACATAAGTTGCATACGTAGATGACTGCCAAGTAGCATTAACTGGTGAAGAACTAATACTAACCTCTATCAAGTCATCAGCCTTACTACTACCAACATTGATATTAGCCTCATCCAAGTCACCTGACTTATTAGAGCCACCAAAGACATTCGTAATAGCACCAGCACTAATATTAATATTAGAGTCACTTAGACCTGCTTCATTACCACCACCAAAGACATTGGTAATAACTCCACCATCAATATTAACATTAGAAGTAGTTGATAAAGCATTATCTCCACCACCAAAGACATTACCAATAGTACCATCTTTAATAGTAACTTCCGTTATCTTCGTAGTACCACCTTGATTATTACCACCATACACTCCATTAATAGTACCAGAATTAATCAAGACATTACTATTATCTACATCTCCAGAGAAATTAGAACCACCAAATACTTTATTTAAAGTAGCCGAAGTAGCAACAACACTAGTAGTAGTAACACTAGCTTTTTCACCACCACCATATACATCATTTGCCTTAACCCATGTAACTGTAACTATTGAAGTAATAGAGTTAGCTAAACTTCCTCCACCATATATATCACCAGTAATATTTCCACCAGTAACAGTAACATTATTAGTATCAGTATCTCCACCAATATTATTACCACCATATATATTACCAACAGTACCAGAAGTTACATAAACATTAGTAGTACCAACGGTACCAGAACTATTAGATCCTCCAAATAAATTATTAACAGTTGCTCCTTGTAAATAAATATTAGTAGTAGTTTGTCCCGTATTATTACCACCACCAAAGGCATTACCAATAACACCACCATTTAAGTAAACAACATCTCTACCATTTGGACTACCCTTCGCATCATTTCCTCCAAAGACATTACCAATATTACCATCATTAACCGTAACTGTAACATCCCCAAGTACATATGGCGTAAATTGATTATTACCTTTACCACCACCAAAGACAGATTGAACAATAGTACCTTTATTTACAGTAACATTAGTATCATAATTAGAAACATTAGTACTATTACTACTTCCATTAACAGTACCATAAGCACTACCACCATATACATTACCATTAATAGTAGGAACAGCTTCACTAGAATTATCACCTATCACAACATTAACATTTTGTGTAACAAATGTACCAGGAGAATTAGAACTAGTATAACCACCTTCTCCACCACCATATACATCATTAACTATAACTCCAGCAATAATTTTTACATTAGTATTACCATATACAGTTCCTTTATTACGAGAACCACCATATACATTACCAATCTCACCACCAAGAACAGTAATATCTATTGTTGAAGTAACAGAAGTACTACCTGAACCATTATTATTACCACCACCATATAAAGCACCAACTATATTACCTCCTAGTACTTTAATAGTAGTTTTAGTAGTAGAATTTCCATTAATACCAACAGCACCATAATTACCACCACCATAAACATTACGTTTAATAGTAGCATTACCATTAATTAAAATATTAGAGTTATTAGCAGTACCAATCTGAGATGAATTGCTATTACCATTACCAATTCCAAATACACTACCAGATTCAACTCCAAATCTATTAGAATTAGCTGCTATTAAATAATCATCACCAACAACAGCACTACCACCAACATATACAAATGTACTACCCTCTAAAGTTCCACGATAATTACCAGTATCACTACCAGTATATCCATTAGAACCTCCAAAAACAGCATAATTAATAGTACCACCAGTTAAATTAATAATTCTATTACCATAAGTAGCCGAAGCACCAGCTCCACCAATAACTAAATCAATGCTTCCGCCTTTTATATTAGCATAAGTATCATTTCGGTTTTCTCTATTACTAGCAGTTAATGGTCCACCTATCAAGTTATAAATCCAACCACCTTCAATAGTAGCTTCCCTTGCTGCATAGTGTGTTCCACCACCTCTACCGCCAATATAAACACCAGTAGAATAATCATACTTACTAGTACCAAACTCTCCAGATTTTATATTTGTATGTATCGCAATACTAGTAGTCTCATTTAAGCCATAAACAGCACCACCCCAACTACCAGAAGCACAATAATAAACAGTTAATTCACCGTTATCATTATTAACTCTATCATAATCACTGCCATAAATAGCTAAAGCATCAACATATATGCGTGAACCATATTCACCCCACCAGCCACCAGAACTATAGTCACCAACATTACCATTAGTAACAATTAAAGTATTATAGTAACCTGATTCAACTATCAAACGATAATCAACTGTAGAACCAGAACTACCAGTAGAACTATTGGATCCACCTAAAACACTATAAGCAGATATATAGTTGCCCCTCTTTCTTAATCCTCTACCAATCTTTAAATTATTCCAATTACCATAAATATAACCATATTGATTACTATTACTAGTTGGATCAGAATTACTAGCAGTACTTTCAACAGTAAGAGTAATAAACTCAATTCTTAAATCACTTTTAGCACTAATATAACTATTTCTAATATTAAAATTATAATTATTTCTATAATCAATCCCATTATTAACACTAGTTAAAGTAAATGGTTTATTATTATTAATACTAGCTGAAATATTATATCTTAAAACAACAATATTGGTATCTCTAGTAACTAAGTAATAATAAGTACTATCAGCATCAACAATACTCTCATTACCATTATTATCATAGTACTGTATATACTCATAATAATTACAACCACCATAAGTATTACAAGTACCAGATACAATATTACCAGTATTATCATAATATCCATCAATAGACTGTCTATACCCTACATTAACTAATCTAAATAAAGAAGCAACACTTGCACCCTCTGGTAGAACATCAGTATTTTCATAACCAATTATCCTTTTTTGATAAACACTCATTCTACCATTGACTAATTCATAGTATGTTTGATTTTCATCATAAACACTACTAGTAGGATGATAATAATAAGTACATCCACCATAAGTATTACAATAATTACCAGATATATCATTACCATAACTATTATAAGCTCCATTAGGATAATAACGACGTCTACTAACAGTACCAGTAATATAATAATCTCTCATATCAGGATTATCTTCGTAAATAGGTCTTTTTGTTTCAAGTTCTAACATACCAGCACTATTTATTTGATTAAAAGCATTATTCCAACTATTACTAGTAACTTCTGCTGTAGTAGCATTAATCCAGCTAGCTCTAAACTCAATAGATATAGTTTGATTGACATCAGCAACAGGAATCTTAACATATCTAACATAAGTATCCCTATCTAAATAAACAAAAGCCCCTCTATAATCAGTAACCCATCCATTAAAAGCCATATCATTAGGTCTATTACCAAATGGATTATCTATAAGTTCAAAAGTAACATATCCATCAACAACAGGATAATACTTATAATAAACTAACTTACTTTGTCTTTCATCATTATCAATCCCAATATACCCAACATAGTCTTCATTAGCAACACCAATACCATCATACATAGTATAGACTTTAACTAAATTATTATCAGTATAAAGTCCTAAACTCTCTCCAGTAGGTAAAGTACCAGTATTAGAAAAATCAGTATAATTAAGTCCCATATAATTATTATAATCACTAGCTAAGTCATTAACATAAACTGTATCTCCTACTATTCCAGAATCATGTAAAACAATAGGTTCATTAATTGAAAAAGAAAAAGCACTAACACCAATATTATCAGGTACAACCTCATCTCTCTTAATTATTAAAGTATTGCCAAAACTCTCCCAACCAAACTCATAGTCATATCCTTTATTAAGTATTCCTAACAAATCCTTAGTACTAATCATCGTCTTAGTAGAACTATCTACATAATTAGAATCACTATACATAAATTGATTAGTATTTTTACCAGTAGAATTAATATAATTAGATTCGTTATCTATAAATAATGAATTAGTACTAATATTAGTAATTATATTATTACTATCACAAGCTATCGTATGAGCAACTTTACCTACTGTTAAAATATTAGTAGTATCAAAGGTAATATTAACATAAACATTATAAAACTTACTATCTCCACCTATATTACCAACAACACCACCTATAACAGTAATATTATCAGATAATACATTAGTTAAATCAAACTTAGTATTTATAACACTAATATTACTAATATTACTATTACCATTGACATCTCCTGCTAAAGTACCAACTTTATAAGAAACACTTCCTTTAACTGGACTAACAACAATATTATCAATATTCAAATTAACTATACTAGCATTCTCTAAACTATTAAATAATCCATAATAACTAAATCCATTATATATAACTCCACTAGTAATTTTAGCATTCTTAATACTATATCCATTACCATCAAAATATCCCTTAAATATTCTATCTTGAAATCCAATACCAATAAATTCATGATTATCTAAATTTATATTATTACCAAGCTTATAGTATTTATCATTATATAAAGTATAATTATCCCCTTCAATTAATTGTTTAAAGTATGCAAATTCTTCTCCATTATTTATAATATAAGGATTATCTTTAGTTCCATTACCATGAGAAAAAGACGAAGCAACACTAACTCCATCCCATTTCTCTTCTAACTCATTACTATAACTATCTTTAGCAGTAAATAAATTAATTACACCAAAACAAGCTATTAAAATAATTAAAGCTAAAAAGATATTTAAAATTAACTTGTTTTTATTAATTCTACTCTCTGCCAAAGTAAATCCCTCCATCAATTATTTACATAGCTTTTTAATTTTACGTATTTCTCAATCCTTTCAAGTTCAAATACATTTTTATTATCAAATTTAATAGATATTTTCTGCATAAATGTAATTAAAGATTTAAGTTGTTTTCTACCATAAGTATCATTCTTTTTAACTTCTCTAAAATATCCATTCTTATCTATTTGTATCTTATATTTCATAATCTTATAAATACCATCAAAGAACTCTTCATCATTATATAAAATTGCAAAAGTAAGTATCCTTAAAAATACATATATCGGCATCTCATAAATCTTATTACGAAGATTCTCATATAATCCAGCCCTATCTAAATCATAATCATATATTTCTTTAAATGTCGGATGATTAATTGTCTCTTCTAACTCAACTGTATCTCCTACCATCAATATAAGCGCAAGTTTATATACATATTGATATTTAACTAACCATTTTTTATTTATTCTCGTAGTAGTCAAACTATTATTCTTAATTCTAAGTAAATTAGATACTTGTTCTAATAGTTCTTTTTCTCTTTCTCTTGCTGTATTTCTCTCTTTCGTAACTATATTATTATTATCTATATCTATAACATCTTCTACTTCTAATACTTCAATCTCTTCTTCACTTTCTGCTTCTTTTTCTTGTGCCAACTGTATATTAGCAATTTCATCTAAAGGAATAGTCACCGTAAGACCAGATTTTTCCTCTTTTTTATGCTCCTTAGTTGCAAAAATCTCATCTGGTACACTACCCTTAGTACTAGTAGTAACGCGTTTATCTCGCATGATATAATTCTGAAAAATACTATCAAAATTAATTAGTGCTAAAAAGATAAAAAGTATCAAAATAGTTGCAACTACTTTTAGTACAAAACTAGGTGAAATAACAAAAGATACTGTTCCTATCAAATTATCTTTTGTAATGGGAGCATCCTCTGTATTATTAACATCTCCTTGAGCAATTAACTTATTACCTGACTTTCTAACAAGTCTATGCGTAATAATCTCACCCTTATCATTAACATACGTAATTATATCTTTTACTTTAGTCTCTTTTGTAATTTTAACGATAATAATATCATCTATCTCCAAAGTACCAGACATACTCCCAGTCTTAACAACAAAATAAGTATATCCAAATACATTAACATAGTCCTTCTTCATAACATCAGTAACGATAAATGTATATACACATAAACTTACTAATAACACTAAGAACCCACAAGCAATAGACTTAAATATCTTTTTCAAGTAAGTCATCATACCACCCACTATCTATTCTTTCATTTTTTATTATATCATACCAAGTTCCAAAATAAAATACATAATAAAAGAAAAAACTACCAAACGGTAGTCTATTCATTTTCACTTAAAATGTCATTTTTAAAATCTACTACAGACTGTGCTTCTTCATCTTTATTATCAAAGAAGTCATCATCCTGGAATTCAAATTCTTCGTCATCATTTTCTTCTTCATCTTCTTCTTTTTTCTTCTTTTTATCTAAGTATATTTTTCCACCTATACCACCTGCTGAAAGAGTACCTATACCAGCCAGTGCTGCCGCTGCTCCTGCAGATGAAGACTTCATCTTTTCTTTTGTAGCCTTATTTACATTAGGTGCTACAAATGAACTAATCGTACCAGTAACACTAGAAGATAAATCAGATAATCCTAAATCCTCACCATCAAGACCAGTATCAATACCATCACCTAAAGACTCTAAAGTATCACTACCCGTAATTCCTAAACTACCTGCTCCAACACCTGCTCCAGCAAGACCACTAGCTACATTACTTGCTCCAATAATAGATGCAATACCAGGTATACCTTTAGAAGAAGAATCCTTCATTAAATCATCTGAAGAAATGTCAAGAATATCATCTGTAATACTATCTTTTATTTGAATGTTATCAGCACCATCGACCTCATCAAAATCAATAACACTACTATCCATAATATCTGTACTAACCGGAATTTCAACAGGTGCCGCAACTGGAGTAACTACATCGCTAGCATCAGTAGTTACACTAGTAACACCAGCATTATTTATAGAACTAGGAGCAAACCTACTAGGATCTCCTCCCGAAGTAGAGATCCAAGTAAATAACGAAGCCTTAGCACTATTTACATCTACTCCATTAGAATAATTAATAATAGCTTGCTTTATTTCCTCTATTGCTGAAACAAGTCCATTAAATGAAGGTTCAGAAACATAAGCATCCAATCCCGTAGTTCCATGATAAATACTCAATAATTTATTAGCAGGATAATTAGTATTACTAGCATCATTCATTACTAAAAATTTACTATTATAAAAATGCTCTGGAGAAAAATTAGAAGCTGCAGACCACCATCCATGAGTTTGCCCAACTTTTCTTAATCTATCCTCCGCAACTTGCATATCTGAAAAAATTTGATATAATTCCTTGGCAAGTGTATTTACAATTTCAACCGCTTCACCAACCGTTTTTTCATCCATATATAAACTGTCCCCATAAGATCTAGAACTAACTGTCATTTCATACTCTAATGGTTTAAGTGTCGTATATTCATATTTTCTATTAAGAACTGTGGATATATAATCAGCAGTACCAACAGATTCTTCCATTTTATCAGCCATTTATCTCACCTCTTTCTATCCAATATCGCCCATTCGCTCAAGTCTTTCTTGTTCTTTAAGATAGTTCTGATAATTTTCATCTTCAAGTTTATAAATAGTATAAAAATCATCAAGTCTATTATCCGCATAAGTCGCTAAATCACTTGCTAGTTTTTCTAATTCTTCTATTAACATATCAAATAACGGTTTAGTACCAACATCGCCATACTGTATAACATTACTACTTGCTAGTCTTTCAAGATCCGGTATAATCTCATTAGTAATACCATTAATTAACTGAGTAAATTCACCAACATCAGAATAGATAGCATCAACATCATCAGTCTTTACAATTTGTGATTGTTTCGTAATTCTCATTTAATACACCTCCATATCTTCTATCTTTATTATATAATTATTTCTCAAAAACTCAAAGTTATCCAAAGTATTTTACTTAACTTTACATCAAATAACTTCTTCATCATCTTCTATTTCTATAGGTTCAAACTCCCTAAATTTAACAATTACATCAATATCTGTAAAAGACAATTTACTCTTTATAACATCATTAATTAACTTTACATAATTAACTGATTCCATAAAACTATCTAGATTATCAACACTAATATCATCTAAAGTAACATTAATCCCTAATAATCTATATTTATCAGTAATAACATTAGAAACACCTACTGTCGAAAAACCATTAATCTTCTTTAAAAAACTATTATAAGGACTATATATAAAATCAAAATACTTATTAAGTTCTTCTTCAAAAGAATAGTCTTCATTATCTTTAAACTTCTCATTAAACATCTTCTCTAGATAATAATAAGACTCATAGCTTAAACTAAATAGCTCATATATACTATCAGTTCCATTAACTTTCTTATTAATCATCTCAATTATTTCTAAATCATGTAACTCTGTATACAAAATATCTAACTTTAACACTTCTTCATTGATTTTTAACTTACTACTCTTAATTTTCTCTTCACTAACTATATGAAATAAGTTCTTACCTGTTGCATTTAAATAATCATTATATATTTTCTTACGTTTACTCTCTTCAGCCTTAACTTCTTTCATCTTATTAGCAAAAACATTCTTATTAGCCTCTTTTTTACTGTATTTATCTTGTATATCTTTAATAATAAATTCATATCGATAATATAATTTCAAAACACTCAAAGTATGAGAAAGTTCAACCATATTATCATAAAACTTCGAACTATTCTCAATATCTTTAAATTCGCCATCTATCACAAACTGATTTAAGTTTTTGCTTCTTGTAGGAGAATCCTCTAAATAATCAAGTACATTTTTCTTCTTACTCAAAAAACTCTCTAAATTATAAAATTCATCTCTTGCCATATCCACATCATATTTATCAACATTCTCTAAATACTTAGAAACTAAATTATCTTTATCATATCCACTCTTTTGTAATAACTGATAACTAACTGTATCTGTATATATTTTTAATTGTTCACTATATTTATCTAATAAACTCCAAAAGTTAAGTTTTAACTGTTTAATAATATCCGGACACTCCCAATAAATACTATCAAAACTCTTCTTCATAACTTCTTCAAACTTACTACTATCTATACTATTAAGGAAAACATCCATATATTTTTCTGTAAACATAGTATATGTAAAATCACTAACTCCAAGTTTTATAGAAGCATCTTCAAATATCTTTATTATATTTAAAAACGTATTATTAATAGTATTTAACGAAACATTATCATCTATATCAATACTACTAATTAACTTAAATATTCCAAGTTTAAAACCTATACTATAATTACTATTATTAAAGATTATTACTTGTTTTTCTTTCTCTATATTTTTCTTTAACAAGTCATAATGATTACTTTTATCTTTAGGTAATAATGCATTTACCCGTGTCTTTAATAATTTATATACCTCAACCTGATATTTATCAAACTTCTCTTTCTGTTCTTCTACATATTCATTTCTTTCTTTTACAGCACTCTTATGAAATTTCTCTTTCATTTTTTTAGTACCAGACTCAAGTTCTAATTTGAATGTATTTATATGGTCATTATTAATGGAAATTTCTTTATCAATTTTTGTACTACTCATTCTTATCATCACTTTCATTTATAATACTATCATTTAGAAATTTAATATGTTGAAGTATATCTTGATATAGTTTAACTAATTCATCATTAGTAAGTTCTTCTATTTTTACTAGCTTTTCATCCATCTTCTTCACCCTCTTATAGAATAAAAGACCTTCATAAGAAGGTCTTAACATTTATATTTAATTATGCCTTATCTAAAGTACTGAATTGTAAGTTATAAGCAATAGCTCCACCAGAAGCATTATCTTCACAATCAACGTCTTGGCCTTCAACCCACATATAAACTCTAATTTTGGTAATACCTGCAGATAAATCAAAAGCACGTTCATATTTAGTAGTTGGAATACCAGCCTCTACACTATATATATCAGGAGTAATAGCACTAAAGTATGTAGCATCTGTAGAATTTAAAGCAATATTTGCACCTTCTGTAATCGCTGCCTTTACACCAACATATGGAAGTTTAGAGCCTCCTGCTTGAGCAGTAGTTATATTATATACGTCTGATGCATGTTTAACAGCAGCAGCAGTATGTACATCAAAATTTGGTTCCCAAACTATTGGTTTAACTGTACCATCATTCTTTAATGCTCTAATAGTATCAGTAGCAGTACCAGCCGCAACATTACCTTGAATTACAAAACCTACACGTGCAGCATTTTGAATACCAGTAGCAGCTCCAGATGCTTGTACATTTGAATTGGCAGTTAAATAAATTGTTGAAGCCACATTTGTTTGGAAGTATAAATCAAATACTACGAAATCCCCAGATGTAGTAGAATTTGTTTCAATACTTTGTGTTGTTGTTAAAATATAAGCACCAGCAGCATTAGTAGTTACACTACCAACAAACATCTTCATAAATCCAGTAGTAGGATCAATTTCACCTATAGTAGAAGTTGGCTTAATACTAGATGTTTGACCAGGCAACTGGTTAGTAACACCTGTATAAGTTACTCCTGTAATATCATCATTTGAAATTATAGTTTTCCAATTAACAGCATCTGTTGAAATTTGTAAACCTTCAGAAGTAGTAACGTTAACATCAATTTGACTAACTGTAACTGTCTTATTAGCAGTAAACCATGCATAAGTACTAGCAGTTAAAATAACGCCAGTAAATAAAATCATTAATATTGCTATAAATATTTTTTTACTTTTTCTCTTTCTTTTAGAATTTTTCTTTTCCATTCCTCTTCACTCCTTAATCACTTATCAACATGTTCTTCAGTGAAATCCATATGTAATTTAATTTCTCCTCCGAGTAAATCATTCTTACACTCCGGATCATCGCCTTCGATCCACACAACTACAGTATAACGATCTTTACTATTAGGTTTAAAATTCTTTCGTTGCTCTAAAACAGCAATTTTTGAAGAAACAAACTTTTTAGTACCAGGTTCTGTTTCCCCTGTTTCTTTACTTTTTTTAGCATAAACAGTTGCTTCTCCATTACGATAAATCATAATTCTAATGGCCTCATCAACATTCTTAATAGTATCGTCTATGTCAATCTCATACCAATAGTTTACTTTTTCCTTTCCTGAATTAATTACATAGAAAGTATACGCAATATAATTATCTCCATTATGAGCCCCAGTCTTTTCTTTATCAATATCATCTGGTAACCATTTAATAGAAATATTATCCATATATTCAATGGTATCCGCCGAGAGTTTTCTAGCCTTATTTTTCAAATTACCATCTTCTGATAAAAATACATTCTTTCTATTTGACATATTTTTATCTAAAGAAACTGTAAATCTACCACCAGCATAAACTATATACAAAAATAAATAAATAATTGAAATCAGAATAAGTAGTAATAAAAGTGCTATCTTAACTACTTTTATAAATAATTTTCGTTTATATATTTTTCCTGCTTCTATTTCAACACCGTTATTCATCATCAATCACCTATAATTTCTTGTACTCTCACTCCGGCCACCTTTCCTACTATGTCTATTTAATTATAATAAATATTTTTTCCTTTAGCAACCCCTAAACCTAAACTTTTTACAAACTTTACTACTTATATTTTTAACTATGTAAAGAGAAATTATACATAATCCTTACTACATATAGAAAAAACACATACTGTCAAAACATGTGTCTATTCAACTACTAATCACATCATCAATAAATATCATACATGTATTTACAAAAAAATCAAAATATCTTACGAAAAAGAATCCGATTCTACAGCAGTAATAATAAAAACTCTAAAAAATATAATATTTTCCCAGAACCACACTTGAAAAAGTCCATATCATTATTGGTATAGTTAAAAACTGTTTTCACAAATTATTTTACCGTCCTCATAAAGCTATGAACTACAATATCATGAAAAAAGAAGTAATCATAAAATGACGTTCACCAAACGTCATTTACTCTTTATTTATAAACATAACAATAGTCTTTTCCTTACCATATTTCGAATAATCACTTAAAGCCTTTTTATTAACATAATCTTCAAACTTTAACCTATCAAAATTGACTATCTGTTCAGCAAAGTCCCTATCATGTAAAAACTTTGTAAAACCATCGCTATATGCTAATATAATATCATCTTTTTCTAAATTAAAGCTCCCATATCTTATAAATTTTCTAACTACATCTTCTCCCGTAATCGCTCCATATGAAACACATCTGCCATCTTTTATATTATTAATATTATTTCGATAATCTCTTCTCACTATAACTCTAGCTTCTACTAAATTCCATGGAATTCCTATCTTATTTATATATGGATCACTATAAAGTTCTTTATCATCTTCAGTTTGAAATTTAATATTCCCATTCTTACCATAAACAATAACTCCACAGTCACATATATAGGCATAATTTAAAATATTATTTTCTATTCTAACGCAAGCCGCAACAGCTCCATAATAATCATTTTCTAAATAGTCACATTTTAAAATGTATTTATTATTTAGCAATTTAACACTCTCATTACATTTTATTAATCTCTCATATAAACTTCCTGTAGCTATAGAAAATGTATCACATATCTCTCTAGCAGCCAAATAAGCTCCTGATGGATTTGGATATTTTTTAACAAACTCTTCTTGTGATATAGAAGCTAAATCACTACAACCAATCGGATCTCTTGTAATACCATCCGCAACAATTGCTTCCATCTCTGAAGCAAAAAACTGATCTTCGATTGGAAACTTACCATCTACATTCTTTGTATTATCAAACGTATTTTTATATACTAACATAAATATCATCACCGAATATATTATAAAAAATGTTTATTTAAGTTTCAATAACATCCACAAAAAAATAAATTGAAAAAGGAAGTGAATAGTGCTACACCTAAGAAGATACGAGGAGAAATAAAAATGGAAAAAGAAAAAGAAACGAACAAAGACAGCAAAAAAGATATTCAAGATACTAATAAAACTGAAACTAAAGATGACCAAGTAACAAACACCACTGAAACAAAATATCCAGCACAAGAAACATCATCAGTACCACCACTTTCATCAAGAGCTTGTACTAGAAAATATCATTATAAAAGTGACACTATGGATAATATTATTACTTTAAATGCCGATGGTACATTTAATGAAAAAACAACTTGGGGATTCCTAGTAAAAGAAGGAACCTACATAATTCAAAATAAATCACTAATCACTGTATTTCATGCAGATGTTGTTGGACCAAAAACTAAAATAAACTATACAACAGAGTCTTACCTATTACACAAAAGAATAAAACTTCCTACCCGGAAGTTTTTTTAATACATAATTTTAATACTTAAAGTTATTTGTATCTTTACTTTCTGCCTTTCCAGTAGATCTATCATCAAGCATTTGCCCAAGTTCCCTAGTGTAATCTGCGTTTTGACTCTTTCTAGCATCTTTTTCCCTTTTATTTTTTTCCGCTTGCGAAAGTAATACCCCATCAATATCAGCCCCAGAGTCTCTCAATGATTTTAAATTATTCGCAATAGCAAGAGACGTCTCAAGTGAAGGATAACGATTAGTCCCATAACCATAATGACCGAACTCTTTCAAAATACCATAAAATTGGTTAATAAACTCTGGACTATTATCAACAATCGAAACTCCATGTGCCATTAAAAATAATCTATCATCCGAAAAATCAGGTACATATTTAGGCTGTTCTTTACCATGAAGTTTTTTAGTTTCAGCAGCTATTAACGCTTGTTCAGTAGAACTACTTTGATTTCTTCCCAACATTCTATTTAAATAGTCCAAATCAGACGATCTAATACTTTGAGCATCAGGACCATTCGCAATAGCATTCATCTTTTTAATACTATCACTTATCATCGCATCAGCTTCCCTAACTCTTCTTTTTGTTTCTTCTATTTCGCGTTCTTGTTCTCTTTTAATTTCTTCTACTCTTTTACTAAGATCTTCCTGACTATAATCATCACGTGCAGTATCTTGTTTATTTTTCTTTTTCTTATCAAATAGAAATCCCATATAATACCTCCTAATATAAGGAAATTGTATCATTAACTTTTTTATATTTCAACAATATTGACATTACATAAAGTAAAGTCATCGTCAAATTCTAATTTAAATGTTTGACAATATTTCCATTTACCATCAAAGAAAACTTTACCATCAAACTTATAATCACTATCATAACTAACACTACACCATTTACCAAGTAAATACATCATCGAAGTTGAATGTGTTACTACTAAAATTCTCTTATCTTTATACTCTTCCATTACTTTCATAAGAGCCAAATACATTCTATCTAAAACTTCTCTTCTCGACTCTCCGTCACCAATCTTATAATCATAATCATTGAATTGATGAATTTCAAAATCACTTGGCAATTCACTTAAATTCTTAATACCATGACACCTTTCATTAAATCCATCTGTAACATTTATAAGTAAATTATTTTTATAAGCAAAATACTTTGCCGTACTGATTGCTCTAGAAAAACTACTACTCCATACTGCATCTAAGTTATTAAATTCATCCATTAAACTGACTCTCTCAGCCAATTTTTCTCCATCAACACTTAAAACAGTCTTCTTATTAGAAGTATAAAAATCCTCATTACTATCAATCATTCCTAATTGTTTTTTTATTATTTCTGAGTGTCTCATTAAATATACAGTCGTCATATTACCTCCAAATATTATCAATACAAGTATATTATCTCACAAGTCCTAACTAATTTCATTTATTTTTTTTATTTATTCTGCATTATTTAAAATATTTAATTGATATTTTGCTATTTCACATAATATATCAAATCTTTCTTATTTACTCTTACCAGCCTTAATTAATTCAGCATTATATGACTCTAAATTAGACAAAACAGTTAATTCATTTATTGTTGCATAATCTCTTATATTTGACGATTTAGGCATTTTCGGATTAAGTTCCCGCCATTTTTTTGCAGTCGTATTAAATAAAGCCACATTTAAAATATCCGCCTCTTCTGCATACTTCAACCATTCCCTATCTTTATAATAATCAATATCTGGCAATATATAATTTTTTATGGCATCAGTATGTATTAAATAATTATTTTTTGTAAGTATTCTCTTAACATCCCACTCTCTATTTTTATTTTCTAAATCTTTTAATCTTTCAAACTCTTTTATTAAATACAATTTAAAAACAGGACTTATTGAAGAAGCAAATTCAAATGCTATATCTTTATGAGCATAAGTTCCACCATATTTTCCACGTTTGGAATATATTCCTATTGCATTCGTTCTTTCACACCACTCGGTAACACTTAATGTAAATGTATGAAGTCTGCTGTTTTTCTAAACCCGTCGAATTCGACGGAATTAAAATTGGGATTATAAATTGATTCCCAAGTTCCTAAAAACTCTAAAGTTATTCTATTTCTAAGCCAATTCCTTATAACATCATCAGACTTTGACTTACCATCTTTAAATCTTCCAAAATCAGATATACAAATATAATCATTATCATCAACATTTGTTATATTTATTTTAATATTTTGTACCTCTATTATTCTATTTGACATATATCCACCTCCATTAATTTGTATTATCATGCTACAATGCAAACAAATGTTTGTCAATGTAATATTGTATATTAAATTTGAATTTTCCCACAAAAAAATACTTATAAATAAAAACACTCAAGTCACTACATACATGACTAAGTGTAATTTTCCTAAATAATTTTAATCTTCAATATTAATAACCATATCCAGAAACTATTTTATAAGCAATATCTGTCAAAGTAGTATCATTTATTTCATCTACAACTACTATATCAGCACAATCAGAATTATACTTATCTAACATATATAATCGCGTATAATCTATATCAGTAATATGATTGCCAAAGAAAATCAGTTTCATTTCATTACCAAGTTTAGGCTCCGTCATTATTCCCCCACCATAAGAATAATATTTTCCTTTAACATTATAAGTAGTTAACTTTTCTTCTTCTGAAACAACAATTTTTCTACCAACATTATACTCCTCCGCAGCCTCAGTAATTTCTGAATCCTTAAACGTATAATCAGAAGAAATATAATTCAAATAAGCATATATTTTATTATTAACACTATAGATACTCCAATCAATAATCATTCCATTAATACTGTCTTCATAATCAGTATATGCATACATAGAATATTTATTATTCTCTTCTCCTTCTTCAACCCTAGTAAAACCATTAAACCAATCAGTTTCAAGATATTTATCTATTCCCCAAGGAAAATCATCATAAGACTTCAACAAACCTCTTTCATTTAACTCATTTTTAAAATCTATCACCGTAGGTAATTTTGAAACATCTACTGCTATTTTATTTGGTGACATAATACTTAATCTAAATACTATAAATGGTACAGCAAAAAATAAAACTATACCTACTAACCATTTTTTTACATTTAGATTAAAACATAGTAATAAAATTATTATACTAGGAAGAACTAAAAAAAGTATAAAACCAATTATTAATCCTAAACCAACTTCCCGCAAACCAAACTCATCATAAAGAAGAAACAAAATATATAAAATATCAACAACAAGAGATAATATATTAAATACTTTAACCCTAGTTAATGCTTTTTCATTATTACTAAGTAAGTATTTTTTACAATTTTTAAGTCCCAAATAAAATAATATAACAGGTACTGAAAGATATAATAATGCTATTATTGTAAGTCCCGTCCCCAAACCTTTCCACATATCACTAGTAGATGTGAAATCTAAAATAACAATCCCACCCGCAAGAATTAACACTAAAATGAGAAGTCCAATTAATTCTTTACGAAATATATTAGAAACTTTATATAGTTTCTTTTGCCAATCATTTAATCCTTCTAAAATCTTTTCATTTTCATTCTCTTTACCACTCTTCTTCACCGCTACAACTCCTTTATCTTATCTAGAGTATACCATAACTCTTTTATTTCTATCAACATTCAAATAAACTAAGAATTAAAAAGTCTAACTTTTTCCGCATACACAAAGCGATACATCAATTTGCAAATATACTTATAAATAAAAAATTAGAGTTTTTAGTTTTAATCTTTTTTGATGTGGATTCGATTCTATCGAGTCCATTTTTGTTTAATAATAACCTGAACGCACTTTCCTTATATACAAAAAAAACGGCTTTTTACAAGTCGTTTTAAATTTCCACTCGAAAAATCGAGTTTTCTATCAATCTGGTGCTCGTATCCGGACTTGAACCGGAACTCTATCGCTAGAAGTAGATTTTGAGTCTACCGCGTCTACCAATTCCGCCATACGAGCAACTACATATTGATTATAACATACTTTTTAAAATTTTGTTCCTCTAAATTACTAAAATATCTCTAAATTCAAATTACTTCCAAAAAGCCAACCTAATTAAACTTCAATTCAATATTAGTCTTACCACCCTTACTCTTTTCACTCTTTAAAATATTTACTTCTACCAAAGAATCATTATCCTTACGATCATAACATAAATATATTATATTTTCTAAATCCTTTAAAACCGACTCTTCTATTTCTAACTCATCTATAGTAATTTTATCCATTCTAGGTAACTGACTTAATACTACTACTGCCACATCACATTTCTTTGCTAAAGACACTAATTCATTCAATATATAAGAATTAAAATCTCTCCTTCTAACCGTACTAATAGTACATGGTATTAATTGCATATAATCAATAACAACTAAAGACAAATCTGTATTAGCCTTCTTTAACTCTACACACTGCCTAACTATATCCCGAACTGTATTATCACTACCATATTCATATATAAATACATTTTCTTTAGAATAATCCCTATTAAATAGCTTATTTATTCTTGCCAATACCTGTTTCAAAGATAACTCATAATTAAATAAAGCACTCACTCCATTATCTTTATTATTGTTAACTACATTTAAAGCAAACGTACTTTTACCCATACCAGGTCTAGAACATATTAAACTTATCCTACCTCTTTTTAACCCTTCACTACCTAACAAATTATCTACATTTTCAAAGCCTGTTCTTATTACATTACCCATAGTATCCTCCCTAACTCCAAGAAAAAATCCACTTCATCTAAAACACTATTCTATAATAGTAACTACAAATTTACAAGTACACACTTGCAAGAAAAAGATCAATCTACCAACCATTTCCATTCAAAAAATGCCCACTTCCAACAACTTAAATCCAAATAAAAAAGAAGAAGTTATTCCTCAACCTCCTCTTTATACTTAGAAGTATATAAGTCTGATTCTCCGCTCTCTTCTTTTTCACTCTCTTCAATAAAACTATTCATATCAGGTAAGTCCTTAATCGTAGACAAACCAAAATAATCTAAAAATTCACTAGTAGTCTCATACAAAATAGGTCTACCAGGTAAATCACTTCTACCAACTTCTTTTATAAATCCTTTCGCAACCAATTTTCTAATAATCTGAGTAGTCCCAACACCTCGCATTGTATCTATTTGTACTCTTGTAATTGGTTCATTATAAGCAATAATTGCCAAGGTCTCTAATGCTGCCTGACTCAAAGTATTAGTCTCCGGATTCTCTAAAAGTTTTTGATAGTACTCCCTATGTTCATACTTAGTCGTAAGTTTAAATCTATTACCTAAAAAATCTATTCTTAATCCTCTATTTTCATCTTCATAATCATGCTTCAATTCATATAAAAGTCTCTTAGACCCTTCTTCATCTACTTCTAGGACATCTTCTATCTGATCCAGCGTAAGTCCTTCCTCACCCACAACAAATAAAAGCCCCTCTAAAACTGCTTTCTTCATACCTACACCGCCTCACAAATAATATCATCAAATGTCCCATTCTGAGTAATTGTAAGTTCATGACTCTTAGCCATTTCTAAAACCGCCAAGAAAGTCGCAATAACATACTCTTTAGAAACAACTGGAAAAAGTTCAAAAAATGATACTCTCTTCTTAGTCTTTAATAAATTCTTAATATCATGTCTTCTCGATGAAACTGTAACTTCATTTACTGTAATCTTAGTTTGTAAAGGTTTAGTCTCCCTTTTTCTTTCCAAATACTTCTTAAACGCCTCTACCAAATCATCTAAAGTAACATCAGTCGTAATACTAACATCTTCTTCTACATAATTTCTAATATTTTCAGGTGCCTTAGTATAAATCTCTTTTCTTAAATTTTCCTTATCTTGAAGTACTTTAGTAATCTCCTTATATGCCTGATACTCTAACAGTCTATTAACAAGTTCTTCTCTTGGATCTTCTTCCTCTCCCTCATCATTCTTAGGATTAGGTAGTAACAACTTAGATTTTATTTCAATAAGTTCCGAAGCCATAACCAAATATTCAGATGCAATCTCTAAATTCATCTTCTCTTGTAAATCCAAATAATTCATATATTGTTCAGTAATCTTTTCTATTTCTATATCCATTATATTCATTTTACTTTCTTTAATAAGATGCAACAATAAATCTAATGGTCCTTCAAACTCATTAATCTTAAAATCCATATCAAGAACCTACTTTCTAATAATGTCTACATTACAAGTATAACAAATTTTTCTCATTAAGAAAAATATATTTTATTTTTTACTCAAAAACACTTATAATATTCATAGGTGATTTTATGAAACAATTCACAATGCGTGATGAAAAATTTATCTGCGAAAACTGTCACAAAGAAGTATCTCCTCTAGGCTATACCGCAAGAGATCATTGTCCATATTGTCTTTACTCTAAACATGTTGATATAAATCCCGGCGATCGAGAAAATACTTGTAAAGGTCTTCTAAAACCAATCGGTATCGAAAAATTTAAAGATACTTACAAAATACTTTATCGTTGTGAAAAATGTCTCGAGCTTCATAAAAATATAGTTGCTAAAGACGATGACATGAACATGATAATAAAAATATCAAGTAATAATTAAACCAGTCCAACTCCTTGAACTGGTTTTTATTTTAAACATTTACTTTTACCATATTAGTAGTATATCTATTTCCTTGACTATCATAAATATGGAATAATGCATAATATTCTTTACTACTATCTAAATTCTTAAACTCTAAATTAAATCCATCCGCAATCATAAATTCAATTCCTGATAAAGAACCAGAATTTTCCCAATCTGTTGTATAATTTCCATTATCATCAAATATTTTATATGAAGTATTCCAAAATTGTACTAATTTCCAATCTTTTAGTTCAAAACTTAATTTAGGAGCCACTAAATCTCCTTCTGTTTCTGAAACTATAGGAATAGCCCCAGTAATAACACCATTAGGATTTTTATCATCAACAACAAATTCTACATATACAGCCTCATTAGTAAAGTTCTCAGACATCTTACTACCCCAATTTTGTAAAATAGCAGGTATCAAATATTTAACATAGTCTTTACCTTTTTCTGATTCAACAGCCGTTAAATAAACCTCCTCTTTAGCATTAGAAGCAACTATTCCTTTCTTCTCAATCGTAGTACTAAATACATTATCTGAAACAGTAACATCCGTTCCTTTAAATCTAGGCATATAATATTTATCATTCAACTTCTCAAATATAACATAATTAGCCGAACTATAATTTTTTACTACATCTTCAGGAACTTCAACACTAATTTTATCATCACTAATAGTTGGAACATTACCACTTAATCTCCAATTACTTATCTTAGTACCTGTAAGTTTAGAAGAAAAATTACTAATAAACTTTGTATACTCCGATGCAAAATCAAATTGTTGATATAGGCTTATTATATTTCCTATATTATTCTTATTTTCAAATGGAAAATATACAGAAACTCCATAAGTATTAGCCAAATCAGTAGTCTGATAAACAACCAAAGAATCCAACGAACTCTTAACTTTAGATGCCTTTGTACTATAATTATTAGGCAACTTATTTATTAAATCATACAAATCAACTAAATCATAACTAACATTAGAACTAACTCTCCCAAAAGACTTTGCTGAATTCCTCGTTCTAGAAACAAGTGAGTAATCAATTGTCAAATTATTATCAACATCCTTAAATAAATCATTAAGTTCTTTTTCAACAGTAGCAATTTCTTTTAAGTCTAAAAGTGACAATGTAACACCTTTTAAATTAAATTTTTTCTTATAAAAATCTCCATAATGATTAACAATAGCCATACCCATATCTATTGTACTAGTACCTTTTTTAACCTCTCCCAAGAAACTATAATCCCAGCCATAACCAGGTTCCACTTCTTGAGAAGCAACCATATAATCAGCATAATCCGAAAGTACAGAAGCAACCTCTATACTAGACATTAAACAAGCATCAAACCCTATCATTTCCAATTTTTTATTTTTAAATGGACTATTATCAAAAGCCTGTTTCAATTTAGGTAATGTAAGACTTCCTATATATCCTTCATCTTGTCCATATCCAAATATCGGTCCTCCTCCATGATCCCATAATATTAAACTATATTTAGCAGACCTAAATTCTGAATATCCATAATTTAAAAACTCTGTCAAAGTATTAGAATCAACCATACTACTCTTATCAAACTCTGCAAGTTTTTCAATACCTGAACTAGTAAGTTTAAATATTGCGTTTTTATCATCAGGAATATTATTATTATTCCATTTCTTTGTACCACCTGTATATAATAAAACATTAACTTTATCAAGATCCACACCTGACTCAACCATCTCATAAATATCTGTAGTTGCCGCAGCAGCAGTTGATTCCAAATCCGAACCAATCATATAAATCATAATAGTTCTCTTTCCTAGTAAAAAAGCAAAACCATTAGTCATAAAGTATAAAATCACAATCAAACTAATAACAACAACAGGAACCGCTATTGCTAAATTTAATCCCTTCTTTGGCTTATTCTTGTTATTAGTAACCCTATTTATATTATTAACTTCTCTAGTACTATTATCAACTTGTCCAAACATCATAGAATTATTATATGGATTATTAACATTAGTATTAATATTATAACTCATAATAGTATCATTAGGATTATTCCTATTATTACCACCCATACTAATACCATTAGAATTAATAGTATTAGTAGTATTAGCAATATTATTAGTATCAAAATTAGAGTTTACATTAGAATTATTACTTCCACTAAATCCATTATTAGTCCCATTATTAAAATTATTCCCATTTCTAAAACCAAACTCACTATTATTAAAATTATCAATTCCAGACAATGAAGTATTATTAAAGTTATTATTATTATTATTATTATTATTATTATTATTATTATTGTTATTATTGTTATTGTTATTGGTATCAAAGCCATTACTGTTAAAATTATTGTTTACTCCACTATTATTAAAGTTGCTATTACTACTGTTAGAATTATAATTATTGTTGCCGCTGTAACCATTATTATTACTATTACCATTATAATTATTGAAGTTATTACTATTATTATAATTCATATTACCGCCATTAAAACTATTACTATTACTCATATTATTTCCACTAAAACTATTGTCATTACCATAATTATCATTATCGCGGCTATTATTATCAGAATCAAGATTCATACTACTAAAACCAAATTTATTAACTCCATTATTTATCGAGTCCGAAGTAGCATTAAACTCATCACTATTAGGCATTGCAAAAACATCTGTAAAACCATCATTACTAGATCTTTTTTTCTTTTTTACATTATTATCATCACTACTATCACTTACACTACTACCGCACAAATTACAAAACTTACTACCCTCTCTTAGATTGGCTCCACATCTGTTACATTTCATCTTATCACCTACATTATTCTAATAATAGAATAACATATTTATAAAGAAAAAAACAGATACAATTCTGTTAATTTCTCGGTTTAAATATAAGGGCAAATACAAATGAAAATATAATAGCAGCTGTAATACCCGTAGCCGTTAAATCAAACATTCCCATAAGTATTCCAACAACTCCCAAACTATTAGCCTTCGCCAAAGCCCCATGTATAAGTGAATGACCAAAACTAGTTATTGGTACCATTGCTCCTCCACCTACTACTTTAATAATATAGTCATACCAACTAAAACTATCTAAGAATGCTCCTACTACAACTAAAATACTAGTTATATGCCCTGGAGTCAACTTAGTATTATCTAAAATTATTTGTGAAATCATACATACAAATCCACAAAACAAAAATGAATTAATAAGAAGCACTATACCACCTCCAAACTAATAGCATGAGCAATAGAATTAATATTTTGTTTTTGATATAAAAGTGTTGGCGAAAATAAAGCCCCCGTTGCAATTAATAAAACTCTTCTTAACTTCTTAGTCTTAAGTTGATTATAAACATACCCATAGTTTACTAATGCACTACACACCGGACCCGATCCCCCTGCTAAAACTTCTGGTTGTTTTTCTAAATCATAAAGCATTACTCCACAATCATTATAGTTTTTACTTAAATCCATCTTATAATTAACTTCCATATAATCTTTAACAATCTCTTTTCCATATCTTCCTAAGTCTCCAGTCAAAATCAAATCATAATATTCAGGCCCTCTTCCAGTCTCATCAAAATGTCTCTTCATAACATCAATTGCCGCTGGAGCCATAACTCTACCCATATCATTAGGATCATTCTCATCCATATCAATAATCTTACCTAAAGTAGCACACTCAACTTTAACATCAGTCTTTTCATTAACTAAGACAATAGAGGCTGCCCCAGTGGCTGTAAATGTTGCCCCTCTAGGTCTAGGAGCCCCATACTCCGTAGGATTTCTAAATTGTTTTTCGCTACTCATATTATGAGAAGAAACTACACATAAAGCATTCTTTACTTGTTTACTATTTATAAAATTAGCAGCAATTATCATCTCTAAAACACTACTACTACAAGCCCCATACACACCTATAAAACCATTTCCATATCCTAAAGTTCCATAAGTAGAAGCCGTAATCTGATTAAGTAAATCTCCTCCAAGTACAATATCAAATTCATTCTTTAAAATACCTGTCTTCTTAACCGCATAACTAAGCGAATCTTTAACTAATTTTATCTCAGCCTTCTCCCAAGAATCTTCTCCAAAATATAAATCATTATATGTCTTATCAAAATACTTCTTCAAAGGTCCATTCTTCTCATAAACACCTGCCACTAAAGCCGTATCTTTTACATAAACATTATTATACTTAAAAGTCATGCTCCACCTCCTATTAAGAATCTAATCATTCCAAAAAACCAAGCAGCAACAACCCCATATAAAATAACCGAACCTGCTAACTTAAAAATATTAGACCCAATTCCATATATTGGACCCTCTTTTTTATAATCAAGTGCTGCACTAGTCATAGAATGTGCAAATCCTGTAATAGGTATCAATAAACCACACTTAAACTTTGTCACTAACTTATCAAAAAAACCTAAAGCCGTAGATAAACTCGCAATAAATATCATAATAATAATCATAAATGTAGATGCCTCAGTCCTAGAAACATGATAAAGACAACATAATAATTCAATTATCCCTTCACCTAACATTCCAACTATTCCACCAACTATAAACGCCACTAAAGCATTCTTTCCTCTAGTCTCTTCTGCTTTATGAATATCCGCAATTTTTTTATAACTTTTTTTATCCATAATCATCACCAGTAATAGCATTTCCCAAATAAATAAAATAATACAAAAAACTTAAGAATATTTCATCTTAAGTTATAAAGCCACTCTTAATTTTTCTAAAATCTTACCTTCTTTTCTAGAAACTTGTACTTGACTAATACCAAGTTCTCTACTTGCTTCACTCTGAGTCATATCTTCATAATATCTAGCAATTATTAAATTCTTCTCTTCGACAGACAATCTACTAATCTCACGTTTTAAATCTAAAATTTCCGGACTAGTTTCCTTATCATATGAAGCAACAGAATTATAAAACTCTGGAAGTTCTTCATCCACACTATAATCTAAACTTCTAACATCCAAAGCCGCAACTCTTGCTTCTTCTATTTTCTCCTCATCTATTTCCAAAAATAAAGAAAGCTCCGTAGTAGTTGGTTCTCTTCCCAACCTTTGACTCATCTGTTCACTAGCCTTTTCAATACTTTGATTCAATTTAACTAAATCACTAGATATTTTAACTAATCCTGCTTCTCTAACATATTTACGTACTTCTCCTAATACATAGTAATAAGCATATGTCGAAAACTTCGTATTTAAACTACTATCAAAATTATGATATGCATTAATTAATCCAATCATTCCTACCTGATACAAATCATCTCTTTCAAAATACTTTGTATATCTCTGAATAATACCATATACTAATCCCTCATAATTTAATAGTTCTTCCATACTCTCCTTTCTAAATACTAAAACACTTTAATGCCTCAAACTCATCCTTTACATAAAATAATCTTGATGAATCTCTTATTCCCTTAAATACATCACTAATTCCACATAAAACTACTTTTCCACAACTTAAAAATATTTCAACTAATTTTCTTTGGAAATCCCTAAAAATATTTTCATCGGTCTGTCTTACATGATTAAAATCAAATATAAAAAAATGCATTCCCTGCTTATAAAGTAAATAATCTATTTCTTCATCTAGTTTCTTAAATGTCTTATTAGTTAAATCACCTTCTAACTTAATTACTGTAAATCCTTTAACTACTCCAACATCCATTTCTAACATGAATCCACCTCTCTATATTAATATAATGTTAGTCTCTTTAATTATCTACCAATTCGACAAAATCTGTCAAAATATTCGTTCGACAAATCTCGACAAAAAAGAAGAAAAGTTAATACCTTTTCTCCCACTCAATCAACTTAGCATGTACCACAAACTTCTCTCTCGTATCATAACAAGTAGCCAAAGTAAGTATTTTATCACTTGGTACAATTTCTAATTCATCATATTTAACTAAACTTCTCTTCTTAATTAAATCGATAAAATTTAAAAACTCCTCATTACTATCATAACCAGTATATAAATAATCATTAGTATTCGTAATTCTATAAATACTAAATATTTTAAATATATAATTATTATAAGGAGTAGAAATATAAACTAACTTCTCACTACCATCTTTATTAATTAAATCTCGTAAACTTCCAAACATAGTTCCATCTTCTCTACCATGTCCATAAATAATATTATTACTAACTAAATCATCTATATCATTTCTATAATCTGTATATATCCATCCTGCATAATTAAAAGACTTATCATATGAATGAGTTAAATAGTAAGAATTATCTTTATGTTTAACAACTGGAAAATTAACAGAAGTATCATCTACTTTTATCCAAGCCACTACTTCATTATTAATTTTAGCAAGTTCTGTGAAATCAACAGAAAGAAAAGTACTAATTGGATTAATCTCTATCCTAGTAACTTCTTGAACTAACTTAATACTCTCTTTAGTCTTCTTATTATCTTCATTCCAATTAACAATATAAAAAAAAGAAAAGAGCATAGCGCCTAAAGAAGATATTAATAAAACTATTGGTATTAACATTTTCTTCATATACATGCTCCTTTCTACAAAACATCTATATTATCATCTGTATTATTATCTATATTAGTATCATCCTTAGTCTTATCTTCAACTAAAGTATTCTGTATATAACCATCATTAGGAATATAAGAATTATTTAGACTTTCATTCGAAGTAGAAACAATAACCGGCTCTTCTGTAATGCCACTAACAGTATTAACATTAGCCTGACTCATACTTGGAGTCACATTCGCCGCATTAGCCTTACCTTGACTCACTTTCAAAGTTTCATTACTATCTACATTCAAAGTCTTATTCTCCAAATTACTATTAATCTGATTTATATCTAAAGCCTCATTATTAAAATTATTAACTATATTATTAGTATTAACACTTCTCTCTCTTCTTTTCTTTTCATACTTCTTTTTATCTCTAAGTACAAAGAATAATACTAACAATAATATTACAAAAACAAGTACTAAACTTAAATATAAAATCTTCTCATCTTTTCCTAACTTCTTCGTAACAGGTGTACTTTCTAAAACTTCAGGACTATATTCAACTCTAGTCCCACGTACTAGCAATCTATGTGTGTTTATCGCATATGGTGTACAAGTAACTAGTGTTACATAATCTTCTCCTTCCTGAAGTTTTAAAGCCTCTATATCTGATGGTTCTACAACAAGTACTTGATCAACTTTATAAGCAAATACTTGATCTAAAATATAGACATAAAACATATCTCCATTTTGGAGTTGATTCAAATCAGTGAATAGTCTTGCTGAAGGCAATCCAGAATGAGCCGATAACACTGCATGTGTTGTATCTCCTCCTACTGGAAAAGAACTACCTTCAACATGACCAACACCTTTTTGTAATACTTCATCACTTGTACCATGATAGATAGGTATCTTAACATCTATCTTTGGTATTTGTAAATATCCCATCATTCCATTATCCCTAACATTTAAAATATTTAGGTATTCTTGAGACGTTGATTGTTCTGGATTAGTAAAAGCATCAACAATATTAGAACCAGATATTCTACTATTATAAAGTCTAGCCTCATCAATCATTTCTTTATTCTTATTACTAGTATTTGAAGATATATCACTAGAATAAGCTGTAATTACTTCAACTGCCTGATTAGAATTAATATAATTAATAACAACAGGATATAACATTATAGATAAACCTATTAAAATACATATTGAAAATATAATAACAGGTATCTTTTTCTTTATATTCAAATTATTCAGTTATTTCTTCTTTTTTATTACGATAAACAATAATAGCAATAGCTGACGCTGCGATTACTAATAAACCAATGAAACTAAATAAAGAAGTACCCATACCACCAGTAAATGGTAATGTACCAGTTTCATATGCTGCTATATCAACTCTATAATAACCAGTAACTGTACCTTCCGTAGCACCTGTTATTTTAACCTTTATAGGAACCGCATCTTTTGGTAATCCATATCCAGCAGCAGTAGAAGTTTGTTTTAAATAATATGTACCAGATTTAACACCAGCATAACTACCTCTACCATTAGTATCAGTAGTAATATCTCCTACTTTAGTACTTAATGCTGCATCAGAGTAAACCTCAAATTTAACATTAGATAACTTCTTAGAATTATCACTATTAGAATAGATAAATAATTCAATACCATATGTAAATGCTGATACATTAACTGCTGAAGTTGTAGTAGTAAGTGTACCATATGGATCATTTGCATATGTTAATACTGCACTATTTAAGTTACCTGCATCTCCTAATGTAGCACTACTATTAAGTTTAGCCTTATATTGAACTGTAACAGTAGTAGCATCAATATAACTAGTATTAAATACTATAGTAATCTTTTGTCCAGTAATTGTAGCCGTAGCAACAGTATTACCAGAAGAGTTTTTAAATGTACCATTACTATTAGTTAAAGTAGTTGTTCCATACTTAATAGTCATTGTACTAAGTGCTGATAATGTAATACCATTTCCAACTGTATCAGTAATAGTATAAACAGTATTAGTTGCATTAGTAGGATATTGAGGAACAGTACCAACTAAAATATAAGTAAACTCTTGTCCAAAAGAATAATCTCCTTCAAAATAACCTTCTGAACCAACATACTTAGTAAGTGAAGCATTACTAACTTTAGCAACTATAGTAGAATTGTTAATCTCCCAAGTAGTACCATTTGCAACTGGAATAACATTTCCAACCATAACAGCATAAACATTAGTAGTAACACTAGGTATTACTAAATAAGCACCTGCCGCAACAGTACCAGTTGCTGTACTACCAGAAGTAGTTAAAGCCGTACTAGTAGTCGTATGATTCTTAACATATGTTGCATAAGCACTAACTAACTTATCTAATGTAGATTGAGTTCTAGTAGAACCAGATGTAATATCACCAGATGTCAAAGCATAATACTCATCTACTGTAAGATTTTTATAAGTACTACTAGAAGCAAGAAATGCCTTAAAACTAGTAGTAAATTCATAAGTCATTACATTAGAAGTAGCATTATAATAAACATCTAAAATCTTATATGCAACTAACCTATCAGCCGTCCCAACATTAGAAACAGTAATAGTTCCTGTATTAGTTACTAATAAACTACTAGGATCGGTAGTACCTTTTTTACTACTATCAGTAGTAATTGTAACAGCATCTACATTTAAAAATATTCCAAATGTAAATATTGCAACCAATAACCCAATAATTTTCTTTTTCATTTTATACATCCTTTCTTTACTTTATATATAACAAATCATCCTAAAATATCACTCTTTACAAAGTTGAAGTATTTATAAAAAACTAATATTATAAAACAATTTTGTTACCCAAACTATTTAACCTACCTTATAATATATTTTAAACGTAAATGTAAAATTTTTCAATACAAACCACCTAAAAAAGACCTTCTTTTTAAGAAAGTCTCTTATTCTTATTTTTCCCTCTATACAAACTAAATATCATAAAAGATGTAATTATTACAACTAAACCTACCAAAGTATAAATAATTGTTCCAAGTCCTCCAGTAAATGGCAAAGTAGCAACCTTTATTGTTGGTATTTCTACTTTATAATATCCATCTATTGTTCCATCTACTGATCCATTTATTTTTACACTCATGCTTACTGTAGTTGCTAAACCATATCCTGTTGCTGTCTTAGTATTTTTTAAATAATATGTACCAGCAGCCACACCTCTTAAAGTACCAACGCCATCACTACCTGTAGTTATAGTTCCAACTTTACGAGTTAGTCCTGAATCAGAATAAACATCAAACGTAACTCCAGATAACAATGTCGCCATATTATCTCTATCATAAACCAATAATTCAATACCATACGTATATGCTCCTACACTAACAGCCGTAGTCGTAGTTGTTCCTGTATAATATGGATCATTAGAATATGTCAAAGTCGCACTATTTAAGTTACCAAGCTCACCTAAAACAGCCCCAGTATTAAAGTTAGCCTTATACTCAACTGTAATAGTACTATTAGTAATATAATTAGTATAAAAAGTAATTACTAAATTATTACCCGTAATACTAGCCGAACCAACAGTATTATCTGAAGAATCTTTAAAAATACCATTATTATTAGTTAATGTAACACTTCCATCTCTAATACTAATATTATTAACTCCTGCAAAAGTTAATCCTGATCCAAGTGTATCTTTAATTGTATAAACAGTATTAGTAGCATTAGTAGGATATCTAGGAACAGTAGCAACTAAATAATAAGAAATATCATCCACAAGATAATAGTCTCTTTCAATATCTCCAATAGAACCAATTGACTTCGTAATAGAAGGTTCTGCTACTTTCGGTACAATAAAGGCATTACTCAAAAACCATTCACCAATATTATTAGGTTCAAATACAACATTCGCAACCATAACTGAATATATTTTTGCTGTAGCATTTGGTAATATCAAATAAGCCCCACTATATACGGGAGTAACAATATCAAGATATTCATCACTCACGATAGAATTAGTTTTTATATAAGTAGTATAAGCACTCATTAATTTATCTAACGTAGAATTTGTAACTGTAGAACCAGATGTAATATCACCAGATGTCAAATTAAAATAATCACCAACAGTTAAATTTTTATATGTAGAATTACTTGTTAAAAACTTCTTAAAATTACTAGTAAATTCATAAGTTATAACATTACTAGTAGAATTATAAAAAGCATCTAATATCTTATACAAAGAAAAAGTATCATTACCAATATTAGTAGGATCTACATCTACACTTCCTCTAGAAGTTATCAAATAACTATTCGTATCAACTGTACCTTTAGTATTAGAATCAACGGTAATATTAACTGCCTTTACATTGATAAACATACAAAAAACGACTAAAATAATTACTCCAAATATCTTCTTCATACTACATCCTCTCATACTATAATATCTATTACAATTTTACAAAGAAAAGCATAAAAAAACAAGCCTTAACTTAGGCTTGTTCTTGCTCTTTTTTTCTATTATATAAAACGAATAGTAAAATTGCACTAACTACAGTAATTAAACCAATCATTGTATATAAAACTGTACCAATACTACCAGTAAATGGTAATGTTCCTGATTCAAACGCAGATACTTCTGCTATATAATAACCTTCAGTTTTACCTTCAGTAGAACCTTCGATTTTTACTTTAACAGGAACTGCATCTCTTGGTAAATTATAACCAGGTGCAGTTGAAACTTGTTTTAAATAATAAGTACCTTCAGCAACACCAGGTAAAAGTGCTTTACCCTCAGAATCAGTAGTTACTTCACCAATTTTATTAGTTAATGATGAATCTGAATAAATTTCAAATTTAACACCAGATAATACTATACTATGATCTTTATCTGCATAAATTAATACTTCAATACCATAAGTAAATGCTGATGCATTAACTGCTGAAGTAGAATTAGTACCAGTTCCATATGGATCATTTGAATATGTCAATACAGCACTATTTAAGTTTCCTGCTGAACCAACTGTAGCATTATTATTTAATTTTGCCTTATATTCAATTGTTACTGTAGTACTTAAAACATAATTAGTATCAAATACTATAGTAAGTTTTTGTCCATTAACTGTAATAGTTGCTACTGTATTACCTGCAGCATTTTTAATTACACCATTAGAATTAGTTAATGTTGTATTACCATCTTTTACAATTATAGTAGAAATACTTGATAATGTAATAGCATCACTAACTGTATCTACAATAGTATAAGTCTTATTAGTAGCATTAGTAGGATATTGAGGAACAGTACCAACTAAGAAGTATGAGAATTCTTCTCCAATTGAATAGTTACCATCAACATGTCCAATTGTACCAATTGACTTTGTAACTGAAGCAGTACTGATTTTTGCTTTTATTGTTACATCACTAATATTCCATTCATTACCATTAGCAACTGGAATAACATTTCCAACCATTACTGCATAAACACTAATTGTAGATTTAGGAATAATTAAATAAGCACCTGCCTCAACAACAGCACCTGTTGCTCCTTCACTAGCAGTATAAGCCAAATCAGTTCCAGCAACTGCATGAGTTTTTACATAAGCAGCATATAAACTAACTAACTTATCTAATGTAGATTGAGTTCTAGTAGAACCAGATGTAATATCACCAGATGTTAAATTATAATATTGATCAACTGTAAGATTTTTATAATCTGTAGTAGTAGCCAAGAATGCTTTAAAATCACTAGTAAACTCATAAGTAAATACATTAGTAGATGCATTATAGAATGTATCTAAAATCTTATAAGCAACTAAAGAATCAGTTGTTGGAGCATTAGTAATATTAATAGCACCTTGACTAGTTACTAATGCACTATTTGTATCAATAGTACCTTTTTTACTTGTATCAGTCGTTATTGTTTCTGCATTAACATTTAGTACAAGTCCAAATGTAAATATAGCAACTAACAACCCAATAATTTTCTTATTCATAATATTCGTCCTTTCTTTTCTTTATATATAACAAACCCAATCCAAATATCATTAAACTATCTACGAGCTGCAGTTACTCATATTCACCTAAACAACATCTGAATAAAGATTTTGCTACCTAAATTAATTAATTATTTTCTTATCCTTCACTAGAAGTATTTTGATTATCTTGATTCATATTCTGATTATTAATCTGATTATTGTCTTGATTATCTACCTGATTAATAACCGAATTATCACTCTGAGTAGTAACTTGACTATCTATTTGATTTACATTCATACTACCCGCATCAGTCTTCTTATTATTCTTCTTCTTTTTGATAATAAGTACAATCGCCACAATAAATATAATTAAAGCAATTCCAAATATCGCAACATATAGATATATAGTATCAGCTGTATATGGAGGATCTACTCCGCCATCTCCTGGATTAACATTCAAAGATTTAGCCTCAGTCTTAGCAAAAACACTTAAATCATACATATAAACATCTTGAATTTCGTTAAAATTAGGTAAACTGACTAATAATGGTCCAGATGAATATTCATAATCCTCAGTCTTCTTACTATCAACTCTAATTAAATACAATCCCACTTTTAAATCTTTAAAAGTAAATTCTCCATTACTATCAGTCTTCGTACTAGCAATATAATTAATATTATTATCACTTATATACTTATTAAGTTTACTAGTATAATCATCCCATTCAAAACTCTCTAATGTATTAACATCTTCTGTATATCCTACAAACTCATCAACATAAGTATATTTAGCCAACTCACTCATATCAGCAATCTTGTATAAATAAACATTAGTATCTGTAATATTAACATCACTGTAATTATACTTACCTATTATACTAGTCAATCTATTAACTTCAATTTCTGCATTTACATTAGTAATAGTAAAGAAGAATGCTACTATAAAAACAACTAATAATTTAATTTTTTTCATCTACATACCCTCCATCTTTCTTCTCATGTATAATACATATCCACAAGATGCACAAACTATAACAATAAATCCACCTACTATATAAGGTATATTACCAACACCACCGGTATTAGGTAACATATCTATTTTATCGTTTACAAGATCAACTGTAACTACACCTGTTGTATTCGTAATCGTTTGATTTTTAAATGTAATATTACCTGAAGTATCTACAACTACGGTATACGTATCTGGCAATAGTACATATCCTGTTTGAACTCTAGTTTGTTTTAAATAATATGTAGTACCAGGAATTAAATCAGTAAACTCTAATCCCTCTGCAACTTTAGAAGCATCACTCAAGTTAGAATTACTATATAAACTAAATTTACCATCTGATAATACTGTTCCATCATCACTATCTGTCAAATTAACTTTTAATGCCACATTTGCAACTTTAAATGCCACTGAAACTTTATAATCTTGTGATGTATCTAAGTAATAATAATTATCTGCTAAAGCACCAGTAATTTCTACTGAATTTACATAATCAGCAACTATTTTATCTGTTGCGGTAAATGTTGCATTAAGAGTAACACTTGCTCCCGCCGCTATTGTACCAATTTTAACTATTTGATCACTAAGTAATGTATAAGATGTACTAGTTGTAAATGTTGCTCCTGTAAGATATTCTTGTACCATTACATCTTTAATCGGTATACTGGCTGTATTTGTAACTGTAATTTGGAATGGAACTACTTCTCCCTTTTTATAACTTGCTTTTTTATTTGGTATTGTAATTGTAATCGTTGGAGAGAAATATCCAGAGAATAACATCCATTCACCATAAATAACTACATCTTCTTCAGGCATTTCAAATGTCTTACTCTTATACCAACCTAAGAATTTATAACCTGTTGCTACTGGATCATCCGCAACTGTTATTGTTTCTCCTGGTGCATAAGCCACTGTCGCTGGTAATAGACTATCAGCATTACTAGGCATAACTGAACCTTGGAACTGATAAGAAACATTATATTTAATTAATTCAAACTTACCAGTAATTGAAACATTCTTACTAGGCATCTGGAATATTCCATCAGTTAGACTAACATCTGTTGATGTCCAACCTAAGAACCTATATCCATTAATAACATCTCCGGCCTTTAATGAATCAACAATTACATCATCCCCAGCCCCATAAGATTTAGGAGTTGGTGAAATAAATCCATCTGGAACATTACCAGATACAGAATACGTAACTGTATATTTTGTTTTTGCTGTAAAACTACCCGTAAATACTACATTGCTAGAAGGCATTGTAAACGAATTATTAGTAACTGTAACATTACTAGTAGACCACCCAGAGAAAGTATAACCTGCTACTGTCGGATTAGCCTCAACACCAACTGTTGTACCAGCACTATATGAGTTAGTTGTAGGAACAGGTGCTCCATCAGGAACTGTACCTGTATATTTATAAGTTACTGTATATAAAGTAGCCTCTTCATCACCCATAAATACATGTACTGTATTTGATTTAAAAGAGAAATCATTTTCTCTAGCAAAAGCCGTATTATAAAAATCTAGTCTTTTTCCATTTGGCAAATCAGGAGTAGTCGTAACAACACCTACAGTCAACTTACAACCTGCCTGTAAATTCTTTACTTTAAACGAAACTGTCCTTGTTGCACTATCATATACCAATCCAGCACTATCTCCAACGACATAACCAGGACAACTAGTACCATCACTACGTTTAACTGCCCCTATCGTACCATCACTCGTTGTAACAAATTCTTTAAATGTTAATCCATCAGGTAACTTATCTTCAACATATATATAATCACTACTAACATTAGCAGTAACAGTATCACTAGAAGAAACTGCTTTAGCATCCTTACCATCATAAATAACATCAATATAATAAGTTAAGTCGCTATTAGGTGCTACTCTGGCTCCAGATTCCAAAGGAACTGCAAAAGATCTATTGATAATAACAATCAATAAAGCAACAAATAAAGACAAAGAAAGACCAATAATAATATTTCGTTTCTTGTTCTTCATATTGCATCTCCTTCCTTTATACTATAAACACCTACTATACAAATTAATTATAGCAAAGTAACATTTCAAATTCAAGATAGCAATTATAAAAACCATCTAATTAGTAATAAAAGTATATAAACCTATGCAAGAATAAGAACATAAGGATTAGTAGAGGTACCATCACCATAATCAACCTTCATACCAGGTTTAATTGATACAACTGGCCTAAAATCATTAGAAAAACTAGTCAAACAATACCGAACAAAGGTATTCATATTTACATTTGGACCGTATACTGCAATTCGTGAATTATCAGTTGTTGTACTTAGAGGTGACATAGTCCAAAAATTTAAAGTACCTAAATATGAAAACGAATAGTATCTACCGGCTAATAAAACCTCATCATAAGTAAGTAATCCAACTGGATATTTTAAACCATTTGTTGTAGTAAACTTATCATAGCTGTTATTGCACTTAAGTAACGACGATGCACCATTAAAAAATAAATCATAACCAAAGAAACGTACATCGCTAGAGGCAGCAATTTTTCCAATAATTGTATTTTCACTTACCAAAGATGTAGTTATAATTTCACGATTATTACAAAATGTTGCATCTTCCAAATAATCTGTATAACTTGTCATATTATTCTTATACCATGTTTCGATCGTAGTTTTCGCATTAGAATCATTAATATTATTAAAAACCTTGGCTTCTTTAAAGGCTTGTAAATTATAAGCATTAATATCATAATAGGAAATAGTCTCATTTTTATAGTAAATTAAATATTTAACGGAAGCACACTTTGTATTTTCACTAAAACAAGTGTAGTTATAGCCCTTTGTCAATGTTTCAAATTCATTATATAAATTAGTCACTGACAGACTAATCGTATCTTGCAAAACATATTGTGTACCATCCCATTGTTCCCAGTTACCAAAAATAATTTTCTTATTTGCAGCCTGTGTTTTTAAATCCGAAGCCAATGAGCCATCATTAAGAGAAACGTATGTCAGATTACCTTCATTATAAGAAATAACATAATATATATTAGAACAAGAAACATCAGAAGAATCTGGACACACATAATAATCCGCCAGAGTTTCATATTTTTCTGCCCATACTATTTTTTGACCAATGTAACTTGCCACCTTATAATTTCCACTACTATAAGTTGCAGAAGTAGAAGCATTCATATATATTGGAACATAATAAGCCTCAGTAGAAGTCCCTCCAACTATATAAACAGGTTCACTGCAACTACTAGAACCATCTAAACAAGTATAATATTTTTT
The DNA here is from genome assembly GCA_934168245.1 of uncultured Bacilli bacterium. Classification (GTDB taxonomy): domain Bacteria; phylum Bacillota_I; class Bacilli_A; order RF39; family UBA660; genus CAG-877. The sequence continues at coordinate 102,030 of CAKPMY010000001.1, forward strand.
ATATGAAGTACTCCAAGTATCCTGAGTAGCATTATTAAGAACATAAGTACCATCAAAATTGTTACGTTGTAATGAAGAATAACTAGAAGTAAAATAGTATTTTCCAGTACCCATTGTTTGAGTCTTACTTATATTAATAGTACTAGTAGTTAATCCCAATACATCATACCATTTAGGCATAGTATATGTTTTTACTTTTTCAAGACTTCCATACATATAACCAACACTAGCAATAGAACCAGGATCAGTATTAAAAGCACCTTTTCCTATACTACAAGCAGTATTAGTACACTGATTATTACTATTAGGAAGACCATTATATAATATCTTTACACCACCAGTATCGGTAGTTCTAACTATTTTCCAACAAAATCCAGCAAACAACAAGTTATTATCATCAATAGAACCATGATAATAATGAATTGGATAATTATCATTTGCAGTTGAAGAATAAGTATAAACTCCTTTATTTGTAGTCGTAGTACTAGTAAGATCTAAATTAGTATCCAAAGTAGCCTTACCTGCCACAATATCATATAAAGTAGCAGCCTCATAAATAGTTCCATCCACAGTTTTATTCATAGAAGCCTTAGCCCAAGTTGCTTTCAAAGTAACCGCATAAGGTGGCATAACAAAATTAGTACCCTTACGTTCAACATTAGTATCATCTATTTGCCAGCCCTTAAACTCATAACCAGCACACACTGGAACAGTACTAGAAATATCAACTACACTAAATGGATTATGATAAATAGTATATGGCAAATGATTTATTGTACAATCAGAAGGAGCATTTCCATCATAAACAACAGGATAGGCATTAGCAAGAGCCGGAGTGTCAGTACTAATAATGGTCTCAGAAACATCACCAATCTTATAATTGATTGCTACCTTTCTAAAAAGTGGATATACACCAACTGCACCTTCCGAATACTTATCTTTTAATTTTAAATCAAAACTCATTGTAACAGGAAATCCTGTAGCAAGTCGATTATCTGAACCTTCATTACCAAAAAACCATATCATTCTTGCACCAATAATATTGCCTGAAGTACCAAATGTTACATTTGGTTTGATATTATCAATAGAAAAAACATCAGTATTTATCAAAGTATCAATACTAAATAAATCATAATCTACATATCGCACCATATAATCTATGTTTGAAATAATTCTATAAAAAGAAGAAAGATCAGTTCCAACATATTGAACATCACTCATTTCTTTTAAAATATCACTTTTGTTTCCACCAACATTATACTGAACAGCAAAAAAGTTTTTTATTTCTGGATAGTTTTTTCTGATATTATTATACGTTTCCTTTTCTTTTCCCATATCTCGAGCCGGATCACCATCAGTAATTAATACAACCCAAATATCATTGTCACCATAATCAGTAGAAGTTTCAAGGAGTTCATTTAAAGCATCTAATGCCGAATAGTAACTAAGCCCAGTACTCCCATCTAAATTACCATATGATGTTGAGTTAAGTTCAGTAAGATCAGTACCAAAATCACTTGCTATCTCGGCTACTGAATTAAATTTTATAACTGCTAAAGAGTTATCACTATTTTTTGAAAGAAAACTTCGTCCAAATGCACGAATACGGTTTTTCATTGTAGTAATATCTATAGTATCATCCACTAACAATACTAAATCTATAGGTTTAATATCTTTTGCCATAGCAACACTATCAAGTTTAAAAGTTACTCGTACTCTGCCCTTAGAAACCCATTCTGCATTTACATCAATATTCCAACTTCCAGGATCATCGTCTTCAGATGAAAGTTTTGTTGATTGATATGTGATGTTTTTAACTTCCACATCTGCCGCAAATGAATTAGTAAGTGTAAATACAAAAACAAAAATTAAAATTAAAGATAATAAAAATAATAAAGACTTCTTTTTAGTAAAAAAACTAAAGACTTTCTTTAACATATTTTTCTCCTGTCTGTCTGTCTAAGGATAGATTTTTTCTGTTTATTTGCCAACATATTTATCACCATCTTTACTATTCTTAACCATAATAATTGTACTATATAGTATAGTTTTTTTCAAGTATCAGAAAAATCAAAAAAGACATCATCCTAAGACGACATCTTATATAAATAAATACTCTGGTTTTTTATAATTCAAAGAATAATTTTTATCATCTCTATATTCTTCAACTAAGACTACTTTCTCTTCTTCTAAACTCTTCTTAACATCAATTATTCTTTGATTCCTAGAACCTCTAAAATAAATATCTAAACTCTTCTCTTCCAAAACAAATTTACCATCTACTAATATATCAATATAATCTAATAATTTTCTTTGTTTTGGATTATTAATAATAGTCTCATATGTAAAGCCTGTATAACACCAAACACTAAGTCCCATCTCTTTCGCAGCCTTACATATTTCTATACAAGCGTCACTTTGACACATTGGATCTCCTCCAGATAAAGTTATTCCATCTTGTCCCTCTATATTTTTTAACTCTTCAATAACTTCTTTTATATCTACTAGAAATCCTCCATTAAAATCATGTGTCCCAGGGTTATGACAGCCTTTACAGTTATGTGGACACCCTTGAGTCCACACAACTGTCCTTATTCCTTCACCATCTACTATTGAATCTGGTTGTAAATCAGCGGCTAATCTAATTTCCATTCTTGCATTCGTCTTTTAATAAGTCTTTTACTCCAGAATGTTTTACACGATCCCTTTCTTCTGCTCTTTTACCATTATTAAATCTTGAAACATCTCCTGCTAAATATCCTGTAACTCTTCTAATTCTTTCAAACTTTTCTCCTTCGCCAACTATTTTTTCCATAAATATTCCTCCTACTTCTTTTAATTAATTATTTATTTATTTATCTACCACAACACTCAGGTGCTGTAATTTGTTCTATTGGAACTCCCTCAAATTCATGTCTTCCACATCCTGGACAAACATCATTAATTACACCAACATATCCACATACTGGATCTCTATCTACTGGATGGTTAATAGCTCCATAACCAATACCAGACTCTTTCATTATACGAATAACCTTTTCAAAAGCATCAACGTTACTAGCAACATCTCCATCTAATTCAATATAAGAAATATGTCCACCATTAGTTAATTCATGATAAGGTGCTTCAGTCTTAAGTTTATCAGCAATACTAATATTATAATAAACCGGTACATGGAATGAATTAGTATAATATTCTCTATCAGTAACACCTTTAATCTTTCCATAAATTGCTTTATCAATAGATGTAAATCTACCAGATAATCCTTCTGCTGGAGTAGCTAAACAAGTAAAGTTTAAATTATATTTAGCCGAATTTTCATCACATCTATTTCTCATAAACTTAATAATTTCAAGTCCTAATTTTTGACTTGCTTTACTCTCGCCATGATGTTCCCCAGTTAAAGCTTTTAAACATTCAGCAAGACCAATAAATCCGGTTGATAAAGAACCATGTTTCCATACTTTTCTAAGTCTATCAGTTGGTTTTAACTTCTCACCATTAGTCCAAACTCCTTGTCCTAATAAGAATGGGAAGTTATATGAATGTTTACTACATTGAACTTCAAATCTTTCAAGTAATTGATCACGAACCTTATCCATAATCTCTCCAAGTTCTTCATAAAAACCTTTCATATCTGCTTTATCTCTTTCTTTTAAAGCAATACCATGTTTAATACCAAGTCTTGGTAAATTAATTGTTGTAAATGATAAATTTCCTCTACCTGTAACAACTTGATTATCTGGAGAAGTAACATCTGCTAAAACTCTTGTACGACATCCCATATAAGCTATTTCTGTATTAACATTTCCCGGTTTATAAAATTGTAAATTAAATGGAGCATCTACAAATGCAAAGTTAGGGAAAAGTCTCTTAGCAGAAACTTTACAAGCTAATTTAAATAAATCATAGTTAGGATCTTCTTTATTATAGTTAACTCCTTCTTTTACTTTAAATATTGATACTGGGAATATTGGAGTCTCTCCATTACCTAAACCTCTATCAGTTGCTAAAAGTAAATTTCTAGTAACCATTCTTCCTTCTGGAGAAATATCAGTACCAAAGTTTACTGAAGAAAACGGTACTTGGGCACCGGCTCTAGAGTGCATTGTATTTAAATTATGAACAAAAGCTTCCATTGCTTGTTGTGTAGCTCTATCAGTCTTTTGTAAAGCCTTCTCACTTGCTAATTTAAATATTTCTTTTACTCTATCTGATCCTTTTTGATAATCACTAAACTCTTCTAAATTAACTTCAATTGACTCTATCTTATCAATCTCACGAATAATTCTATCTAAATTAATAACACCAATAAAACCATCCAAATCTAAAAAGTCATATACAGTTTGTTTAAATTGTTTCTTAAATGTTTTTAAAACACCAGGAGCCAAATAATAATCAAGCGCTGGTATAGATTGTCCACCATGTTGATCATTTTGATTAGCTTGAATAACTATAGCAGCCAAAGAACTATAAGTTGAAATATCTTGTGGAGGTCTTACATACCCATGTCCCGTATCAAAACCATTCTTAAATAATCTTGATAAATCTATCTGACAACAAGTAGTAGTACCCATTGCTAAGAAATCCATATCGTGAATGTGAATCTCACCTTCATCATGCATCTTAGCATATTCTGGTTTCATTAAATATGCCTTAGCAAATTCTCTTGAAACTGTCGAACCATATTGAAGCATAGTACCCATTGGACTATTACCATCAATATTAGCATTTTCTCTTTTTGCATCTTCTTCATTAGCAGACTTAAGTCCTAAATTCTCTAGCGATTTTAAAAACTTATGAGTCTTCTTATCATCAAAGAATGATTGACGAGATTGTGCTCTTCTTTCACGATATTCTGAAAAAGATTTATAAACATCCTCATATCCTTTAGAAGATAATTCATCTTCAATAAAATCTTGAATTTGTTCAATTTGGAACTTATCAGTATTTTTTGCTTCTTTTTCGATTCTCTTTAAAACAGCCTGATACACTTTTTGAATATCTTTACTATCATATTTACGAAGTTTATCATCTTCACCATTATCTATTGAAACACTATCAAAGCCTTTCTTTATTGCTAAAGCTATTTTAGTCTCATCAAATGGTACTTTCTTTCCATTTCTCTTAACGACCATTAATTGGTCTAATTTGTCGCTTACTTCTACCATAAATTAACCTCCACATAAGTAACATTCTTTCCTTCATTTTAGAAACTAATTATAAAAAAATCAATACAAAAAATGACACTTTTTTTACCATTTTTTTCAATACGTTGATATATAAAGAAAAGCTCCAAAAACTTTTTTTGTTCGATTTACGACAATTGACATTTTTATACATTTAAGAAAATTGCAACAGCACATTTTTTATTTTTTTGCAAGTGTTTTTCAACCAATTTCCTTATTTTTCAACAAAACAGTATTTCCATAAAAGAAAAAAATTAAAAAAATGTAAAAATCATTTTTTACAATTTCTTAATTTTTGTATCAGTTGAACCAAAACCTCCATTTCTAGAACCAAATGCATTATCGTTATCAACAACTAAATATTTTGTAAACACAACTTGTCCTATTACATCGCCTTTCTTAACCTCAATGTCATGATCACTACAGTTAAAATAAGCAAAGTAAAAATGTCCATCATTATCTGGATTACCATAATAATCTGCATCTATTAATCCTACACTATTTGCCATTAAAAACCCTTTCTTAGGCCCAGAACTACGATTTAATAATAAATAGCATTCATCATCCATACAATAAGCCTTTAAGCCTGTTGGAATAAGTGTAGGCTTAATTCCTGGTTTATACATAGGAATAACTATATCTTCCGCTGCTTCAACATCATATCCAGCCGAATGGGCTGTCTTTCTAACCGGTAAATTAATTCCTTTATCTTCATATCCTTTTACTACTTCAAATCCACGTTTTCTCATTATACTTCTCCTTTTAATATCTTATTATTATCTATATATAAATTAATAATTCCAGTATCTAAACTACTTCTAACATCAATAATCCTCTGATTACTACTCCCAACATAATGTAACTTTTCTAAAGCCAGACTCAATACAAATCTTCCCTCTAATAAAACATCAACATTATCTAAAATCGTTTCTAAGTTTTTATCTTCTTTTACTTCTTTCATTAACTCTTCCCAAGTATATCCAGTATAACACCAAATATTCTTATCAGGAAATTTACTCTTAATCTCTTTAACTAATAAACTAACTTCTTCTCTATTCCCAACATATAAAGGATCTCCTCCTGATAAAGTTAAGCCACTACACCAACTCTTCTCTAATTCAGCAAATACTTCCCTCTTAGCCTCCTCATCAAAGATAAGTCCATCATTAGCATCCCAAGTAATTGGATTCTGACAAGCCTGACAATGATGAGAACATCCTGCTAGCCATAACACTACTCTAAGTCCATCCCCATTTAACATATCAGCCTTTGTAATATTATGGTATCTCATAACTTCTCAACATCCCCATGACTATAATATAAGACTGGTTTATTTAATAATTCAGCCCATTCAATCTGACTCTTAGTACTACTACCAATATAACCATCTTTATCAATAACAATAACTATATCACTACGACATACCTTCATTTTAGCAGCCGTATCTAATATCTTCTTAGTCCCAACCCCACATTCTGGTACTTCTCCAGATTGATTATAAACAGACGGAGTAAACACTAAATATCCTTTCAAAGCCAATTTCTCTTCAACCGCTAAAAAGACATCCCTAAATTTAGTACTTCCAATCAATAAAACAACACTATACATCTACATCGACTTCCTTTCTGATATTTCAACCATCTTTGCATTACTAAGCATTGTATCCCCATGTACTCTAGAATAAGACAAATATCCATTCATTCTATCAATTTTAGTTAAATCACTACTACCACACTTAGGACATACATCCATATCTAACTCCTCATGTCCACAACTATTACAATAAGCCAGACTCAAATTAACTCCTTCATAAAAACCTAGCTCCATTGCCCTTTCTATATAAGTAAGCATAGCCTCATTATTATAACTTAAATTATAACGTACATATTGAATACGTCCACCCTTAAATAATTCCCAAAAACGATTCTCTAAATCCTGTTTTTCAATACCAGTAATATCTTCCCATACTCCACAATGGAAACTATTAGAAACATACTCTCTCGAACTTACTCCTTCAATAACTCCATACTTCTTTCTAAATTGTTTAATCTGCAATCCACATAAATTCTCAGCGGGAGTACCATATATTGCATATAAAACATGATCTTCTTCTTTAAACTCTAATATCTTCTTATTAATATATTTTAAAACCTCTAAAGCAAACTCCCCATCTTCAACAATACTCTTTCCATTATATAAAACTTGTAACTCATTCAAAGCCGTTATTCCAAAAGATGCTGTTGAAGATTTAAGTATTGGTTCTATTGCCTCCTCTGGTTTTAAATTACCTCCATAAAATCCTCCCTGACAATAAGCAAGAGGATTAGTAGAAGCCTTTCTCTTCGCCAAATATCTATAAGTCCTAATATGAACCCTTCTAATCATTTCCAAATAATAATCTAAAACTTCATAAAAGTCTCTTTGCTCTTCTCTAGCCTTTGCTAAAATCATCGGTAAATGTAATGACACCGCTCCTATATTAAATCTTCCTATAAAAACTGGTTTATCATTTTTATCTTCAGGATTCATTCCGCCTCTTTCATACCAAGGAGATAAAAATGCCCTACATCCCATCGGACTAACAACTCTTTTATATTTTTTATACATCTCACAGACATAACCTTCTCCAGTTAATGATAAATAATCTGGATACATTGTCTTTTGACTACACTTGATCGCTGCTAAAAAATTATCTCTTAACTCGCCACCCTTACCATGCAATTTCTTATCATATAAAAATACTAATTTAGGAAACAAAGTCGGTCTTTTAAATCCCTTCTTCCCCTGTCCTTCTCTATGTACATCTAATATAACCCTACTAATAAGTTTCGCATAAGGATCCGTATCAATTCCAAATGAAAAAGTCACAAACGGATAATCTCCTCTACTAGAACTAACTGTATTAAGTTTATATTCTATTCCTTGGTACCCTTGTTCACATTCTCTTTTTACTTTCTCCCAAGCATATTTATCTGCTTCATCTTTAAAAGTATCTCCCTTAATATCCAAATACTCATTATAATATTTTTTATAAGTCATCTTTGCATATTTTTTAAGTATTGTATCAACCTCAGGTACTGTAAATCCACCATACTGCATAGCCGTAGTATTAATAATAACATCACCCATAACATTAAAAGCTGTCTGTAATGTCTTAGGTTCTGTATACCATATATTACTCATCTCAAACCCATCTTTTAATACATTAGCCATATCAAATAAACAACAATTCATCGTATCACGTCTTGCACTCATATCATGTATATAAATATACCCATCTTTACAAGCCTCTATCTCATTAGCCGTTAAAAAGAATTTCTTATAAAGTTCTTTATTCAAACTATTATAAATCAAACATCTCTGTGTAGTAACTAAAGCACTATCCATATTAGCACATTCTTTATCTCCAATATAAGTAATTACTTGTGCCTTTTTATATACTTTATCCAATATATGAACTATCTCTTTTTTATAATCTCTATATTCTCTATAACTTCTCGCAACTATTGGATTAATCTGCTCTAAAGCTGCCTCTACAAAATTATGTACTTGTTCTACACTAGGATTAGTAGTCTGTGTATTAATCATATCTTTAACTATTAAAACAATTTTTTCAACTGCCTCATCTGTTAAATTAACCATTACTCTCTCAGTGCTAGTCTTAACAGCCTTTCTTATTCTATCTGCATCAAACTTCTCTAAATTACCATTTCTTTTTACTATCTTAATCTCTTGCATAATTACTTCTCCTACTCTATGTATAAAATTCTATCTTAATAAAAAAAATATTACTGTTGCATTTGCAACTAATACAAAAATTTGCTAAAATAAAAATACAAGGACTGATTAAAATGATTGAAACTATTGAAAAAGACAAACTCATTTACTTTAAAAAAAACTTGTCAAACTGTGTCAATGTCTCTAAAAAGGTATACACTAACAAACAATTAATAATAAGTAACTTTTCTACTAAAAAACAAATTGGTTTTATAACTTATGGAAAAGCCTCTATTATCAAAACTGACATCAATGGTAACACCACTATTATGAGGGAATTAAAAGAGGATGACATCTTCTCTAATTTATTTTTTCAACACTCTGAAGATGAAATTTATATTATTAGTAATAATGAAACTGAAGTAATTTTTATTGACTACTATACTATCTTAAAAAATTGTAATAAAGGTTGTCCCTTCCACAATAACTTAGTAATTACTCTTTTCGATTTACTTATAAAGGATAATCGTAAACAAAATGAAAAAATAGAACTCTTATCTCAAAAAACAGTTCGTGATAAAATACTCTATTTCTTAAAACAAAGAATGAACAAGGACAACATTTTTAAAGTAACAACCTCATACAAAGCCATTGCTGAATACATCGTCGTAGATAGAAGTAACTTAATGCGTGAATTAAACAAACTAGAAAAAGAAAACCTCATCGAAAGAAATAAAAATACCATCAAAATAAAATAGAAGTCTCTCATAAAGTTTAATATTATGAAAGTCTTCTATTTTTCTTTTTCTAAATCCTAATCTACTACTACTATAGTCTCTATAGTTCCAACATTACCAACTTCATCATAGGCCTTTATTATAACTCTTTTGCCTTCAGCACTAGTCGAATCAGTAAAAGGTGAAGTATAAAAGTAATGATATGTATTATCACAAGTAGAACTAGCATTGCCAGAATCATTTTCACACCATGCCCTAAGAAGAACATTTAGAAATGTTCCAACCGCTCTAATCTCATACTTTTTTTCAACATTATCTCCGTCCGGATAAGTATAAGTCCATTTAACGATACCAGAACCATTTTCTTCGAAATCTACTTTTAGATACCTATAAGTAGCAATGTATGGTTTCAATTCAAGCGATGTTACACTTTTCAACTTAGGCGGTTCATTATCAAAAAGCAACTCTCCAGAAGCAACATTATCAGTATAGGAATTTCCATTTATATCTACCATTCGTATTGGTTTCGCAATCAAATAAAGTCTACCTGTAACACCTTGTAAGATTACAGTTCTCTCCATTTGTTTTGTGCCTGCTGAATTACCAAATGAGATTGCACCAGCAGTACCAGCAACCTGATTATTACCAGCAGCATCTGTAGCCAAGTAATAAGAAACAACCGTATTAGCCGCAAAACTATCATCGGAAGTAACCTTTATAGTAGCTTTTCTATTCCTCTTCCAAGTACTTCCATCTTCTGGTGAAATTGAAATTGTAAAATTACCAGTACCTATTACAACAGTACCACCACCTCCGGAGCCGCCAGAACCGCCTCCTCCGCCAGGAGTTTCGCCACCACCAGGACTTGCTCCACCTGGGCAAACCTCTAAATGATCTGTTTGATACTCAACTTTTCCAGAACTAGAAACACACTTCAAAAACACTTTATAAGTATCTACACCATTTTTTCTTACAACATGGACATAAGTCTGATTATTATCACAAGTTATTCCTCCTGTTAAATAATCCTTTGCTAAAGTCTTGGCCTTTAATTCCGAAAAAGGAATATCAGCACATCCAGTAGTAGCATACCCAAACAAATCTGGACTATTAGAGTCAACATAAAGTTTTGCTGAATCTTTCAACGTATCTCCATAAGTAATAAACTTCTGTAATCTATTTTTTGCCTGTAACTGTTGTACCTCTGGTAAAGCCAAAATAGATATAAGTCCCATAATTGTTATAGTAACTAAAACTTCAACTAAAGTAAAACCTTTATTATTTATTCTCTTCATAAATAAAACACACCCTTTATCCTAAAGTAATTATAACATAAAAAAATATGTACACAAATACATATTTTTATTATTACATAAATAAACCAGTAACTCCAACAAACAACACAATAATAAAGAATGCTAAGAATAACAAATAAATAAACTTAAGGAAACCATAAGAATAACATCTCTTAACTTTACCATCGATTGTCATTGTATAAACTTCAATATAAGGAACAGGACTACGTTTATACCAACCTTTTACCAAAACTTTCTTCCCAAAATACTTACTAGATCTAAATAAAGCAAATAATTTATTAATTATAAATAAAGGTTGATCATAATCTAAAAACACAATACCAGTATCATCTCTAATTACAAAATCCTCATTAAGTATACATCCAGGATTACCTCTACCTATTATTTCTCCTTCTATAACACAAGGAATAGCCCTTACTCCAGATACTTTAACTTCTCCTAATAATTCAGAAACAGTCGTTTCCTTATAATTCCTATTTGGATGAGCCTTACTAAAAGTTACAAATACTGCTGCCATAATTAAAGTTCCACAAATACCAAATGCAAGCAACATATCCCATTCATTAATTCCAAATAGAATAAATACACCTACTGAAACTAAAAATGCTAAGAATGGTAAATATTTTATAATTACTTCAACAATAAAGTCATCTACAAATGATTCATCTTGTTTTAAATCAAACTCAATATAAGGTTCTAATCCATATTCTTTACTCATTTTAGATAATGCCAATAATCTTCTTGATATTAATGGATGTGTAGAATTTAATTGATACCACTTAGCCCAAACATTCCACATTTCCCACTTCATAGCATTCTTAATTCTATCTTTAGAAACTTCTCCATTATTATAACTAGTAACAATAAGAGTCTTAGAAGTCCTAGCATCAAAAATACCAAGTGTATTCTTACTTGCTACTGAAACTTTTCCTTCTCTAGTAGTATTAGCACTAAGTCCATATCCTATCTTTACTAAAGCCGATGCTAATAAATTAGGATTTTTTAATTCTTCCGCAGCAAAACTATCTGCATAATATTCTCTAACTCTAGATAACCATAAAATTATATACTGGCAAATTATATATAAAATATAAGCAACATATCCAATAACTGCTAATTTAGAAGAATCATTATCTCCATCACTAGATGCAAAGAACTCATAAACTGAATATAAAACTAAAGGTACTAATTGAGCAACAGTCATAAATAACATATCATAATGTACTGCATGTCCCATCTCATGAGCAACTACAGCTTTAACTTCATCTTCACTAAGTAGTTCAAAAACACCTCTCGTTAAAATAATTCTAGCATCATTCTTAGTATGTCCATAAGTAAAAGCATTAGGAGCCCCATCATCAATATATCCAATTCTAGGATATTTCATATCATGTTCTTGACATATTTTTTCTATAAATTCTTTTAAGTATGCTGGCATCTCTCTATCAAATTTAGCCCGATATAACCATCTCATTGTTAAATCAGTTAAAAATGGTGATATTAAAAATTGAATAATTAAAACAATTATACTAGCAATCAATGCATATAAAACCGGAAACTCACATACCATACAAACCGCTATTGCCACTATGACTAAAATACCATATAAGCATGAAATTGTAATAAGTGATATTCCTGCCAATCCCTTTTTCATAAATAAGCACCTCTCTCTATATTAAGAATAGCATAAACTTTTTCATAAAATTACAACAAAAAAGAAAAAAAGTAAAGTTTTACACAACTTTACTATCTAGGTAATAAACTCAAACTAACTTTACCTTTTTCTAATGAAATATCATCTACATAACAATCAACTATATCTCCAACACTAACTACTTCACTAGGATGTTTAATATACTTAGTTGTAAGTTTAGAAATATGAGCAAGTCCATCATTATGAAGTCCAATATCTATAAATGCTCCAAAGTCAACTACATTTCTAACTGTACCTTGTAACTTCATACCAATAGATAAATCTTTAATATCTAAAACATCACTCTTAAGTAATGGTTGTGGCATTTCATCTCTAGGATCTAGATTAGGTTTCTTTAAGGAAGCAATAACATCTTCTAAAGTATAAATATCAGTACCAATCTTATCTTTATATTCTTCTAAATTAATACTATCAAGTTTCTTAATTAACTCATCCTTACCAATCATATCCATACTACAACCTAAATCACTTAGTATCTTTAATGCAACATCATAACTTTCTGGATGAATTGCTGTTGAATCTAAAATATTATCTCCATCAACCACTCTTAAAAAACCAATTGCTTGTTCATAAGCCTTATCAGATAATAATTTCTTCTTTCTTATCTCATCTCTAGAAGTAATTTTACCTATTTTTTCACGATACTCAATTATCTTTTCAATTGCCTTCTTCGTAATACCAGATACATACTTTAATAATGAAGGAGAGGCCGTATTAATATTAACACCAACACTATTTACACACTTCTCAACTACAAAGTCTAATGAACTAGATAATTTCTTCTGTGAAACGTCATGTTGATATAATCCAACTCCAATACCATCTGGTGGAATTTTTACAAGTTCAGCCAAAGGATCTTGAAGCCTTCTACCTATACTAACTGCACTTCTCTTTTCAACTGCTAAATCAGGAAACTCCTCTATCGCAATAGGAGAAGCACTATAAATAGAAGCACCAGCCTCAGATACAATTACATACTTACAATCTAAATTATATTCCTTAATCATATCAGCACAAAACTTCTCAGATTCACGCGAAGCCGTACCATTACCAATCGCAATAATTGATACATTATATCTCTTTATAAGTTGTACTACAACCTCTTTAGATAAACGAACTCTCTCTTCTGTATTACCATTTAAAAATGGTTTAATAACAGTCGAATCTAAATACTTTCCATTCTTATCAACAACAGCCAACTTACATCCATTAACAAAACCTGGATCAAATGCTAAAACTACTCTTTCTTTCATAGGCGGAGTTAAAAGTAAAGCCTCTAAATTCTTTCCAAAATTATCAATAGCAGCCTCTTCTCCTACCTCAGTTAAATCACTTCTAATCTCCCTTTCAATAGAAGGTTCAATTAATCTCTTATAAGAATCAAGTATTGCCTCTTTTACAGTATCAACTACAAAAGACTTATCATTCTTAATAATCTTCTTTTCTAAATAAGATAAAACTCCTTCTTTATCTATATCAATACTAACACTAAGTACCTTTTCATTTTCTCCTCTATTTAAAGCAAGTATTCTATGTGGCTTAATATATTTAACCGGTTCTTGATAAGAATAATACATCTCATATATTTTAGTACTATCTATATCTTCCCCTTTTTTCTTAGTAGAACTAATAATACCATTCTTATAAAAATAACTACGTATCCATTTACGATAACTAGCATTATCACTAATCCATTCAGCAATAATATACTTAGCCCCTTCAATACATTTCTCTACTGGTAAATCCTCTTTTACAAACTTACTCGCTAAGTCTTCTAAATTACCATTCATAGGAAAACTCATAATCATCTTTGCCAAAGGTTCAAGTCCTAAAGCAATAGCCTCAGTAGCCTTAGTCTTCTTTTTCTCTTTATATGGTCTATATAAATCTTCTACTTCTACTAATTTACTACATTTCAAAATAGAATCTCTTAATTCATCAGTAAGAAGTCCCTTCTCATCTATTAAACGTATAACATCTTCTTTACGTTTTAATAAATTAACTTGGTATTCATAAACCTCATTAATTTTTCTAATCTCTTCTTCATCTAAAGCCCCAGTAGCCTCTTTTCTATACCGCGCTATAAAAGGTATAGTATTACCCCCACTAAGTAACTCTAATACTACTGTAACTTGTTTAGTACTAACTCCCAAGTCATTAGCAATCTCATTAATAATCATTTCATTCATTATGTCTAACCTCTTTCAAATAGTATATTTTAATTATAACTCAAACTCTAAAAAGAAAAAAGGGAGTTTACACTCCCTTCATAATTTTAATAGCGACATCATAAGCATTTTCTAAGTCTACAAAATGTTTATCTATATATTCCTTATCCCCATCTTTACTTTTTAATTCATGTAAGAAACTAATATTAGCCAACTTAGTAAATCCTAAATACTTACAATCACTCTTTAATGAATGTACTTCTATAGAATAATTAGCCAAATCTCCTTCTTCTTTATATTTCTTTATATTTGCCCATTTACTATCTATTGAATTTAAGAAGTCTTTTAATGTAACTTCATACATATTCATATCTCCTAGTAATTCTAAAGCCTTATCTACTTGTACCCCATTCTTTCTCAAATACTCTTCTTTTGTCTCTGATCCTTTATCTATTTCACTATTCTCAACTACTGTAACTGTCGATACTTCTTCTTCTTTTTCTTTTAATACTGAACTAAGTACTCTAACTAATTCATCTTTTTCTATTGGTTTAGCCAAATAATCACTAAATCCTAATTCCAAGTACTCTTCTTTTGCTCCTGAAATAGCATTTGCTGTTAAGGCTACTACTGGCACTATAAATCCTGGCATTTCTTTTAATTTTATAAATGTTTCTCTACCTGACATCTTAGGCATCATATCATCCATAAATATTAAATCATACTTTTCTCCCATACTAATCTTATCTAAACAATCAAATCCTGAATTAACACAAGTAATATTATTAGCCCCATGTTTTTCTAATAATTTAGATGCTACTTTTAAATTCAAGTTATTATCATCTACTAATAATATCTTTACGTCTTTTAAATCTACATCTTTCTTTATAACTTTAGGTTTCTCTTCCTCTACTACTTCTGCAACTTTTACAATTTCTGTACTAATCTTCTGTGGTATCATAACTGTAAATTTTGTTCCTGATCCATATACTGTATGAACTGCTATTTGTCCACCCATTAGTTCTACTAATTGTTTTGTAATTGCAAGTCCTAATCCGGTACCTTCTATAGTACTGTTTCTATCTTCATCAAGTCTTTGAAATTTAGAAAATAAGTTCTTAACAGCCTCTTGCTTAATACCTCTTCCTGAATCTTCTACCGCAACAACTAATTTAGTCATATCTTCTTCATTAACACAAGTAACTTCGCATCTAACAAATCCTTTATCTGTATACTTAACTGCATTAGATAATAAATTAGATATAATTTTCTTAATATTATTAACATCTCCATATAAAGCCGGAGGAACGTCTGGTGCTATATAAGAAGAGAACTTAATACCCTTCTCAACTGCTTTAGGTTCAAACATACCAATAACTTCTTTTAATGTACTTCTAGTATCATAAGAAATATTAACAAGTTCCAACTTACCAGACTCAATCTTAGAAATATCAAGTATACCATTAACTATTTCTAACAAAGTCTTAGAGGCATTAACAATATCTTTAGCATTTTCTTTAGCATCAGTCAAATTATTAGAATTAACTATACAATCACTAAATCCAACTATAGCATTCAAAGGAGTCCTAATCTCATGTGACATACTAGATAAAAACTCAGTCTTAGCCCTATTAGCCCTATCAGCATCATCTTTAGCCTTTTCTAATTGTTCGACCATTTTCATATCTGGATTTTCAATAGTAAAGTACATAACATAAATGGTTATAGAATGAACTGAAACCATTAATAAATATTCCGGCTTTAAAAATTGAATAACAGTAGCAATAGAACCTAAAATAATTAAAGTTAATAATGGTATATACTTTTTCAAATTATTTCGATTAAAAGATAAGCAAATTTTCATAACAGACAAAGCCACATAAACAACAGTCAAAATATAAACCAAATAAACTGAAAAACCAGTCGGAATTACTAAATCTTTAGTATGTGTATATGACAATGGCAGACAAATTTCAATTAACACCAAAAACAAGATGATATACTTATACATTTTATTTCTTTTTTCACGATTAGAAATAACATTAACATACATAGAAAAAAAAGATAACCAAAACACATAATATACTAAAATTAATTTAGAACTCAATAAATATACAAATGAATTATAAGAAATATCCAAATTCAAAAGTACATAATTTACAATTTCAAACAAAGTGCCCAAGAAAGTAAATACTAATAACTTTGAATATAGTCTTGTTTCTAAATGAGTAGAACGTTTTCTAGAAAAAAAGATAATAATCAAAATAAAAACATAAATAAAACCACAGATTGTAAAAGTTATATTTGCCATATCACACATCACCCTATATTAAGTATAACACTCATACATAAATATTTCAAAATAAAAAAGAACAATAACCTCAACATTATTGCTCTCCGGCTTTACTAGTCAAATGTTTTTTGAAAAAAACTTTTGCACCTTTATGTTCGTTAATACTTTGCTGTGAAACATTTCTATATATTTCAGTTAACTCTCCAATTTTTTCTTTCATCATTAAATTTCTAGGTATTGTATCTAATTCATGGTAAAAAGCAGGCAAATGATTTCTATCTAAATTCGATAAAATAGTTCCAAAAACTTGAGCTTCTATTTTCCGCTTTGATTCTACAGAAGTATCGTCATCATACACAACAAAACAAGCCGGTACCTCTTTTTCTTTATCATCTGGAACACCTATAACAGCACAGTCTTTAATACCCGGAACTTTTTTAATTACACCCTCAATTTTGGGAGTCCATACTTTATGGCCCTCTCTAACAATTAAGCCAGATTTTCTTCCGGCAAAAAACACATGACCGGAAGGATCCAAATATCCTAAATCCCCAGTGTGATACCATACAGTACCATCATTATGTGTAATTATAGCCTCACTAGTACTTTGTTCATCTTTATAATACTCCTTAAAAACATTAGGATTGGTAGCAAGATAGCAAATTTCCCCAATTTCATAGTACATCAATCCTAAATCATAATCTTCTTTACCAATATCACGCATAGAATTTTCTTCATCATATTCAAATATTGCCATATCATTGCCAGGAAACACCACACCAACAGAACCAACAGAATAAGTATCTTTATTTTTTAACACACCATTAGGATTCAAAGCAGGACCACAAGTCTCTGAAGTACCTAAAGCATTTTCCACAATAGCACTTGAACCACATTTTTTCATAACTGAATTAGTCTTTTGTTCCAAACCAATTTCAAGAGAATCACCACCAGAAATCAAATGACGTTTGCCACTGAAATCAACACTTTTACCCTTTTTTTCACATTGTTCAACATATTCGCAAATTCTTTGCAATAAAAGCGGACCAAGTAAAATAACAGAACTTTCATCCTTTAAAAATTCTTCAACGCATTTCTTCGGATTAAACATAGGGCTCAAGGAAGTGGTAACTCCCCATACAATTGCTAATACTATATCATACCAAAAATAAGAACTTGAAGGTGGCATTGGATTAAACATTGAATCATTATCATCAATATCAAACTCTGAATACAATTGCTTATAAGCAGAACTTAAAAAATTTTCATTAGTTGTAACAACACCCTTTGATTTGCCAGTCGACCCACTAGTTGGAAATATTGCAGCATTTTCATTTGCTTCATATGGTTCAGCAATTTCATTTATAGTGAATTTCATATCAACATACGGAGATATAGCTTCTTCAAAACTTATCCACTTACCACTCTTATCATTTCTAATTTTAAGCAATGATACTTTATCCAACAAATTAACTATAGATTTTTTGGCAAAAGGAACAAAAGGCAAGGAGCCAGACATAGGTAAATAGACAATATGTTCTAATTGATCATAATCAATATTTTTCATTTGATTGTATGACAAACCTAAAGCAATTAAATGCCTAGAATTTGATTCTCTTAAACACTCAGTTATTGCATTATTATCACTCATAGGATCAATAGGTCTGATTGTTGCCCCTATCAAATTAGCAGCAAAAAAAGCATAGATCGCCTCAGGAACGGATGGCGAACACATTACAATAATATCACCTTTTTTAACATTAAATCGTTCTTTTAAAGAATAAGCAAAAGATAAACTCTTATCAACCAGTTCTCCGAAAGTAACTTTCTTTTCACAACGATATGCAATATTATTGCGAATACTATTTGCCTTTTCTAAGGCTACAACACTAATTCTTTGATGCGGAAAATCGGCTTCTAAAACTTGCTTATCAAAAAACTGACGATATGGTCTATCTTGTTTTCCATATCCTGTAAGTTCAGTTCCTAATTTATTTTCGGTATCTTCAACAATTTTTTCAACATCAGCATAGGACAAATTTTTACTAGAATTTTCCTGTGCATTTTTGAAAATCAACTCTAGTATATCAACATCCATGTACTTTCACCCCTTCAATTGCCGCTTATTATACCACAAAAAGTAAAAAATATCAAGTAAAAGGAAGAATACACTCTCCTCTTCCTAAATTGTATAATATCTAAATTTTTAAATCAAGTACCTAAAATCCAATTCTAAGTACCTCAAACTTGGTATTATAATTAACTCCATCTATATTAGCCAAGTATTCAGAAGGATAAAGTAAATCGAATAAAGCCGTTCTATTAAATCCTATGGCTCCACCTCTATCTAAAACAATACCTAAAAAAGACTCATTCTCAAAACTTACTCTAACTATTGTTCCAAATGGATAAGACTTATCCCCTGCTAGTATTCTAACATTACCATAATAATTATCATAATAATAAATAGTTCCATCTCCAACATATTTCCCATATGCTACATAACCAGAACATCCATAACAATCAGGTCCATATCTAGACAATTTACCATATTGTACCTCAACGACATCATTAAGAACAGGCTCAGTAATAGCCTCACTCCAAACAGTATCAGCATCTATATCTATATCATTATCATTAACAATAACATTATCACTACTCATTTCCTCATTACTATTACTATCAACACCTACTTCTTCTTCCACAACTTCAGACTTATCTATTATCTCTTTAGAAGCATATACATACTTAGTATCTACCATACTAGTTTCTTCTCTTAAAACAACTGCTCCTACTGTTAATATACACATAGCATAAAATAATATATATTTATAATTTTTCATAAAAAAACTCCCTGTAGGCATTACAATACCATATTTACAGGAAGTTTACAACACTTTACATAATTTGGCAATTACTCTGCTGTTCTTTCACACGTATATCCAGATGCATACATATTCTTTTCTATTTCATCAATACTTTGTTCATTTTTAAACTCTGGATAAACACCTCCAGCCTCTACATAAGCCGAAGTAACAAGTTCGATATCTAAAGTCGTATAATCTAAAACTTGTTTTTCTATAACAGTACCACCAGATTGCTCACAAGTAACTCTAATTCCTCCAAGAGTAGCGGCTTGTTCTTGAAGAATACCACACTTAGTCATTATTTCAGCCAAAGGATCTGCATCCGCTCTAGCATCCCCAGTAGTTGTAGTAATATGTGTAAGTTTATTTAGTTTACTATCTTCAAATCTAAATTGTCCAGTATACTCTATATTAAAAATACTAGTAGTCTTATTCAACTTACAAGTCAATAATCCAGATGTAATAGCCGGAGTATTTGCTTGATCTCTCTCAGCCTTCTTCAATGATATGAAAGAACTTATATCAGGTAAAAAATATATCAATCCAAACATAAATATAAAGAATATTATCATCAACGTATATTTAGCCTTACTAACAGGAACTGCTACATATTGTTCTTGTTGTGCCCTCTCTTGTCTTCTCTTCTCCACTAACTCCTCAGACATCTTCTTAGACATAATAACAGTCGTACTCTTTTCTTCTTTCTTTCCAAAAAGATTAACTTTATCACCGACATTATTTGGATTAGGCATACCATTACTACTAGTATCACTAGCATTAGTATTAGTACTAACATTATTACTATTAACACTATTATTTATATTATTAGATTCTCCTCCAAAATTATTTATAACTTCATTAGAATTAGAACCAACTACATTAGGAGTAACATTAGAAGTATTATCTTGTTCTACATTATTATTAGGATTTACATTATTATCCATACTTGTCTCCCTCCTATTCTTCTATCATTATAACATACAATTCTATCTTAAACTAGTAACTTTTTCTTGAAAATCATCACTACCTACTATATAACTACCAGAAGTAACTATATCAACACCATTACATAACTCCCTAGTCCTATCATTAACTCCTCCATCTATATTAATAACAGCCTTTGAATTATAGGCATCAAGCAATGCTCTAACTTTTTCAATTCTCTTACTTGATTCAGGTATAAACTCCTGTCCCCCTTTACCAGGTTCAACACTCATAATTAAAACTAAATCTATATATGGTAAATAAGGAACTAATTCACTTACTTTAGTATTAGGCTTTATTGCTAAACCTGCTTTAATAGAATAACTATGTATTAACTTTAAACTCTCTTCTATATCTTGATCTACTTCGACATGAAAAGTTATATATTCTGTATTAAGTTCTGCATATAAAGGAATATATTTACTTGGATTTTCTACCATTAAATGAACATCTAACCTCTTAGAAGTATACTTATATATATTCTTCATCTCACTAAAAGGCATCGTCTTATTCTTAACAAATCTCCCATCCATTATATCTACATGTATATAATCTACATCTGTTTCATTTAATTTAACTAAATCTTTAACTAAATTTTTACAACTTAAAAACGAAGCACTAACTTTCATCTACTTATCCTCCCCTATAAAATTCAAATAATTATTATATCTACTCTCTAATATATTTCCATTCGAAACATTCATCTTTACAACACATTCTTTTTCTTTTGTATGCATACAATCTTTAAATGGACAAGGAAACTCTCTAAATTCTCTAAAAGCATCTCTAATTTCTTCTTTACTATACTTATTAAAATCTAATGCTGAAAAACCTGGAGTATCCATAACTTTCCCATTATATATTTCAAATAATTCTACAACTCTCGTCGTATGTCTACCTCTACCTAAAGCAATAGATACCTCTCCTGTTTCCAAATTCCACTCTGGATTAATCTTATTTAATAATGTACTTTTACCAGCCCCAGTCTGCCCCGTAAATACACTAGTCTTATCTTTAATTAATGCCTTTATCTTAAAAACATCCCTATTAGATACAACTTTATAGCCAATCTCTTCATAATATTTTAATATCTCATCTACTTCTTTTAACTTATCACTATCTACTAAATCTTCTTTAGTTATACAAATAATTGCTTCTACATTATGTAACTCCATAAGTACTAACAACTTATCTAACAAATTCAAAGAAAAATCTGGATTTACTAAACTTGTAATTATAAAGGCTTGATCAATATTACTTACTTTTGGTCTTTCAAATTCATTTTTTCTCGGTAATATCTTCTCTATTAATTTTTTATCACTACTGAAAAGAACATAATCACCTACTACTGGTGTAATATGTTCTTTTCTAAATATTCCTCTACATTTACAAGGATAAACTTTATCTTCACAACTAACATAATGTAAATCACTAACTATTTTTATTATTTGTCCTTGCATATATCCCCCATATTAATTTGTCTTATTATCTTTATTATCACTATTATTCTTATTATCCGTATTATCTTTATTATCTTTGTCCTTATCTGTATCAGGAGTTGGTTCTTTAGCAAACGTAACTTTTATTTTAGTCTTTTTATATATTGGTGTACCTGCCGCTCTAGATTGACTAATTACTTTACCTGGAGCATAAGCCGTAGTCTCTTGATAGTCAGGAGTCAACTCTAAATCATACTTTGTACAGAATGCCTCTACATCATCTATTGTCCAACCTTCAGCATTCATATCTGGGAACTTATCAATAATATCTGGAATATATAGTATTATTGAATCTCCTTTTTTAACTTCTGAACCTGCCGCTAAAGACTGTCCTATAATTTCTTGTTCATCATACTCTTTATCATTATCTGTAGGCTCTTTTTTCTCTACTGTAACTTTTAATCCATACTTAGTCTCCAGTATTGTCTGTATTTCTATATAATTCTTACCAGTATAATCTTCTATCTCATATACTTCTTCTCCTAATGACTTATATATTGTCACCACAGTACCTGGTTTAACACTTCTTCCTTCTTCTGGATCTGTTCTTGTAACTCTATTTTTATCTATTGTTGAAGAAGCCTCTGTCTTAATCTTAGTATCTACTTCTAAGCCTAATGCTTGTAATTTCTTCTCACAAACACTAATCTTTTCTCCTTCACAAGTAGGCACTGTAACTGGCTTTTCATTAGAAAGTGCTGGAAACACAAAGAACACAACAACTAATGCTAGTAAAAGTAACCCAAATATTACTGACAAGATAATGATAACTATATTACTTTTCTTTTCTACAAACTCATCACTATCTTCTACTTTTGTCGCCACTTTTTCAGTATCTTCTTCTACTTCTTTATCATTATCTTCATCTTTTTTACTAACTTCTTGTTTCTTTATTTTCTTTGTATTTTCATTCTCATGTTCTGGATACTTATATTGATAAACTGGCTCATCCATACGATCATCATCAAGTGCTGTAAGTAAATCTTCATGCATACTTCTTGCATCATCATATCTATTTTTTGGATTTTTAGCCGTTGCTTTACGTATTATATTTTCAATACTTTGTGGTATTGCTGGATTCTCATCTCTTAAACTTGGTAATGGATCCCTCATATGTTTAAGTGCTATCTCTACGGCATTATCTCCTCTAAATGGTAAACTACCACTTAACAATTCATAAAAGATAATACCCATTGAGTATATGTCACTTTTAATTGTACAACCTTTTCCAGATGCCTGTTCAGGTGGTAAATAATGAACACTACCCATAACTGAATTTGTTTGTGTAAGCTGTGTTGAATTAAGTGCCATGGCTATACCAAAATCTGTAATCTTAATTTGTCCATCATCTTTAATCATAATATTTTGAGGCTTTAAATCTCTATGAATAATATATGAGTCGTGTGCATGAGCCATACCATCAGTAAGTTGTAACATAATATCAATGGCCTCAGACAAAGTAAGTGTTCCTCTCTTCTTCAGCAACTGTTTCAAAGTCTTACCTTCAATATATTCCATTACTATATAATAAAGTCCATTATCTTCTCCTACATCATACATCTCTACTATATTAGGATGTGCTAAAGAAGATGCAGATAATGCTTCTCTTTGAAATCTTCTAACAAACTTCTCATCATTAGATAAATCTCCTCTTAAAACTTTAATTGCCACATTTCTATCTAGTATCGTATCATAGCCCAAATAAACATTGGCCATTCCACCTTCACCAATTGATCTTATTATTTCATAACGATCGTTTATTTTCTGACCCTTTGTAATCACTATTTGTCACCTTCTTTTTCTAAAGTCAAATAAGCAACCGAAATATTATCTGTTCCCCCACGATTATTCGCTTTTCTAATCAATCTCTCTACCTTTTCCTCTACACTACCTTCCCCAAGTAGTACTTTCTCTATTTGTTCTCTATCTAACATATTAGTAAGTCCATCACTACATAATAGAACTTCTCTAATATTCATATCCATATCACATTCAAATATATCAACGTCTACATTAAGTGCAGCACCTAATGCTTTCATCAATACATTTTTCTTTGGATGAATACTAGCCTCTTCTTTAGTAAGTTCCCCTGCACTAACTAATAGATTAACTAATGTATGATCATATGTAACTTTTCTTAATTCATCATCTTTAAGTACAAATCCAGAAGAATCTCCTACATTACCAAACAATAAATAGTCTTTTGTATATACTGCAAGTACTAATGTCGTACCCATTCCTTTACTCTCTGGATGTGTCTTTTCATGTTGAAATATCAAAGTATTTATTTCATCTACTGCATCTCTTATCCAGTTTATTGCACTGACCTTTGTTAAATGAAAAAATGTCTCTTTAAAATGTTTACCTAAATAACCTATCGCTATAGAACTAGCAACTTCTCCTGCAGAGTGTCCTCCCATTCCATCTGCAATAGCCATTAAGTATTCATTATCACTATTTTTAACTATAATTACACTATCTTCATTATGATCTCTAACTTTACCTGCATCAGTTAAATAAAATGATCTCATACTTCCTCCTTCTTACTTCTAAGTTGTCCACAAGCAGCACTAATATTACCACCAAATTCTTTTCGTATTGTTACACTTATATTATTTTTTTTAAGTATATCATAGAACTTCATAATTTGAACAGTACTACTTCTCTTAAAGTTTAAATTATTAGTCTCATTATAAGGAATCAAATTAATGTAACAGTTCATTCCTTTAACTAAATTACTTAATTCTACTGCACACTCTACACTATCATTAATTCCCTCTAATAATACATATTCAAATGTAATCCTTCTATTAGTTTTATTATAATACTTTTTTAACGCCGGTATCAATACATCTAAAGGATATGCTTTATTAATTGGCATTATCTTATCTCTTATCTCATTATTAGGAGCATGTAAACTAATTGCTAAATTAAACTGTAAATCTAATTTACTAAACTCTTCTATTTTTGGTACTATTCCACAAGTAGATACTGTTATATGTCTAGCCCCTATCGCTATTCCTTTAGGATGATTAATTATCTTTAAGAATTTTACCAAGTTATCATAATTATCAAATGGTTCTCCAATTCCCATCACTACAACATGACTAATTCTCTCTCCTAACTCTTCTTCTATCATAAGTATTTGTAATACCATTTCATACGCTCCTAGATTACGTACTTTTTTTCTTCTTCCAGACTCACAAAACTTACATCCCATATTACAACCAACTTCTGATGAAACACATACACTATTACCATAATCATGTCTCATTAAAACAGCCTCTATATGTTCTCCATCAAAAAGTTCAAACAAGCACTTACAAACATCCTTATCTTTTTCAACACTAACTATCTTTAATCTATCTATACTATAATCACTAGAAACTCTTTCTAATAATTCTTTTTTAATATTTGTAACTTCTTCATAACTTTTAATTCTCTTCTCATACAACCAAGAAAATAACTGATCAGCATGAAACTTCTTAGAACCTATCTCTATAAAGTAATTTTCTAATTCTTCAAGTGTTAATCCATATATATTATTCATTCTAAATCACCCATCAATCTACAACCTATTATATCACAACATATAAAAAAATTGCTAATCTATTGGATTAACAATCTCACTAACTTTACCAAAGTCACTATAATCTATCGTAATAGTAAAAGTATTATTACATATCTTCTTATATTTACCATAACTATCTAATACTATTCCTATCTTATAAATATCTCCATTACTATTAGTAGTAAACATAATCTCATTAGGAATCTCTTCTATATCTATATTAATACCCTCTAATTTAGATACTATATTAGCACTAAGTATTTTATATGAATATGTAACTTTCCCAGTCTCATACTCTGTTTTTGATATAAATGTAGCCTCACTAAATACACTATCTATTTTTTTTATATCTAAAAAATCTTTAAATAGATATGGATCTTCACTCATTAACCAATTCCCACTAGCATTAGTATAATAAGTATCCTTATTTTTATAATATCCTACACCATTCACTGTAAATAACTCACTATTATTACTTTTATCCCCTACATAATTATAACTAATTCCATCTATATTAATATTATAATTAAATTTATAATTCCCCTGTTCTATTAAACTTATTCCTAAATTATTACTACTACTATTATTTTTATTATTATCTACATAATTATTATTTCTAGGTCCCATTCTTGCTAATATTGCTATTCCAAGAAAAAATATAAAGTAAAAACCAAAGAAAAGTATTGCTCTTCCTTTAGATGTCTTTCTCATTTCTTTAATTTTATTAATTATTTCACTTATATTTTTACCTATATTCTTCATCTATTTTAACACCTTACCAATTAAATTCTTATCATGTAACCCATTTATATAACTACTAGCACTCATTCTCTTCTTCCCAAATGGTTTTATATCTGTAAGTATTATTTCTCCATCTAAAGTCATAACACCTATACCTTCTTTATAAAGTCCTGTTACTTCTCCTATCTCTTTATTAGTAAATTTTCTCTCACTAATCTCTGCTCTATATATTTTAAATTCATCTCCATCTACTAATAAATTAGCCCCTGGTACTGGCGATAATCCTCTTATCTGATTAAATACTTCCCTTCTAGTTTTACCTAAATCTATATGTTCTTCTTCTCTTTTTATATTATAAGCATACGTAACTTCTTCTTCATTTTGTTTAATTCTTTTATTTGTCCCCTCTATAATACTAGGCATAGTCTCAAGTAATAATTCTTTTCCCATAATACTAAGTCTATCATGTAAACTCTCTAAATTATCACTATCTAATATTTCGGTTTCCTTAGTAGAAATAATATCTCCATTATCCATCTTTTTATCCATATACATAATAGTAATACCTGTCTTACTATATCCATCTATAATCGCTTTATGTATTGGTGCCCCTCCCCTTAATTTAGGAAGTAATGATGCATGTACATTTATACATCCAAGTCTAGGATAATCTAATATTGCACTAGGTATAATTTGTCCATAAGCACAAGTTACTATAATGTCTGGATTAAGTTTTAATATATCTTCATACTCTTCTTTTATCTTTTCTGGTTGTAATACTAAAATATTATGTTTAAGAGCAACTTCTTTTATCGGTGTATTAACTAACTCTTGTTTTCTTCCTACTCTTTTATCAGGCTGACTAACAACTCCTACTACTTCATAATTTTCAATTAAACCTTCAAGTATTGGAACTGCAAAGTCAGGTGTCCCCATAAATACAACTCTAGTTTTATTCATTATTATCATCCTCTACTAATCATTATAATCGTAATAAGTACTCCTAATGTAATAAGTACAGATCCTACTAACATCAATATAGATGCTCTTCCATAGGCATTAATTATCTTATCACTATTATAATTATTTTGTCTATTTTTTACCTCTTCCTGTTCTCTTCTTTTTCTATTAATAATAGCCTTATAATTACTAATATTAATAACTCTAATATCACTAGCACTAATCATACTTCTAATCTCTATCTTATTATTAATACAATTAAATATTTTTCCTAAGGAACTACCCAAGTCACAACTAGTACTATCTTTAATTATTTTATCTATATCATCTAAATAATTAATCCCAAAAACACTTCTCTTAACGGCCATAATACTAACAGTAGAAGTATCTGTCTTTAACTTCTTCCACTCATCTGAACAAGTCTTAATAATATCTTTCTTATATGCCTCTCCTACTCCTAATCTCCTCATAAGTAAATTAAGATTACTAAAGCATCCAAAATAATCATTCTTAAAATAAGCTGTTCTCAAATAATTCTTACTATTAATCTTACTATCTCCTAATATTTTATAAAAATACATTGGAGCAGCATAAGCATAAAAACATCCTAATACAAAACTATCTGTAAAATAAACACAATTCTCATTAAAATTCTTATTAATTATACTTTCCCCATCTTTTACAAGTATCTTATCCATTTGTATAAACTTCTCATAAGAATTATGATATTGTTCTGGTATCATTCCTTTTCTTATAATCTGTTCTTTATAAGCGGTAGGAAATCCATGAAATACATAGCCATTAACTATATACTTATCATAAACATATTTAATAATGTACTCTTTCGCTAAATCATCTTCTCTATTTTCAAGTCCTAATTTTATTGCACAAATCTTCCCAAGTACTTTATTTATTCCTTCATTTATATCTACAACATCACCTAATTTTTTAAGTAATTTTCTAACCTGCATAATATAATCATCTAAGTAAAACTCATCTTCTACTATAACTTGATACTTATATAATGCATCATAAAATATAAAAAGACTACAAGTAGAATCATAAAACTTCTCATAATTATCATAAAATGTACTTTTCTTATTTACATAACTATTACTAGTAATAATCTCATCTACAAACTCTACTACGTCTCTTCTTTTAAAGATTCGCTCTAACACACGCCTCACCAACCTAAAACAAGTCTATATTAATTATTTGTAAACCACAAAATAGCATAATATAAACTTCCAAGTATTATAAAAGCCAGTAAACATAAAAGTACTATTCTAACAAATATATTATTTCTATCCATATATGCATCATAATTCTTTGCTGCATTATCCATAACTCTATCAAACTCTTCTGAATTCTTTTTATTTGTCTCTAACTTTTTAAAACTATCATCTTGATATGAATTATCTGTATTCTCAGCCTGTTCTACTATCTTACTAAAAAAACTATTTCCCATACAAACAACTCCTATTCTACTAATAGAATATCACAAATTATTAAAAATGACTAGGATTAAAATTAACATCTATCTTTATATTTCTATTATCTTTATAATGATCTATTACTTTATTAAGTACTTCTCTTAAATCCTCATCTTTTTTATATTTAAGTATAATTCCATATCTATATATATTATTAAGTTTAAATATCGTACAAGGTGAAGGACCAAGTATTATCATATTAATTAATTTATTATGAAATAGTTTTGTAATCTTAAGTGACTCTTCATATATATATTTATTATCTTTCCCAGATATTTTTACATAACAAATATAGTAATATGGTGGATATTTCAATTCTCTTCTAATACTCATTTCTTTATTGTAAAATCCTAAGTAATCATGTCTTTTTGTATATTGTATTGCATAATGTTCTGGATTAAATGTCTGTATTACTACTTCTCCTTCTTTATCACTTCTACCCGCTCTCCCTGCTACTTGTGCTAGTAATGAAAAGGTTGTCTCACTACTTCTAAAATCTGGTATATTCAAACTAGTATCGGCATTTATTACCCCGACTAATGTCACATTATCGAAGTCAAGCCCTTTACTAACTATCTGTGTTCCAAGTAATATATCATACTCATGATTTTTAAAGGCTTTAATCATCTTCTCATGCATACCCTTACGACTAGCAGTATCAAAGTCCATTCTTAAAATCCGACTCTCTGGAAATAACTTATTTAACTCTTCTTCTACTTTTTCTGTTCCGACTCCCAAATCATTAATAGACTTTTCATGACATTCTGGACAGGTATCATAAACTTTCGTCCCATATCCACAGTAATGACATCTAAGTGTTCTACTACTTTTATGATAAGTAAGTGTAATATCACAATTAGGACACTTAAATGTATACCCACAATTCTTACAAGTAACAAATGATGAATATCCTCGTCTATTAAGTAATAATATAATCTGTTCATTTTTTAAAAGTCGCTTACTAATTGCCTCCAATAGTACTGGTGAAAAATGTCCCTTAGTCTTAGAAATCATCTCATTCATATCAATTATATTTATATGCGGTAAACTCTTACCATTAATACGATTAGGTAATTCCAGTAATTTAAACACACCTTTCTTAGCTCTCGCAAATACTTCTAAAGACGGAGTAGCACTTCCCATTATAACTGGACAATTATGATATTTACCTCTAAGTAAAGCAATATCTTTCGCATTATATCTAGGATTAGAATCATCTTGTTTATAAGAATCACTATGCTCCTCATCTATAATAATCATTCCAATATTATTTAAAGGTGCAAATATAGCACTTCTAGCCCCAATAACTATCTTAGCCTCTCCCTTAACAATTCTTCTCCACTCATCATACTTTTCTCCATCAGATAAAGCCGAATGAATTGCTGCTATATTATCTCCAAATCTCTTCTGAAACCTTAAAACCATCTGTGGAGTTAAACTAATCTCAGGTACCAACACTATACTAGTTTTGCCTTTATTTAAAGTATCTTCAATAAGTTCCATATAAACCTCAGTCTTACCAGATCCTGTAACCCCAAAAAGTAAATATGGAAAATACCCAGTATTAGCCAAAACCTCATCAACAACCAATTTTTGATCGTTAGTAAGTTCCTTCTTAGCCTCTATTTTTTCATTATAACTAAGTCTATAATGTTCTAACTTTTTCTCTAACAAAATATTCTTCTTAATTAACGTATTAAGAGAACTAAGTGATATATCTACTAATTCTTTTCTTAAAACAAACTCCCTCTCCATACATAAATTAATAATCTTCTCTTGTGAAGTACTAAGTTTCCCATAACAAACAATATCTTTATTTAAGTAATAATACGTATCAAATTTCTTATTAATAACTCTTCCATTCTTAGCCTTTAATGCCTTAGGTAACATTATTTGGTAACAACTAATTAAAGTAGATAAAGTATCTTCTTGCATCTTTTTACCAAGTTCCAATAACTCACTATTTAAAATAGCCTCATCATCAATAACATCTAATATATCTTTAACTTCTACATCACTAGTATTTTTTATCTCTACAACAAACCCTTCAAGTTCCATTTTCCCAAAAGGTACTTTTACTCTAATTCCAAGTTTTATCTTATCTAAAAAACTACTAGGTACTGCATAATCAAAAACTCTATCTATATTTTTATTAGATAATTCTACTAATACCCCAATAACCAAATTATCACCTCCTAATGGAATCTCTATATATATTATACTAAAAAAAACTACTCTTCCCAATAAATTATTTATAAATAATAAATATATCTTTTCAAAATATATGTTAAAATAAATAAAAGGAGAAACTTATGAAAAAAGAAAAGAATATTATTCAAAAACTATCATCTTTATAACAGTAATATTACTAGTACTACTAACAAATTATCTAATTAATTTATATAATGAAAAAACATTAATCACTGTTAAAGATAACGATATAGAAAGCATCTATCAAAAGTATCAAGTAAATATTAAAAAAACATATAACACATTAGAAAAAATATCTTTAAAAACAAATAATATCTACACACTAAAAGACGAGTATAAAGACAATTCAAAGTATAAAAATTATAATGATTTGCTCTTAAAAATATCAAATATCTTAAATTCAAAAGAAAGTATTTTTCTTTTAGAAAAACCTACTAACAATATCAATTATAAAACTATAAACTTTGATTCTAAACTCTTAACTTATAAACAAGTTTTAAATAGTATTAATAACAATCAAAATGATGAAATTATTAATTCTTATATAAATACGGTAATTAATATAATAAGTATTAATAGTGAAAGTAATTACCACAATTCTAAAAAAACTAATTTATTTAATATTTCGGGAAAGAGTTTAATTTACACGGACTATAAAAAATTACTAGAAAATGAATTAGAACTAACAACCATAATAAATAATTTAGTTGAATACATCGAAAAAAATATATAAGAAAAAGCACTTCAAAGTGCTTTTAATTTTTAATTATATCTATTATTTTCCCAATCCATTAAGAAAGTCTTGTATACTAGATAAGTCTGTATCACTACTAGTTGCTTTACTACCAGTATATTTTGCATCTTTTAATAAGGAAACAAAGGTATTTACATTATCATAATTATATGCAGTTGCTGAATCATATAATCCACCCATAAATATATTATTATTACCAGCATCCATAATACAATATAGTATATCATTTCCACCCATTATAACTTCCATTGTTGCTACCTCTTTTCCATTATAAGTAGCAATCTTAAAATTATTTGGAAACCACCCTTGTGCTTCAAATTGTGTCACTATACTATCAGATTCATTCTTTACATCTTCAAAAGATACTGCTACTATTGTTAACGCAAGCATAAATCTATCTTTTGATATTCCAAGAGAATCTCCTGCAAGATTATAAGTATATCCAGCCTTTTTAGGAATACTAAATCCCTTATAAGTAATTGTTTCAACCTTTTCTTCAGTACCACCACCTACTGTAGTACCGTTATTATTAACAAAAAATAAAACTCCTATCACCACAACCGTCAACAATGCAACCCCAATAATTATATAAATAGGCTTTTTATTTTGTTTAATAACACTCATATCATTATTAATAGGTTGATTAGGCATCATATTATTTACTGGTTGACTATTAAAGTTTTGATTATTCATCCCATTATTAATCTGTCCATTATATCCTTGATTAGCAATTCCATTATTCATAGGTTGATTATTAAAATTCTGATTATTCATACCGTTATTAATTTGACCATTATAACTTTGATTTGACATCGTATTATTAACTTGCCCATTAAAATTTTGATTACTCATCCCATTGTTTATTGGTTGATTATTAAAGTTTTGATTATTCATCCCACTATTATCTAAACCATTATAGTTAGTATTATTCATTCCATTATTCATTTCTTTTCCTCCACATAACTCTTAGTAAAACAATAAGAAATATCACTCCTAAGTAAAACCTCTTACACTCCCTACTCTATATAAAGTATACCATATATTTAATTAAAAAAGAAAAAAACTATAAATATATAGTTTTAATATACAGCCACTAATTTAGCGTGAACTACTTTTCTACCTGAACTACCGTCATTACAAGTAGACAAAGTAATTATTTTATCTTTGACACTAACAGAATTATCAATCTCTAAAATATTTCTAGAACTAATTGTATTTAAAAAGTTCTGATAGTCTTCTTCTCCATAAAATGTATTCTGTAAATAATATGTCTCTGGAGTTGTATAATATGCTGAAAATACTGTAAAGTAATATGTCTTACCCTCTGTAATAACAATAATAGACTTATTAGAATTATTAACCCAATTCTTTGTAAATACATTAGCAAGTGATCCAAATGCTGTTTTATTAAGTAAATTATGTCCATAAAATATTGTATTATAATCATCAAAATTATAACTATTTCTATAATCCATAAATACCCACCCATTATAAGTTTTATACTTATAAAATGAGTGACTTAAATAATAATCATTATTATCAGTCTGTACAACTGGATAATTAATACTAGTTCCATCTACACTTAACCAAGCAACTACATCTGAATTCTGTGACTTTAAACTCTCTATACTTACATTATCTAGTGTCGTTTTTGCAAATTTTCTAAATGGATTATTATCAACAAATACTGTACCTGCACTATTATTGTCATTATTTACAACTTCTTCTTTTTTTACACTATGTGGTACAGAATCAGACTTTCCTTGTAATGATGCTATATCAAAATTATGTACAACATCTACAGGCTTAACATACAAAATTTTTACTAAAGTACATGTAGCCACAAAATATAAAATAAAAAGTAAACAAAACTCCGGTTGTAATTGCCTTTTCTCATAATGTTTAATAATTTTATCTAATCTACTACTATTTTTAAATATCTTTTTAAAAAACAAAAATATCTGTTTTGGATAAAAGAAAAATCCCTTCGCTAAAATTGAACAAAGATAATAAAATCCTTTTATCAATATCTTAAAAAAACTCTTAATACTCCCTACTATCTTTCTCATTGAACTGCCTCATTACTTACATTTTGATTTATAACAAGAGGAACTTCTTCTTGCATAGTAGGTATAGCCTGAATAGTTGGTGTAACCATTTCCATAGATTGAACCATTACTGGTTGTGCAACCGTCTCACTAACTGTAGTTGCGACTACTGGCTCTGTAACTGGTACACTAGCAATAACTGGTGCCTCATTAACTGTAACCGGTTCAACTACTGGCATAACATTAACTGGAGTATTAGATTGAATAATATTAGTTTGAACTGTATTAATAACAGGTGTACTAACTTGTTCAGTACTAGTAACAGGTTCAACTACTACAGCCTGTTCTACACTAATAGGTTCACTTTCTTGAACAACAACTGTAGCCGGAACAACCTCCATACTACTTTGAACACTACTAGCAACAGGAGTAACTGGTACAACCTGTTCATTACTAGAAACTACTGTACCTACCTGTTCCACAACTGGAGTACTTGGTACAGTAACATTACTTACACTAGCACTCTCTACAGGAACAGAAACAGTATTTGAAGGTTCACTAGTTACTTCATTCTGTAAATTAGAAGTAACTACATTATTATTCACTACATCACTATCAGTACTAACATTACTACTCTTCTTTTCTCTTCTAGTTAAAATAACACCAGTAACAAAAGAAGCAACAACTATAATACCAAAACCAATATAAATTAGTGTCATAATAATCCCTCTATTCTTTAATTAAAATAATCTTATAATATCATTTATTGTAACTATTAGCATTAATAACATTAAAAGCATCAATCCTACTGTATGTATCTTTGCCTCTAACTCTGGATCAACTGGAGATCCTTTAATCTTCTCTATAATTATAAATAAGATATGTCCTCCATCAAAAGCAGGTAATGGTAATAAATTAATAAATCCAACATTTATACTTAAAAATGCAATTAAATATAAAACACTAGCAACTCCTGCTTTACTTTGTTCTCCAACTACAGAATAAATTCCAACTGGACCTGATAATTGACTAAGTTTAATTCCTCCTGTAAATAAATAACCAACAGTTACAGCCATTTGTTTAAATATTGAAGCAGTCTTCTTACCTGTATACTTTATAGCATTAACAAATCCATGTAACTTTTCTTGTTTCATACCAATACCATATCGGTAAGTCTCTTGATCTCCTTCTTTTACTTTCTTAGGTTTAAAACTATAACTCTCAGTACTACCATCTTCTTTTACTACTTTAATATTAGTCTTTTTAGAAGTATCACTAATTGCTAAATACAAAGTAATATCATCTACTGTACTAACTTTATGTCCATTAATTTCTTTAACTACATCCCCTGCTGTAATACCAACCTCATATGCTGGATAGCCTTTCTCTACTGTAGATATAACTGGTTTCATTGAAGTACTACCCCAACATAATCCAATTATAAATATAATAAGTATTGCTGAAATAAAATTATTTCCTGCTCCAAAGAACATAATTAAAAATCTTTGCCAAGCACTCTTAGATTGTAATCTTCTCTTTTTAGGAACTTTCTTTAAATCGTCATCATCTAAATCTTCTCCTGCTAATTGACAAAATCCCCCAATAGGAATAGCCCTAATAGAATACTCAGTCTCCTTACCTTTTTTACTAAATAGTTTAGGTCCCATACCTATCGCAAATTCATAAACATAAACACCATTCATCTTAGCAAATATAAAATGTCCAAATTCATGAACAAGTACTATAAATCCTAAAATAACGATAAATAATAATAAATTTAATATAATACTCATGTCTTCCTCCTAAATAATACTATGTACTAAAATAAATGCTAAAACCACAAAGATTAAACTATCAAAACGATCTAGGATTCCTCCATGTCCTGGAATTAAATTAGAAAAGTCTTTTTTATCATACTCTCTTTTTATAAATGAAAATACTAAATCTCCTAATTGTCCTACACAAGAAAGTAATAATGTAACAAATATGATTAATACTAAAGACTTAGTCTGATTAATAACAGTTACATAAAAAGATGTTGCTATAAAAGTACCCATCAAGGCTCCTCCTACAAATCCTTCTATTGTCTTCTTAGGAGAAATACTAGGAGCAAGTTTATTCTTCCCTATAAACATCCCTGTAAATAATGCAAAAGTATCAGTCATTGTTGTTATCAATAATAAATAAATAATATATTTTATATCAAAGTTACGAGTAATAATCATTAAATTAAAACTAAGTCCCATAAAAAATACTGCACCTATCAAAAATAATGCATCCATTAAATCATATTTCTTTCTATCTTTAATAAATACCATAGATGCTAAAAATGCAAATATAACAAATGACATTACTCTATAATCTATATTATATACAAACTCTATTGAATCAAAATTATTCATTGCTAAAAATATAACTAATAAATATGCAAATACTTTCATCAAAAATGGAAGTTTTCTCTCTGTCTCTCTAATATGTATTAATTCATACAATCCTGCTATCGCAAGTATTGTCATAAATACTGCAAATACTTCTCCTCCCATTATTAATAATGGTACTGCTATCGCAATCATCACTATTGCACTTAAAACTCTTATCTTCATTATTGACCACCAAATCTTCTATTTCTTTTATTAAATTCTACTATTGCTTTATCAAACTCTTTTTCATCAAAATCTGGAAACAATGTCTCCGGAAAATAATATTCTGCATAACTAGATTGATATAACATAAAATTACTAATTCTTAATTCTCCTGATGTTCTAATAACTAAATCTACATCTGGTAATTCATGATATAAATTTTTATTAACTAAGTCATAATCTATATCTTCTAATTTAATTTTATTATTTTTATATAGTTCACATAATTTCTTAGTCATATCAACTATCTCTGCTCTACCACCATAATTAATACAGATATTTAATATTAACCCTGTATTATTCTCTGAATAAGTAACAACTTCATCCATTGCTTTTAATACTTTTTCTGGTAATGGTTCTCTTCTTCCTGAAAAAATAACTTTTACGTTATTATCTGAAAGTTCTTTAAGTTTAGAATTAAACATTTCTATAAATAGGTTCATTAAGTAATTAACTTCTCCTGCTTCTCTTTTAAAGTTCTCTGTTGAGAAAGCATAAAGTGATAAGTATTTAACTCCTACTTTTGATATATGTTTACATAAACTTAATAGGTTATCAGCACCTGCTTTATGTCCCATACTTCTAGCAAGTCCTCGTTTTTTAGCCCATCTACCATTTCCATCCATTATTATCCCAACATGGTTAGGTATAATTAATTCATCTTTCATAACATTACCTCACTATCATTATATAACATCATAAAGAAAAAAGGAAGTCAAAAGACTTCCTAAAATTTATCTATATCTATTTTAACATACTTATTTTCTTTTAAACTACTGCTAGCCTGGACTAATGTTCTAATAGCATTAGCGCATCTTCCGCCTTTGCCTATTACTCTTCCCATATCATCCTCTGCTACCATAACTTGAATAAGTATTACGTTATCTTCTTCAGTAGGAAATTCCTTTACACTAACTGCTTCTGGATCCTTAACTAAAGACTTAACTATTTCTTCTGTTAATGTAACTAAATCCATATTACTTATCCTTCTTTACTTTAGAATCAGCATATTTCTTCATGATACCTGCTTTACTGAATAAGTTTTTAACTGTATCAGTAGGTATAGCACCATTATTTAACCATTTCATTGCTAATTCTTCATTAATTCTAACTTCGCATTCTCCAACTGGTTGATAAATACCAATTAGTTCAAGGTATTGTCCATCTCTTGGACTTCTAGAATCAGTAGCAACAATTCTATAAGTAGGTTTCTTCTTTGCACCCATTCTTGTTAATCTAAGTTTAACTGCCATATTTTTCCCTCCATTTCTAATAAACTGCATCTATTATATAATAACGAAAATAACTTGTCAACCATAATTTGATAACAGTATAGAAAAGAAACCTATCGCAATACAAGAACATAAATGCAAGACAAATTCAATTACAAACCAAGTTAACTGTCCATGTCAATTATATAAGGTGAAGTATAAGAACCATCTCCTCCAGTGATTTTTGTTCCTTTAGCAAGTGAAACAGACGGGCGCACACCGTAGGAGTTGTTGACGAAGTAGCTGTAGTTCAGAATGCCATGGGGACTGACGTTGAAGCCGTAAGCACTGTTGTAGTTGAAGTGGGAAGGCGACAAGGCCCAATAATATTGTCCCGTGTAAAGATAATGAGTATTACCATATCCTCCGGCTAATTCTCTCTGAGTAAGTCCATTTCTAAGCCTCATCTCATAAATAAATCTTCCTATTTTACAACAATCCATATATCTATTTCCTTCCCAAATATAACTCTTACTACAAAGTATACCTAATATTTCTAAAAAACAACAAACTAATCGTTGAGTCCCATAAAAAACACCCTTCTCGAGTGTTTCCTATATATTATCTTCCTCTTTTATAAAATCTTCTTTTACTTCTTCATCTATTTTCTTTTCTTCCTCTTCTACTTTACTCTCTTCTACTATCTCATCCCAAGGATCTTCTTCATTATTAGTTTCTATCTTTACTTTTATATCTCCTACTAATTCAATACCCAATTCTTTCTCTATTGTATAATTAATATTATTACCCTCTATATCTACTTTAACACAACTAGGTTGTTTTAAACTTCTAACTATAATTTCTTCTCCCGTAGCATCTTCTTCTCTTTCTCTTAAATGTACTACTTCATTATAATTATTAGTCTCTTTAATTACCTCAGTCTTAGTATCATTATCATATGAATACCAAATATTTACATCATAACTACCATTAATACTAATATTATCTCCACTCTTTACTCCATTAAAGTTATGATTAATTACCCAACACCCTAAAATAGTTGACGGTTTTTTATCCACTTTAACTGTATTATCAGTCGTAAAAAGTTTTTTTCCTTTAGCGATCACTGCCTTAGTAACAATTTCTCTATAATTAGCCATACGTAAACCTCCTAATTTAATTTATGCAAAACATATAAAATATTACCAAAAATGTGTTAAAATTTTATAGGAGGTAATAAATATGGCATCATCAGTAATCCATTTAGCCATCGCTAAAGAATTAGAAAAATATTTTACTATTAAAAATAAATATGATTATTATCTAGGTACTATCGCTCCCGATTTATCTAAACAAATTGGTAGAACTAAGAAAGAATCTCACTTCTTATTTGACTCTAGAGAAGATGTTCCTAATATGAAAAAATTTACTGAAAAATACAAATATTTCTATAAAAATGATTTTGAACTAGGTTATTATATCCACTTATATACTGATAAGATCTGGTTCGATGAATTTATCAATAGTCTTACTTATCGTAATTCTGTAAAACTATTAGACGGAACTATTATAAATGCTACTGAACAAGAAATAACTGATATGATTTATCAAGACTATACTAATATAAACATCCAAATAATTGACTCTTACAACTTAGATTTATCTCTCTTCTACGAAGACTTTGTAGAACCCCACTCTTGTCTAGATGAAATACCTCTAGATAAATTAAATATCTTAATCGATAAAATGGGTATAATTATTGAAAACTCTAAACAAGAAAAAAACTATATTTTTGACTTAACTGGTGTAAATGAATTTATCGAAAAATCAGTTCAAGTAATTCTAACAGAACTAAAAAATTACATTCCAACTTAGAATGTAATTTTTTTTATCCATTTAAAACTTTATAAAAGTACTCATTAAGTTCATCTTTTACATAATTAATCATTTCATTTACTTTTTCTAGATGCTGCATATAAATAACATATATTGGTATTTCATTAAGTCTCTCTTCAAGTAACTTTAACTCTTCAAGTACTTCTTCATCATTTTCTCTAACATACTTCTTCTGAAGTATTTTTATTTTCTCTACCAATTCACATATCTCTTTATTAGTACTCATCTTTTCTTTTAACTGTATACAACTCTTATAATCATCACTATTAATAATAGTATTAATAACTTCTTCTAATGCCTTATTCAACTAATTCACCATCTAAACTCCAAGTCTTAGCCTGTGTAACTTTTACTTTAACTATTTCTCCAACTTCAACTTCTCTCTTAGCCGTAAAATTAATTAATTTATTTGTATCCGTATACCCATAATACATATCTTTCTTCTCAGAGTTTCCTTCAACTAGTACGGGTACTACTCTTTCTAATAATTTCTTATTATTTTCTAAGAAATACTTATTAACTACTTTATTTAATCGTTGTAGTCTTTCTTCTTTTTCTTCTTCACTTACTTCATCTTTTAATAAACAAGCAGGAGTACCTTCTCTTTTAGAAAAGATAAATGTAAAGGCATTATCATATTTACACTCTTCAGCCAAAGACAAAGTCTCTAGAAAGTCTTCTTCAGTCTCTCCTGGAAAACCTACAATTATATCTGTCGATATTGCTACTCCTGGTACTGTATCTTTAATCTTCTTAAATAACTCTAAGTAACTCTCTCTCGTATAACGTCTACCCATTAATTTTAAAATCTTACTAGAACCAGATTGTACAGGTAAATGTACACTAGGCATAATATTATCATATTTACCAATAACTTCTACCATACTATCTGTAAAATCCCAAGGATGTGAAGTCATAAATCTAACTCGAGGTATATCTTTCTTTGCTATATCTTCAAGTAAATTACCTAAAGTATAATCATCATATAAATCTTTTCCATATGCATTAACATTTTGTCCAAGTAAAGTAATCTCTTTATATCCATCTTTAATAAGTTCATCTACTTCACTTAATATATCTTCTTTAGCTCTACTTCTTTCTCTTCCTCTAGTATAAGGAACTATACAATAAGTACAAAACTTGTTACATCCATAAATAATATTAACATAAGCCTTATAATTATTTGTTCTAATTACTGGTAATCCTTCTACTAGATCTCCTTCTTTAGAAAATACTTCTATCTGTTGCTTATTCTCAGCTATTGCTTTATCTATAATATTAGGTAACTGATACATATTATGTGTCCCAAATACAAAATTAACCCATTTATACTTATTAATAATCTCTTCAACAACACTAGCCTCTTGTGCCATACATCCACATAGTCCCACTATTAAATCCTTTTTCTGAGCCTTTAAATGTTTTAATCTTCCTAACATCCCAAAAGCCTTATTATGAGCATTTTCTCTAATAGAACATGTATTTAAAAGTACTAAATCAGCCTTCTCATAATCATCTACTTTTCTAAATCCAAGTCCTGTAAGTAAAGCCTCTATATTCTCACTATCATGTTCATTCATTTGACATCCATAAGTCTTTAAATAAAATGTCTTTCCTTTATATTTATCTTTAATTCCACTATCAAAGTTAAACTCTACTCTCTTATAACTTTTATCTTCTCTACGTCTAGCATCTTTATAATTTGGTAAATGCATAAGTATCACTTCCATTCCTAAAATATAATAACTTATTAACTAAAAAAATGCAATAAATCAAAAAAATAAACTTTTTAGGTTTACTCTTTTGTATATTTCATAATTTTAACACCTGTATAGTCTATCTTTTTTCTTGCTTCTTTTATCTTTTCATCTACTGCTTTTCCTTTAGCCTTCGCCACTGTTAAATAATCTATTGCTCTTCTATAATCTTCTTCTCCATTACCTCTTCTTAAATATGATGTTCCTATCTTTTGAAAAACTTCTGGTGTTGGACTCATAAGTTTAATACAAATTCTATTATAACATTCTATAGTCTTATCATACTCTTTTCTCTTAAATGCTTCATTTCCTTCTTCTTTTAATTGATGAAAATCTGGACTTTCTTCAAATATATCATGATATCTTAATACTAATTTCTCATCTATTTCTTCTACCATAATATTTGGAAATTTTGAAACTATTCTTACAACTGCTCTCTTATCTTCATCATTCAACTTTTCTAATATTCTTAATCCTTTAGTATCTTTTATCTCTTCTATAACATCTCCAAGTAATGTATATTTATCAAAACTATTTCCACTACTAAATTCTACTGTAGCTTTATATAATATTCTCTTCATATCTAAAACATCTATACTAGTCCCAGTTAAACTCTTACTCTGTGATACTATATCTAAATATATTTTAGCCTCAGCAATATTTCCTAAACTAATAGCCTCATAAAACTTCTCTACATATGAAGTCATATCAACTAAAACTTCTCCCTGTTTTACTTCTATACATGATAACTTAGTAAATGCCTCACTAAAGTTATAATCTCCTTCATAAACTCCTATCGTTATTAAATCATTTATAAATCTAATATATTGTGGACATTCTCTATTTCTTAAGTAATAACCTACTACTTTTTTTATCTCATTACCCTCTCCATTATTAAATACTTTAACTACGTCTGAAAAATCAACTCTTCTTTTTTCTACTTCTCTATTTATTTCTCTTAATAATACATATATTAAATTTGTCTCTGATCTTTTTCCCATCTTTTTAAAAGCCATTTCATAATTTCTAAGTACTACATCATCTTCCATTCCTCTACTAGGCCCTAACATTACTCTAGGTAAAATCCCTTTACTTACAATATTATTTACTTCTGCTCCTAATACTATAATTAATTTTTCAAATCTACATAACGGTCTATCTTTAGAAAACCCTTTATACATGGAAACTAACTCTTCATATTTTCCTCTCTCTATAAGATTTAAAGCATATTTATTAACTTCTGTTAATACTTCTGTTGCCCTACTTAATAGTTTTACCATTACTTCTCCTCTTATAGAATCATCTTCTAAATACATATATGTCTTTTTAGCCTGTGAAAATTTATGTGCAAAAGCCTGATACTTAACTTTACCTTCTCCTATATTTTTATCACTACTCTTTGAAATATCTTTAAATCCCATATTATATATTCTATT
This sequence comes from uncultured Bacilli bacterium, assembly GCA_934168245.1. Taxonomy (GTDB): domain Bacteria; phylum Bacillota_I; class Bacilli_A; order RF39; family UBA660; genus CAG-877. The sequence continues at coordinate 145,234 of CAKPMY010000001.1, forward strand.
TTTATATTCTTCTGGTACTTTAATAATTTGTGACATCATAAACAAGTAAAAGTTATTATCTTCTCTATACTCACTATCTAAATCTAACTCTTGAAAATACTTAAATGCTTCTTGATAATTTTTATTTTTTATCTCGTTTAAAAATAATTCTAAGTATTCTTCTCTCTTCTTATCCTCTGCCATTCCCCTTCACCTCATTAGTGCCATATTATACTAGAAATGACTAAAAAAAGCAACTAATTTTTCTGTTGCTCTTTTACATAAACTTTTGTCTTATTACCTGTTATTTTCTTTGCTACTTCTGGAAGTTCTTCTACTTTTTCTCCCTTTTCTTTAGCAATCCACAAGTAATCATATGCTCTTCTATAATCTTCTTCACTCTTAGCATTTCCTAAACATGCAAGTCCCATTTTCTTATATGTTGCTGGCCAAATAGTCATAACATTTGTACAAATAGTATCAAAACACTCTTTTGCTTTTTGATAATTACCTACCTCTAGCGCTTCTCTACCTTCTCTATCAAGAATTCCATAATCGATATATTGAGAATCTGAATTCTTATATCTTAATACTACTCCATCCCCAACACTCTCTACGAGTATTGTTGAAGCACTCTCTACTACTTTCTTTCTAATTTTACTCTTTTCTATCTCATCAGCACCATAAACTACTCTTAAACTTTTCTCACTCTTAACATCTTTAATAACTTCATCTATATACTCATCACTAATTGCAGTTTTTACGTCTCCTTCTCTTTCCTTCACTTTTAAATACTCCTCATACATCTTTGTAACATCTATCTCAGGTCCCTTAAATTTTTTAGAATGTGAAACTATATCTAAATAAACTCCTGCTTTAGCAATTTCTTTATTATAAAGAGCAATATAAAAGTCTTGTACATATTCTGTAACATCAAAAACAAATTCTCTCTTAGATATTTTACCTAAATCCTCAAGTGCCATTTTATGTACTCTATCTTGTTCTAAATCTCCTAAATTAATTAAAGCCCTTATATATTCAAAATAATTAGAACATCCAATTCTCTTTAAATACAATTCTGTTTTTCTAATTATTTCATCACTACTATCATTACTAAATGATTCTACTATCTCATTAACAGTAATCTTACGTAACCCATCTTTTATCATAAGTTCTCTTAATAATTTATATAAAGTACCATTCTTTCTTACTTTATCCATTGCTACAAGGTATCTTCTTAACTGAATTAAATCTGCTAAATTTCCTTCTCTACAAGGTCCTTCTTTCTCTGTTAAAAATCCTTTCTGGTTTATATCATGTACAAGCATTTTTGAAAGTTTTTCTTCATAAGATAACTTTCTATATGAAAATAACTGATCATAAAATTTATCAAGTTCTTGATACTTCTTCGCATCTACTAATCTATCTATTCGATACTTTGTTTCCCAATATTTATCTTTACACATCCAAAGTAAATTAGCAAAAATCTCTCTTTCATCACCTTTACGTACAGCCCCATCCATTGATTCTAATGCTGCATAAAAATATAATTTTTGAATACTAGTCTTAAATTTTTGACATGCTGGATACCCATTATCAAAATTTCTTTCTGAAGTATATTTTGCTCTATTTTTATATTTTTTAGGTAAATCATATAAATAAGACATTAAAATCAATAAAGAAACACAATCTATCTCATTATAATACTTACTATCCAATACTTTAAAGCACTCTAGCATTCCATCTAAATTCTTAGTCTTTACTCTTCTTAAAAACATATTTAGACAAACACTCTTCTTTTCTAAATTAATTCCATATACTCCAGTCTCTATACGATTTAAAAAACCTTTCTTAACCAAAACACTTAAATCATATTTAGAAAAACCATTCTCTAATAAAACTGCTGTCGTTATTCTTGTATTATCTGTAAAAAGTTCATATAATTTATCAAATTTACTAAAGTCTAACATAAACCTACCACCCAATTTTATTATATTAAATGAAAAAGAAAAAAGCAACTAAACTGTTGCTTCTATTGTCGAATTAATAATTTTATCTAATGTTGAAAAACGATTTTTCTTTACTAATTCATTCTTTATCTCATCCAAGCATTCTATAATCTTACTTATTACTTCTCTCATACTTGGAACTAAATCTTTCTTCTCTAAACTTTCTACTATAACTTCTAAATTATTAAGTTTAGAATATTTACCATAACAAACATTATTTACACATGCATTACATAATTTCTTAAATGAAGAAATATCTATATTAGTAAATCTCTTATCCTCTAATATTTTAAATGCTGTAAATGTATAGTTATTATTAACTGCTTTATCTAAAACAGTTTCTCCTTTATTATTCTTTATATTTGGAAGGTACTTTTTATTTTTCATAAGTTGTTCCATTACTCTAACTGCTGCTACTGAGTTATCACAAGCCAAAATATGTCCAAATGTATCTCCATCATAATTTTGATGATTTACATCCCAGTTTCTCTTCTTCATCATTCGAAGTACAAGTTCATACTGTCTTGCTTTTAATAATCTCATAACAATATTGTTATTGGCACCATCACAAATATTAGCATCTACTTTATTTTTATCCATTAATGTCTCAATTACATCAAAGTAACCAAGTTTAATAAGATTAAAAATCAGCGACGGCTCTTCTAAACAAGCGCTTACTGCTTGTTGCTTGTCATAAAACATTTCAAACACCTCTTTGTTCACGTGACAGTTACCTATTTTACCAGATTTATAGTGATTTGTCAAATTCATCAATCCTCTCTCTTACTTTAGTTATGAGAAAAAAGAGGCATTTTTATACCCATAAAAAGAAAAAAACGGCCAAGCCGTTTTTATTAATTTAATTTATTTCCGCAATTTGTACAGAAATTACCACCTGTAGCAGGTGTACCACAGTTAGGACAGAATTTTCCTCCCGCAGCACCTTGCGCATTTTGATTCATAGCAGCACCTTGGTTATTAAATGCATTAGTAGCAGCTCCACCAATCATTCCTCCTGATGCCATATTCATCATACCAATTCCTACAAATCCATTAGCAGCTCCACCTTCGTTATTAGCAGCATCTTTAACTGCTTGTGCATAAGCACCAGTAAGTGTACCTTGTTGCATGAAACTGTTAGATGATAATTCATAGTTATCAATTTTCTTATTAGATTCTTCATCTAATGTTACAGATTCAACTACGAATCCTACAATACTCATACCACGATCACGAATTGGTTGATCGAATACTTTCTCATCCATTGTTTTCTTAATTTCATCTGTACTACTTGGTAATTCCAAAACAGGAACTTTATGATTAGAGTTACCTAATTCATTTAATACGTTTTGGAATGCTCCAATAACTTCTGATCTCATTTGTTCAACGATCTCATCTTTTCTATACTCTTCTGCTGTACCAGCAATTCTAGACATAAATATTGCTGGATCAGATATTCTAAATGTATATTTACCAAAACATTTAACTTCTACTCTTAATGGACTAACACTATTAGTCATTTGATTAGGAATTGGATGAGACCAATCTTGGAATGGAACAGGAGCAGGAGTACCAAATTTATTATCCATTATTTCCTTTGCATTAATATAAAATATTGCTTGTTCCTTACTTGTTCCACCATTATATACAAAACGAGTCCACATTTCTTTAAATACAGCCCCAAATTGTCCTGCAAAGAATGATGGTGAAGTAGATTGATCAAATGTAAAGATACCAGGCTCTGCTGTAGCATCTAAAATTTGTCCACTTTGAAAAATAACTGCTATTTGACCAGGAGATACTTGAATAGCACTATCCTTTGAAATAACACCATTAGGAGTAGAAACTCTCTTCATTAATATTTCTTGTCCTAAATCATCGCACTTAATATAATCCTTCCATTGATCATGTAAAGTACTTCCAACTGCAGCCGCTGCTGCTCTAATTAAACCCATATAAACACTCCTCTTTTCTTATATTAAAAACTTCTTCCGCCGCCGCCATGGCTAACTCCAGAACTACCTGAACTAGTATGACTACCTCCACCACCTGATGATGAATCATTTTGTACTCTTGCAGTCTTATGTACTGTAGTTCCTAAAAAAGTTTCTTTAATTAAATTAATTTGAAGACTATCCTTTACTAAGAATTGTCTTGATGATGTTGCTTTTCTAACCATCTTATGATTATAAACAATAATACCAACTACTATAATAGTAGATATAACTGCAAATATTAAAATCCCCATCCAAGGTAAAACTCTAAGTTTATCAAGTCCTGTAAGTTTAGGACTTCCCCCAGATCCTGGTCCTAATTCTGCATAAGTACTAGCACTTTCTACAAAGGCTAAAGCAGCCTCATAATAATCACTAGACATATATTCAAATACATCATCTAAAATTGAATCAATACGTAAGTCTGAATAAACCTCAATTGCATATCCTGTCGTAACAATTTGAACATTTCTAACAGAAAAGTCAATTAAAAACAAAATACCATCATGTGTATCATTAGTACCAAACGTATTATAATCATAAAAGTCTTGTGCATAAGCCTTAGCACTACTCTTTGGATTGTCATTTATCGTAACAATAACCATATCCATATTATATTTTTCTATGAATTCTGTTACTTTATCATATAAATCATTCTTCTCGTCTTCACTAAATGTATCAGCAAAGTCATAAACTTTTAAAGAACTATCAACTAAAGGTGTACTTAAAATATCATCTTTATTATCCTCAGTAACCTGAATATAACTAGGTACTCCTAAATTATCTTCAGTTCTAACTTCATAACTCTGTTCTGCAAAAACATTTAAACTAAAACAGCAAATTACCAATGTAATTATAAAAAATAAACTTTTTCTCATAACTTCTCACCTATGTCATAATAAATGTAACTACTATCGCAACAAGTAATAAAAGAACAAATACAATAATACTACACACAATTGTCTCCATAACACCCACTGGGAAGTTACCTATTATTTTACCTGTCTGTCCATTCATTGCAAACGTATACATTTTATCTTTATATTTTATATTAACCATCCATACCGGAAGCATAATATAATGAGATCCTTTTTTGGTAATTTTAATATCGTTACTAGTTACTGTTTTTGTCTGATGTGGAATAGATTCCGCAACTAAACTAATACAAGTATTCATACTTCTATCAATCGCTCTTCCTAATCCATCTTCTTCTGCTACATCATATTTCTCTGCTAAAAAGCCTGATAAATATGCATGATTATACTCAGTAAGATCACTGTAATTAAATGGTTCCAAAGAATCCATCAAATCATCATCAAATCGTGATGAAGCATCTGCTAATACTTTATCGTATTCAAAATGACCCGACTTCAAAACTGAATAGTTGGAAATCTCTGTATAGTCATACCTTGAATCACTCCAACATCTTGTATCGCTAGCATGAAAAGATATATTACCATCAGCTAACAAATCATAAGCCCAAAAAGGTATATAAACACCTGTTATCTTTTGAATATTTTTCTCACTCTTAAAACTCTTAGGCGTTAAAATCTTATTCTTTGTCGATTTCTTAAAAGCCGTAATAGCATCTTCTTTAACATTTTTAAAAGGTATAATCAAATTAGGTATTACTCCCTCATCAATCTTATCTTTTAATATTGCTGTACTACCACAATAAACACAGAATGTAGCCGTAACAGTCTCATCTGCCATTATCTCTGCTCCACAGTTCTCACAGCGATATACATCTAAATTTTCTCCCGTTTTTTTAGGAGCCTTTACTTCATTTGCAGCCACTGTACTAGCATTATCATGTTTTTGCATTTCTTCTAACGTAAACTTACTACCACAATACCCACAATCCCACATTTGATTCTTCGGATTAAAAGTAATTTTCGCACCACAGGCTGGACACTTATTGTCCAAAACACCCAATTTTATCACATCCCATCTTACACTTATAAATCAATTATAACATAACAATCTCAATCCTACTAATAAAATTAGTAAAACTTAACACCATTACATGTCCAAACTCTCTTAACAAACTCAACGATTGAAGTCTTACAATAACTACAAACCTTAACTCCAGTATTAGTAAGAGGAGAACCACAATTAGGGCAATTAAGACCCAAAAGTTTTAAAGAAGGTTCTACAATATTCTCATCTATTACATAAACAAAGTCAATCATAGCCCTATCTTGTATTCTTTTTGCCTCTTTTTTACCTTCACTATAATAGTATTCAAAACTACATCCAAAATGAATAGTTGCTACTCCTTTGTTATTTTCATATTTTGAAACAACTACTTTATGTATATTTATCGAACTATACTTTGCATCTTTCTCTTTAGCATCGGCTATCTTACTTTCTACAATCTTCCTAACACATGGTTCAACTAATTCACTGTCTTTCGCATTAATCGCTTTAAACATACTAAATATAGTATCTTTACACATACTCTTAAGTTCATTAATATTAATACCTGGAAAATCTTTATTAATCTGGTCTAAATAAATACTATCCATACTAGATAAAGATTTAGGTTCAACGACTTCTTCTACTACATCTCTATCAATGACACTCTTAATATCTGGAGTATTAAAATACTTCATACTAAACTCTCTAATTCTCTTTCTTAATCCCAAAATACATCCTGTAACAAATGCTACAAAAATAAGTACTCCTATCAAAACTGCCATATAATATCACATCCTAAAAATATTGTATCAAACTTCTCTTAAAAAGTCTCTAATTATTCTAAAAGAAAAAAGTAGCATTAACTGAACTTGTCAACAAAAGCATATACTTTTATATTCCAGTTCCAAATTAATTCTACTCTTATTACTTATCTAATAACTTCTTTTCCACCCATATATGGTTGTAAAGCCTTAGGTATTTTAATACTACCATCTTCTTGATAATTATTTTCTATGAAAGCAATTAAACCTCTAGGAGTCGCAATAACTGTATTATTTAATGTATGTAAATAATAAGTTCCTTTCTCACTCCTTTTACGTATTCCAAGTCTTCTAGCCTGTGCATCTCCAAGTGTTGAACAACTTCCTACTTCAAAGTATTTTTGTTGCCTTGGACTCCAAGCCTCTATATCACAAGATTTAACTTTTAAATCTGCTAAGTCTCCAGAGCAACACTCTAGTTGTCTAACTGGTATATCTAAACTTCTAAAGTATTCAACACTTAACTTCCACATCTTTTCATACCAATCCATACTCTCTTCAGGTTCACATATAACTATCATCTCTTGTTTTTCAAATTGATGAACTCTATATAACCCACGTTCTTCTAAGCCATGAGCCCCTCCTTCTTTTCTAAAACAAGGAGAATAACTTGTAAGACAAATTGGTAATTCTTCATTTTTAATAATTTGATCTTTAAATTTACCAATCATACTATGTTCACTAGTACCAATTAAGTATAAATCTTCTCCTTCAATCTTATACATCATTGCTTCCATCTCTGGAAAAGACATAACACCAGTAACAACATCACTTCTAATCATAAATGGTGGTATTGCATAAGTAAATCCATGATCAATCATAAAATCTCTTGCATAAGCAAGTAATGCTTCATGAAGTCTCGCAATATCTCCCAATAAATAGTAAAATCCTTGTCCAGATGTTCTACCTGCTGCATCTTTATCCATACCTTTTAATTTTTCAATTATATCAGCATGATATGGAATTTCATATTTAGGAACAACAGCCTCTCCAAACCTCTGTACTTCTACATTAAAACTATCATCTTTTCCAATCGGAACACTCTCATCCATAATTTGTGGAATAACTAACATCTTTTCTTTTATTTCCGCACTAAGTCTAACTTGTTCCTCTTCTAATGATTTAATGTTTTCTCCATTTTTAGCAATTTCTTCTTTTAGTTTATTAGCCTCTTCTATCTTTTTATTAGCCATTAACTTTCCAATTTCACTAGACATCCTATTTTTATTTGCCTTTAATCCATCAACCTCAGTCTGAACTGCACGAACTCTCTTATCTAATTCATACACTTCATCTACTAATCCTAATTTCTCATCTTGAAATTTCTTCTTAATATTTTCTTTTACTAATTCTTTATTTTCTCTAATTAACTTTATATCTATCATATTCTCTTCCTCCTAATTTTATTTTTACTTATAAGAAAAACACTCCGAGACTTTATACACAATAATCCCTCCTAAAACAAAAAAAGAACAGTACAAGGAGTGCTAAAAGCACGGTACCATCCTTTTATTAACTTACTTAGATAACGGCTTAAACCGGAAGTATTCCTTCATCTATAGAGTAGATAAATAAGTATTTAACATCATTTCCACCAACCATGACTTCTCTTTGCTTAAATAATCTTATTATTAGTTCTAATCACTGATTTGTTAATATTATATGTCAAAAATTAATTTTTAGCAACTAATTTTTATAACAAGTTATCGCTCCTTCTGGTACCTCTGAAATATATTTTTCTAAAACTTCAACATTTCCCTTCTTAACATCTTTTAAACTAGCCTCTCTTAATCCATAATGACTATCATAAACAGATATAAAATATGTTGCCTTTCCATTAACTATCTCTAATTTAACATATCCCCTATAATCACCATATTTCCTAAAGAAATCTTCTCCAAATCCATATCCCACTATTCCAAAAGAAACATAATATGTACCATCACTATTTAAAATATTAGAATTATTTGAACAAGTATAAGCATAATCCCTAATATCTTTCTTAGCCTCAGCAACAATATTTTTAGAAACTATTACTAGTTTTCCCCTTTCATATATTCCCCAAAAAAACTTAAAATTAAAAAATATTAAAGCCAAAAAACTAGCAACAATTAAAGAAATCATCACAAATAAAATATTCACATTCTTTTGATGATCTTCTTCTAGTACCCTTTCTCCTATTACTTTTCTTCTCGAAATATAAAAAATACTATTATAAGGAACAGCCGTATTAAATGCTATAGAAGGTATTGCTATAATAGGAAATAAAACTACAATTCCTCCTGCATACCCAAACTTTTTTCCCAGTTCATAAAAGATCTTTAATACTACATATATTCCATATACTGGTATAAACGTAAGGAAAAAGTTCTTTTTATTTTTCGTCGCTATATCATTCAAAATATATAAATTATATACTGGTATTAACTGTTTCCACCAAGGTCTATTAGCCTTCATAAATAAAAATTGCATTGCCATAGACTCTAATCTCCAAAATACTAAAAAAGCACATCCAACATAAAATTCATTAGAAGAAACAACTTTTAACACATCATTATTTTTACTATATAAAATGAAAAAAAATACACAAACAGATACCACCAAAAGAATACTATTAAAAACTATACATGCAGTTTTATTTCCAGCCTTATCTGCTACAATATACTTAAAAGGAGATTCAAAAGATAATGAACTATTTTTATTACTTTCTTCTTCAGAATTATATACTATAGGCTTATCATCTTCATCATGCTCATACTTTAACATTGAAACATTATCTGGATGATTATAATTAAGTTTTCCACACTTCATACAGTATCGCATACTCTCTTTATAAAGTGCTCCACATCTTTCACAAGTAATCATTCTCTCTGCCATATAATCTCCTCCATTATCAATGACATTTTATCATAAAAATAGATTATTATAAAGAGAATTCCAAAAGAAAAGAGACTATTTAGCCTCTATAATTAATTTAATTGCAGTTCTTTCTTCTCCATCAATAGCAATATCTTGAAAAGCCGGAATACAAACTAAATTCTTACCTGATGGAGCCACAAATCCTCTAGCAATTGCTACTGCCTTAATAGCTTGATTTAAAGCACCAGCACCAACTGCTTGAATCTCAACACTACCTTTCTCTCTAAACACATTTGCTAGTGCTCCTGCTACACTATTTGGATTAGACTTACTACTTACTTTAAGTGTTTCCATAAATATTATTCATTCCTTTCTACACTTAAATATATGCACCCAAAAAAAGAAAATGACTAATCATTCTCTTTAATATATTTAATAAGAACCTCAGTAATTTTATCATATCCATCATCAGACATATGTAAACCTTCCTCAGTATATTCTAACTTCAAATTACCATCACTATCAACAAGTTCACTAAACATATCAATATACGTAATATTCTCATCCTTAGCAAGACTCTCCAACTTCTTATTAATATCAACTATATCATCATTACTTATAGAAAAGTCTCTAACATAACCATTAATCTTATCATCAACAGTTTTATTAATTGGATAAATAGACTCTAAATATATTTTAGCATAAGGTCTATTTTCTTTAATTAACTTAACAATTTCCCCAATATTTTTAACAACCTCTTCTCCACTTACATCACCACAAAGATCATTTATACCAATAAGTAAAACTACTTTAGAAGGATTATAATCATATACTCTAGCTTTCATATCACTTAAAATATCACTAGTCTTATTACCATCAATACCAGAATTAACTACATTAAACTTCTCATAATACTTACTCAAATCATATCTATGAGTAAGTGAATCTCCTAAAAATAGTATATTTTCATCAACTACTTCTTCTACCACTTTTTGTTCTTTATATATAATTTCTTTTCTTGGTTTATTATCATTAATATTAGTAAAATAATATATATCAAATCCAATCAAACCTACACACAAACAAACTAATAAAACTATTATTAAATGTAAAGAACTATTAGACTTTTCTTTTCTCTCTTCTCTTTGTAAATTTTCAAACTCTCTTCTATTATTTTCTAAAGTCTTTTCTACTACTTTCTTTCTATTCTTACCCTTTGCCTCTATAAAACTTGTATCTAAATTAAGTGTAGCATCTAAGTCTATATCATCAAATACTAATTGCTGTTGCTTCGTAACTGACAAATCTATATCATCATACCTATCAACATTCTTTTGATATCTATTATAACTGTTATTTGTATTATTATTATTTTTATTATTGTTATTATATCTATAATTATTACTATTATTTGTATTATTTCTATATTGATTTTTCTTTTTATTACTAGCCATATAAACTCCTCCACAATAATCTACTTAATTATATCACACAAAATAAAAAGAAGAAACTTATATTTCTCCTGAACAAATACTCCTAAATGAGTTATAAAAAAGTTCCCAGATACTAAGTTTCTTTGCATCTTTATTTATTATCAAATCTCCTATTGATATAACCTTATTCTTAGAAAGAACTTCTATCTTTCCTACTACATCTCCACTAGATAAAGGTAGTTTAATATCATCTATTTTTACATTATATTGATATTTATGCCTACTATCATCAACCAATTCTACTACACCTAAATCTTCTTTTAAAATAATATCGACTTTCTCTCTATTTGACTTATCCAATTTAATTCTTTCTATAACTGTTCCTTTTTCTTTTAATAAATTAAACTTTGTATGTAAAAATCCATAATCTAATAAAGCCATAGCCTCACTATTTCTAGTCTTACTATTATCTTCTCCTAACACAATAGCAATCAGTCTCATATTATTCTTCTTTGCTGTAGCCGCTAAACAATACCCAGCATTATCTGTGTGGCCTGTCTTTAAGCCATCGGCTCCTTCATAAAAACGTACTAATTTATTCGTATTAACAAGCCAAAATTTATTATCTGTATCTTCTCTTAAATAGTCTTCATACATTGAAGAAAATCTCAATATCTCTGGATGATTAATAACTAACTCTCTAGCAATCATCGCCATATCATAAGCACTAGAATAATGTCCATCTTCATCAAGCCCAGTACAATTCTTAAAAACTGTATTTTTTAGTCCAAACTCTTTTACTTTTTTATTCATCATTTTAACAAACTTTTCTTCACTACCCGCAATCACCTCTGCCATCGCAACAGTTGCATCATTACCTGAAGCCATTGATATACCTTTCATTAGATCTTCAATAGTAATTTTCTCTCCTTCACTTATATATATCTGTGATCCACCCATATCAGCCGCATTCTTACTAACTGTAACTACATCACTCCACTTTATTTTTCCCTTTTCTACTTGCTCTAATATAATTATTTGAGCAACCATCTTAGTCATAGAAGCAACAGCCAACTTTTCATTCTTATTTTTCTCATAAATAATCTTTCCTGTATTAGCCTCAATCAATAAAGATGCTTTAGCATTAACTGTTGGATCAACCTCTTCTGCCTTTACAAATAATGGACACAAAACTATTGTAACAACTAAAATTTTACACAAAACTTTACATATAAACTTCATGTCTACCTCCTATCAATTATTATGTAAAGTAACATAAAATTATACATAAATACTCTAAATAATGCTATTATATAATAAGGTGATATATATGAAGAAAAAGAAAAAAATTAAAACTAAAAACTTTACAATCTTTATAGTCTGCCTACTCTTAATAATTATAAGTATTGTTTACGGACTTAAAGCCATGGAAAATAAAAAGACTCCTAAAGACAAGGATAATAATATTGAAGAAAAAGATAATTCAAAAGATAAAAGACCTGAAAAAGAACTAACTGAAATGGAAAAAGCCAAAAGAGATATATCTTACTATATCGATGAAAATACCGAAATGTATCAAGAATATCGTAATAAAAATAAAGATCTTCCTATTGAAACTATAATAACCAATGTAAATATCGGTCTAAATAATGATTACTACACTAATACTAAGGAAAGTAAATATCAAAACACTTATAAAATCCTCGTAAATAAATACAACTACGTAACTGAAAATTACATTCCTGAAAATCTCGAAACAGTAAGTTCTGAATACTCTTCAAAATCTTTAAAATTAGTTAGTTATGCTAAAGAAGCCTTTGAAGAAATGGCTAAAGCCGCTAAAGCAGAAAATTATACAATAAGAGCCATGTCAAGTTATAGAGATTATGCCTACCAAAACATTTTATATAACAATTATGCTAAAAAAGACGGCTACGAAGCCGCTGATACCTACTCTGCAAGACCAGGTTACTCTGAACATCAAACAGGTTTAGCAGTAGATGTTGATAATGCTAAAGAGTATTTTACAAACTTTGAAAAAACTAAAGAATTTACTTGGATGCAAGAAAATGCCTATAAATATGGCTTCATTCTTCGTTTTCCAGCCAACAAAGTAACAGAAACTGGCTATCAATATGAATCATGGCACTATCGCTATGTTGGTAAAGAAATAGCCAAATACATTTACGATAATGACTTATGCTTAGAAGAATACTATGCCCGTTTCTTAGCAAAATAAAAGACCATTGTAGTTGATTAGCAAAACGACTGAAGAATATCTTAACAAAGTAAAAGATTGGACTCATATCCAATCTTTTTTTAATCATAATTTTTCTTAAAAAAGCAATATAACTTATAAAAGAAAATAACTACTAACCATAGTACAAAAAATAAATTAGAAAGTTGTACTATCGATAAAACTAAATCATTAGTATATAAACTAACTTTATCAGTCAAATCCAATTTATTGTTTATCGCTACTATAACAAAATTAAAAAATAAAAAGTATATTATAATAAAAAATATTGAATCTAACCATTTCTTTAAAGCCGGCATACTCTTACTGAAACTAGAAATAAATATAAATATTGCCGACAACACAACAATTAAAAAATAAACAAATGTCGATGGAAAATAAATATAAGTCATAACTGCTTTAATTAAATAATCTATGGTAAATATTGTATATTCTCTATTCATAAATACAACTCCACCTAAAAAGCCCATAATAACTACAAAAAATCCAATCTTAACAATTATATTTTTTCTCGAGATATTTAAAACTAAAAATAAAAATAGTAGAACTGATATAGCGAATATTTCTAAACCTAAAAAAGATGAAAAAGTATTTTTAAAAACTAAATCAAACTTTTGTAAAAGTGTTGAAAACACTACTACCACCTCCACTATACTAATTCTAAGATATAAACTGTCTGACTAGAAAGGTCATCCTTTGTACAAGTAATTAATGTTAAAGTGGTCTTATTAAAACTTCTAACTACCCTTACTTTTCCAACTTTTGGAACATTATAAATATTTACTAATTTATAATGATAACGAACTCCATTATAAGTAACATAGGCATCATTACCTATCTGTAATTGATACAAATATGCAAAATATCCTACATATGTATTACCAGAATGTGCCATTAATATTAAATTCCCATTAACAACATCTGGCATAGTAGAACCTTTAACTACTGTAACATTATACTGAATATTATTAAATCTAGAATCAAGCCCATAAAACCCTCTTTTTAATCCTATCCTTGGTATTTCTAAAACTCCTAAATACTTATCATAATTTATCGAAGGAGCCGCTGGCTCTTCCGGCACAACTGTCGGTGTATTAATCTCTTCTGCCTCAGGAGCATCAACTACAATTTCATTTACTTCATCTGGAATACTATCTGAAATAGCAATTTGCATATCTGAAAAAACAACATTTCTAATTACCATTAAATGATTCCAGGAAATAACTACTATTCCTAAAAACACAAGGAAAGAGCCAAATAGTAGCAAATGACTCTTTCTAATATGTTTCTTATTTTTGTGTTGCAGGTTTAACATTTGCATAAATAATACCAACACCAGATAATAGAACTATCAAACCAATGAAGTAAACTGTTTGTGCTGCTGAAAGACCAGTATCATCAACAGGTGCTTCATAATCTATAGTAAATTCGCTACCTACATCTTTGTTATTTGTAACTGTATCAACACTAGAAATTGTTTGTGCGCCTGCTGCCACATAATAATTTCCTTCATATGTTGTAAATGAACCAATTACTCTAAATTTAACCACTTTATTTTCATCAGTAACCTTATCAACAGGTACTCTAATATAAAATTTATCTGTAACTTGTAAATCAGTTAACGTAGTTATTTCATTACCATTAACATCAACTACTTTTGTACCCTCTGGTGCTTCTGTTAACTCAAGATCAAATCCATTAAAGTTATCTGAAGGACTAGCAACTACAGTAATTTCAGATGATTGATAATATGCATCATCACTAGTTTTATCAACTGCACTACCCATACTAATTTTTAATTCTTTATTAGGAACACTTCTATTTGCTTTAGCACTTGTTAATAATGGCTCTAAATAAACATCATAGAAACTAGAATCATTAGCAGTAATATCCATCTCTTCAGTTCCATTAGCCTTATAATAATCTGAATGACTATCTGTATATAAACCTTTTATAGATTTAATAGTTGCTAAAGCATCTGCTGCTGAAATTGTATCTCCTATAGCAAGTGAATAATTAGGATTTTCTGGATACATTTCTGCTAAGTATAACCAAATCGCTACTTGTGATAACCATACTTGAACTGGTTCAGCAAGTTCAACTCCATTTGCAGTCTTAAACTTTACATGTGGATAAATATTAGCCATTAAGTAAAGTAATCCATAATCTTGAATAGCATCTCCCTTACTAAATTCAGTATCTGCCATAAAATCAACATGATGTTCCATACAGAATACTATCAACCCATCAGTTGATTGATATGGTAACACTGGGAATCTAATAGCAGTACCAGCAGTACCATATATAGTCTCACCTGGTTCTGCCGTAGTAAACTTATCAGGAAACTTATCATCTATTTGTGGAATAGCATAAGAAGTTTGACCAAGTCCTGCAATAACTATCGCAACAACCGCGATAACTGCTAAAGCAAACGTACCAATTACTGATTTTGATTGCCATAAATTTTTCTTTTGTTTGTTTTGATTATTTTCCATATATATCTTTTCCATAAACAACCCTACCTTTATAAAAATATTATACCATAAATTAACTTTTTTCAAACTCTTTTTTTATTTAATAGTAAAAATCTTATCAAATTCGTCTAACTTAACATTTTGATTAACATAAATGGTTGCTAAAAGGTCTCCTTTTTTTACTGTATCTCCTACTAATTTATTTAGATAAATTCCTACATTATAATCTATTTTATCCCCTTTATTAACACGTCCTGCTCCAAGTTTTACGGATAATTTTCCAAGTACTAAAGCATCAATTTTTCTAACGATACCAACTTCAGTCGCTCTAATCTCAATAACATCATCGCTAAGTCTTAATGAATCAATCTTACCACCTTGTGCCTTAACTAACTCCAAGAATTTATTATAGGCCTTACCTGATTTAATACTATCAACTACCTCATCATAAGCAACTGCTCTATCAATATTCTTACCCATACTAACCATTTCCGTAGCAAGTTCTATACACAAGTCAACTAAATTATTATTAGTCTCTTCTCCTTTTAATACCTTAATAGCCTCCATTACTTCAATACTATTACCAATCGCATGTCCTAAAGGTACATTCATATCACTAATAATAGTTCTAACTTCTCGATTATAAAACTTACCAATCTTTTTCATTAACTCACTAAGTTTATTAGCATCACTCTTTTTCTGTAATAATGCTCCATTACCTACTTTAATATCAATAAGTATCTTATCAGCACCTGCTGCTATTTTTTTACTCATGATACTAGATGCAATCAAAGGTATAGAAGAAACTGTACCCGTAACATCACGTAAAGCATAAATTGCTTTATCCATTGGTGCTAAATCAGCCGTTTGTCCAGTCACAACTACTCCAATTTTTTTAACTTGATTAAATACTTGATTATCACTCAAAGCAATATTAAATCCTTTAATACTTTCCAATTTATCAATAGTTCCACCAGTATATCCTAATCCTCTACCACTCATCTTAACAACCGGAATACCTAAAGAAGCCACTATAGGAGCAATAATCAACGTAGTTTTATCTCCTACCCCACCAGTAGAATGTTTATCAACTTTTATACCTGGAATCTCTGAAAAATCGAGTACATCTCCAGAATCAATAAATATCTTTGTCAAAGTAAAAATCTCATCATCTGTCATCCCATTAATACAAATAGCCATAAGTAAACTAGACATTTGGTAATCCTTTACTTTTCCCTTTAAATATCCATTAAAGAAAAAATCTAATTCTTCATAACTTAACTCTAATCCTAATCTTTTCTTATTAATAATATCTACTATCATTATAAAGTCCTCCTAAATATAACTGAATCACGTTTTTCATAGCCACATTTCTCATACAAATGATGAGCAGCAACTCTTTCCTTCCTAGAAGTAAGCTCAATATATAATGCCTCATTAGCAGTTGCTATCTCAAATACTTTATCCATCAATCTATGTCCAATACCCAAATTACGATAACTACCATCAACACATACATAATCAACTAAGTAATAAGGTTTTCCCTTTATTAAATCTAAAACTCTAGTTAATACTAAATAGCCAACTACTTTATCATCAATTACACTAACTAACTCTGTATAATTCTCATCCGGATTAACATTAGCCTTCTCAACATTAAAAGCCTCTTTAATTATTCTATTAACATCAAAATAATCTGTCATTCTATATTCTCTAACATCTATCATACTATCACCTAGTATAAATATATCACAACAAGAAAAAAAATACTAGTTTCCCAGTATTAAATCATGATTTTACAAGCACTTACAAAGTAGTTTTATCTTTATTACTCATTCTATCAATTACATCAAGTTCATACTTTACAAATTTTTCTTTATCAGACAATATGTCTTGCATTGTATTTAAATAATTTTTATATTTTTCATCAGGAAAATACATTTTTGCATATCCACCTTTTCCATATTTACTTGATAATTTTTTATATGAATAATCGATTACTTGTGCCAAAGAAGGATGCTCACTTTTATGTTTATCAGCTTGAAACAAAATAGATCTTTTTAACATATTGTGAACAGATATTTCACGATCTGCCGATGAAACTAACTTTCCATAAACACTTCTGGCTTCATATTCAAGAGATGCTCTATGATCAACTATTGCATCAGCCATTATATCGATTTCCTCAGCCGTAAAATATTTAGTCATAATATCATCCTCTCTAAAAATTCTACTAGATACTTCTTCATGATTATCAGGATTTTCCTTATAACCAATATCGTGAAAAGCAGCAATTACATAAATCATATTTACATCTACATCTAAATCAAATTCTCTTGCCAATTCAAAACTTCTTTCAATAACAAACTCTATATGTTCTCTATCATGACCAGCTATATTAGTATCATATAAAGGTAACACTGACTTTTCAATATACCTTTTTAAATCATCATTAATTTTCATAAATATCACCCTACAGAGAGTATAACAAAGAGAAAAGTACAAATCAAGTTTTCAACATTTTCATCTAGTGATAGTATCTCAAAAAAGTTAAAAAGACAAAAGCAGATTACTCTGCTTTATCTTCCTCCTTTCTCTTACTAGATAAAAATGTAACTTTCTCGGCTACTATATCCATTAAATATTCTTTCTTCTCATCTTTTTCCACAACTCTAGATTGAACTCTTCCCTTAACTCCAACAATATCTCCTTTCGAACAATAACTCGCTGTATTTTCAGCCGTAACATCAAATGCTACACAATCGATAAAATCTGTATCATAAGTTCCCTCCATGTTTTTAAAACTTCTAGGTATCGCTAAAGATATAGTCGCCACTTTAGTACCTTTATCTGATTTACGAACCTGTATATCTCTAGTAAGTCTACCTACCAAAATTATTTGATTAAGCATACCTCACCTCCCTTCGCCACCATATTATTAAACTTTTTCAAAAGAAGCAAACCACCAAAACAAACAAACATTAACCAACAAAGCCACAAAAAAAGAAATCTCCTTCCTGAAAATTTCTTTTTCTAACTCCAATCTATCTCCAATTAACAACTTTACTAGTTTTATAAATTTCTTTTAATAAGTTGGTTTAACTCTACCGCATACTCCATTGGTAATTCTTCTCTAAACTTCTCTAAAAATCCTAATACTATTAATTCCATTGCTCTCTCTTCTGAAATACCACGACTCATTAAATAAAATAAATTATCATCACTAATCTTAGAAACCGTCGCCTCATGTTCAATACTACTACTAATATTAAAACAAGAATTAACAGGAACAGTATCACTCTTAGACATCTCATCTAAAATAAGAGTATCACATTTAACATTACCAATACTATTCTCGGATCCTGAATTAATCAAAACCTTACCTCTATAAGTAGCATTACCGCCGCCTCTCGCAATACTCTTAGAAATAATATTACTCTTCGTATTCTTACCTAAATGAATCATTCTAGCACCTGAGTCTTGTTCCTGTCCCTTTGATGCTACACTAATAGTAATACAAGTACCACTAGAATTATCCCCTTTAAGTACACAACAAGGATATTTCATCGTAACTTTACTACCTATATTACCATCGATCCACTCCATAGTTCCATTAGTATCTACTAGCGCCCTTTTAGTAACCAAATTATAAACATTAGGAGCCCAGTTCTGAATAGTAGAATAACGACACTTACTATTTTTACCAACATAAATCTCAACAACTGCTGCATGTAAAGATGATTCACTATAAGTAGGTGCCGTACATCCCTCTATATAATGTAGATCACTATTATCATCAACTATTATTAAAGTTCTCTCAAACTGCCCCATATTCTTACTATTAATTCTAAAATAACTTTGTAAAGGTCTATCTAATTTCGTATTCTTTGGTACATAGATAAAACTTCCTCCCGAAAAAACTGCTCCATTTAAAGCCGCAAACTTATTTTCTCCATTATTAACTATCTTTCCAAAATACTTTTTAACTAACTCTGGATACTCCCTCATAGCCATTTCAATAGATGTAAAGATAACATTTTTCTTTTGAAGTTCCTCTAACATACTATGATAAATTACTTCACTCTCATATTGAACTCCCATTCCTCCTAAATGTTTTTCACTCTCCAAAACACCTAGCGAATCAAGTTCATCAACAACTGGTTTTAATACATTATTCCAATTATTCTTAATAGCCTCATCTTTTTCATTAGCCTTATAATATATTATTGAAGAAAAGTCCAAATCAACTTTAGGACCAAACTCTGGCATTCCTATCTTTTCAAACTTTTCATAACTATCTAATCTAAAATCTCTAATCCAAGAGTCTTCCTTCTTTATATCGGAAATTGTCTTAACTTTTTCTCTATCAATTCCCTTAATCTCCATAATATCATCAACCTTTTTTTACTTTTTGTACTGCTTTACCTCTTTCAGCAAAAAACTCATCCATTTTTATCTTACTCTTTTTATCTTTTCTAATTATACCCATCATCTTTGTAGGTGATTCCCATAATTGCATTCTCTGACGTGCTATCTCCATACGATCTTTAAAGTACTCTTCTGAATTTAAAATATAATCTTCAACATCTCCAAGATTAACTTCTTCTTTTCCCAAAACTTTCGAAAACGCCGTATCTCCTAAAATCCAACATGGACCAGATTCTTCTTTCTCCTCATCTGACACAAGTTGTAATTTTGAGCCATACTCAAACCCATCACTAGTAACATTACCATAACATCTTAGTCTTGCAAAAACAGGATAATCATCTGAAACATCAAAAATATTAACCCATTTTCCACCTAAAAACATAAACATTCCATATGACAATGGTGCACTAACCTCAACTCCATTATTTTCTTTTGAATAATATCTTAATTCTCCAATTCGCATTAAATTTGTATCAAAATTATTTTTTTCCATTATTTAATTCCTCCAAAATACTTATCATGGCCTTATATGGTATAAGAGCACAATTTTTTCTATTAGGTTGTTTACAAATTTCATCGTAAACATTTAACTCCCCTAGCAACTCCTTATCATATTCTTTTTCACTAATCATATTTTGATAATTTTCTAATATCTTCTTCACTTCTTCAACACTTTTTCCAATTAAACTTCTAATCATAATAGAAGTTGCTGAAGTACTAATAGCACAAGCCTCTCCATCGAAACGAATATCTTCAATTCTTCCATCAACAACTTTAACCATTACATCTAAATTATCTATACAACTCTCACTATTAGTATTAACTTTTATATAACTATCATCATCTACTAAACCTCTATTCATCGGATCTTGATAATTATCTAATATTATCTCTCTTCTTAATTCACTATCCATAAGATCCTCCTAAATAACTATTTTAAATATATCTTTACTTCCTTTTAAAGCCTCAACTAATTTTTTTACATCCTCTTTTGTATTATAAAAATACATACTTACTCTAACCGTATTTTTAATATTAATCTCATCTTTCAACATCTTAGTACAGTGATTTCCTGCTCTAACATAAATATGATAATGATTTAAGTATATAGAACTTTCTTGTGCAAATACTCCTTCTATATTAAATGCAAGTATTCCTGATTTAGAATTTTTATTATAAGTAATTACATTCGGAATATCTTTTATTTCATCAAGTAAATATTTCTTTAATTCATATTCATGTTTCTCAATATTGTCCAT
The DNA here is from genome assembly GCA_934168245.1 of uncultured Bacilli bacterium. Classification (GTDB taxonomy): domain Bacteria; phylum Bacillota_I; class Bacilli_A; order RF39; family UBA660; genus CAG-877. Next base: position 166,667 of record CAKPMY010000001.1, read on the forward strand.
ACCAATTTCCATTAAGTATTCAACTGCTCTTCTTAATCCAATAACCTCAGCAATAGCAGGAGTACCAGCCTCTAACTTAGTAGGAGCATGTTTTAATTCATAACTATTATCAGCCTCAAATGATTCATTCATTCCTCCACCATAACATAATGGTTCCATTTCTTCTAATAGTTCATATTTACCAACTAAAATTCCAACTCCAGTTGGACCACACATCTTATGACCAGAAAAACTTAAGAAATCCATATTAGCCTTTCTAAAATCAACTTTAAGATGTGGTACACTTTGTGCTCCATCTACACAGAAATAAATTCCTTTTTTCTTACAAATCTCACCTATTGCATAAACATCTCTAACATCACCTATTACATTAGTAACATGTGCAATAGAAATAACTTTAGTCTTATCAGTAATACTCTTCTCTACACTAGAAACCGTAAGGGCATAGTCCTCATCTAAGTCCATATACTTAACAACTATCCCAATCTCTTCACTAAGCTTCATCCAAGGTAACACATTAGAAGCATGCTCAGATCTTGTAAGTAAGACCTCGTCCCCTTTCTTTAAATGTTTCCTCATATAACCAAATACTACCATATTAATAGACATCGTAGTACCAGTTGTAAAAACAACTTCTCTAGAAAGAGCATTAATAAACTTCGCAACAACATCTCTAGTACCATCATATAACTTATTAGTAATCATCGCTGCATCATAATCTCCTCTATGAATATTAGAAGTATGCTCAGTATAATATTTATCCATGGCCTCAACTACACAATAAGGTTTTAATGTTGTAGCCCCATTATCAAAATAAACAATATCTTCCTTTAACATTGGAAAATCTTCTCTATTCATATATTCACCTCCTAAATCTTTTCAATTTCCTTAACAAATTCATCTATTTTACTTATATCTATACTATCACTATTAATTAAAAATCCATTCAACAACAACCTATAACTAACATCTAAAGAAATACCCCTACTCATCATATAAAATAAATACTCATCCTTAAACTTTCCAATATAAGCAGCATGATTACTAATAACATCATAATTATCAATAAGTAAGTTAGGACAAATTGTACTCTTACCATTCTTCATATTAATAATCTGATTTTCTTGATTACAAATACATTTACTATTACTTTTAGGAACAACTCCATCTACTTTATAAGTAAGTTTATTACCTAAAATATTAACTCCATGATTAAATACTTCACTATGTGTATTACTAGCACTATGTAAAACTCTAATATTAAAATAATTATCTTTGTAATTGATATTATTATAATAGTAATATAACTGAACATCTGGAACACTTAACTCAATCTCAACATCACTACTACTATCAATAGAAAAATGATAAATAATAGTATCTTCTTTTATATTATATTTATAACTATTCTTTTTGCCATTATCTACAATATATAATATTTTACTCATTTGAATCAGTTCCAATCATAACATTAATACCATTATATCCATTTTTTTCTATTTCATAAGCCAAATCCATTGTCCCAGTCTTAACAATCTTACCTTCTCTCATAACGTGTACATAATCAGGTTTAATATATTTTAAAACTCTTGTATAATGTGTAATTATTAAAACAGATATTTCTGGATTTTCTTCTAAATATTTATTTATATTTTCACAAACTACTCTTAAACTATCAACATCAAGTCCTGAATCTAACTCATCTAAAATAATTAGTTTAGGCTTTAACATCATCATTTGTAATATTTCATTCTTCTTCTTTTCTCCTCCAGAGAAACCTTTATTAAGTGATCTATGTAACATACTACTATCAAGTTCTACATCCTTCATAGCAGTTTCCATACTTTTAATAAAACTATATAGATTTACTTTTTCTCCAGATACTTCTCCCATCGCTGTACGTAAAAACTCACTATTAGAAACTCCATCAATCACTGTTGGATCTTGCATACAAAGAAATATTCCTTTACGTGCTCTATCACATACCGGTAATTTAACTATATCTTCTCCATTAAAGTTAATCTCGCCATCGACAACATCATACATATAATTTCCCATAATAGCCTTAGAAAGTGTACTTTTACCAGTTCCATTAGGTCCCATTATCGCATGTACTTCCCCTGGCTTTATATTCAAAAATACTCCCTTAAGTATTTGAACATCACTATTTTTTATATTTACACATAAATTTTTAATTTCTAACATCTGCCTCATCTCCATCTACCTACATATTATACCAAAATTATCAGAAATTTGTTGAAAAATATTAGAAAAAGAAAAAAAGAGCAGCGCTCTTAAATATTATCACTATCTATATTAGAATTATCTCCAAGTAAACTCTTCGCATCAGCAACTAATTTTGCTAAATCATCTTTACCTGCTACTTGTGATTTTAATCTTTGAATTTCTCTTTCTAACTCTGCTATTTTTTCATTATTTGATACTGTTTCTTTCTCAAATGTTCTAATCTTTTTCTTCAAAGATTCATTGTTTTCTACTAATGTTTTATTCTCATCAAATGCTTTTCTCTTAAAGTCTAACAAACCATCTATTTGTTTTTCTCTTTCTGCAATAATTTTCTTTTGTCTCTTATTTTGATCAATTAGTCCAGACATAACAGTCGCTGTATCTTCAATTATACTATCATCGCCTGCTCCATTATCATCTAAATTACTTCTAGTAAATAATAATGTCTTCTTAACTTCTTCACCTCTAGTAGCATTATCTTCTACAGAAATGCCCTTAAATAACGAAACTGAACTATTCTTAACAGAAGGAGTTTTAACAATAGTCTCATTAGAAACTCTAGGAACTTCTACTTCTTTTATATGTTGAACAGGTCTAACTTCTTCTTTTTCTTCAATAATTTCTTCCTTCTCTTCTACTTTTTCAAGTGGAACATCAGGAAAATCAGATTCTAAAGCATTAGGCTTAATATCCTTAAATTCTACTGGATGAAGAACCTTCTCTTCCTCTTCAGTACTATTTAATGCCTCATCTATAACCTCAGTTGAAACATCTAAATCTTTAACATCAAGACTTTCACTCTCTATAGTTTCTGTCTTCTCTTCAATATTTTTACCATCTAAAGAATATGTAACAACTTCAGTATCTGGAGTATTCAATGCTAAATATAAAGTTCCATTATTATACCCAATAAAACTATATAGTTTATCATTTAATAAATTATTACCATCTAAATCATAAACTGTAGCCTCAGAAAACTGATCATTGAAAAGAAATCTACCACCAGGTCCCATTTTACTATTTATCTTTTCTTTTATAGTTGCTGGTGTAGTTACAAGTCTTGTAGCCGCTAATGGATCTTTTCTTAGATTAGTAGCCTCTATAACACTAGGAGTTACTGGTGTTACCATTTCAACTATCATAGCCTTATCCGCAACAGGTTTAACAGCCTTATACTTAAATGGAATAATTACTTTACCTTCACTATCTAAAACCCCAATATTAGAAGCTGTAACCATAGGATCGATTGCCTCAACTAAAGCTGTAGAAGCAACTACTCTACCTTGTCCTAATTTTTCTCCATCTAAGAAATAATATTGCTTTCCATCATCTGTAACACCATATGTACAAATAATATCAGTACGATCTTTATATTTTACCTGTCCTTTTTGAACTTGCATCATATTCCAACACCACCTATATTCTCTTATAATTATAATGATAACATAAATTATTTTGCAAAACAATAGAAAAAAAGAAAAAAGACTACAAACCAAGTAACGTTTTAGTCTTCCTCTCTTAAAAAATATTAAAGATATTATAATTTAATTTTTCTTAACAAATTGTTTACTACACTCAGTATTTTTTCCATCACAAAGACAATCAAAAACACTATGTCTAAACTTTAAATAACTAACAAGTAAAGCATTTCTATTGCTGCAACAAACTACTCTAGTACCATAATTATTTCCATAAGAATTAGGATCACCTACATGAAACAAATCTCCTGTTTCAAGTACAAATGTTTTTGAATTATTTAATAAATCTCTCTTCTCTTCACCTATCATAACATAATTATCAATATAAACAGGTGTAAAATTACCAGTCTCATCTAACTGCATACACTTAGTACGTATAACATATCCTAAAACATCTTTATTATTTTTAATTTCTTCTTCTATTGAAGCATCTCTGCCAAACTCACTTTCATTCCCCTGAAGTATATATGGACCAATATATGATTCTCTATATTTAACAACAGGACTAACGGCAAAACTAACTTCATTCTTTTTACCATATAAAATTTCCATTATATCCCTCCTAAATTAACGTTATCATAAATCATAGAAATTATCAAATTTTTACTCTCATAAATTTGCCATTTTCCAAATATTAATATAAAATATAATAAGGTGATAAACATGAAAGAACAAAAAAAACTAACTATTGGTATGACAATATTTGCCTTTATTATCTTTGTCAGTTTTGGAGTAATAATCCTAAACGAAAAATCTGCTCCCTACTTTGCTCCTAAAGTAGAAAAAAAACTTCTAGAATATTTACAAACTGAATACAAAGATGAATTCGATGACTTTGACATTGGCACAACTATCTATAACAAAACTAAATATAACCTAAAAGTAAAAGCCAAGAAGAATAAAAATCTCTACTTTAATATATTCTACGAAAATAAAAAAATAACCGATACTTATAAAGATGACTACAAAGAAGGTAAAACTCTCCTAACTACTATAACTAAAAAAGTAGAAAAAGAATTAAAAACTAAATATAACCAAGATTTTACTATTACAATGTCCAATTCATTAGATGAATATCCTAAACAAGTTCAGGACAATCTAATATTAAAGAATGATTTAAAATCCCTAAGTATCTATACTCTAAAAACAACTATTACCACAAAATATACTACTAGTGATATTGGAAATAAAATCATAAAATTAGAAAAAGACTTAAAAGAGGAAAATTTAATTCCTAAAAGTTATAACATAACCGTAATAAACTCTAAAGATATAACCAAATCTTTAAAAATTAATAACTTAACCAACGAAATAATTGAAAATTCTACTCTTTTAAGTTCTATAATTAGTGATATAATAAAAAATGAAAACAGTGAATTATTAAAACAAAATAATATCACATACAAATATTTTAATTAAGGAGGAACAGTATGACAGATTGCTTATTTTGTAAAATTATTAAAGGAGAAATACCATCAAGAACAGTATATGAAGATGATTTAATTAAGGTTATCATGAATATAAATCCTAATACTAATGGACACTTACTTATAATTCCAAAAGAACATTACACAAACATCCTAGATGTTGATGAAAAAATAGTAACTCACAGTCTAAAAGTAACTAGAGAAACTCTATATCCCTTACTAAGAGAAAGACTTACCTGTGAAGGATTAACTATTGCAGAAAATAATGATCTTGGCCAAGAAATAAAACATTTCCATATTCATCTAATACCAAGATATCCTAATGATAACTCTGATTTTACTTATGATGAGTCTAAACTTCTAACTGTAGAAGAAATATTCTCTAAACTAGAAAACAAGTAATAATACAATCAATAATAAATAAAACAAGTACCAAGTAACTAATAAATCTTGGTATTTTCTTTATAAATTTATCTATCAAAGGTCTTAATCCATACATAAAAATAAGTATAAACACTCCCCATACCAAACTAATCTCTAAAGCAATATAATGTCCAAAATTATACTTTAAATCACTGTAATCCCAAAATACTTTTCCCCATAATAACTCTATCAAATTACCTGCGCTCCACTCCATAAATGTTAAAATTAAAACCGACAATAATACTGTAATAATTATTTTAACTTCTCTTTTAAGCCTACTAAGTCCACTTTTTTTAAACACATAGTCCGTAATAAAAACTATTATTATAGCCCCAAACCCATATATAGGAATCCATGGTCCAAATAAAATACCATTATTCATCGACTTAAAGAAAAAGAACTTTAAAAAAGTCTCCATTACATATCCAAGCATTGAACATATAAAAAACATATCTAAGTAATACATATAACTCACCCTTATTAGTATTTCCCAAAATAAAAAAAAGATAAGAATAAATAATTCTTACCTCTAAAAATTAATAAGCAATGATTCCGCCAAGTATAATAGCAAGTAATATATAAAGTATAATTATTATTACATAACCATTGCCTTTTCTGCAATTAGTTACAGTATTATTTTCAGGACAAGACATTTAGATACACCTCCTTAAATATAAGCACCTAAAATGATAATTAAAAGAATAAATAATACTAAAATGATGGCTGAAGAAGATACACAGTTATTCATACTTTTTCCTCCTTTTTTTTACTTTCAATTTATTCTATGGCAAAACATCGATTTGTGTGATTATATCTATCATATTTATTGCATGAAATCATTTTTTTTGTTATTATAAATAAGTATACAGGAGGAAAATATATGAAAAAGAATAAATTAATATTAACTCTATCTTTTTTAGCAGCCATTACTCTAATGTTTACTGGTTGTGGAAAAAAAGCGGAATTAAAAGATGGAGCTGAAGTTGCTGTATCTGTAAAAGGTGGAAAAATAACCGCAACAGAATACTATGAAGAAATAAAGGATGAGAATATTGCTACTCTAATAGATATGATTGATCACAAGCTATTAGATAAGACTTATCAAACAGATGATGATGAAAATAAAGCCGTTGACAAGCAATTATCTCAAATGCGAAAAAATTATGGCAGTAACGAAGAAACTTACTTAAGTATTTTAAGACAATATTTTGGAGTTGATTCTGAAAAAGAATTAGAAGAAATGTTACGACTAGAATACAAAAGAAATAGAGCCGTAAAAGATTATATTAGTACAAATTTAACTGATAAAGAAATTAAAGACTACTACAACGACAATATCTATGGTGAAATTAAAGCCAGTCATATTTTAATATCTGTCGACGCTTCAGACGATGCTACTACTGAAGAAAAAGAAACTGCTGAAAAGAAAGCCTTAGAACAAGCCAAAGATATCATTAAACAATTAGACAAGGGAAAAGACTTTGCTACTCTAGCAAAAAAATATTCAACAGATGAATCAAATAAAGAAAAAGGTGGCGACTTAGGTTATTTCCAACCAAGTGATAGGGTAGATGAATTTTCTGAAGCCGTAAGAAATTTAAAAGATGGTGAATATACTAAAGAACCAGTAAAAACAAAATTTGGTTATCATATAATCCTAAGAGTAGATCAAAAAGATAAAGCCGAACTAAAAGATGTTAAATCAGATATAAAAGAAAAATTAACTTCTCAAAAATTATCAGATGATACTTCTCTATATTATCAAACTCTAGTAAAATTTAGAGAAAGTAAAAAAATATCTTGGAACGATGACTCTTTAAAGAAACAATACAATGATTACATGGACAAATTAATTAAAAATGCTAAATCATCTTCATCAAACTAAAACAAAACCATTTCTAAAACTTAGAAATGGTTTTTTATGTGTCTTATTCTCCTACTTGCTTTGTCTTATACAAAGTAAATCCCATTTTTTTATTTATATATATAACTTCATACTTATCGCTATACTTTAAATAAGTACTTATCTGATACTTATCAGAAACAAGGAAATAATCAAAGTCATACTTATCAATAAGTTTAGGATAATCTCCTTTTAAAGACGTCATATTCAAATAATCTTTATAATTATATCTAGAATATAAATCTGCCCTACCATCAACAAAAACATCTATATCATTATAAATTAATACTCCACCATAATCATACATATTATAAAGTCTTTTCGGTTTTTCTTTCTTTAAAATGCTTATAACTTTATCATCTAATAAATCACTAGTAAGCGATAACTGTGGAAAATTAGATATACAAAACAATACTAAAGTTAAAGATAATGCCACAATTCCTAGCCAAGTATTTTTATCAACTTTTCTCTCTTTTACATAATCAAACACTACAAAATTCATAATTATATATGTAAAAGGCCAAAACCTAATACTTTTAAGTCCTAAAAATAAAGAAATACCAAATAATACAAAATCAATAAATTGTATTTTCTTCTTACTAAAAATAAATATAAATAATAAAACAACAGCAAGTACAAAGTACGGATAATGACTACCATCACTAAGTACTGTAGGTCTCCATTCTGAAATACTAGAAAGTATCAAAGTATCTCTCATATTCTGATACGGATATAAAAACATCTTAACTCCATGAACATTTATACAAACAGCACCCATCGATAAAATCATCACAAGTAAATACTTAAAAATCTGCTTCTTATTAATTCTCTTCGCCTCTATCTTTGAAAATTTAAACGAAAACAAACCCGTAATCAAAAATATAAAACAAAATACATACCCTAAATTACTAGAACCACCATGTATATTAGCCCAACAAATAGAAAGTAATGGTAGAAAATAAATCTTTTTAGAATCTTCATTCTCATATAAATCATATAAAAACCAAATAGTTAGTGCTAAAAATATATAACTAACTAAATGTGGTCTAATCTGAATAAAAAAAACAAAAATAAGATTAAATACAAGCCACATCAACGTAAACGGTATATTCTTTAAATACTTTTTTCTATTATAAAGAAAAAATATCAATTCCAAAATACTTATACATACAAATGGAAAAATAAAATAAAAACTTTCTCCTAATAATTTACTCAACTTATAAATAATAATTTCAAATAACCATTCATGAGACATCCAACTATTCCCATACATGTACCAAGAAAACACATCTTTAGTTAAGATACCATGTTTACTCATATATTCTCCAGCCTTCATATGCCAAAAAACATCTGTATCTATGCAAAGAGAAGTCGTCAAAGCCAAAGAAAATGAAAACAATAGAAAGCCAATCAAAAAAAATGTCGAATTTTCCTTAATAAACTTCTTAATCTTCATAACTTAGTCCTTTCTGATAAAGTTTCTCTTTAATCTTATACTCAAGTTCCCTTCCTGAATATTTCCTACTTAATCTCTTATACAATTTATCATATTCTCTTTTAGCAACCAATAAATCATTATCAAACTCATACTCACCAATAACTTTTTGTATAACTTCATAAGAATATCCATTATTGACTAAGTCATTAATAATTTTATTTCTTAGAACCATACCCCCTCTAGTACGATTACTCTTAATAGAGATCCTAATAATTTTATTGATCTTTTCCTTTTGAATATCCTCATCAAAAATACCAATCTCATCATAAATAATACTCTTATCAATTCCCTTAGTACTTAAATCTTTAATAATTCTATTTGGTCCTTTAGAAGAAGTAACAATCTGATTATTAATATATCCCTTAGTAAAACTTCTATCATCTAAATACTTTTGCTCTTCTAATTTTTTTATTGCCTTATCAACAAGTTCTACAGGATAAGCCTTCTCAAGTAATAACTTACGTAATTCATAAGAACTTCTAAATCTACTCTTCAAAGCCTTTAAAGCCGTATAATAAACATCCCACTCAATATTATAGTCTTCGATCTCAATGATATCTTTACTATCAATTTTCTTCTTTAATAATAACTCATACTTTAAAATAACTTCTTCATATAATTGTAAAGTCTCTTTATTATCTAAAGTTAATTGATAACGACCATTTGTCATTTTTTTAAACTTTTCTATTTTCAAGAATCAACCACCACCTACTAAAAGTATATCAAAAAAAAAAAGAAGAATCTACTCTCCTTTATGCTTAACTTCTATCAATCCCTCAGCAACTTCTTCCAAAGCTCTACCTATATTTTTCTTACTTTTATAATCTTTCTCAGGCATTTGTAAATATCCATCTTTAGCAATTTGTTTGCTTCTTCTAGCCGCTATGTGAACAAGTTCATATTTAGAGTCAACAATATTAAGTAACTTATCAATCGAAGGATAAATCATTCGTATCACACTCCCTACTATAAGAATAAACTAGCAATATAAAATAATCAAGGAATACGACAAAATTAGACAGTTTTATTGACAATGAATTTTACAACAAAATAGAAAAAGACTATTTCTAGTCTTCCTACCTAATAATAACTGATTCAAAATACTGTTCTTGAAACTCTGTTAAAGCTCTTATTGCCTCATCTGAATACTCTTTATCTTCTGGTACAACAACCAATTTATCATCATCGTCATTAGTTCTATGTATAACAGCAATTACCTTTCCAATAAATTCTTCTACTGGCTCAAATACTCCCAATAAGTAAGCATCAAGTTCCTCTCCATCACCAGATACAGTATTAGGAACATATCCATAATTAACCATATAAATAAAACCATGTTTTGGATGCTTAGTACCTAATTTTCTATCAATAACGATAGAAATATTTTTACCTAAATAATCTTTAGCCTTTACACTTTCCATATATTCTACCTCTCATTCAAGAAATTAGTAATAATAACTTCTTCTACTTTACCACGTTTCTTACCATTAGAATTAATATTTCTCTTAGCCTCTATTACATGTACATGATAATCTTTATATAATTCTTTAACTAATATTGTATTATGATTAGAAAGCATTACATAAACTCCTCTTTTATCTAAATCCTTAAATACTTCTGCAAGTCTTCGCTGTTCCTCTTTTCCAAATCCTTCTTCTGTATAACTATTAAATGTCGAAGTATCAGAATCATATGGCGGATCAAAATAAACAAAATCTCCCTTTTTAGCCGTTTTAACAGACTCTTCAAAATCAACACATTGAATCTTAACATCATTCATCGTCAAATAATTACTAACCGTAATTAAATTACTACCATCATATGTATTAACTTTATTCTTCTTACCAAACGGAACATTAAACTCATCTTTGCTATTAACTCTATATAACCCATTAAAACAAGCCTTATTTAAGTATATAGTTCTAGCCGCTCTTGTATAATCAGATAATCTATTAAATGTCTTCTTATTACGATCCTTATTTCTAATCTCATAAAAAAACTCTTCTGAATGATTTGCCTCATACGTATTTAAAACATTACACATCTTTTTAAATTTCTCTTCATCACATAAGACACTATATACATTCATTAACTCTTTATTAGAATCATTTATTACTGCACTCCTCGGAGAAAGTTCAAAAAGTAACGCCCCTCCTCCAATAAATGGTTCATAATATGTATTAAATTCATCTGGAACATATTGCTTCAATTTATCTATAATTTGTCTTTTTCCCCCAGCCCATTTAACAAATGGCTTACCCTTAATCATTAACCTCTCCTCCTGTCTATAAATATCATACTAAGTATATCATAAAAGAACAAACTTCTCTATCAAATTTACTTCAAATATTTATTCTTAACATACTCATAATTCTTAACAAAGTTTTCTCTTGCTCTAATTCGCTCTTCTGAAAAAACACAATACATATCAAAAGCATGTGTATTAGCATGATAAACATCACATTTAGCATCTATTCCTGCTTCTTTTGCTTTATTCGTAAAGTCAACTATTTCACTATAAAAAGGTTCTCCATCACATACAAAAGTATAAAATGGAGGTAAATTTTTAAAATCTTTTAACTTAGCCGGAGCGGCATAGCAAGAAATGTCATCACTTCCATATAAATCTCCCAAATACTTTTTCCAAGCCCAATGATTTCTTCTTGTATCCCAAACATGCGCATGATTATCCTTCGAACTCTCTGTATCTGAACTATCAATCATCGGATATAAAGGAAACATATATTTAATAGAAACTTCACCCTTATCCCGAGCATAAATACCAGTCGCAAGACAAAGTCCTCCTCCCGCACTTTCTCCTCCTAACATAATTTTATCGGTATCAATAAAAAACTCCTCAGCATGATTTTTCAAGTAAAGTAAAACCCTATAACAATCCTCAAGTGCCGCCGGATATGGTTCACTAGTAGCAAGTCTATACTTAGGAGATACAACTATCAATTCATTATCAACAAGTAAATCTCTAACTCTAGAAGCATATACCATCTCAGGCATACCTAAAGAATAACCTCCTCCATGTATCCACATAATACAAGGAACCTTCTTGGTCTTATCTATTCTAGAATCTAAAATAATAATTTTAATATCTCTTTCTCCAATATTTATTTTTTTAATACTACTAGTAAATTTCATACTATCACCAAACTAATTTTACCACAAAGAAAAAGACTATTGCTAGTCTTATCTAAATTGACAACAAGATCCAACTTGAACATTACTTACTGTATTTTCCTCTGAACAAGAATAAGCTGGTCTATAAGTATGTTTATATACATGATGATTAATTATTCTAGTATGTATTGGGCATACATGTCCTTGTCCTTTTTTACCACACTTTATTCAAAAAGTAAATGCCTAGTCTCCAATTTCCACAATCTCTTCTTCGACATATTTATATGGTAATGCATTATCTCTACTAATTACACTACTACCTAAATTCTTTTCAATATCTTCTCTAGCAATTTTAGAAGCATGACCTCCCATTTTGGCTATTTTCTTATTAGCCTTTAATCCAACTGGTTTGTGCTTTTTCACCAATTCTCTAGTAGCGATTTCACTTAAATCAGTTAATGCAACTTCTATATCATTCATATTATCTCTTAAATTTTCTTTTCTTATATTTTTATAAGATTTATATTGTTGTGCTGTCATACCAGCCCATTCTTTATATATTTCATTAGTAAGTATAGCATAATCAATATTTTCTGTTATTCCATTATCTTTCCAAGCATTAGTTAATTTTTTCCTATCAATAATTGCCTTTACTCTAACCTCAATCCACTCCAGTGTATATCCTTTAGTTAAATAATAATCAATCATTTTATCTATTCCCTTTGCGGGATCAAAAACATTATCAATCTCTTCTCTCCCAAGTTTTGCTAACCATAACTTAAAAGGTTCTGCCTTAGGACTAGGAACAGATTCAATAAGTCTAAATACACCTTCAGTATTTAATGTATCAGTCAAATACCTTTTTCCATCTCTTTGAGATTTTAATTTCAGTTGCACGATTTTTCCGTGCAACTCACTCCCTTCATTAATTAGTTTCCGTTTTAAATCACTCCAATAATTTCTAGGTATCTTATTTTTTACTAATGCTGCAATTATATCTACAACACTAAAATAATAATCTTCTTCCTCACTATTCCAAAAACTTCTAATTTCATTACCTTCAAAAAGCCTAGTAATTGTTTCATTCTTTTTTTCTTTCATCTTTAACCTCCTTTATTTAGTAATTTGCAATATATATTCTATCAAACATTTGTTTTATTTTCAACAGCAAAACTAACCTTTATATTAATCTTTTTATCTTCAAATATCTCTATCTTATCAATTAAATTAATTGTCAATTCTCTACTAATTTTCTTCATAGATAAAAATTGATTTATATATTCATCAATCATCTTATCCTTAGATTTTATCTCAATACAACAATTATCACTATTTAACTCATTATATCTATTTTGTTTTATATTTAGTTCCTCTTCTAATTTTACTTTTATTCTTTCAAATTGTTCAGTAGTTATTTTTTTATTCAATTTATCAATATAAATACTATCCAAATTATCATTTATTTGTCTCATACTATAAATCAATTCTTCTAATTCTTCTTTATTACTCACTTTATCTTCACTTATATTATCTAATACCTCTTTTTTTATTGTATCCTTATCAATACATTTTAGACACATCCTAGTTATTGAATTAATTATAACTTTTTCTAATTCATCATAATTATTTGAATGAGTTGTACAAAGTTTCATTTTTCTATAAGTCCTATAATAATTACAAATAGTGTAACATCTATTATCTTTTTTTCTTCTAGATTGAACTGAAATTCGATGTCCACAATCTCCGCAATATAAAAGTCCGTCTAACAAATACTTCTCTTTCTTCTCTTTTCTTCCTACATTCTTAGGAATTCTATTTTGTACTTCATAAAAAACGTCTTTATCAATAATTGGTTCATGAGTATTTTTAACCACTATATAATCATCACGTTTATTTCTAACAATTCTTTTTACTTTATAGTTCACTTTACTTCGCCTATTCTGAACCATATCTCCTATATATATTTGATTTGTCAAAATATCTCTTATCGTCTTAGAATGCCATATTCCATAATTCAAATTATATTTTCCTATCCAGTTAAAATCATAGTATTGTGCTGGAGTTTTAACTCTATCATTAGTCAACTGTTGGGCTATTTTAAAAAATGATAAACCATCCAAACTCATTTTAAATATCTTCTTTACGACTACTGCCTGTTTCTCATTTATTACTAAGTGATTCTTATTATTTGGATCTTTATCATACCCAAAAGGAGACCTACTCCCAACAAATTTTCCTTCTTTCTGTTTTGCTCTTAAACTCGATCTAATCTTCTTAGAAATATCTTTAGCATACATATCATTCATTATTGCTTTAAATGGCGCAATATCATTATTAGAATTATCCAAAAACGTATCTATATTATCTGTAACTGCTATATATCTAACATTATGTTCTGGAAAATATTTTTCTACTAGATTACCCGTCCCAATATAATCTCTGCCTAATCTAGACATATCCTTTGTAATAACCATGTTAACTCTACCTAATTCAATATCTTCAAGCAACCTATTAAATCCTGGTCTATCAAAATTAGTCCCAGAATAACCATCATCAATATAAATATCATAAATACTTAAATTATTTTCTCTAACATATTGCAGTAATAAACTTTTCTGATTACTAATACTCTCACTCATAATTACTTTATCATCATCTTCTCGAGATAATCTAATATAAAGTCCAACAGTATAAATTTTATTTACATCCCCTAACACTATCTATCTCCACAAACACTTTCCATACTCTGTACATATTTTCTCAACTCTTTTATTAAAACTTTAATAAATATCTCATTTATATTTTTATTTCGTTCAAAATTATAATCAATTACATATTTACTCATAATCATTCCCCTCACTAAAAACTATGAGTAATGAAAAAAAAATAGTAAAAAAAATACTTTTTCTACCATAAATTATCACTCTTGTGGAACCTCATGTACTATTGTTCTATGAATGCATTTTTCTTGAACTGCCTCATTAACTGGACTAGAGCAGCAACCTGCTTGTTGTTGTGGCATATTTTGATAACCCATCATATTAATATCAACATTCATATCATTATCAACAACATTATTATTACCAATAACATTACTATCAAAATCGAAATTTGGCATATTCATATTTTGATCAAACATATTAAATACCTCCTCTAATCTATATTATGACTAAAGGGTTATTTGGCTACTACTTATGCCCAAAAAAAGTACTAATCTCTTAGTACTAAATAATCTATTTTTATTTATTATCATCAATATCAAAATCCAATAATTTTTCACAAACCTGCCCATATAAATCCTGTTCATGCTTAATAGTATCAATCAAAAACATCTTATCATTTTCATATTCTTTTAATCCTCTCATATAATAAGACTTATCTTCGTCAAGTACTATAAATGGCATAATATTGTTTTTTAAACATTCCTTGAACATTATAATCCTACCAACACGACCGTTACCATCACCAAATGGATGTATTCTTTCAAATCTAAAATGAAAATCAATTATATCCTCTAAAGTAATTTTAGTCTTTGAATTATACTGTTGCAACAAATCATCTATTTCTTCTTCTACATCATCGGGAGCGGTAGTATTAACAATATTAACAACCCCAATTATATTTGGAACAACTTTAAATCCTCCAACATTATATCTTGGATTTTCTTCATCACTAGTATTTCTCTTTAATATTTTATTCATTTCAATAATCATATCTTTAGTTAACAAACTATCTATATTATCAAGTACATAATCAAATAATTTAAAATGATTTTTTGACTCAATTAAATCATCCAATTTTATTATTTCATTATTTTTAGGTATAAAAGAAGAAGTTTCAAATATTGCTTCTGTTTGATCACTAGTCAGTCTACTTCCCTCAATTTTATTAGAATTATAAGCAAAATTAACCTGAGAATAATGATATATATTACCCTGAAATTTAGATTCTTTCTGTTTAATTAATTCATTTTTTATCTTAATTATGTCCATACAATAAACCTCCATTTATTTTTTATGTAAAGATACAATAATATCTAAATCAATTATATCATACAAAAACCTATTTTTAATTATGAAAAAAGTACTAATCTCTTAGTACTAAAAAGGTAATTTCATATTTCCATTTGTCATTTGCTTCATCATCTTCTTCATCTGATCAAACTGTTGTAACAACTTATTAACTTCCTGCACAGAAGTACCAGACCCTGCCGCAATTCTTGTTTTACGACTTGCTTTAATTATATCTGGATTTCTTCTTTCCTTAGGAGTCATTGATAAAACTATTGCTTCTATATGAGCCATTTGTTTAGGATCTATCTTTACATCAGATATTCCCATTTTCTTAGCCCCAGGAATTAATTTTAATAAATTTTCTAATGGTCCAAGTTTCTTAATTTGCTTCATTGTTGATAAAAAGTCTTCTAAATCGAATTTACCTTGTTGCATTCTCTTAGCCGTCTTCTCAGCCTCTTTTTCATCTATTGCTTCTGTTGCTTTTTCCACTAAAGAAACAATGTCTCCCATACCAAGTATTCTACCTGCTGCTCTTTCTGGATCAAAGAAATCAAGTCCATCTAACTTCTCAGAAACACCAATAAACTTAATTGGTACATTCGTTAAATGTCTTACAGATAAAGCAACACCACCCTTAGTATCACCATCTAATTTAGTCAAAACTACTCCAGTTAAAGGTAATTTATCATTAAACCCAGTAATAACATTGATAGCATCTTGTCCCATCATAGCATCAATTACTAATAATATCTCATCTGGTTTAACAGTATCTTTAATATTAACTAACTCATCCATCAACTGATCATCTATATGAAGTCTACCAGCCGTATCAATTAAAACATAATCATACTTATTTTCTTTAGCATAATTAATTGCATTTTTAGCAATCTCTACTGGATCATTTTTTCCTTCTTCATATACTTCAATGTTTAATTGTTTACCAAGTTGTTTTAACTGATCGATTGCTGCTGGTCTATAAACATCACAAGCAACAAGTAATGGCTTTTTAGCATGTTTCTTACGTAAGAAATTAGCAAGTTTAGCAATAGTCGTAGTCTTACCTGAGCCTTGTAAACCAACTAACATTAAACTAGCCGGATTACCACTTAAATTTAAAGGTTTACTCTCTCCACCAAGTAACTCCACTAATTCATCCTTAACAATTTTAACAAATAAGTCCCCTGGATTAATACTACTAGCAACTTCTTCTCCTAAAGCCTTTTCCTTAACTGTATTAGTAAATTCCTTAACTACTTTGTAATTAACATCCGCCTCTAATAAAGCAAGTCTAATCTCTCGCATCATATCAGAAATATTATCTTCGGTAATTTTTCCATACCCTTTTATCTTATGTAAGGCATTCTGTAATCTATCGCCTAAACTTTCAAACATATTTATCACCAATATAATTATAAATAATTTTTAATAATAAGAAAAGCATTTCATAGAAAAAAGATATAATTACTTATACCTTTTCATATATATTTTTAATTTCTTTTTCTATATTTTCCTCATTTACTTCAATTGCTTTAATACATTTTTCAAATAATTCTGTCAATTCCCATCCTAGCATTTCACAACCATTTTTAATAATATCTCTTGAACATCCTCTAGCAAAGGTCTTATCTTTAAACTTCTTTTTCAAAGTAGCAACTTCCATTCCTTGAGCATTATGAGAAGGTCTCATATTAATAAGAGATGCTATTACACCAGTCAATTCATCACTAGCATACAAAACTTTTTCCATAAAATGAGTTGGTTCTACATCAGTACAAATATTATAACCATGACTACAAACTGCATGTACAAGTTCATCACTCGCACCTATTTCTTTCAATAGTTCTACACATTTATAACAGTGCTCTTCTGGATACATTTCATAGTCTACATCATGTAAAAGACCAACTATTCCCCAAAATTCTTCATCATAATTATTTTCTGAAGCAATATATCGCATAATGGCCTCAACCATTAATCCATGTCTTACATGATATTCTTCTTTATTATATTTTTTTAATAATTCTAATGCTTTTTCTCTATTCATAATATCCCTCCACTTTTATTATAACACGTCAAAGGACATAAAGAACAACAAGCAACTAATCTAACCAACTAAATTAATTAGTGGAACACCTTTATCTGTAACTGGAATACCAGCACTATTAGTCATTCCTCCAGATGCTGGGGCACTTGTCTCAACTGGTGGTGCAATCTTTACAGCTCCATACTCCTCTGCTTTATTATTATCAAGTTGAACTGTAGGAGTAACTACACTTTGATTAGCAACCATATCTATTGTACTAGGAACATTAAAGAACTGTTCTTCTCTAAGTTCTGCAATTCGCTTTTCCTCAGCACTAGAAGTTGTAAAGTCTGGTAAAGCCGATTGAACTAATTGATTATCTAAACTATATCCACCTATTGTAGGCATAGGAGCAGTACCAGCCTTATTTAACATATCATCCGTCATATTACCACCATTAACAATAGTAGATGCATTCATTGGAGTAATACTAGGTGCTTGAACAACGGCCTGATTACTAGTCTGTGGAATATTATTAGTAACATTCATATTTTCTACTTTTGGAACTGTTGGAATAACTAATTGCTCCGTATTTTTATTTTGTTCCAAAAAAGGATTAACTGGAATATTTGTATTAGGATTTTGCGTAGGACTAGCCACCGTATTATTTACAAATGGATTACTAGGTACTACTGTAGATGCAAAATTCTGAGTACCCACACCATTATTATTAACTGGAGCATTTGTATTACTAACAGGCGCAACAGCACTAGGAGCAGAAGTATTAACCTCTGTACCTAAATTTGCAACACCAGCATTAACAGTACTTGGACTTGAAACAGCCGTTCCTGCACTGGCAACAGTACCCATATTTTGTCCTGTTGGAACTACACTTCCATTATAGCCAAATACATTTTGTGCTGGTGCTTGTGGAGGAGTCTCAACCTCTACTGGCGGAGGTGCAGAAGGAGCCACAGCAGCATTACTATTACCATTCCAAATAGTAACAACATCACAGTTACCACTCCAAGGTGCTGGATTAGGCATTTCCATTTTAACAATTAACGGAATTCTAAATGCCATACCAAATCCTAAACAAGTACCTGCTTGTAAAGTCTTCTGTTTTTCAACAATTTCATCACTAATATTAGGAACCATTTTTCTAATATAATCAACATCTACTGGATGGTTCATCTTAAATATCAAGAAATTAGAGCATTGAGAAATAACTGTATCAGAAAGCTCAACTGGTCTTTGAGATATAAGTCCTAAAATAACTGCATACTTACGTCCCTCTTTAGCAATTCTTTCAAATATATTATAACCAATCAAGAATCTATCAGTATCATTTTGAATATATCTATGTGCTTCTTCAACAACTATATGGAAAGGAATACTAGCACGTTCTTTTAATCCTTTAGCAAACTCAAAAATAAGTCTTGAATAAATTTTTGTAATTACTTTTGCAAAGTCATCATCAACATCATCCAAATTAATATTAACAATCTGATACTTATTACCATTATTAATCAACATTGATGATAAGTAAGTCTCCAACGAAATAAAATCAGGATAATCAAAGTACTTAGCAGTTTCTCCAACGATTAATGAATGTAATCTAACTTTAATAGTAACTGCATCACCATAAGTATTTTCGTTACGTAACCAACCTTCACTAATCAAAGTAAAGTTAAGTGCTTTCTCCAACGTATCTAAAGTATAATAAACTCCCCCTTTAGGCTCATAATTATCATACTCAGGCTTAATAAATGAAGAAACATACTCAGTTAATAAAACACTCTCTGAGAATTGTCCTTGATTATCTATTAAGAAACACTCTCTAAATTTTCTCGTATAACCAATACCTTGTACTACCGCCTCTAAATTAAATTCTGGTGTCGAACAACTAGCAAGTATTGAAAATATCTCATTTCTCTTATTAGGAGAAGTTTCATTTGTATATAAAACAGTCATAATCGCTTTAGCAATCAAATGATTTTTATAATTATTAGCATCCATATCAGTCTGTGAAAATACTAAAGCAAGTTTTAACATTCTCTCAATTATTGGTAATTGTGAATGACTTGTAGCCTGTAATAATAAAGCCAAGTCTGTAGCATTAAGTAAGAATATTGGTAAACGTAACTTTTCACCCTTACTCTCTACTTCATTCGTACTATAAAAACGATAATGATAATTAGAATTAATACTATTCAGATCCTTAAAAGCATTATAGTACTCACCTGATGAATCAAATAATATTATATTAGCCTTATAAGGAAATAATCTTTGATCATGAAACATATTCTGAAACAATCTAGAAATACCACAACTCTTGCCTGAACCAGAATTACCAAATATAGCAAAGTGATTACTAAAGAAATTATTTACATCTAAAAAGACAGGATAATCATTATAAAAAGGACTAACTCCAAGTTTTAAATATCCTTGAGCATCATGACCACAAATCATTGGAATTTCTTGTTCTTGAATAACTCTAATCTTAGCATCTAAAGACGGTTTTCTAATTACACCACCAAGTAATTTACCATTAACAATCTCTCCTAAAAATCTAACTCTAACAAGATTACCGTCTAAGTCATCTACTTCACCTAGTATTTTTTTATTGCTATCTTCAAAAATAATATGTAAATTCATTAAGTTCATAGCAACATTAAAACCGTCAACAAGTTTGACGTTCGCTGAATGATCACTAATATAAACTATTCTATCAAACATACTAGCCACTCCAATCTATCCTTTTTACCCTATTCTATAATAGATTATACAAACTTTTTTCCAAGTTTTCAAGAAAAAAACAACAAGAATAATTCCTGTTGTCTAAATTAATTCTAAAATTGCATTTTTTATCTTTTCATCACTAATATCTTCAACTAATTTACTCAATTTCTCAGTCTTCTCTTTTAACTTTAAATTATCTTCATAATATTGAAGTTTATCAGTAGTAATCTTTAATTGTTTATGTATTGCATTTCGACTAACTCCATAAGAATCAGCCATTTCTCCTAAACTTAAATTATTAAAGTAATAGTTCTCAAAGTATTCTCTCTGTTTATCTGTAAGTAACATTCCATATAAATCATATAACTCATTAAAATAAATAACTTCTTCCATAAAATACCTCTACATTAAATCCTTAAATAAACCATATATATACTTTTCAATATCAAACACTTGTAAATCTTCTTTAGCCTCTCCAAGTCCAATAAATTTAACTGGAATACCAACAGATTCCTTTATCGCAAGTACAATACCACCTTTAGCGGTACCATCTAACTTTGTTAAAACTATACCAGTAATATTAGTAATCTCTTTAAAAGCATTAGCCTGACTAATACCATTTTGTCCCGTAGTAGCATCAATTACTAATAATGTTTCATGTGGACCATTAGGTATTAAACTAGAAATAACTTTATTCATCTTTTCTAATTCCCTCATTAAATTAACTTTATTCTGTAATCTACCAGCAGTATCAACTAATACAACATCATAATCTTCATCTTTTGCTTTAACTACTCCATCATAAACTACACTAGCTGGATCACTACCTTCTTCTTTTCCATAGAATGAAACCCCTACTTTTTCACTCCACTCTTTTAGTTGCGCAACTGCTCCTGCTCTAAAAGTATCTGCTCCAACTAATAGAACCTTTTTTCCTTCGTTTTTTAATTTCCAAGCAATCTTCGCAATAGTAGTAGTCTTTCCTACTCCATTAACTCCAACAAATAATACAACTGTTGGTCCATCTTCATTATAATTAATTTTATTTACCAAGACACTATCATTAACGTAAATAATAAATAACTCATCAACTATAATCTCTTTTAAAACTTCTGGATCACTAATCTTCTCACTCGCAACTCTTTTTTTAAGTCTATCAACAAAGTCCATTACTGTATTTACACCAATATCAGCCATAATAAGTATTTCTTCTAACTCATCAAAATACTCTTCATTAACATTTTTATATCTACCAGTAAGTTCCGCAAGTCTTGATACAAATCCTTCACGAGACTTAGTCAATCCTTTTTCATAAACCTTTACTTCTTTTTTCTCTTCTTCAGTTAAAATACGTTTTTTTTCAACTACTTCTTCTTGTTCTTCCTTATTCTTTCCAGTATCCAAAACCTCTTCAGGCTTAGTATCTACAGTAGTCTCACTACCTTTAAACATATTCTTTATTTTACTAAAAAATCCCATTATATCACCCAATAAAATTATATCAAACAAACTGTAAAAAAGAAACAATTAACCCTGAAATATAGACAAAAACAAAAACTTATAGTATAATTTCATAGTTAGTTCTTTACAAAAAAAGAAAGGAGATTATATGATAAAAAAACAACCTAACGAAACAAAGATTGTTGTTTTAGGCGGTTTAGGAGAAGTCGGAAAAAATATGTATTGTGTAATGCATAAAGACGCAATTGTTATTATTGATGCCGGAGTTAGTTTCCCTGAAAGTGAACTTATGGGAATTGATTATGTTTTACCTGATTTTACTTTTCTAAAAGAAAACGAAGATAAAATAAAAGCCTTATTAATTACCCATGGCCATGAAGATCATATTGGTGGTATTCCATTCTTACTACAAAGTATCAAAATACCAGCAATCTATGCTCCAAATCATGCCAAGGAATTAATTGCGGTTAAACTACAAGATAAAAACATCCGTTACGACAATCTATTTGTTTACACAGAGGATACAAGATTAAAATTTAAAGATATTGAAATTGAATTTTTCAGAATTACACACTCTATTCCAGACTCACATGGTATAAGTATTAAAACACCAGATGGCCGTATTGTAACAACTGGAGACTACAAGTTTGACCTTACTCCAATTGGTCCAATGGCAAACTTATACAAAATGGCTTGTCTTGGACACGAAGGTGTAGATTTATTAATAAGTGACTCTACAAATGCCCTAAATGAAGGTTTTTCAAATAGTGAATCAGTTGTAGATGAAACTTTAGGAGAAATGTTTGACACTTATAAAACAAATCGTATTATAATCGCAACATTTGCTTCAAACATCTACCGTGTAAAACACATCTTTGAAACATGTTATAAACATAACAGAAAAATATGTATATTTGGTAGAAGTATGGAAAACAATATCAACATATCCCTAAATGCAGGATATATTGATCATAAAGAATTATTAGTATCACCAGAAGAGGCTAACAATTTAAAACCTGGTGAAGTAACAATTCTATGTACTGGTAGTCAAGGTGAACCATTAGCGGCTCTATCTAGAATCTCAAATGGTACTCACAAACAAATAAAATTAAGACCAGACGATATTGTAATATTCTCATCTTCCGCTATACCAGGAAATGCTCTAAGTATTTCAAAAACTATAAATAAATTATACTTACAAGGAGTTAAAGTCTATACAAACAACACTTTAACAGACTTACATACTTCTGGTCATGCCAATGAAGAAGAAATTAAGTTAATGATAAGATTAATCAAACCAAAATACTTAATGCCATTCCATGGTGATTATAGAATGTTAAAAAGACAAGCCGACATTGGCATAAACTGTGGTATTCCTAAAGAAAATACTTTCATTCTAAAAAATGGTGACTCTCTAGTATTAAAGAACCATGTCATCACCAAAGGTGAAAGTATGCCAGGAGCCGATGTATACGTCGATGGAAATAGAATTGGTGAAGTTGGTAGTGCTGTTCTAAAAGATAGAAAAATCATGGCTAACGATGGTATCTTAGTTGTTATTGCTAATATTGATATGCATAAAAAGGAATTATTAATAAAACCAAACATAACAACAAGAGGCTTTATACTAGTAAATGAAAATGAAGAACTAATAAAGAAAATAGAAAATAAAGCCGAACAAATCATAAAAGCCGATTTACAAGAACCAAAAGTAAATTATAATAATTTAAAATCAAGCATTTCAGAACAACTATATCCATTTATTAATGAATTAACTGGTAGAAAACCAATAATCCTACCAATTATATTAGATATTAAAAGGTAACGAAAGTTATCTTTTTTCTTGTATTAAACTAAGAAAAGTATCATAATCACATCTACTAAATATGGCCACTTGATAATAAAACATTCGTAAACTTTTATCTCTAATCGAAATAAGTTTTAAATAATAATTCCAATCTAAATATTCAAGGTGTTTGGTATAAATTGGAAAACATAAATAAAAATACTTCATTTTCCTAATATTAGCACAAGAAAACATTTCAGTCATTCCAAAATAATATTGTAAGTAGTTTGCTATTTTTTTATCTTCGACTCCTCTTCTTTTCTGCATTTCAAAAGCAAATTTTCCTACATTCCAGAAAAGAAAAAGTCGATTCTTACTTAAATAATTTTTCAAGTAAATCATCTCCTACTTATATTATTATAAAAAAATAAAACTTTTCCGAAAAAAAAGAGGCTTATTTAGCCTCTTCTTGTGCTCTAGTTTCACGAACTACAGTAATTTTAATTGTTCCAGGATACTTCATATTAGCCTCAATCTGTTCTTTTACTTCTCTTGCTATCTTATGAGCACCTAAGTCATCAACCTCTTCTGGTTTAACAACAACCCGTAATTCTCTACCTGCTTGTACAGCAAATGTCTTTTCAACACCAGGTATATTATTACCAACTTCTTCAAGTTGTGATAATCTCTTAATATAATTTTCTAATGAATCATTACGTGCCCCAGGGCGAGATGCTGATAAAGCATCAGCAATAGCCACTATAATAGCAATTACACTAGTAGCCTGAGTATCTCCATGATGTGAAGCAATAGCGTTAATAACAACTTCATCTTCGTTGTATTTCTTTGCTAAATCAACACCAATCTCAACATGACTACCTTCAATTTCATGATCGATTGCTTTACCAATATCATGCAATAATCCTGCTCTCTTAGCCAAAGTAACATTTTCTCCAAGTTCTGCTGCTAAAAGACCTGATAAATGAGCAACTTCAATAGAATGTTGTAAAGCATTTTGACCATAACTAGTTCTAAAATGTAATTTACCAATTATTTCAATTAAAGTTGGATCAAACTTAGTAAGTCCAAGTTCAAATGTTGCTTCTTGCCCATACTCAATAATCTTCTGTTTCATATCCTTACAAACTTTATCATATAACTCTTCAATTCTTGTAGGATGAATACGTCCATCTTTTATCAAGTTCTCTAATGTAACTCTAGCAATTTCTCTACGTAAAGGATCAAAACTAGAAATAACTACAGCCTCAGGTGTATCATCAATAATTAAATCAACACCAGTAATAGCCTCTATTGTTCTAATATTACGTCCTTCACGACCAATAATTCTACCTTTCATTTCATCAGTAGGTAAATCTACAACTGTAACTGTCTGATCATTAGCAATATCAGCAGCATACTTTTGCATTGAAGTAACAATAAGTTCTCTTGCCGTTTTATCCGCAGTAAGTTTTGCTTCATCTTCTGCTTCTTTAATATATTCAGCAATCTCCTTACTCATATTTTCTTTTACTTGACTCATAACTAAATCACGAGCCTTTTCCTTACTAAAACCGGAAATTTTTTCTAACAATTCTAATTGTTCTTTTTTAATTTCCTCCACTTTACTTTTCTCATTTTGGATTTCAACTTGTTTTTCAGAAAGTTTATCATCTCTTTCATCTAAAGCTGCTTCACGTTTTTGAAACATTTCATCACGTTTATCTAAATTTGCCTCACGTTGAAGCAAACGTGCCTCAGATGATTTTAATTCCTCTTTCTTCTCACGAATTTCTTTATCCAAATCCATTTTTAATTTATGTGCTTCTTCTTTTTGTTCAATTGCTGCATCTCTCTTAATTTTTTCAACATCTTTTCTAGCCTGGTTAATCAAAGCCTCTGCTTTTTTAGTGGCCTTATTAACTTTCAAACTATTTATAACAAATGCTATAATAAATCCAACTAGCAATCCAAGTGCTACAAGTAAAATGGAGAATAATGTATTATCATTCATAACATTCCTCCATCTAGACCATAAAATCATAATCTAATTATATTGTAATTTTATTTTAAAGTCTTGTCAAGGAAAAGAAAAAGCACAACTACTTGTGCCAATTTTATTTATCAAAATATTTTTTTATAACATCATAATCACAATAAGGAATCTTCTCAGTTCCAAGAGCCATGTAATCATCACGTCCCTTACCAATAACCAAAACTACATCTTCCTCATTAGCAATCTCAAAAGCATGAGAAATTGCTTCAACTCGATCATTAATTCTCTCATAATTAGTATTTTTACATTCTCCAATCATGTCATCAATAATATCATCAACACTTTCCCATCTAGGATCATCCATTGTAAAAATAACTAAATCAGATTTTTCTAAAACCATTTTACCAATCTTAGAACGTTTCTCTTTTTCTCTACCACCAGCAGCCCCAGTAACAGTAATAATTCTCTTATACTTACCTTTAACGGAATCAAGTAAATTTAAAATAGCATTATAAGTATGAGCATAATCCAAAATAATTTCAAACTTCTGACCAAATTCAAGTCTTTCTCCTCGGCCAGTTATAAAAGATATATCTCTAATTCTAGCAATTAATACATCTGCTTCAATATTATTTAATAATCCAATAATAAATGCTAGTGTAATATTATAAGCATTATATTTACCAAATAACTGACTAGAAATATCATATGTACTCTCTTTATGTCTAATCTTAAACTTTACACCATTTTTATCTTCTACAAAATCAGATATTACATAGTCATTGTCATTATCAAAACCAAATTTTATTAAATTATTTACATGTAAATTTCGACAATTTTCATCATCACCATTTACAATAGCAACGCCATTATCTGTCAAGTAGTCAACTATCTTAAATTTGCATTTTCTATAGTTTTCAATAGTTTTATGAACATTCAAATGATCTTCAGTAATATTTGTAATAGCAACTATTGAAAACTTAAGTCCTTGAACTCTATTATGTAATAATGCCTCACTAGACACTTCCATAGCAACTTTTTGACATGAATTATCTTGCACAGTTGACAAACAACCATACAATTCAGAAATACATGGAGTTGTATTACTTATATGGTAAGTCTTACCATTTACAAAAAGGCCATTAGTTCCAATATAAGCACATCCTACACTATCATTTAATATTTTTTGAACAATCGTAGCCGATGTAGTTTTACCATCAGTACCAGTAATTCCAATTAACGAAAGTTTGGAAGTATCTACTCCATAAAATTTTCTACACAATTCCGGATAAAGTTTATTAATATCTTTTTCCACAACAACATGTGGAATATCAAAACTAATTTCTCTATCACTTATAACTGCCACTGCACCATTTTCAATAGCCTTATCTATATAATCAAAATGATCAACATTAAAACCTCTAGTCGCAACAAATAAATATCCTTCTTTAATATCTCTAGAATCATCAGAAATACCTGAAATTAATATATCTAAGTCACAATCAATAATTTCATTCAATTTTTTCATAATGTAACCTCCATAATAATATATGTCAAGAAATTATTTTTTAGATGAACTATCTTCTTTACTAGGTAAAGCAATATCATAGTATTCACGTACTTGTCGTTCTATTTCATCTCGTAATTCTGTATTTTCTTTTAGTAAAAGTTTAACATTTTCTTTACCTTGACCTAGTTTTTCACCTTTATAAGAATACCAAGCACCAGTCTTTTCAACTACACCAGCCTCTACTCCTAAATCAATAATTTCACCCTCTCGAGAAACACCTTCGCCATACATAATATCAACAACAGCAGTTTTAAATGGTGGAGCAACTTTATTCTTAACTACTTTAATAGTAGTCTTATTACCTACTATACCATCACCCATTTTTAACTGTTCATTACGACGAATATCAAGCCTAATAGAAGAATAGAACTTTAACGCCCTTCCACCTGGAGTAGTTTCAGGATTTCCAAACATAACTCCTACTTTTTCACGTAATTGATTTATAAAAATACAAGTCGTGTTAGTTTTATTAATAGTACCAGATAATTTTCTTAAGGCTTGAGACATAAGTCTTGCTTGTAAACCTACATGAGAGTCTCCCATTTCCCCGTCAATTTCTGCTTGCGGAACTAATGCCGCAACTGAATCTATAACAATAATACTAACTGCTTCACTTCTAACTAAAGCATCGCAAATTTCTAATGCCTGTTCACCAGTATCTGGTTGTGATAACAACAACTCATCAATATCAACACCAAGTCTTTCCGCATAAACTGGATCAAGTGCATGCTCTGCATCAATAAATGCTGCTCTTCCACCTAATTTTTGATGTTCAGCAATAGCCTGCAAAGCAAAGGTAGTTTTACCAGATGACTCTGGACCATATATTTCAATAATCCTACCTCTTGGATACCCACCAACACCAAGAGCAATATCCAAAGATAAGCAACCAGACGAACAAACATCAACTTTCATATGTTCCTTATCCCCTAATTTCATTATTGAACCTTTACCAAATTGTTTTTCAATATCATTCATTACTTGTTCTAAAGCCTTATCTTTAGACACTTCTTTATTAACCGTTTTCATATAGTTTGCCTCCTAGTTAAATAACTTACACCATTATTGTATAATAATTAAAAATAAAATGCAACACTTTTGCGAACAAATGTTTTGTATAATTCTTCCAACTCCTTTCTCCAAAAAGAAAAAATCCTTATAACAAAAGGATTTTTCTACCTAACTCTAGTCTTCAATTTCTTTTTTTGGAAAAATTAATTTCTTATTCATAGCAAAGTATTGACATGCTGAAATAATAGACATAATACATGCAAAGTATAGTAAAAACTTATTTACACTAATACCAATAAATTCAAATGGCATATTATAAAAGAAAGTTAAAACTGTACCAATCATCAATGCTGCTGTCTTTATTTTACCAGAACCAATTGCTGCCACTACTTTACCCTTACCTGCTGCTTCCATTTTTATCGCATTAACTACTATATCCCTTAATACTATAATTACTGGAATAATTTCATTTATAAAACCTTGTGCTGCTAAAATAATTAAAACTGAATTAACTAAAACTTTATCAGCAATAGCATCCAACATTTTACCAGTATCAGTAATTAAATCATATTTACGAGCAATATAACCATCTAAAAAATCTGTTACACTAGCAATTATAAATATAACACCAGCTATAAGATATTGTAATTCTACAGGAGATGAAATTCCCGAAATATTATATTGTGGAAATTGTATTCCTATAGTATAGAATGGAAAAACTAATAAAATAATAACAACAACAGATAAAATCAACCTCAAAACAGTAAGTTTATTAGGCAAATTCATAACTACATTCCTCTCTTTCAAATGACATTAGTTCAGAACCTCTTTCAGGTACTTTATTAATAGCACTAAAAATCAAATATAATACAACAAAAAGAACTAAAACAAATACTATTGCTGCAACAAATGGCCAAGGACCAATTTTTCTCTTGTATTCCTTAGTATAAGGAGATGAAACCTTTTTCTCCTCTTCTTCCATTTTCTTTTGAGCCATTTTAATATCATCTAGAGAAATTTTCGATGTATGTTCAAATAAAAAACCATTGAATTCATCAATAACTTTCTCTGGATTAAGCCCTAAATATTTAGCATATTGTCTTACATCTTCTTTCAAATCATAAACATCTTTAAAAGCCTTAATATTTCCTGATTCTATATTTTCGAGTTGTACTGTCGAAAGATCTAAATCCTCTGCTGCCTCGGCTAAGCTAACTCCATTATTAACGCGAGTTCGCTTTAAATAATCGCCTAACTCTTTCACATTAACACCTCACAAATTATTAACAATAATATAAATAAGCCATGTTCTGTTCTTAGTTTCCTAAGCGACAAACATTTATCTACCATTTCTGGTCTCCGCTTCAATTCATTTCTCGAAGACGAAACTCCCCTACCAAAATTTGGGTTTCTCGCTCATTGGGTTTACCGCGTTTCACTTCTTTGTTTCCAAAGAATTCGTCACTGTGGCACTTTATGGACTATATCATATCAAAGACTTAGATATAGTATCCGCCGTTAGTACAAGTACTACCTTAGGTTATTTATTCCCTAAGAATGAACACTACAGCCATCTCAGACTGTGCGAGCATGGACTTTCCTCAAGGACCTCAAGAGTCCCAGCGTTTGTCTATATATTAATTGTTATCTCTTCCCTCTCTATCTCTCATATTAGCATAAACCATTTTTTCAAGTTGTGACAATCTTCTAATAACATCAACATTAGAAACTTCTGCATTTTCACTACTATTGCGCACAACTTCCATACTTAATCTAGAATTTCTAAGTTCCTGCTTTAAATTGACAATTTCTGCCATTAAATCAGCCTTCTCCTTTTCTAGATTATTAATTATACTAAAGAATTGTTCATAATCACCAATAATTACATCAAGAAATTGATCAACCTCTTTTAAGCGATAACCACGCGTATCAATTTTAAATTCTTTCTCTAAAATATCTTGTGGTTTAAGTGTAATTTTATTTTGATACATATAATCACCAATCCCTTACAGTAATATTATGTCATTATTGCTTGTTTTTGTCAATTATTAACCGATTTATCGCATAAGATAATTTAGTATTAACCATAATTTCTTTTGTATCATCAAGCATTTTATCAAATATTCTCATAATTTCTAAACTATTCATATTTTTATCACCCATCAACATCATAATATAAAAATTAAATTTCGTCATAATTTCGACATAAAAAGCTAAAAAGTCCTACGAAAAAATATATTAATTATAGAAAATTTATAAACAATATAGTATAATAAACAATAGGTGATGTGATGAACTACCCAAATGGAATTACAAAGAAAAATACCAATCATGAAATTAACTTTGGTAACCGTGGAATGGGTCTTGAAAATGATCTTAATTCAACCAATGAATATTATGCTAGTATAGACAAGGCCTATATTTATAAAAAGCCCACTCCCATTAAAATAACTAAAGTAAATTATCCCTCTAGGGACAAGGCTGTAATAACTCAAGCATTTTTTACAGTCCCATCAACAACAGATTACAATGGTATTTATAAGGGTAAATATATAGATTTTGAAGCCAAAGAAACTAAAAATAAAACTTCATTCTCTCTAAGAAATATTCATCCTCATCAAATAAAGCACCTAAGTAATATATCTAGACATGGAGGAATTGCTTTTTTAATAATTAGATTCACTAGTCTAAGTGAAACATATCTATTAATGGCAAACGACCTAACAAAATTTATTGAAAATAGTAATCGAGAGTCAATACCAATAGCATATCTGCAAGAGAATGCTTATTTAATAAAGGATAGTTATACTCCAAGTATAGACTATCTTAAAGTAATTGATAAAATTATTGGAGGTATATAAAATGCAGAAAAAAGAAATAAAAGGAAAACGACCTAATAATAAAAAGAATAGTACAAAGAAAACATCTAATACAAAAAACATAAAGAAAAGAATAGTTACCAATTCTAAAGAAGACAACAAAGTAAAATTAGTTTTACTAATAGTATTTATAGCGATAGTACTATTATGTTATTTTACTCTAGGTACATTCTTTGCACTTCTAACTGGTTTTGGTATTGCTATCATAGTTGGAATTGCTAAATTATTAGACAAGTGCAAAGAAGGTAAAAAGTCTCGCAAAATAATAAAAATAATTTTAATGGTAATTTTATCTATCGGTATAATTTGCTTAGTAGGCTTTACCGCATTCTTAATATTTATCAAAGTAAATGCCGATCCAAAATACGTAACTTCTAAACTGGAAACACAAGAAAACTCTGAATTTTTAGATATCAATAATGAAGTCTATGCCAAACTTGGTAGTGAAATGCGTGAGAAAGTTACTTATGATAAACTACCTGAAGTACTAATTGATGCTATTATCGCAACAGAAGATTCAAGATATTTCCAACACAATGGTTTCGATGCTCCACGTTTCATAAAGGCTTCAATGGGTCAAGTAATGCAAAAACTTCTTCATAGAGGTTCAAATGCTGGTGGTGCTTCTACTCTAACAATGCAAGTTGTTAAAAACAGTTTAACTAATGCCTATGCTACTAAAGGAACAGAAGGAATTATTCGTAAATTTGAAGATATTTATTTAGCCATCTTCAAACTAGAAAAGGATTTTACTAAAGAACAAATAATTGAATACTATGTAAATAACCATTATTTAGGTGGTAATTACTATGGAGTTCAAGAGGCATCTATGGCTTACTTTGGCAAAAGTGTAAGTGAACTTAATCTAAGTGAAGCCGCAGTTCTAGCCGGTATGTTTAAGTCTCCTATTTACTATAGTCCAACAGTTCATCCAGACCATGCTGAATCTCGTCGAAAAACAGTTCTATATTTAATGAAAAGACATGGCTACATAACCGCAGAAGAAGAAAAAATTGCTAATAGTATACCAGTATCTACCCTAACATCTAATGGAAACACAACTCAAAATAATAAATATAGTGGATACATTGATACAGTAGTTGAAGAATTAGATAATAAATATGGTATTAATCCTTACACTACTCCAGTAATTGTTCATACAAACTTAGATAGATCAAAACAAGATGGTGTAAACAGTGTCATGAATGGAGAAAGTTATACTTGGATAAATGATAAAGTACAAGCTGGTGTTGCTGTCCTAGATTCCCAAACAGGTAAAATACTTGCTATTGGAAACGGTCGTAATATTGGTGATCGTTCCGCAAATCAAAAAGGTCAATGGAACTATGCAACTAAAAACAAAAGGCAACCTGGTTCTACCGCAAAACCATTATTTGATTATGGTCCAGGTATCGAGTACAACAACTGGTCAACATACACCTTATTTGAAGATGAACCATATACCTATTCAAATGGTAGATCAATACAAAACTGGGATGGTGGTTACCTAGGAACATTAACTCTACGTAAATCCCTTGCTTACTCTCGTAACATTCCAGCCTTAAAAGCCTTCCAACAAGTAGACAACAAAAAAATACTTGAATTCGTCTCAAACTTAGGAATGACTCCAGAAGTATGTTCATCTGGTTATACCTATGATCCAAATACTATGAAATGTATTAGTAAAGATGGAAAAACAGAAGACCCAACAAGAATTCATGAAGCCCACTCAATCGGAGCCTTCACTGGAACCAATCCATTACAAATGAGTGCTGCTTATGCCGCTTTCTCAAATGGTGGATATTACAATGAACCATACAGTGTTAGTAAAGTAGTTTATAAATCAAATAACGAAACAAAAGAACACAACTCAGATAACTACGTTGTAAAAAGAAAAGCCATGTCTGAAGCAACAGCCTTCATGATTTCAAGTGTCCTACAAGATGTTACCCTAAATGGTGGAAATCCCGTTAATGTTGCTAGAAAAACTGGTACCACAAACTACGACAGCAGTACAATGGAATCAAAAAACTTACCATGGGATGCCATTAGAGACTCATGGATAATTGGTTACTCAACTAAAACAGTCGTTGGTCTATGGTATGGCTATGACTTCATAGATAGTGAATACTGTCTACATAACATCCCAGCCTCAGTACAAAAAGATAAAATATTTAATGCCCTAGTAAATTCCGGAGCCATGGAATCAAATAGAGAAGCCTTTAAACAACCAGATAGTGTCGTTAAAGTCGGTGTAGTAATGGGTTCTAATCCTCCAAAACTAGCTGGTTCCTATACTGGAGATGTCGTATATGAATACTTCAAAAAAGAATATGCCCCAGTCGAAACATATGTCGAAGAAAAACTAGCAGCCCCAGAAAACTTTACCGCAACATATAATAGACTTACTAAAAAAGTTAATCTTTCATGGGATGCCGTATCTAGATCAGGAATAGATGATGAAAATTATGGTACATTTGGTTATAATGTCTACTATGGCTCAACCTTAATTGGCTTTACCGAAAAAACATCATTTACTTATACACCAACATCATCACCATATGGAACATATAAAGTAGTCGCAACATATAAGAGTTATTCAGGAATAAAGAGTGAAAGTGCAACCTACAAACTAGAAGAAGAAACAACTAATAATCTAGAATTACAATATACAGGTTCTACTATCATTCCAGCCCTATCAGGAACATTAATTTTAGAAACAAAAGACTTTATAGTAAAGAATAACGGTTCTACAGTAACTGCTACAATCGAACAATGTTCTCCAACTAGAATAACAATAGAAGGACCTTATAAAATAACCTGTACTATAAAATATAAAAACAAAACAGAAGACTTAACAACAACGATAAATGTAACTGAAGAGGAAAAACCAGAAACACCATAACAAACAAAAAATACTAGTTAACCAAAACTAGTATTTTTTTCTGCATATATCTTTTAACTTACAATTCTCACATAACGGTTTAACTGCCTTACAATAATATCTTCCAAATAAAACTAATTGTAAATGTCTCTTCCCCCATTCCTCTTTAGGAAACTTTTTCATTAACTTCTTCTCTATTGTTAAAACATTATCTTTAGCATAAGCCAGTTTTAATCTTTTAGAAACTCTTTCTACATGAGTATCAACCGCAATAGCCGGTATATTATAAAATTCACTTAAAAATACATTAACAGTCTTTCTCCCTACTCCAGGCATCTTCTCTAATGCTTCTCTATCAGTAGGAACAACACCATTATATTCATCAACCAATATTTTGGCTATTCCAATGACATATGAAGCCTTTTTATGATAAGAACCTACTGGTCTAATAATAGACTCAATATCAAGGAAAGAAGCCTGTTTCAAAGCCTCTAAAGACGTATATTTATTAAAAAGAATAGGAGTAACAGAATTAACCCTTTTATCAGTAGATTGAGCACTTAAAACAATCGCAATCAATAACTGATAATCATTATTATATAATAATTCACATTTCGGATTAGGAAATAAATAATCCAAATAACTAGTAATACTATTCATCATCAAACCAGTCCCAATCAACTATATCATCAATATTAACATCACTAGTATTTTCTTCCCTAACTTTAGCCCTCTTCTTACGATTATTTTCAACATCCTGAGCAGTCTTAATACCAGCCTTACCCCATTCATATAAAATCTTATCAATATATCTTAAATTAGAAACCCCATTATAAGTAGCTTCTTTAATAGCCTCCTTAATAAGTTCCTCACTCATATCATTATCAAGCCAAGCCTTAATAATTTCATATTCAATAGGACTAAGAGTTCTTCCAAATTCTTTCTCAATAATCTCAAAAATATTAGAATTTTCACTCTTAGAAACCTGATTAACTTGATCCATTGTCATTAAAGAAAGTTTATTATAAAAATTATCAAGTAAAACAACCTCCTCCATAAGTCCCTTCTCATTCTTCATAACATCAACACTAATAAAGTTTTTATCACTAAGAACCCCAATATAATTCATAACGTCTTTTAATTCAATATTTAAGTCACTAGCAAACTTACTAGGATCAAACAAGAATTTATTACCTAGAGAATATAAATACATTAAAAATATAAATTCACTAATCTCTAACTTTAACTCTTTATAATGTTGTAATAAAAAAAGAGGAATAACTATATGACCCTGCTTAAAAATATCTATTAATTTAGCACTCTTCATAACATAGCCTCCTTAAATTTCTCTTTATAATAACCTATTCACTATATTTATTCAATACATATTTTATTAATTCTTCTCTATTATTAGGAACTCTTCTATATAAAACTTCATGTATTAAATCTTCATATATATCTTTTAAGTACTTACCAGGTTTCTTCTTTAAAGCCTCCAAAATATCCTCACAACTAATATCTAAATCTTTCTTAGAATGAATAACTAATCCAGCATAAGACTCTGCTATATTTTTCTTATCTAGTCCTTTTATACTTCCTGCTATACTATTAACATATAATCCATATGTATATAAAGCCATTGGATCTAAATTATTAAGTCCAAGTACTTTATTAACATCATTTATAAGACTTTTCTCATTACTAGAAAAAGGATACTTATCTACTACATTTAAAATACTCCATACAGCAATCAAATCATCTGTATTTTTAACTTCTCTAAGTCTATCTAACTCTAACTCTTTATCAAGTCCAAGTTCTAATAATAATTCAATTCCCTTCATACTATTACTACTAGTAAATATTCTATCTAATTCTTCTTTTTTTCTATAATAAGATAAGTTTTTTAATAGACTCTTATATTCTTTTATAGCCGCAACTACTTCTGCATCTAAATCAAAGTCTAAAATAGTAGCAAATCTAATTGCTCTAAGTATTCGTAAAGAGTCTTCTTCAAACTTAACTCTAGCATCTCCTATAGTTCTAACTACTCTTAAACTTATATCTTTCTGCCCATCAAGTAAATCTATAATATTACCCTCATCATCCATACATATAGCATTAATAGTAAAGTCTCTTCTTAATAAATCATCATATAAATTATCTATATATTTAACCTCTGCTGGACGTCTATTATTTATATAACATATATCTTTTCTAAAAGTAGTTACTTCAAATCTAACACCATGTTTTATTACTGTAACAGACCCATAATCCTCAGCAGGTAAACAACTATTATCAAATATTTCTTTTATCTCTTTAGGAGTCGCATTAGTATTAATATCAATATCATGAGATTCTATTCCCAAAATATGATCTCTAACAAATCCCCCTACTATATATGCTTCATATCCATGTGAATTAATTTCATGAATAAATTTTAATGCTGTCTCTAACATGCAATCACCATCTCAAATATATTATATCAAAATCTAAATCATCTAACAATCGAACAAATAAATTCTTATATACGTAAGAAAAGGAACCTAAAAAGGTCCCTATACTTATCAGAAAAATTAGTTAACTGAATCTTTTAATGCAGATCCTGCTTTAAAAGTAACAGCTTTTCTAGCAGCAATTTTAACTGTTTCACCAGTTCTTGGATTACGTCCTTCACGAGCAGCTCTTTCAGATACAGCAAATGTACCAAATCCAACTAGTGGAACTTTATCTCCTTTTACTAATGCTTCAGTAATAGTAGCAAAAGTAGCATCAATTGCTCTAGTAGCATCTGCTTTAGTTAATCCTGTAGCAGTTGCAACAGCTTCTACTAATTCAACTTTTTTCATATAAATATATACCTCCCAATTGTTAATTAAGCATTGTGTTATGCTTACATATAAAACTTATCATGTTTTAATATAAATTGCAAGAAATATCAAAGAAATTTACATACTTTTACTTAAGTTTATCATTAATAGAAGAAAGTAATCCAATGATATGTCCAATTGCAAAAAAGAATAAACAGAATAAGAAACTAACAAACCAAAACAAAATCATCAAAAAGAAATTAAATTCTGTCGCTACACAAACATCACTATATATAGTAGCCGCAGAACTACATGCTGGAAATAAGTTACCAAGAACAATACCAAATGTAAAACATAAAATATAAGTCACAATAGCAAACTTCTGATAACCATTAAAACTATATTTACCAACTTCTTTTTCAATAGCATTTAATTTAGGAAGACTTTTCTTACTTTTACTAATCTCATCAAACATATTCATACTTATTTATCCCCCTCTACTTTCTTATCATCATGTTTATTATTCTTCTTATCTTTTTTAACTTCTTTCTCACTAGTATCAGTCTCTATATCTCTCTTCTCTTCTTTTTTTAAAGTATCATTAGCCTCTACACTTTTCTTATCAGTATGCATATCACTATCATTATCTTTAGTAGTATCTTCAGTATCTTTTAAAGTATCTTCTTTAGTAACATTATCTGTAACTTCTTCTATTTTTTTACCTAAGTCACTAACTACATCACTAACTTTTTCTTTATACTTATCAAAATTACCAGTATTCTTAGCATTAATCTTCTTACTATCTAAATAAACTCCATATAAATATATATATCTACCAAATAAAATAATATATATACAATCAAAAGTCGCTAACACAGTACCATTAAATGTTGCTGTAGTAATTAAATTAACAGCAAATAATATAACTTCAATAATTACTAAAGCCCAGAAAAACCATTCATTAGATAATTCATTAAAAGGAGACTTTTCTAAACTAAATTCCTTCCAAAATCTTGTACCTCTCATAAATACATGGAAAAAGTAAACTACTAATAATGTATGTATCGCAAGAGATAATAAAGTTGTCAAATTAAAAGTTTGAAATACTGTCAAAATAGATGTAACAAATAAAATAAAGAATACAACTATCATAATTATATTAATATAATCAAAGTACTTCTTCCCAACCTTAGTCTTTAAAGAAATAAAATATACCAAAGCAATCATATAAGTAATATTATGATTAAGTATATCTTGAAACATTCTTAAAGCATCTACATTACTATTAATTGAAAATGACTGACTACTTAATATAATAATTGAAATAATCAAAATAATAAGCCATGTAACTATAGACGGATTATCATACCATAATTCATTATCTTTTTTCTCTTCTAAATTCATATAATCACCTTCCATTATAAGTATATCACGAAAACTATCTACTTGTTAGAAATAAACCAATTTTTCTTTTAAAGTTTACAATTATATGCTATAATTAGGTCTGAATTAGGAGGGATAATATGTCATTACCTATAGTAGCCTTAGTTGGTAGACCAAATGTTGGTAAATCTACTTTATTTAATAAAATAGTTGGTAAAAAAATATCTATCATTGAAGACACTCCTGGTGTTACTAGAGATAGAATTTATCAAGAAGCCATCTACAATCAAAAAAAGTTTTACTTAGTTGATACTGGTGGAATCGATACCAGTAATGAAACTTTTAATAATGAAATAAAAATGCAAGCCGAAATTGCTATTAATGAGGCCGATATAGTTATTTTCATAGTTGACGGAAAAGAAGGCTTAACAGCAAACGACTTAATAATTAGAGATATTCTAAGAAGAAGTAAAAAGAAAGTAATTGTTGCTATCAATAAAATGGATGCTCAAGCCGCTGAAGATAATATTTATGAATTTTATGAATTAGGTTTTGATACCTACATTCCAATAAGTAGTATTCATAATATTGGCTTTGTTGATTTAATGGACACTGTCACCAATGATTTTAATGAGAAAGAAGAAAAGCAAGATGATCGTTTAAGATTCTCAATCATTGGTAGACCAAATGTTGGTAAAAGTAGTCTAATGAATGCTCTTCTTAATGAAGAACGTGTCGTTGTATCTGATATTGCTGGTACAACAAGAGACTCTATTGATTCCGTTTTAAGATACCATAATCAAGAATATATTTTAATTGATACCGCCGGTATGCGTAAAAAAGGTAAAGTTTTTGAAAGTATCGAAAAATACAGTCTCTTAAGATCTATGAAATCAATAGATAATAGTGACATCTGTCTAGTTGTAATTAATGCTGAAGAAGGTATAACTGAACATGATAAACATATTGCTGGATATGCTATTGAAAAAGGTAAAGGTCTAATCTTTGTTGTAAATAAATGGGACACAGTAAAAGATACAACTATTCAAGAATTTGAAAAACTAATGCGTGCTGAATTCCAATTCGCAACTTATGCACCTATCGTCTTCCTATCTGCTTTAACGAAGAAAAGAATTCACACACTAATGCCCGAAGTCATAAAAGTCGCCGAAAATATTAAAAAGGAAATAAAGACAAGTCTTATCAATCAAGTAATATTAGATGCTTATCAATTAAATATTCCACCTTCATATAAAGGTAAACGTTTAAAAATATACTTTACAGCTCAAACTGGTACAAAACCTCCTAAATTTACTTTTAGAGTAAATAGTAAAGGTCTAGTACACTTCTCATATGAAAGATATTTAGAAAATAAAATAAGAGAAAACTTTGACTTTACAGGAACTCCAATCGTATTACAATTTAAAAATAAGAAAGATGATGATTAGAGGTAAATAATATGATAATAGGAAATAATTTTAATCACAATCCCAATCAAAACTTTGAAAACTCTAATTTTAACAATCAAAATAGAAATAATCGACTAAATCCTAATAATAGACCAACTCAAAATCAAGGTCTAAATCGAAGTCAAAATCCAAATAATAATTTTTCAAACAATCTTCTAACCAAAGACATTTCTTCTTTTAAATATGCTAATATTGAAAACAATACCGAAGTATACGATAAGTCTCTTGCTATTCTACATGATCGTCTAAAAAACAATTCTATAACTTTAGATGAATTCAATAAAAAATGTAGAGAACTTGCTAATAAAAGAAATCACTAAAATAAAAGTCTCCTCATATAATTTAATAGGAGGCTTTTATGTTTGGTGATAACTTTTTTAAAAAAGTCGAAAAAAAGACTAATATTAACAAGGAAACTATTCTCTCTCTTGCCGACAAACTACAACGAAGTAATATGAAGGATGAAAATACTCTCCGTGAAGTGATTCAAGACATTAGTGCCATGACAGGTAAAGAAGTATCAAAAGAAAAAGAACAACGTATAATCGATGCCATAAAAAAAGACAATATCCCAAAGGATATTGGCAATATGTTTCAATAAAGAGTTTACCTCTTTATTTTTTTAAGTATAAATTCTGTCCAAATATTAAAAATGAACTAAATGCAACTACTAATATCAAGGCTCCAATAACATAACCCTCAGACCCAGTATCTGGATTAGAACCCACATTACTTTTGCTTGTTAAAGTCTTAGCCTCAATTACTTCAGAATAATAATTATTATCTCCAACGATAGAAGCCTTATAATAATATGTCTTATTACTATCTAAATTTTTATCATAAAGATAATTAACTCCGTCACAAGAAACACTACCAACTAATACAAAGTCACCCGTAATAGATTCAGCTCTATAAATATTACAAGAAACATCAGTACCAAAAGAATCTGCATTTTTAGCCAAAGCACTAATCGCAATTTCATTAGTTGAAGCATTACTAGTATTAACTATAATCTCTAAGTCACCAGCAATATCCTTATCAGGATTTCTACTACCACTTAACTCATCAAATAAAACCTTAGTCTTAGAACTATCTAAAGAAATTACAAACTTTCTAATAAAATCTCCTGAAATAGTTACAGAATCTTCTTCAATCTTAAAAGGTTCTGATACAACTAATAATCCATACTTATCATAATTTGAAGTATATTCAGGACGCTCATCAACATCAAACCAAGACAAAACATTAGTAATTTGTGTTTCATTATATCCACAAGCAAAGTAATAGCCATACAACAAGTCAAGCATATAAAGTGCATCGTAAAAACTTTTACTGTAATTATCTTTATTAATTTCCATGCTAGTATTATCAAGTGTAATAGCCTCCTCAGTATAAGGCACATTCCAAGGATCAATAAATCCAGGATAAGACATATAAATTCTATTTCCTGTTGCCGAGAAACTAAACTGTGTCTCTGCATCTTCCTCCTTAACATACTCATTAGCAGACGTGATAACCTTATCAATAGGAATCAAATCTGCAGCACCTGCACGAACATTTAAAACTATAAATTGACTAATTAAAAGCATAGCCAAAAAACTATATAATATCTTTTTCATAAACAACTCCTCTACTATAATCAAATTATAACATAAAAATAAAGTTTAAAATAGTTCTTTTTTATCAAAAAAACTCATACTCTTTATTGTATAAGGAGAATGTATATGGATAAACAAGAAATAATAAAAAATATTGCGAAAAGAACAAATGGAGATATTTATCTAGGTGTAGTCGGTGCGGTAAGAACTGGTAAATCTACTTTCATCAAACGTATGGTAGAAACTCTTATTATTCCAAATATAGAAGATGAATATGAAAGAAAACGTGCTCTAGATGAAATACCTCAAAGTGCTGCCGGTAAAACTATCATGACAACTGAACCTAAATTTGTTCCTAACAATGCTGCCAATGTAAAAATAGATGACTTTTCTTGTAACATACGTTTAATTGACTGTGTTGGCTACATGATTGATAAAGCCCAAGGAGCAACCGATGAAAATGGTCCACGAATGGTAAAAACACCATGGTACACTGAAGAAATACCATTTGTTGAAGCCGCTGAAATTGGTACTGAAAAAGTAATAAAAGACCACTCAACAATTGGTATTGTTGTAACTACTGACGGATCTATCGGTGAATTCGAAAGAAGCGACTATGTAGATGCTGAACAAAGAGTCATAGAAGAACTAAAAAATATTGGAAAACCATTTATAGTAGTCCTAAATTCAACTCATCCAACTCTACCAGAAACAGAAAAACTAGCCAACAAATTAAAAGAAACATACGAAGTACCTGTATTACCAATAAGTATTGAAGCCATGAATGAAAAAGATATGTACAATATCTTAAAAGAAGCACTATACGAATTCCCAGTCCTAGAAGTAAAAGTAAATATGCCAGAATGGATTGCAATCCTAAACCCTGATCATGAAGTAAAAAAATCATACATCGACTCAATCAAAGAAAGTGTAACTGAAATTGATAAACTAAAAGACATCGATAACATCATAAGCCACTTCTTAACTAATCCAATGATTGAAAAAAGTTATCTATCAGATGTAGACCCTTCAACTGGAATTGTAACTGTAAATTTAACTGCTCCAGCCGATCTTTACAATAAAACCTTAACTGAT
Organism: uncultured Bacilli bacterium; assembly: GCA_934168245.1. GTDB lineage: Bacteria > Bacillota_I > Bacilli_A > RF39 > UBA660 > CAG-877. Next base: position 209,492 of record CAKPMY010000001.1, read on the forward strand.
ATTATAAAAATAGATGTAAAAAATAAAGCCGATTTACTTTCACTATTCCAAGAATTTAATACTGCTAAAAAGGAATATGACCAAATAAAATATGCTCTAAAAATGGTCAAACAAACCGGTTACGGAGTTGCCACTCCATCCATTGAAGACATGAAATTAGATAAACCAGAAATCATTAAACAAGGTCCAAGATACGGTGTCAAATTAAAAGCCGTAGCCCCATCAATTCACATGATAAGAGTAGATGTAGAATCAACATTTGAACCAATAATTGGTAGTGAAGTTCAATGTAAAGAATTAATTGACTATCTTACAAAAGATCAAGAGCACAATCCAAACAAAATCTGGAAAAGTGAAATATTTGGTCGCAGCCTAGATTCCATAGTCCAAGAAGGAATCCAATCAAAAATAAGTCTCATGCCAGATAATATCCGTTTCAAACTACAAAATACCCTAACCAAAGTCGTAAATAAAGGTTCAAATAACATGATTGCTATAGTAATTTAATCATAAAAAATAGCCGCAATATAAAGAATCATCTGATTCTTTTTTTCTTATAAAAGAATACTACACTACAACACTATTAGAAAGCATTTTTAGTACTTCATCACCATATATAAAATTACCAAATTCTACCACTTTTAGTACAGAAACATCATTAACATCACAATAAAACTTATTATTATAAAACCTAATCTCCCTACAACCTTCCAGCACAAAATAATCATCTGTCTCAAAATAAACATCTTCATCATAAAAAACTAATATTCGTAAATCTAACGTATTAGAATACTCTAATTCATCTATTTTACACAACTCAATAAATAAACCAACCAACTCATTAACAAAAACTTTTACTTTATAAAAACCCTTTAATTTTAACTTAACTCTATACTTTAAAATTATATTTTTAACCTCATCTATTAAATCTATCTTTTCTAAACTTGAAACATAACAAATATTAACAAACATGAAAATTTTATCTAAAGATTGTAATTCAATATGCAATTTTCTTCACCTAGTAATAATATATGAAAAAAGACTTAATAAGTTTACTCCCCTACTAAGTCTTCTATTTTTTTAACTACTTCTTTTACTCCTAATTTAGTAACGCTAGAGAAAACTACTAAGTCATCTCCAACTACTAAATCTAAAGTATCTAAAATAGTTTTTAAACTCTTCTCTTTTTTACTTCCGCCTACTTTATCAGCCTTAGTCGCAATAACAGTAACAGGTAAATTATAATACTTTAAAAAGTTATACATTAACAAATCATCTTCTGTTGGTTTCATTCTAAAATCTATCAACATAAATACTCTTTTTAAATTTTCTCTCTTCTCTAAGTACTCTTCAATCATCATTCCAAACTTAGCCTGTGTCTTTTTATCTGTAGCGGCATAGCCATATCCTGGAACATCTATTAAATAAAATGTATCATTAACTTTATAAAAATTAAGTGTCTGAGTCTTACCTGGCTTAGATGATGTATGAGCCAAATTTCTTCTTGATAAAATCGAATTTATAAAACTACTCTTTCCAACATTACTACGTCCAACTAATAAAAACTCTGGTTTCCCATCTGTTGGATATTGACTTCTTCTAGTCGCTATAATATCCAAATTAGCCTCTTTAATTACCATTTTCTAAAGCCTCCTCTGATTTATTATATTCCTCTAAGAACTTATCTATATCATCCATTAATTTCATAGCCTCTGTAAATGTCTTTACTTTAGCCCCTGCTGCTTGTTTATGACCACCACCATTATATTTTTCAGCAATCTGATTAATACTAGGTCCACGAGATCTAATAGAAACTCTAATTTGATCATTTTTAACATCTTCCGTAATAGTAGCCCACACAAGTACTTTATCAATAAAGTTAAAATTATTAACCATATTACCAGCCGCAGCACTATCTACTTCAAACTGATTAATAATATCATTAGTTATCTTAATATATCCTAGTTTATTATCTGTAACCGTCATATGAAGAGCAATATATCCCTCTAATCTAACTTCATTTAATGGTCTTACATATAACTTTTGATATAAAGGCGCTATATCAAACTTATACTCATCTAAGTATTGAGCCACTAAATTAAATGTTTCAGCCGTACAACTACTAAACAAGAATCTATTCGAGTCAGACACTAATCCCATAAATAATACTTCCGCTATCTCCTTATTACACTTTAATGGAGTATTAAGAATTAATTTCATAATAATCTCACATGCTGATGTAGCCGTATCTTCTATTAGTTCTAAATCACAAAACTTCTCAATAAACGGATGATGATCTATCTTTATAGAATACTTAAAATCATCTACACTTACTCCATCTACTCTTTTTCTATCAGGAGTATCCGCAATAATAAGTAATGCATTATTAACTTTCTCTGCCTTATCTAACTTTCCTAAAAAAGAAAACTTCGCACTACCAGTACCAATCGCCAAAACTTTCTTTTCTGGAAAAGTTAATTTTATAGAATCCCTAAGTGCAATCTGACTAGCCATTGCATCAGGATCAACTCCTATATGTCTAGCAATTACTATTACATCATATTTTTTTATTTCCTTAAATATTTTCTTATACATCTTAAATTTCCTATCTATTAATTAAATTATACGTATCTTTAGCAATCATTAACTCCTCATCTGTTGGAATTACATATACTAAAATCTTAGAATCTTTAGTACTAAGTTTTACTTCTTCCCCAACTGTTTCATTAGCCTCATCTGAAATTTTAACTCCTAAACATTCTAATTTATCTAAAATTTCTTTTCTAATTACTTTATTATTTTCTCCAACTCCAGCCGTTAAAGCAATCATATCTACTCCACCTAGTAATACATAGTATTGAGCAATATAATCAACTATTCTTCTAACATACTTCTCTTTAGCAACTAAAGCCTTATGATCACCTTCATCGCATCTAGCAAGTATATCTCTCATATCATTACTAAATTCACTCATACCATAAAGACCTGATTTCTTATTCAAATCTTCTATAACCTCTGAAGCATTCTTACCTTCTTTTTCCATTATATAAGGAATAATAGAAGGATCAACATCTCCAGATCTAGTTCCCATCATTATACCTGCTAAAGGAGTAAACCCCATCGAAGTATCAACACATTTACCATCCTTAATAGCACAAATAGAACCACCATTACCAATATGACAACTAATTAATTTATAATTATCACGTCCAAGTAATTTCTTAGCCTCTCTTGCTATATACTTATGACTTGTCCCATGAAAACCATACTTTCTCAACCCATAATCCTTATACCAAGCATAAGGAACAGGATACAAATAAGAAACCTCATCCATACTTTGATGATAAGCCGTATCAAAAACTGCTACTTGTACCACTTCTGGCAAAACTTTTTCAAAAGCCTCTATCCCAAGTAAATTAGCCGGATTATGTAAAGGAGCCATATCCTTTACTTCTCTTAACTTCTCTAAAACACTATCATTAATTATTGTAGATTTATCAAAATAATCTTTTCCATGTGCAACTCTATGTCCAATACCATTAATCTCTTCCAAAGACTTAATTATATCTAAACTAATTAATCTATCTATTAAAATATTAACCGCATCTACATGATTATTTAACTCTACTTCTTGAACAATTTTCTCGCCATTAAACTTAATCGTAAAAGTACTTCCTTCTATTCCAATACGTTCAAACACCCCAGATGCAAGTACATTATTATTCGCCATATCAAACAGCGAAAACTTTAAGGAACTACTTCCAGCATTGACAGATAAGACTTTCATGTATTAAAACCTCTTTTCTAAACCTACTAATATTATACTACACCAAACTAAATATTCAAAGAAAAAAACAAAAGACCCCAACACAAAAGATAGACCATAGGCCTATCTTTTAAGCTATAAAGTATTTACTTATTTATTTGTGTTATAGCTTCCACTAACTTGGTTTAATCCATTTTGTACTAAACGTCTTGTGATTTCACCACCAACTGAACCATTTGCACGGCTAGTAGCATCAGCACCTAGGTTTACACCAAATTCGTTAGCTATTTCATATTTCATTTTATCAATAGCTTGTTTAGCACCTGGAACTCTCATTTTCATTGAAGAATTCTTTGTATTCATTTATTTCACCTCCTGTACACTAATAGGTTGTGAAATTTTTTACAAATAATACATTTTTTTCATTGGAAAATTATAACAATTTTTCAAACTCTTCATCTACACTATCATCTACTTTAATAGTATTGATATTATTAAGTGCCTCTTCAATCATAGTCTCGTAATCAAACTTATTCTCTTCTTTTATTGCCACATCCATTCTAGGATTAATAACTGGATGTGCTGGTACAAATACTGTACAACAATCTTCAAATGGTAAAATACTAGTTTCATATGTATCTATTTTTCTAGCAATATCTATTATCTCTAATTTATCTAAACAAGCAACTGGTCTAATAACAGGTACATTAGTAACACTATTAATTACTGACATACTTACTAATGTCTGACTAGCAACCTGTCCTACACTCTCACCATTAATTATTACATAACCATCATGACTCTTAACGATTCTCTCCATTATACGATACATCATTCTACGCATAATAGTAATACAATAATCACTTCTACAATTTTTATAAATTGCTTCTTGAATAGGTGTAAAATTAACAACATGTAAATTAATATGATTAGTATAAGCCGTTAATTTTTTAGTTAATTCAATAACTTTATTTCTAGCCTCTAAACTAGTATGTGGAATAGCCTCAAAATAAACAGCTTCTAATTTTATACCTCTCTTCATTGCTAAATATCCTGCAACTGGTGAATCAATTCCTCCTGATAACATTAACATTCCCTTAGGTTGAGTCCCAACTGGATATCCACCTGCTCCATGATAACTATTAAGATATATATATGAATGTCCTTCTCTAATTTCAACTTGTACTAAAACTTCTGGTTTATGTACATCAACTTTAATATTATCAATATTTGTTAAAATAAAACCACCAAGATTTCTACTAAATTCCATACTATCCTGTGGAAAACTCTTATAACTTCTCTTAGTTTCCACTTTAAAAGTTGAAAAATTAATATTTTTTAAAATATCCACAGTCTTATTACAAATATCATCACTATTAGTATCAACTATATAAGCAATATGATACATATGTATCCCAAAAATTTTATCAATAATTTTTTTAATATCTTCTAATTCACTATCTTTAAACTCTATATACATTCTTGCTCTATCTTTACTAATTTTAACATCATACTTACTAAGTTTATTTTTAACATTATTATATAAAGTATTAATAAAGAAATTTCTATTAGCCTTCTTAGTACTAAGTTCTCCATACTTAATTAAAATTACACGATCCATTTCCATCACCAGCGCTATTTTACCACAAAAACCCATAAAAAAACAAGAACTAAGTCCATAACCAGTTCTTATTCTTGTTTTTAATATCCCTCATTATTAAATAATTTTTTAGTTATATCTTCATCTACTAAAGATATCGTTCTAATTGCTAAATCCAAAGACTTTTTATAGTCTCCAGCAAAGAACTTTCCTCTAGCATCATTAAGTCCAGCATCAACTTCATCATAATCTCTATATCTATTACCATACACGATAGCAATCTCTGCACATTGTGCCATTCTAACCATTTCATTAGTCGTATTATAAAGTTTTAAAACTAAGTCTCTTGCTGTATCAACTCTTGTATTTAATACATTAATAACTATTGGTTTTTTATCCAGTTCTTTTTTAACTTCTTCTATTGCCTCATTTGCTTCTGCTAATTGTACAAAATAATTATCTGTAATAACTGGCAACTTATAAGTTCTCATCTTATTTTTACATTGTTTTAAGAACTCTTGAATCTCTTTTAATTGTTCTCTAGCTCTTACTTCATCATCATACATATTACCAAGAGATTTTAAAGATCTATCTAACTCTTCTTCCATATTACTTAATCTAATAGTTAATTCTTCTATCTCTTTATTAAGCATCGTATATGGAGAACTTTTAGCCGCAACCTTAGACAATAATTTTTTATAGTCATCATTAATAACTACTAAACTCTTATTAACATTATGTATAATTTCTACATCTTCATCATTTAAGTCATATAATTTTTTAATATCATCAAGTTGTTCATAAACATCACAAACTAATTTGTTAGTCTTCTCTATCTTCTTTGCAAAGTCATTTTCAACTTCTTCATAAACTTTTCTTGCTAATCTTTCTTTTTCAAAATCAATAAATAATGAATCTAAGTACTCTAACATAGTCTTTAAATCAAACATGCATCCTTCTAGATTTAAAACATTAACTTTGTCTAAAATACCTTCAACATTTTTATTAATTTCATCTAAGTTATACTCAATATTTAAGTAATCAAGTGGAAAACCTAACTCAATCATCTCATCATAATTTTCTTTTACTTCTTTTACTCTCTTCGGAATAATTTGATTTGCCATAAGTAAAACATCTGGTACTTCTTTTACAATAATCTCTATATGTTCAATCATTGTATCAAGTGCTTTAACTATATGTACAACTTCTGCATAATCATTATCATCCATTACTTTTTCAAAATCTAAAAATCTTCTCTCTATATTCTCTAGTTGTAAAGATATAGGTTCTTGCATTTGTTCATACAAATTCTTATGATCTTGAAAGTCTTTATTAAGTTCTCTATACTTAGTCTTTAACTTTGTAACAATCGCTCTATACTTTTCTTCACTCAAAGTAATATCTTTAATCTCTTCCAATAAATGATCTGCTGCTTCTCTTACTTTATAAATCTCCATTTCTATTTTAGCCATAGAATATCCACAAGACTTATAATCTCTTTTATCTATATAAATATCTAAATCAATCAACATATCATCAATTAAAGTCAATCTATTTTCTTTTATAAAAACAAACTCATCTTGCCATTTGTTATATTTCTCTTCCATTTTATCATTCTTGATAATTGGTTCAACTTTAGACAATTCTAAAAGTACTGGTGTACTAGCAACTATATTTCTCTGCTTTTCTAATTCTTTTATCTTATCTCGATAATATTTCATTTCAAATTGTCTAATAAAGTGAAGAATAACAATAACAATAACTAGCGCAATAACAACAGCCGAACCGATAATTAAATATTGCCCATCCATATCCTCACCTCTATCATAGTATAAGTCCATTTTAACACAATAATGTGTCATTTTTCTACATTTTTATTAAATTTTATTCACCTAGTTCTAAAATTCCTTGACATACCAACATATTTACCCTATAATTATAAATGCAAATTAACTTGAAACAGCAGATTTAGAATATTTTAAAGTGTTTTTCATACAGTGTTTAGTAACTATTGCTGTTTATGCGAAAAAGCGAAAAACTCCCTAAGGTATGACTAAATCATTTCAGTAACTTGCAAAAATTAAAGAAAGGAGAATTAATTATGGCAAGATATACAGGTCCTAGTTATAAACAAGCCCGTCGTGTTGGTTTCTCTATTACTGAAACTGGTAAAGAATTAGCTCGTCGTCCATATGGTCCAGGACAACATGGAAAAGATCGTAAAGGTAAATTATCTGATTACGGAACTCAATTAAAAGAAAAACAAAAAGTTCGTTTCATGTATGGATTAAATGAAAGACAATTTAGAAAGACTTTTGATGAGGCTGCTAAATTACAAGGTATTCATGGTACTAACTTCTTAAGATTACTTGAATCTCGCTTAGATAACTTAGTTTACCGCGCTGGTTTTGCTTCTACTCGTCGTGGTGCAAGACAACTTGTTAACCATGGACACGTAACTGTTAATGGTAAGAAAGTTGATATTCCATCATACAGAGTTAAAGTTGGAGATGTTATCTCTCTTAAAGAAGATGACAAGAACTTAAAAGTTGTTGAAGATGCATTATCAAAAATTACAAAACGTGTTGATTTCATAACTTATGATGAAAATAAAAAGGAAGCAACATTTGTAAGATTACCTGAAAGAAATGAACTTAATGCTGATATTAACGAAGCATTAATCGTTGAATTCTACAACAAGTAAAAAAATTAAGAACACTTTCAAAAAGTGTTCTTTTTATTTATAATTTAATATTCTCTTCATCTACATCAATTGTTTCACAGTAACAATTAACTACATTAATATCTCTCAAGTTACCATTCAAGTCACTATTTTTTAATATATGATGCATCGCTCTAACTGGAGCCCCGTGAGATACAATTAGAATATCCTTACCAGGATGTTTTTTTATTATGTATCGCAAAAAATCTCGACATCTTTCAAAAATATCTTGGACCTTTTCAACTCCATTAGCATCATAATTAAGATTATAGTCCCAAAACTTAACAACCTCATACTTATCCCGTGTTTTACCTTCCAATTCCCCCATATCACGTTCAATTAATCGTTTATCAGGAATCATCTCCACTCTATCCCCTATAAGTATCATAGCCGTCTCTACAGTTCTAACTAATGGAGACATGTAACAATAATCAAAATGTTCATCACCAAGTCTCATTCTAAGATCACGACATTGTCTTCTACCTGTATCATTTAATAAATTATTAGATAATCCTTGTATCTTTCCTTCTTTATTAAAATCAGTCTCTCCATGTCTAACCAATGTAATTTTCATTATTGAACCTCCAATATCTTTAAAGCATCACTATAAACAATAAATTTACCTAAATAACTACCATCCTCATAAGAACAATATCCAACTACTAAATAATTATCCCCTACTAATAAAACATCCGTAAAATGATCATCAGCCTGTTCTCCATAATTATCCACTTTAATACTAGTTAAATCACTCTTATACTTACCAATTATTCCATTATATAAAATAGACGTATCACTAGTATCAGAACTAACTTTATTACCAACAACTAATAAATTATTATTCTTATCTTTAATTACTCTATTAAATCTCTCAATACCTGAATCATCATAACTAACTTCACTTACATAATTACAATCAAAATCATACTTAACTAAAAGTGCATCTACAATCGAATTATTCTTCTGATCAACACTCTTCTTAGCCCCAGATACAACTATGCCATCGTCTAAAACAACCATACTAGTAAATCCCAAACTATCCGTATATTCATATCCAGAAGTCTTAACCAATTTTCCATCCATATCATATTTATTAAGAAGACCAATTCTAGAAGAATCTCTACCAGTTACATAAATATATCCATCATAAACAACGACATCATTATATATCGCCGCCTTATTACCTCCATAATTACTTCTCCAAACAATATTACCAACTTTATCTAACTTAACTAAATAAGCCCCACCTTTTTCAGATAATCCTAAAGTCATATTATTATATACACTTTGTCCAACTACTAAATATCCATCATCCAATACTTCTACGCCTACAAATTTAGAATCATCCAAAACTTTAAAACTCTTATCAAATACAACTTTTCCATTCTTATCATATTTAACAAATAAAGCCTCTCTACTACCCTTATCATGTTCTTCTTCAGTTGCCTCATAACTACCAACCGCAATATAATCAGTATCATCTATCGCTACATCAAAAAAAGCCCCATTAAAACCTTTATTATATAAAGCCTCAAAAACCCTCTCTTTCTTAACATTATACTTCGTAATCTTAGCCTTTTCATAATGCATATCATTATTATTATTACTACCTACAGTGATATAATCATTATTTTTATTAGTCTCAACTGCATTTATTCCATCAAAATATATCGACTTCTTCTCTCTAAAAAAACTAACATAAGTCAAATATAAAATTTCCACAAGTAAAACACAAAAACAAATAACAAATATAACTTTTAAAGTCTTTAAAATTCTTTTATCCACATATATCACCCAACCTAATACCATAATAACAAAAACAAAATATTTTTTCCACAAGTAAAAAGAAAATATAACTAATTTATATTTTCTTCATTGTAAATTTACTTATTCAAATACACCAATGTAGTAATTCTTCTTACCACGACGAATTATAATAAACTTACCATCGATACAAACATCTTTAGTAACCATAAATCCTACATCAGTAATCTTTTCATCATTTACTGTAATTGATCCATTAGTAATAAATTCCCTTGCTTCTCTCTTACTAGAACAAATCTCATTATTAACTAATACATCTACTAATAATGTATCTTCACTAACTTTAAATGGATCAATTCCATTAAAGGCATCTTTAATTTGATGAGCAGTCAAATCACGTACTTTTCCATTAAATAATGCTTCTGTAATTTTAACAGCCTCTTCATATGCTTCATGTCCATGTACAAATGTAATTACTTCTTCTGCTAATTTTTTATGAGCCTCTCTTAAATGTGGATTTTCTTTATTCTTAGCTTCTAATTCTTCAATTTCCTCTTTTGATAAGAATGTTAAGAATTTTAAGTAATCAATAACTTTTTCATCTTCAACATTTACAAAGAATTGGTACATCTCATATGGAGAAGTTTTTTCTCTATCTAACCAAATTGCTTTACCGTTAGTTTTACCAAACTTAGTACCATCTTTCTTAGTTAATAATGGCATTGTAAAACCATAAGCCTCTTTACCAAGTTTTTTACGTATTAAGTCGATACCGGCTGTTATATTACCCCATTGGTCTTGTCCAGCAACTTGCATTTCACAGTTCATATTTTCATATAACCAACAGAAGTCTAATGCTTGCATAATCATGTAAGAAAATTCTGTATAAGTAATACCCGTTTCAAGTCTTCTCGCAACTGTATCTTTACCTAACATGTAATTAACATTAAAGAATTTTCCATAATCACGTAAGAAATCTATAAAGTTAAGATCTTTAGACCAATCATAGTTATTAACAACAGTAAATCCAAATAATTTTTGTGCTTGTGCTTTTAAACATTCAAAATTATGTTGTACTTCTTCTTTTGTAATCATTGGACGTTCAGCATCTGGCTTTGGATCACCAATAAGTCCTGTTGCTCCCCCAACTAATAAAATTGGATTATGTCCTGCATCTTTTAATCTCTTAGAGATTAAGAATGATGAGAAATGCCCTATATGCAAACTATCTCCTGTAGGATCAGTTCCAATATAAAATGTCATTCCCCCATTATTAAGTTTTTCCTCTAAATCTGGACTACTAATATCTTTAAGTAATCCTCTCCATTTTAATTCATCAAATATTTTCATTTTTATTCCTCCAAACCTTCTTTCCTATTTTCTTCTAATTTTAAATCATAAGTATCTTCCAACTTATATCCATAATCTAAGAATATTCCTTCAACATCTCTAGTAGTACTATCTTCCTTAGAAAATCCTAAAACTTCTAGAGCATTAAACACTACTTCTTCACTAGGGCCTTCTATCTCTAAATAATCTGGAAGCATAGGCCAAGAATCAATATCAATCTCTACTCCATTAAGTAAGTATTGTCTTCTCCTATTTTCTTGATAACCTTTAGGTACATAACCTAATTCTTTTAATATTAAGTTACATCGCTCAAAGTTATCAACTTCAATTTCTAATTCTTGTGTACCATCAATTTTTGAAGATACTATATTCTTAATTGTAAGTGTAGATTTAATTCCATTAGTTCTAAGTCTAATCCATTTTCCCTCTACTTTTGGCATAAAGTCATATACATATCTCTTCTGAATAGCATCCCATTGAAAAGTCGCATTCAAACTCTCTAATTTTTTTATGACTTCATCTTTATTAATTTCTAAAACTCTAACTTCATACTCAGTATGCAAAAGCATCACTCCCTTCAAAAAAAAGAGCCAACTCATCCATAAGGACGAATTGACTCGTGGTACCACCTTAATTCATAGATAAATTCTATCTATGCACTCTTCTATCTTAACGCGACCAACGATTTTCTCCTAATAATGTAATTCAAAATTAACTATTTTTTAGTTCGCACCAACCACTAAATCTCTGCCTAAACAATTAATTTCTACTGATTTATCAATCAACGAAAATATAAATAGATTATAACACATTAATAAAATAATGCAACTAAAAGTTTATATTTCTTACTTTTTTTCTGCTTTTTCTAACTTTTTAAGTACATCTTTAGTAACAGCAATAGCCTTTACTCTTAATTCATCAGCAGCATCACGTAGAACTGGAGTTCCCTTTTCTACTGCTAAATCAACAAGGTCATCAACTTTATCTTTTAAAAGTAATGCTTTTTCTTTTGCTAAATCTAAGGCTTTTTCTTTATCTAAATCTGTAAGTTCTTCTTTTATTTCATTAACTCTCTTATCAAATTCTTTCTTTACTTCTTCAGTATCGATATCTTTAATTTGATTTAATACCTTCTCAATTTGTTTCTTTAAATCTTCTCTCATATCGCTACCTTTTTTAGGAGCAAATAAAAGTCCTAATCCAGCACCAAGTGCAGCACCTACTAAAAATTTTCCACAACCTTTTTTCTTACTCATCTTCAAATTCCTCCTCACTTTTCTTTTTTCTCTTATTTTTTTTAAATAACTTAAATACAAAACTTGCTATCGAAGTAATTATAGTATCACTAATCATAGCCAAACTATCAGTAGTTCTATCAATAAATGAAAATATCCCATTCAAAGAATTAACTTTATCAGAAACATTATCAACTACTTTATCAACCTTATTTAGCATAATAATTAATTTAATACTTAGTATAATTAATACCACTAATAGTATAATCGCAACACAATATAATAATACAGGTAAAACAAAATTTAATAAATCCATATCCATTTCTCCTTATATTAGTCTTGGTCCTGATACATTGAATCGATTAAATCAAATAAGTTGTCATCATCAGTAACATCTTCTTTTTTCTCTTCTTTTTTTTCTACTATTGTCTTATGTTCTTCCTCTTCTTCACTAAATTTAGCAGCCGTAATATCATCATCATATGATGCTCTTTCTCTTCTACCAGTTGCTTTCTTACCTGCATCTACATAGTCTACATTATATTCTAATCCTAAATCCTGAAAATATTCCAGTGCATCTCCCATTGTTACATCTTTAACAGCCGGTTTATCATTATCTGAACTTAAATCTACTAATAGATTAGAATCACTATCTTCAACCTCAAAAGTAGGAAGAACGCTCTCTGTATTAGCCTTAGTACTATTATCCTCTTCATGTCTACCAAAGGCTTTTTTTCTAACATCATCAACACTTACTTTATCTCTATCAAAACTACTTGTAAACTTAACTTCTCTTTTTGGCACTATATCTTCTTTAGAATAATTCTTATCTAAAATACCATAAATTGGAGATATTATAGGTGATGGTTTAAAATAAGACTTTTCATCTTTCTGCTCATAACTATTATATTCTTGAACAGTAGCCTGTGGAGTTTCTTCTATACCATATGGATGAGGTCCCGTATTCTTAGGCTTAGATGGATAAAGTTTTTGATCCCTACTATCTCTACTAACTGAATAAGGTGGAATACTATCATCTTTATCAATCACTTTAACTATCGTTGGTTCAGAAACAGTATAAGACGGAGTATCATCCACAGTAAAGTCTTCATCATCTATCATTTTAAATGTATTATGAACTTCTTCTTCGACTCTTTTAGGTTTAATTTCAAAGTCTTCATCAGTTAATTCAACATCTTCCTCTTCTGGAACATAAACATCCCTTTTTTCAGGAAGAACAACCTTTTTTGCTACCGGTTTTTCCTCTTTTACTTTTACTTCTTCTTCCTCATCTTCTAATTCTTGTCTTTTACTATATTTTTCTTTAATCTTATCTTTAGAAGACACTTTCTTTTTAGGAACACTCTTTGTCTTAGGCTTTTCCTCAACTTCAACATACTCTTCTTCAAATAGAGCATTTTTAAGTTTCTCAAATATACTCATGAGCTCACCTCTTCAATTTATTCTTCATCTAAATCAATAACTTCTTGATCTTTAGCCTCTTTATAACCAGGTAAATTACCCGCTTCAACCTCTAAGGAATTATCATGTGTTGGAGTAGTATCAAACAATGTAAAACTCTCCTCTGCATAACTTAAAACATTATCTCCAACTAAACTTTCAAGAACTTTGTCATTAAACTTTACAGAACGTAAAATATAACACATATTATTGATTACATTAACCAAGTCACTCTTATCAACCAAAGCCTCTATTTTCGTATAATTATATACAAAAACGATAAAATACTTACAACCATCTTCAGTTATCTCTAAATAACCATCTTTCTTATTATAATTAATAACTTTAGAATAATAAGCATCTTGTTTTATCTTATAAGTATTATCAACTTTATGAAAATAACTAATAACATCAAAGTATACATAATACTTATTATCAAATCTATCCATTAAAATAGCATTATAATCTTCTTTATTAACAAACTTTAACCCATCAGGTACATAATATTTATATCCTTCAAACTGTACATTACTAGTCTTTACTTTCTCATTAAGTAAAAGGTCCATATTCTTTTCCAAGTCAGAATTATCAAGTCTTTTAATACTACACCCAGTAACTAATAATAAAACAATAGAGAGTAAAACAATTAACTTCTTCATATTTCACCTACTCTTACTACATTATATCAAACTTTTTGTAAATGTAAAAATATTTTAACATCTATTTACTATATTAGACATTACTTTTCTCAACAACAACAGCATAAATTGGCATTCCCTTACCTGAAAACTTATCTTCATACTCTGTTGTTATTAAATTATCTATCTCTTCACTATGTAAATCTAAACTTAACTTCTTTAATGTATACCCATACTCACTAAAACTAAGTAATGAATAAACAAACAAATCTCTATTATCAGTTCTCATACATATTTGCATCTTATCTTTAAATATATTATCATACTTTGCTAAAAACACTTTACTAGAAAGTCTTCGCAAACTATGTCGAACTTTAGGCCAAGGATCTGAAAAGTTTAGGTAAATTCTACTAACTTCATGAGAAAATACTTTATCTATATTTAAAGCATCTAATCTAAGAATAACTAAATTATTTAACCCATCCGGTATTTTAGGTAAACTCTTTGCTATAACACTATCATATTTTTCTATCCCAATAAAATTAATACCTGGATACTTAACAGCATTCTCTATTATAAATTTTCCTTTACCCATACCTATTTCTATATATATTGGATTATTATTACAAAATAACTCTTCCCATTTTCCAATATATTCTTCTCCATTACTAATAAAGTAACTTGAATTATTTAATATTTCTTCTTTATTTTTGACATTTCTAAGTCGCATACATATCACCATAAAATATTTTATCACAAAATACAATAAATCGCATATAATAAAACGAAAGATAGGTTGATAATATGAACAATATGCCTTATCCATATATGCCTGTACCAATGCCTTTTCCAACTCAAAATCAAGAAAACTATATGGAAGAAATTAATAAATTAAAATATGAAGTAGCTTCTCTAAAAGAAAGAGTAAAAAACTTAGAAACAAAAAAAGAAAAAGGCTATCTCCAAAAAGAAGACGGTTACTACATTATGTAATAGTTGAAGATGCAAATAAACATCTTCATTTTTTATCTTTAAGTTTAAAACTATACATGTTATACTAACTATATAAGAAAGTGAGGTAACATGATGTTAAGACTTAAAAATCTAGATAAGGAAGTATATGACAACTATGTAAAAAGTCATAAAGATAAATCCCATTTCTTACATTCTGAAAGTTTAACGGAGTTTATTAAAGTAGAAAAAAATCTAACTCCCTACTATCTAGGTTTAGTATCTGAAAATGATGAAATTGTCTGTGCAACGACAATATTCCAAGAATATTTAAAAATGAATTATTGTCGTTTATATATACCGGCTGGTTTTATAATGGATTATAAAAATAAATATCTCTTAAAAACCATGACTAAAAAAATTACAAACTTTGCTCTAAGCAAAAAAGCCCTATCAATAGAAATGTCTCCCTACATCAACACTAATCTAACTGCTGAAGACAAATCTATTATAATGGAAAATTTAAAAGAAGTAGGCTTTAAACCAACTACTAAAAAAAGTTCTATAATGTTAAAGGGAAAAAGAGAAAGACTAGATCTAACTTTTGATATTGAAACTATCGAAAACAACTTTTCCGATAAAATAAAAGACTATCTAACAAAAGCCATTTCTCTAGAAACAGAAGTTTTAGTAGGCTCTAAAAAAGATTTAGATTCTCTATACGAAATAATGCTTAGTATAAATAAAGAAGAAGTTCATTCTAAAGACTATTATGAAACTCTATATGAAGTCTTAAATGGTAATTCTTCTACTAAAGCAACTATTATCCTAGGTAAAATAAATCTAACCAAGACTATTAAAAGTCTAGAAAAGAAAATTAAAAAGACTACTGATCAAATGTCAATAATACCTATTGATTCTCTAACTAAAAGTTCGAAAACGAAACTTGCTAATCTAACTAAACAAAAAGAAGACTTAATGCAAGAATTAGAGAAGTTTCGTATCTATAAACAAGAACATCCTCAAGAATCAACTCTCTGTGCTCATCTTTTAATTGAACACAACGACAAGGCTTGGTTAATATATGACTACAATAAAGATGTATTAGAAGAAACATATTTAAAATACTATACTTACTATAAAGACATTAAATACTGTAAAGATCATAATCTAAACTACCTAGAACAAACATCTCCTAGTATCCTTACAGAATTTAATGCTAAAACTGTCGAAAATATCGGGACATATACTTATAAAGTACGTCCTATAACTAATTTCATAATAACAAAAATATTTTTAAAATAAACTAAAATTTATGTACATAGTGCACAATAAAAGTAATTTAAACATCTTAAATTACTTTTATTTTTTTATATTTTTACCAAATATATGTCTAATAGTACCCATTTTATAAGTAAAAATTAAATAAACTACGCCTCCAATAACACCATAAAATAAAATTATAAATAAATTAACAATTCTCACCTCAGAAGAAATTGGAATAATAAACTTAAGTAAGAATAAGACTCCACTCATCAACATTGATCCACATAAAATATCAATAAAATGCTTAATCAAATCTTCATAATTAATCTCTAACTTTTTAGAAAGACTAATAATCGCTATAACAAATGAAGTAATATATCCAATAACACTCGCTGAAATAACCCCATAATATGCTGGCACACCCATCTTATAAAAACCTGTTATTAAACTAGTATTAAGTAATATTTTTAAAACTAATCCCGCTACCAAACTTATAAGTATTATTTTGTAATCTTTATAAATTCTAATAACTGAAACCGTCAAATATAAAACACTCATAAATAAAGCCACAAATATATAATAAGTAAGTACACTAGGACCAAATTGACTAACTCCATAAAATAAATTCCATATTGGTTTAGCCAAGAAGCTTATTAAAACTGCAATTGGAATAATTAAAAATAACAACATCTCATAAGCCAAATTAATCTTTTTAGAACTTTCCTTCTTCTCTTTCTTTATAATACTTTGTTCTAAATTAGGAATCAAACTATTAACAATACCAACACAAATAGAAAAAACAAATGTATTAAACACAAAACCCCATATCGAAAGCATCGAAGAAATAGTCTCACTCTCTTCAATATCAAATCTTGTATGCCTAACAAGTCCATTAACAACACTACATATATCAACAACATTATATAAATATCTAAACCCATCTATTACCACAAAAGGTACAGCATATAAACAAATTTTTTTAATTATCTCTTTATTAGTAATTAACGGTTCATTAACTTTACGTATCTTTTCTCTAAATTTATTCTCATATTTCCTACTTTTAATATACAAATATAAGTACGAAGCCATAATACCTACTAAAATTCCCCATAAAGTAAACATAACTGTTTTAGGCACCGTAAACTTAAAAACTCTAAGTACAAAATATCCTCCTAATACAATAACTAGTATTCTAAATATCTTTTCAACTACTCTAGAAAAGGCTGAAACATCTAAAAATCTATGTCCTTCAAAATATCCTCGATAAACACCAAGTAAAGGAAACACCATAACAGAAACAGATACAATTCTAATACATCTAACAATCTCTTCATCTGTTCCCTTACAAATAATAGAAACAATAATCGGAGCCAAAATATTTATCAAAAGAAAACATCCAAGTCCAAAAACCACCGCGATTTTCTTTCCCAGTATAAATACTCTATTTTTAACCTCATAAAAGCCAAGAGTCTGATACTCAGAAACAACTCTACTTATAGATAAAGGTAATGCACAAACAGATAACGACATAAACATTAAATATATTGTATAAGCATATCCATATAAAGCCCCACCAGTATCCCCAATAATAGAATGAAATGGAATAACATATAAAACCTCAAACACCTTACTAAGTACAACAAGAATACTAGTAAGTAAGGTCATATTAATAAACTTATTTTTTATTACTACTTTCTTATTCATTATACATCTCCTACAATAATCATAACACAAATCAAAAAAAAGAAAAACTAGTCAAATAGTCTTTCTCTAGCAACCCACGGTCTAATTTTCATATATGTCAATAATAAACAATCATCGCCGAAAAACAAAACACCTGTTCTTCACTAAAAATACCAATACTAACCTGATACTTAATATCAACAACTTCCCCTTCTAAATCCCCCAAAAAACTATTAATATCATTTTCTAAGTCCTTCTCATCTTCATCATCAAATATTTTAACTTTCATTATATCACCAATTTAATTATAAAAAAAAGAATAGTAAAACAATGTCGTATTTTAACTATTCACTTTCTTTTTTTAAATCACTACTCTTACTCTTAACTTTATATCGTTTACCCTCACTTTTCTGCCTAACTCTCTCATTAATGTCCAATTCCACAATAGAATCACATATCTTATAACGATAAAAGTTCTTAATATCTGTATAATCTCCCTCGTTATTGGCAAGATTCATAGCCTTATGATATTCTCCTCTTTCTCTTTCTAAAATATATATAGGAGGTAATCCAACATCTTCTAATAACTTATTTGTAAATGCTCTAATAGTTCTACCATTTCCATCTTTAAAAGGATGTACTTTTATTAATCGACAGTTTATTTCTACACAACAGTCTAAATATGCTAGTAACTGCGAAGAGTCATTTGCACTTCTAATCTCTGGAGCAATACTACGTAAATACTGCACATCTTCATCTATTTCATTTAATCGATGACGAATCTCTCTCCACTCACACAACTCAGTCCCTGTTCCCGGTAAATAAACATCTTCATTTCTAATAGTACCGGCATATTCTGGAAAAGGTGAAAATGAAAATAACATTCTATGCAAATCAAGTAACGTATAAACATCAAATCTATATTCAATATCATCAGAATGAACGTACTCATACATCTTTTCTAATCCTTTAACCTCAGAATCAATATGAACATCTTCTAATCTACTCTCATTACGAATATATCTCTTTACAAAAGCCTTTTTTAATCTATCAAAAACAATCTCATCAGGATTCAAGCCATAATACATTTTTATTAACTTTGTAGGTACTGAAATATCCGTTCCATAAAGTTTCTTTCTCTCTTTTCTCCACTTATAACCTAAAAAGCTCTCTCTAATTAAAAATTCCGGATCAAGTCCAAGATCCACTAAACGTCTAATAAAAATTTCTTTTTCCTGTTCACTCAAATTTCTCATCCCCAATCTGAAATATGCTTATTATAACACCATAAAAATAAAAAGTAAACAAAAAGGACTTATCCCTAAGTCCATATACTTATCTAATTTAAAAAACGTACTTGTTCTAAATATGTACTAACAAAGAATACACTTCTTCACTTATTTTATTCTTTTTTAAATTTGAACAAGTCACAATAATCAAACAGTCATTAGGTAATTCAAATGTACTAATTTTCTTATATTTAAGTAGTTCGATAAACTTTTTCTGTTCCTCTAAACCTACATTATTTATATTATCTATAATCAAAATAGCCGAATCGCCCGTATCTTTTTCTAGTAGCTCACTATACCAAGTAGGTGGACAAAACTTAGTACCTTCATAATGTCCATTCAATTCTTTTTTATCAATATTTGCATTAAGTACAACTGCATCACCAAAGAAGTTAGCCTGAATACCTTCGATCAACAAAGGTGAAATAGAAGCCTCTAAATAAGATTTTAAGAGAGTTAACTTCTCTGTATTCATCTATGTTTTCCTCCAACATCCTGTTGAAGAGTATCATTTATTTTAGCATCAGCCAATTTTTCTAATCTTTTTTCATCTCCATGAGCCCATATTGCTTCAAATGTTGCTTCTGGTTCCGGCCCAACTTTCTTCATAAAATCACGAACTGTCGCGAAGTTTTCTTCATCTACTGTCGCTAATGAAGCCGCAGTAGCAAACTTTTTCGAATCAGTCATCTCTAAGTCATCACTAGAGTAATTACCCATAACTACATCATCAACAGTAATTAATGGTTGTTGAACAAATGCTTTAAAGTCCGTTGTTAAATCTTCGCCAATTAAAGATTTAAGCATATCAGGTTGATTAGTTTTAGTAAGTACTTTAGAAGCAAATTCCCACTTTCTAGGATTAGCATTTGGCTTTTCACCTGTGTAAGGAGTATTTAAAACATCCTCTCCAGAACAAGATTTATAAGTAACATAAGAAACAATAGCAGGATGTATATCATTTGTAGTTGCCCATTTTAACCAATGATCAGTATCAGTTTCAATATTAACATGTGCAAAGCCATCGTATAAAGGATCATCAAGTCCACCTGCCGCAACAAATCTTGCATTAGCAGGTAATTTCCATTTACTATTTACTTCGCCCTCTAACATCACATCAATAGCCATCTCTTGAACTTCCTTTGAAGCAGCAGTAAGTCCATCCAAATATACAACATGAAGCCTATCCGGATCATTTTCACATTTTTGTAAAACATTAGTATACCAAGTTGGCGGTATATCATTTTCTTCACCAACAAGTATTCCAGCCGGTTTACCACCAAAACTCTCAAGATTAGCATTTGGCATATAAACAATTTCACAATCAGGATCAAATTGCTTTACACGTGCAGCCTTTTCTTCGATTGGATCTCCATGTAAAAATACTGGAACACCACTTTCAATAGCCCCTCTAATCATATCTTCTTTAGAAGTATTTGAAAAATCAAAGTTATATGGATTTACATTTTTTATTTTTTGTGCATTTTCACTCTTATCTTGAATATTTTTTTCTACCTCTTGCTTTTCAGTAACTTTTTCATAAGTTCTAGGAGCAATAATTTCTCTGGCGAAAGTTCTATTCATAAATTTACCAATTGTTGTATCTTCAAACTGTGTACGATAGTTAAGTTCTGCCCCATTTTCATCATTGAACGGAATACCGGCAAGTACTATTTTTTTAGAAAGAACAACATTGTTTTTCTTATCTACTAACCAAACAATTGGTTCTACTTTAACCCAATAGTATTGTCCTTTTTTTACATCTCTACCATCAGATAATTTATAACCATAAACGGTAGAATCAGCGGCAACAACTCTAACGTATGGCTCACCATTATACTCATACTCAACAAGTTGCCTTGGTATAAAATCATCATCTGAAGCAAAACTTGCTGAATCAGCAGTATAGGATCTACCTGTCTCTACTAATTCTCCATTATTAAATGCTGTCTCTAAAGTTAAAGCCTCTTCTTCTCCAATCACAGTTTGTGGTAATTCACCATAAGTAGCCTCATTTAATCCACCTACTGGAGCTGTAACTCTAAAGTCATTCACATTAGAAGAGTAAGATGTAGCAGGTCTAATACCAATACCTTGACGAGCCGTTGGATTCTGCCAATATCCATTTCCTTGAGCATTAATAACCCAAACATTACCATTACGATTACCGTCAGTATAATAGTGTCCAGAACGAATTGTACTATTACTAAATAAGCGATTACTCTCAGTTCTACCACCATATCCGCCTAATAAAATCGCAAAATCTGTAATCTCTGCTGCCGCACCATATTTATTCTTCTTTATTAACTCAGCCTTACGTACATCTACACTTGTTTCATAGTTATCTAAAAATCTAAATTCCATATATATCACCAACCTTATCATATCATAAATAAGAAATAATTTATACAAGTTTTTGCTAAATAAAATGTTAAAAAAAGTCCAATAGAAAAATAGAGAATCACTTCTCTATTTAACAACTATATTAACTATTTTTCCCTTAATAACGATAACTTTAACTATCTCTTTACCTTCAGTATGTCTCTTAACATTCTCTTCATTTAAAGCCTTTTCTTTAATAGTATCTTCATTCTCATTAACATTAATTGTAATAGTACCTCTAACTTTACCATTAACTTGAACAGCAATTTCCTTAGTCTCATCTATAGTCTTAGCCTCATCATATTTAGGCCAACTATTCTTACAAATTGGACTATTACCAATTCCCTCATTTAACTCCTCAGTAATATGTGGAGCAAATGGATATAATAATGTTAATAATACTGTATAATCATCTTTACTAATAGATTCTACTGCATAATATTCATTAACTAATTTCATTAATTCAGATATAGCCGTATTATATTTTAAAGTTTCAATATCATCAGATACTTTCTTAATAGTTTTATTTATAATACCTTCAAAACTACTAGTATATCCTTTATTATCATTTAATCTTTCACTTAATCTATAAACTCTATCTAAGAAGCGACTAATTCCTTTAACACCTTGCTCATTCCATGGAGCCTCTAATCCATAATCACCCATAAATAATACATAAGTTCTTAAAGTATCAGCACCATACTCATCTACTATCGTATTAGGATCAATTGTATTACCACGGGATTTACTCATCTTCTCTCCATCTGGTCCTAAAATAAGTCCTTGTGCAGTTCTTCTCATATAAGGTTCACTAGTAGGAACTAATCCTAAATCATATAAGAAATGATACCAGAATCTAGAGTAAATTACGTGTCTAGTAACATGCTCCATACCACCATTATACCAATCAACTGGCATCCAATAATTAAGTTTTTCACGTGAAGCAAACTCTTTGTCATTATGTGGATCAATATATCTTAAGAAATACCAACTAGATCCCGCCCATTGAGGCATAGTATCTGTCTCTCTCTTTGCATCCCTTCCACACTTAGGACATTTACAATTAACGAAACTCTCTATTTTAGCAAGTGGACTTTCTCCATCTGTACCAACTTCAAAATTAGTAACCTCAGGTAATCTTAAAGGTAACTCTTCATATGGAACAGCAACATCTCCACAATGTTCACAATGAATTATTGGAATTGGTTCTCCCCAATATCTTTGTCTATTAAATGCCCAATCCTTCATCTTGTATTGAACAGCTTTTTCTCCAACACCATTTTCTTTTAAGTATTCAATTACCTTTTCAATAGCATCTTTTTTATTTAATCCATCTAAGAATCCTGAATTAATATGAACTCCATCACCTGTATAAGCCTCTTTCTCAATATCTCCACCTTCAATAACTGGAATTATATCAATACCAAACTTAGTCGCAAATTCATAGTCTCTTGTATCATGAGCTGGTACAGCCATAATTGCCCCAGTACCATAACCCATCATTACATAATCTGCAATATAGATAGGAATTTCTGCTCCATTAACTGGATTAATCGCAACTAAACCATCAATTCTAACACCAGTCTTATCTTTAGCAAGTTGAACACGTTCAAACTCAGTCTTCTTCTTAGCCTCTTCTCTATAAGCCATAATCTCATCTATATTTTTAACCATATCTTTATGATTATCAATAATATGATGTTCTGGAGCAACAACCATAAAAGTAGCTCCAAATAATGTATCAGGACGAGTCGTATAAACTTTCAATACTTCATCCAAGTCTTTTACTTTAAAATCAACATAAGCACCAGTAGATTTACCAATCCAATTCTCTTGTTGTAGTTTAATATTTGGTAAATAATCAACTTCTTTTAATCCTTCAAGTAACTTATCAGCATACTCTGTAATTCTTAAATACCAAACATCTTTTTCTTTTTGAATAACTTGTGAATGACAAATATCACATTTACCACCTTGTGAATCTTCATTAGCCAAAACCACTCTACAACTAGGACAATAATTAACAAATGTCTTATCTCTAAAAGCAAGCCCTTTCTCAAACATCTTTAAAAATATCCATTGAGTCCATTTATAATAATTCTCATCTGTTGTATCGATAACTCTATCCCAATCAAATGAAAAACCTACTTTTTTTAATTGTCCAGCAAATATCTCAATATTTCTATCTGTCAAAACTCTAGGATGAATATTTTGCTTTATAGCAGAATTCTCTGTAGGAAGACCAAATGCATCATATCCAATTGGAAATAATACATTATATCCTTCCATTCTTCTCTTTCTCGCAACTACTTCCAATCCAGAATAAGCCTTAATATGTCCTAAATGCATACCAACTCCAGACGGATATGGAAACTCTACTAAAGCATAAAACTTAGGCTTACTATAATCATCTAATGCCTTAAAGCACTTATTATCTTCCCAATACTTTTGCCATTTCTTCTCTATTTCTTTAAAATTATACATTCTTAATCATTCCTCTCTTTTCATAAAACTTAAATACTAACCAATAACTTATCATAATAATCGGTATAACTAACACAACACACATCAGTAGTGATAGTAAATAACTATCTACTAATGCTACTATCGTAACAATAATAGTTATATCAAATGATGAAGTTAAAGCAACTATCTGTAACAGTTGATTATAATCTACTTTCTTTAAATCTAACTTATACTTATAAACCAAATATCTAATTTCTGCCAGTTCTTTTTTTTCTTTCTTCTTTTTACTCTTACCTGCTTTATACTTTTTCATAGGTAATACAAAAATCATCTCATAGAAGAAGAGCACTACAAAAAAACAAATTATAAATAAAATTATCTCTTTCATATAAACCTCCAAAAAAAACGTCCTTATCAACATAAGGACGAAATATTCGCGGTACCACCTTACTTCATAGTATAACTATGCAGCTTTAATAGATATAATGGTCTTACCCAACTATTACTAACTTAGTCAAGTTCACAATCTAAATATACTTATTTTCACCAACCATAAGCTCTCTAAAATATTTAAAAAATTGCTACTACTACTAACAACATTCAAAAATATACACCTAGTATAGTAAACTTTCCTAAGTTTTTCAAGTATTTTTTTCTATACTTCACTCATATATTCAATTAATCTTAAGAAAAGTCCTATATATTCATTAGAAAGTTTCTTTTTCTTTAATTTTCTAATTTCTATTCTCTTCTTCTTTAATGGTAAATCACTGAACATAATACTTGCTATTTCTTCTTTTAAGTATGTATGAATTTTAAGATCTATTAAGACACTCTTAACATCATCATTTATTAATCTCATCGCATCTATTTCAATATCTTTACCTCTACAGTTAATTGTCAACTGTCCTACTGATGGACAATTCTTTATCTCAACTACAAAGTCATTAGCATCTACATAACTAATAATATCTATTTTTTCATTATTAAAATATGCTGCTACACTATCCGCTTGTTTTGTATTTCTAAATACCATCTTATAATTTCTTCTATCTGGAACAATACCACTCTTACCTTCTATAGAACGAAGTATAACTGTATAGTTATTACGTAAATAATTATAATCGATTGAAGTCTTTAAGAAGTATCCTTCTTTATATAATGCTGTAACTCCATCGTCTTCATACAACGTATAGGTATTACTTACTCCTGGGAATATTTGTATTTCTAAATCTGTAGGAATACCTGTATTATTATAATCACTTCTATTAGATAAAGGTATTATTGATCCTGCATGAGCAAATACTGGATAATCTTCTTCTTTAAAGAATGATACGTACTTTTTATTACCTGGGAACTTTTTACCAGTAATAAAATCATACCAAATACCATCTGGTATAAAGAATCTATGTAAAGTTCTGTTCATTACTGAATCCATCTTATCAAGTATTGGACATACTAGTAATTGTGAACCAAAATAGTATTGATTTCGATATAATTCATCATCATAAACCCACATATAATTATAATAAAATGGTTGAATCAAAGGTACTCCTGATCTTGTATAATTATATGCTTCTGTATATAAATATGGTATTAATCTATGTCGAAGTCTCAAATAATCTGCCGTAATAGACTCTGTCTGTGCATCCCATAACCATGGTTCTTTTTTATAGTAAGGCCCTCTAGCCCCATGGAATCTTAAGATAGGTCCAAAGGTACTTAATTGTAAGTAGCGAACATACAAGTCACCTTCTTCAATACCACCATGATTACCTCCTACATCATGACTCCACCAACTAACACCTATATTAGCGGCATTCAAGTACTGAAATGGTAATTGTTTCAAGGCTTCCCAACTAATCTCACTAGATCCAGCATATAAAATACCATATCTATGTGGTGCATAAACTGATCCCCTAGATAATAACATACCTCTTCTACCAACATTACGCTTTGAATCTAAATATAAATAATGTGTCGTAGCCCATAAATTAGTAACATTCTTTGGATCTCCATAATAATCATTCCAGAAAAAGTCTACTCCATAGGCCTCTAATGGATGTAAAAACATCTTAAACATAACATCTAGTAATTTCGGATTCAATGGATCAAATTTAATAATAGTAGACTCTGGTAATTCCAAATACTGAATAGCCTGTTTATAATACGTCTCATGTGGAAAAATACCTTCAGTCGGATTAATACACAATCCCACTCTAATTCCTCTCGCATGGAACTGATCAATCATCTTCTTTGGATCCGCAAATAGTTCATTATTGAATGAAAATCCTGATTTAAGTCCTTTATAATCTCCAATATTTCTATAATGCCAATCATTATCAAATAACATAATAGATAATGGAATTCTCTTTCTTTCAAAGTTACGTATCAAAGACTGAACACTTCTATCATCATACGTAATATTTCTACTCCACCAATTTCCTAAAGCATATCTTGGTATCAAAGATGGTGAGCCAGTCAACTTAAAATAGTCAGATAAAGCATGTCTAAAATCTCTATCATACATAAAGACATATATATCTGTATGATTAACTGGCGGATCAGCCAAAGTACCGTCCTCCATAATTATTTTATTATAACTATCATCTATAGATGCAAACCCATCAAGTGAATATAATCCCTTTAAATAATTAGGTTCATTCTTAACATCTATAGAAATCATATTACCATTCATGTTTCTAGCCTCAGCCTGTCCCACAAACCAATCTTTATTCCTATCTTTTTCATGACTTGCTAAAGTTATTTTTAAATTTCTAGCCGGCTCAAGTTTACCACTACCAAAAGGCTTTTCTTTAACATACATAAGTGTAAAATACTTAGTTGAAATTTCTAAAAGTGCCCCTTCTTGACGCACAGAAAAATTAGCTGGTCCAACATCTCGTCTTATAACCAACTGTGTAGGTCTATCAACAAATTCTCCACTAGGTGAATATTCCAAACGTACAACTCTTTCCGTAATAACAGAAATACGGAAATTCTTACCTTGAATAACATTCTTACTATTGCACTTAGTTCTTGTATAATCAACTTCAAATTGTTTTCCAAGTGGATACATAGCCAACACCTCTTAATATTCTAGTAACATAATACCATATATTTATAAATATTCCAAGCAAAACAAAATCAATCATTCAAAAATTGTACATAATATTCTTCATATGAAATATTATTCTCATAAATATATTTAGCAATCTTTTTACCAACATATCTATAATGCCAAGGCTCTGCTCTAAAACCTGTATAGGACATCTTTTTATTTGTAAATCTTAAAATAAATCCATACTTATAAGCATTATCTAACATCCATGTATACTCTTCAGACTGAGCAAATATATTACTTGTCGTACTCCCTATATCAAAAGCAAGCCCAGTTTGATGTTCTGAATATCCCGGAAAAGCCACATAGCGATTTACATACCCATCGCCATACAATTCTTTATAGTAGGCACACAACGCTTCTTGATCTTTATAAGAACGATAACTAGAATTGATAACTAATCCTAATCCCTCACTCTTCGCAGCCTCATACATCTTCGAAAAAGCCACAACTGCTTCTCTACTACCTTTCTGTACTTCTCCATTAGCATATTTACTATCAAATTCTACTAAATCACTAGGCGTAAAATCTTCTGCTAATACATAATGCTTATTAACTAACATATCAGTAGAAAATTCACTAACTTTAGTCGGATCTACATAGTCTTCATTATCCATACCCAAATTAACACAAACGACAGTAGTTTCTTCGTCTTCTCCAGTCTCTCTAGAGTATTTAACATATCGATCATAATATTTTAATTTAGCATACTTAATACTATAAAATTCCTCTAAATATTTAATCTTTTCTCTCTTCGCAAACTCTGAAACATCACTATCACTTCCATGACTAAGTATAAGTGAAATATTACTATTACTATACCCTCTCTGAATTAAGGTATTAATATTTTTAATTAAATTTTCTTGTTCTTGATACTCTATTTTAGAATAACTATCTATATTATCTTCATCAAAATATTTACTCTGAAAAGCCGCATTAAGTGTCTTATTATAATTAATATTCTTAATATAATCTTTCTTACCAAGTAACAAAATATTAGTAGCAGCCTCATAATCATATCCAATCTTAGTAATACTTCTAACTTGGTACATGTAAAAACAAAATACTCCTACAAAGAATATAAAAATAACCAATAAAACTCTTAAAAAACCAACAACTGGTCTCTTTAATTTTAACCGTCTTTTCTTCGCCAAATATGATCACCTACCATATATAAAGTATAACACAAAACTCTTTATTTTTATGATAAAATATACACAGGTGATGTAAATGACGACTACTTTTAAATACACTAATTCTAACAAAAGATATCATACTCTAGACTATTATTATAAAACTAGATTCAATGAAAAGGTCTTTAAAGTAAACTTAGATGCCGGCTTTACTTGTCCTAATATCGATGGAACTGTCGGTCATAACGGTTGTATCTATTGTTCTAAACTTGGCTCAGGAGACTTTGCAGGTAATAAAAATGAACCAATCGAACTACAATTTACCAAAATAAAAAATACTATGCTAAAAAAATGGCCAAAAGCCAAATATATTGGTTACTTTCAAGCCCATACTAATACTTATGCCCCAGTCGAAAAATTAGCGGAATTATACCAAAAAATACTCTCTCAGCAAGATGTAATAGGCCTAAACATCGCAACCAGACCTGATGCTATTTCTCCTGAATGTCTAGACTATCTAGAACAATTAAATAAAAAGACTTATCTAACTATTGAACTAGGTCTACAAACAACCAATGAAAAAACTTCTAAATTAATAAATAGATGTCACACTCTTACATGTTTTGAAAATATGGTAACTGAACTTAGAAAAAGAAATATCGATGTTGTAGTTCATATTATTAATGGTCTTCCTTATGAAACAAAAGAGGATATGTTAAATACGGTAAAATATCTAAATACTCTAGACATACAAGGTCTAAAAATACATATGCTAAGTATCTTAAAAGATACTCCCTTAGAAAAACTATATGAAAAAGAAAAGTTCCATATCTTAACCGAAGAAGAATATATAGATATTGTCATAAGTCAATTAGAATTATTAAGACCAGAAATAGTAATACATAGACTAAATACCGGTCCTAACTTAGAAGACTTAATAGAACCAAACTGGCTAGTAAAAAGACTACGTCTCTTAAATGATATTGATAAAGAAATGGTAAAAAGAGATACTTATCAAGGAAAAAAACTATATGAAAATATTTAATTATTATTTAGTATTTATAAATATTATTGGTTTCTTTTTAATTCTAATCGATAAAGTTAAAGCCTGTAAAAATAAATGGCGCATCAAAGAAAGTACTCTTCTCTTAATTTCCATCCTTGGTGGCAGTATTGGTGAAGTATCATCTATGTTACTTTTTCATCATAAAACGAAAAAGAATAAATTCATAATATTTATTCCTCTTCTCATCATAGTACAAGTAATTATATACTTATACCTAAAAAAATAGAAGTTTAACTTCTATTTTTCATTACTTTTATTTTTAGGTCTATCGATCATTTCATTAATAGTAGTACCTACAGTTGCTAGATTTTGTAATTCACTAGGAACGATTATCTTAGTAGCATTACCATTCGCAACTTTTACCATTGCTTCATAACTCTTATATTTTAATACGGCATCATCCATACCAGCACTCTTTAATAGTTTTAATCCCTCAGCTGTAGCCTCTTGGATTTTAAGAATTGCTGTAGCCTCACCTTCTGCTTCTCTAATGTGAGCCTCACGTTTAGCATCGGCTCTTAAAATAGCACTTTCTTTTTCACCTTCAGCAATCAAAATAGCAGCCTTCTTCTCACCTTCAGCCTTTAATATTGCTTCACGTCTTTCACGTTCTGCTCTCATTTGCTTTTCCATAGCCTCTTGGATATCCCTAGGAGGTAATATATTTTTTACCTCTACACGATTAACTTTAATTCCCCAAGGATCAGTTGCCTCATCCAAAATAACTCTCATTTTAGCATTAATAACATCACGCGAAGTTAAAGTTTCATCCAACTCCAACTCACCAATAATATTACGTAGAGTTGTAGCCGTTAAATTCTCAATAGCGTTAACTGGATTTTCAACACCATAAGTATAAAGTTTAGAATCAGTTATTTGTAAATAAACAACTGTATCTATTTGCATAGTAACATTATCTTTAGTTATAACTGGTTGTGGAGCAAAGTCACTAACTTTCTCCTTTAAACTAACAACATTCGCAACCCTTTCAAATACTGGTATTACATAATGTAGACCAGTTTGCATAGTTCTATTATATGCACCTAATCTTTCAACAACTATAGCCTTAGATTGTGGAATAATTTTAATTCCAGAAGCCAAGATTCCAAGAACAACAAGTAATAATATCAAACCAAATTCCATTTATTTTTCCTCCTTCTCAACAACAAGTTTTACACCATCTATTTTTTTAACAATAACTTTATCAGAAACATCTAAAACAGTATCACTAGTAGCCGTCCAAATAGTACCAAGGACTTTTACTTCTCCATATTCATCTGGAGTTATTTTCTTAATTACTTCGGCTTTTTTACCAATAACTCGATCAACATTAGTTGGCACTACATCATTACTCTTTAATTTCTTAACTACAGGTTTAGTAACCAATAAAGCAATAATACTAACAACAATAAATACTAATAGTTGTAACAAGAAATTATCAACAAAAATTGCTAGTATCATTGAAAATAATGCCCCTATCGCAAACCAAATTGAAACTAAGTTAACTGTAGATATTTCAATAAATATTAACATTAAACATGCCGCAAACCAATAAACAGCCATAAAACTCACCTCTTTAATTATTATTATATGAAAACAAATAACAAATTTCAACAAATTTATCTTGTTTATTAAAACTATCTATAATATAATTAAATATAAAGATAGGGAGTAACGTAGTATATGGGAAAATTAACAAAAAAAGAAACGCGTATAATTTCTCTTGCTTTAGCCACATGGGGTATAATCATGGTAGGTTCTGGTTTCACTATGAAAAGCATGATAAAACCAACTGAGGTAAAGAAAAACGACTTAGAAGTTGTTCATAAAAGAGTCGCTGAAATTAAAACAAATGAAATAAAATTAAAAGATATGGAATTAGAAATAAATCAATCACTAAGCGTAGATGTAAAAGATTACTTAGAAAATCTAAATGATATAGATCAAGAAGTCTTAAAAATATTACGTCTAGATACTTCAATGGTAAAAGTAAATGAAGCTGGCACTTATACGTATACAGTTTCATATAAAAAGAAAAAATATAATGGTACTTTTACAATTAAAGAAAAAGAACTACCAAATGTTGATTTAACTATTAAGAATCTAAGACTAACTATTGGTTCACCATTATCTACTGATAAACAAGTATATATCAAAGAAGAGTTAACTGAAGAAATTAAAAAGAATATTCTAATAGATTTAACAGCTGTTGATACACAAAAAGTAGGAAACTATAAATATACAGTAACTTACAATGGTATTTTATATACTGGTACAATCGAAGTATATGAACCTCAACAAAAAGTCTTAACACCTTCTAATGGTACTGAAGATGATTCTAAAAAGGAAGAAAAGAAAGACGATCAACAACCAGAACAAAAAGAAGAAACTGAAAATCAATAAATACACTAAAAAATTAGTGTATTTTTTTTAAACTTGTTAAACCAATTCCTAAAAGTTAACCAATTATTAAAAATTCCCAACCCAATTATTAAAAATTCCCAACTAAAACTTATTTAATTCTTATTTTTCCCAGTTTGCAAAGAAAATTTAAACATGATATTCTCCTAGTGCAAAGAGGAGGAATAATATGAAAAAATTAATATTTGCACTAATTGGGGCATTACTACTAATAACGCCATACACCACCCATGCTGAAACATCTAGGTTTTATGAAGCAGAATACATAAGATATACTTGGAATCGCGTAACCTCAAACAACATAAAGTTTTATCAACAAGCCAGAGTCTATAGAGAACAAGGAACAAATAACCATGTCTATTGTATAGAACCATTTGTTGGATTAGTCGACACAAAGGATTATTATAGTACTATCACTCCAGAAAATTTAACTAAAGAACAAATAGAAAGAGTCTCACAAATCGCTCACTTTGGTTATAATTATAAAGACCATTTTGATATAAAATGGTATGCCATATCCCAAATAATGATCTGGAGAACCGTAGATCCATATGCTGATTTCTACTTCACAAACAAACTAAATGGAACTAGAATAACTCTTTTAGAGGCTGAAAAGAATGAAATTGAAAACTTAATAACAAGCTACAACACTCTTCCAAGTTTTTCAAATCAAACTTATAACATCGTAAAAGGTGAATCAATCATTTTAGAAGATCAAAATAACGTCATAAATGACTACACTACAACAAGCAATCAAGTAACAATAGAAAATAATAAAATTTATCTAAAAGATTTAAACCTAGGCGAAAACATCATCACCTTCGAAAAAGAAGACACTTACTACAATAAACCTTTAATATTCTATCAAGGAAAAGATACTCAAAATCTCTTAATGACTGGTGACCTAGAACCTAAAACATTCCAAGTAAAGATAATTGTTCAAGAAACAGAACTAAAAATAAATAAATTAGACAAAGATACCGACAACAATAAAAATAATGGCACTGCCCAACTAGAAGGTGCTATCTATCAACTATATGATTCCAATATGAATGAACTAGATAAATTAACTATCGATGAAACTCATCAAGTAACTCTAAAAAATCTAAAATATGGTAAATATTTCCTAAAAGAAATTAAAGCCGGTACTGGCTACGAACTAGATCAAAATACTTATTCATTCGAACTATTACCAGAAACATCAACTATTAAATTAAATCTATATAACCAGGTAATAAAAGCCAAAGTAACTATTAATAAAAAATATATCTTAAACGATGAAAGTTTACCAGAAGAAAATATAAGTTTCAATATATACGACGAAAACAATCAATTAATTAAAACAGTAACTACAAATAATCTAGGTATAATAGAAATAGATCTTACTTATGGCAAATACAAACTAGAGCAAGTAACCACAACTCCTGGTTATGACACCATAGATACATTTGAAATAATTATAGAAAATACTAAAGACCAAGCATTTAATCTTTTCAATCATAAAATAAAAGTACCCTATACTAAGTCCCACAAACCATCTCTACTTCTAAGAATATTAAGTATTATATTACTATGTTTTGCCAATGTCTAAAAATACAAAAATAATATTACTTACTATCTTAATAGTATTAAGTATCCTATCACCATATAAAATAAATAAAACTAATACAGTAATAAATACCATTACAACTGAATTAAAGAAAAAGGACAATAGTATAAACCGCATAAAAGAAACAGGCACCTTAGAAATACCAAAAATAAATCTAAAAAGAAACATCTATGACCCAAGTAGTAAACTAAACGATGTTGATAAAAACGTAACCATCATAAAAGAAACTATTTCCACTAATGAAAATGGTCTAATAATATTAGCCGCTCACTCTGGTAATAATTACAATTCTTTTTTTGACAATCTAGATAAATTAAAAGTAAATGACACAGTATACTTAACATATAAAAACAAAGATTATCACTATCAAGTAACTAGTATTCATGAAGAAAAAAGAACTGGCTATATAAACATCAAAGATAAAAATGTAAATAGACTAATTCTAACTACTTGCAGCAAAAATAAAGGCAAACAACTCATCATCGAATGCGAAAAAAAATAGTTCAAACTCGAACTATTTTTTAGTTAGTACTTCTGAGGCTTTTTGTAATTGTAAATCATTCTCATCACAAGCATTATTATAATACTCCTCAGTTAATTCTACTTCTATATCAGGAACAACACCTTTATCATTAATCCAATTACCCTTAGATGTTAACCATTTCTCTGCTGTATATTTTAAACTAGCCCCATTAGATAATTCATAAGTCTTTTGTACTGTACCTTTGCCATAAGAAGTTGTACCTATAATAGTAGCATTCTTATAATTTTCTTGAAAACAAGATGCTAATATTTCTGATGCCGATGCTGACTGACAATCTATTAAAACTACAATATCATATTTTCTCTTATCTTTCGTAGAAGCATAAAACTTTTCTACTTTTCCTTTATTTTCAATTTGATATAATACTGTTTTCTTATCAAAGAACAACGATAAAATATCTTGAACCTGGCTCAAATGTCCACCAGGATTACCTCTAACATCTATAATTAATGAATCTATTTTTTCTTTTTCTAAAGCCTTTAAATTTTTATTAAATTGTGCATATGTATTAGCCGCAAATGTTTCAATATTAATATATCCTACATTCTTACCATTACCCTCAATAATTTTACTAGAAACTGAAGATAATACAACCTCTCCAATTGTAATATTAACAGTTATTTCTTCACTATCACGTAACACTACAAATACTTGCTTATCACCCTTATTACGTTTTATAAGTGAAGTCATATCCGTAAGCGATAAATTCTTAACATCTTTTCCATCTATTCTTAAAAACTTATCCCCTACTTTAATTCCAGCCTTTTTAGCAGGAGAATTATCCATAACTTCTACTACCTGATTTTCATTATTTTCATCATGTAAAATAGTAACTCCAACACCTATATAAGTACCATCAAGACTCTGATTAAAACTATTAGTATCTTCTTCATTCAAATAATATGAATACGGATCATTTAAAGAACTAACCATTCCATCTATAGCCGCTCCAACCAACTTATCTTCAGACACTTCTTCATAATAATTATTCTTAATCTTTTCATAAGCCGCTAATAGTTCAGCCTCTTTAGCTGTAACATTTACAGTATTAAATGATTTACTATAAGTTAAAATACAACCCATAATTACTCCAAATAATATTGAAATAATAATTAATAATATAACTTCAGGAATAGTAAAAGAACTATAATCTTCTGGCTTTAATTTCTTCTTAATATTAGAAAAAAACTTCTTTATACCCAAACCCATTTTATTATCTGTCTTCTTACGTTTTCTCATAATATCACCTAATAATATAATAACACATAAAAAAAAAAATTAATATTAAACCAATAAAAAATAAAAAGACTAAACAGTCTTTTTACATATTATTTTAAATAATCTAATATTTTATCAGCACCTTCTACATACTCAACAATCTTACCATCAGCAAAATTAATTAAAGTTGGACCATTAATTTTAAGTTCTGAAGCATCACTTGCTGAAGAATTACTCTCTTCACTAACAAAACTCTTATTAAGTGCATTATTCATATCTACATAATAAATATGACTATCTTTATTATTTGTTCTATAAGTAGAAATAGCACTTGCTATATTACTAGCATTATCTTCATCAGTTGTATCATAATAAACAACTAAATATGATGAATCTTTCATAGAAAAACTAGTACCTACTAATATTTCCTGATATTGAATTTCTACTGTTTCATCTTTATTAGTATCATTTTTAGTAGAACTATCACTCTTACCTAATATCGCAACAGTAATAAAATAAAACATTACTAAAAATGCTAATACAACTAAAGTTATTATTAAAATCTTTTTATATTCTCCATCAAAACTACTACTTTCAAATTTTACTTTTTTATTATTTTTCTTTGCCATATAATTCACCACCAAAACCATTATATCATAAGAAAAAAAAGAGGTAAACTCTTTATTTCATAGTAGGTAAATAACTAATAGACTGTGCAACTTCTACTAATTCATTTTGATTCAAAACATCACTAACTATATAATACTCTATTCCGTTACTAGTCCAAGTAAGTGAATTATTAGTCATAACACCTAAAGTATCCATTAATTGGAATGGTTCTCCATACGTAGGTATAATCGTAAATTCATCTTCAACAACAGCTGTTTCTTCTACTAACAAGAATGGTTTATCTCCATCAAACGTCATGATAATTCTATCCCCGACATCTTTTTTTATCTTTTCTTCACTAACCAACTTAGTCCCAGTAGGTATAGCAAGCGGATAAATAGTATCATCTATTGCTGTAGTTTCCATAACTTCATCTTCACTAACAGAATAAGTACTCATAACAGTATCCAATTTAAAATAATCTTTCTTAAATGTAGGAGAATAATCAATACTATCAAAGGTCATAGTCATACAAATAATATTACTAGAATCATATACTTTAACCCGTTTAAAATCCCCATTCTTATCAAGTTCAATAGTCTGTTTAACTAATTTACTATTATTTGGATAATTAACATTAGTACTTAGTGAATATCCATTCTTTGTCTCTTTAAAACTCCTATCCTTAGTATCTTTAATATCATTAACTAAAGATTTAAGTAAATAAACCTGTGAATTACTATACGGCCAATCACTTTGAAATTTAAAACTCTTATTAAGTGCCGGAGTTAATACATATACCCCATCTGTATTCTTTAAAATAATCTGAGTATGATTATTAGCCTGATTAGTTAAAGAAACCTTATAATTATTATCCTTTTTATAACTTACTTCGACATCATAAGTATAAACCTCATCATTATTAACAATTTCTAAAACACCCGTAACCTTATAGGCACTTGCTTTATTAACCTTCTTTTCCAAGTCATTAATAACACTAGTCTCAGAATTCTTTCCACAACCAGACACTAATAATAACACCATAATTATACCAAATAGAATTTTTCTCATAGTTCACCTCATCATTAAATTCTAATAAATTATATGGCAACAAAAACCTATTATTACAAGAAAAAGTATCAAACTATGATTTCCACTTTACTCATTACCAAATACCTCCTAATTTCAAATAAGGCAGCTTTTATTTTTCATATGTTTAAATAGCATTGATGATATTAAATCTTTTCAAAAAAGTAATTTTTTTCACAAAAAAAGATTAGTCGAAAACTCAACTAATCTTGTGTAATTCTAATTTTTACTTTTTTAGTCTTGGCTTTATAAGTAAGTTTAACATCACTACCAGTAACTGTAACTTCTATTTCATGTTCACCAACACCATACTTTTTCAAGTCAACGTAAGCCTTTATTGTACTAGGGTCAAGATTATTAATAACATCCTCACTACCTTCAACAATAACTGTAATCTTACTATCCTCTTCGCTTAGTGCCTGTGCCTTTAATCCAGAACCTAAATTCTCAGCACTAACAGAGATATTATCAAACTCTTTAGTAATAGAATTATCAACATAAACATTAATCTTAACAGTCTTAACACTAAGATCTGTAATACCAGTAGGTTTCTTTAAAGTAACGTTATACTCTTTATTATCCTTTAAATCTTTAACATCAATTTCAACTTCTAGTTGTTCAAGTTTACTAACAGCATTTTCATCACCATAAACAACAACACTAGAAATAGAAGAATCTATAGATTTAATTGCCTTACCAAAAGCAAGTTTACCAGTTGGAACTATCTTTATTGGTATCTCCTTAGATGGCGAAGTAATTGTAATTTTAGCATCAACAGTCTTAGGAACTATCTCAACATCAACAATCTTACCATTAGTATCATAAGCAACTAAAGGAACATCTTTTAATGTAATATCTCCTGCTTTAGGATTAGGAATATTAGTAGCATCAACTAACGCCTTAACAGTTGCAACTTTCTCCAACTTATATTTAGCACCCTTAACAATAACTTCTGATCTATCAAGTTCAATATTACTAATATATAACTTACTATCTAAACTATCTTGATGTAATAAGTCATAAGTTAAACTACGAGTATCACTCTCTTTATCATAAATAGTAACAGTTACTTGAGAAGGATCTAATTTATAATCTAATGATTTTAATCTTTGTGAATATTTTAAAGTAACCTTATGATTACCAGGTTTTAAACCAGTTAAATCAACAGAAACGCCTTTAGAAGGAGACTGCTTTGCTAAAAAGATATGTCTCTTTTGTCCCACTAAAGTAATATCAACAGTTTTAGGTAATCCTTCAACTACATATAACTCTTCATTATACACAGCCGTAACTGGTTGATTATATAAAATCTCTGCATATTGATCAATAATTACATTTGACTCTTTATCAATAATAACAAATACTCCAAATGCTAAAAGTAAACTAATAACAAGTAAAGTAGATTTCTTACTCATCCAACGATCTATACTCTTTGAATTATTCTTAAAGAAATTAGTTATCATCAATATAAACTTTGTAATTGGAGTAATTAAAATTTTATCGAAGAATGTCCCAATATGATGAAAGATTCTTCCTATTTTTCTAAACATCTTCTTCATAAATCTCTTCCTCATCTATCTCTTCATCATCATCTGAAAATTCTATATCCTGTTTAGGTCTTAACTCATCTATCAATAACATTCTCGTATCATCAATAGTTAAGTTATACAACAATTCACCCTTAAGTGCGACAGAAACTCTACCAGTTTCCTCAGAAACAACAATACATATAGCATCAGTTTCTTCAGCAAGTCCCAAAGCGGCTCTATGCCTAGTACCTAACCTCTTATTAATTTTTTGACTACTACTAGTTGGGAAAACTGCTCCCGCACAAGTAATTCTATCTCCCTGAATAATAACACCACCATCATGTAATGGGTTACCTTCGTAGAATATAGCAATCAATAAGTCACTTGTTAAGTCAGCATACAACTTCTTAGCCTTATCAATATAATTACCTAAACTAATATCTCTCTCAATTACTATTAATGCTCCTATTTTTTCTTTTCTCATATAGTCAACAGCATTAATAACTTCGTAAACCATTCTCTCTCTCTCATCAACAGTTAAAACCTTATGTCGGCCTAACAATTGATTTCTACCAAGTTGTTCCAAAATAGTTCTAATTTCTGGTTGAAATATAACTATTAAAGCAATAGGCCCCCATTGAATAATATATTCAAGTAATACACCAATAGTTGTAAATCCTAACCAATCACTTACAAACTTCAAAATTATTACAAAAGCCACTCCCTTAAAAAGTAGAGATAACTTAACATTATTCTTAATATTCTTTAAAATTAAATAAAAAACTAACCATACTAAAGAAATATCTGCAACTTTCCTCAATATTGAGATAATATCTGTCATAGTTATTGTCATTACATCGTCTCCTTTAAACACTCTTCTAGTATACAAAATTTTTTTAAATTAGTAAAGTTTTGCCTTATACAATCGTTATATCTTCCTGACTAACAGGCACTGTAGTAGTACTAGCAGAACTAACAGCAGTAACTCCGGTAGTAACCGGATTACTAGCAACAGGACTCACAGTACTTGCTACAGTTCCATCACCAGTAATAGAAGCCATCTTTTCACTACTACCAATAACATTCATATCTGAAGAAACAAGTGCAACTTCATCTGGATTAATCATAACTGGAGCCTTTTCTACCACAGTATCCTCTAAAACTTCAGTATCCGGAGCAACCTCACTACTCTCAACACTAACTTCTTCACCTGCATCATTTGCATATATATCTTGATTAGCCAATACACTAGTAACATTAGTAATTGTCTGTGACCCAGTATCAGCCTCATCTGCAAACGACACTTCTATATTTTTATTAGTCCCAGTTGAATCAACAAGCACAACTTTTGACTCCATTTCCTTCTCTAATAATTTTTTCTCACTTAAACTTACTTTCTTAAAAAAATAGATGCAGAAACAAATCAAAATAAAGCACACTAAAGAAACAGCAAAATATGTAGTGCCTGATAAAGTATCTCTAAAAAATATTAACACGTATCTCAATTTGCCACCCCACCTTATAATATATAATATCATTTTCAAAACTAATTAGCAACTAAACTACCAAAAAAATTAAAATTCCAAACAAAAAAATAAGAGTTACTGCCTCTTACTTTATCACATATATTTCTACTATTTAACCATTTCCATATGACTAAATAGAATCCATATATTAAATAAACCAGCAACTCCTACTAGTGCATAAATAATATTAGTTAATAAACTACCATTTCCAAATATAGTAGTAACTAAATTGAAGTTCAAAATACCAACAAATCCCCAATTAATTGCTCCAACGATAGTAAGAACTAATAAAATCTTTTGTACAGTTTCCATATTTTCCCTCCTATTTATAGCATTAACAAAAAAGAAAAAATATATACAAGAAACTTTAGTTTATTCTTCTAATACCAATAATTTGTGTACCAGATGATCTTAACCAATATTCTACACCACTAATTATAACTCCCATCGAAGGATTAGCCGCATGTATCATCTTACCATTTCCAACATAAAGTGCCGAATGTGTAGAAGTTCCATCGCTATATCCCCAATTAATAATATCACCAGGCAACATATCATTATAACTAACTGCAACACCATCATATAATTGTGTACTACTACTTCTACTAACATAAATACCTAATCTACTATAAACATATTGAATAAAACCACTACAGTCAAATCCATATGGACCATTACCACCCATAACATAAGGACTACCTACTAAAGAATAAGCAATACTAGAAACAGTATCTCCTACACTTCTCTTATTAACAATAATTTTAAAAGACTTAGTAGCCTCATTTCCATTTTTATCAACGGCATTAATATTAACAGAATATTCACCAGGCACATTATAATTAAAATCCGTATAATAGGTATAATAATTGTAACTATCCTTACTTAACTCACTAGAGATAACATAACCAATATCACCATCAATATTATCATATACCTTACTAATATTATCTAATACATTATAACTAGTCCCTTGTTCTATTTCAATTATCTCATTTTCTATTACTATCTCTGGCGCAACACTATCTTTTACCTCAATTGAAACAGGTATTTCCTTAGAAATATTTCCCTTAGAAACAACAAGTATTAATTCCTGTACTCCGACAGAATCAGTTGCTATATCTTGTTTTACTGAAACAATCGTCCCATCGACATTATTAATAAGTTTACTAAGATCATAATTAGCACTACCATACTCAACTACTGGCATTTTAACAGTACTAATATTTATACTATCATATACCTCTCTATAACAAAGTGTATATATACAAAGAGACACCATAATTAAAGCAACAATAACAGTAATAAAGTATCTCCACGACTCTCCAATACTTTTCATAATACTCCCCCTGAGTACCGCATATTATAACATTTTCTTAACTAAAAGTCAAAATTAGCCAACCATATCACCATATTCAGTATCAAGCATTTGTTGTTTTTCACTAATCTTAGCCTCATCAACAGCCTCTAGACAATACCATCCTTTTCTAAACATTAATTCATAAACTTCTCTTTGCAAACCTGCAATTCTTAAAAATACTTCTTTATGTATTTGAAATAATTTCTCACTACTAGCCTCACTCATCGCAATAACATAATTCTTCTCCATCTCTTTTAAAGTAGATAATAAAGAATTAATATAATCCTTATCATTCAAACTCATACCCTTAGGAACTTCTACTTTCACATTACAAATCTTATTATTCATATGAAATACCTCCT
This sequence comes from uncultured Bacilli bacterium, assembly GCA_934168245.1. Lineage (GTDB taxonomy): Bacteria > Bacillota_I > Bacilli_A > RF39 > UBA660 > CAG-877. Next base: position 251,649 of record CAKPMY010000001.1, read on the forward strand.
AAAATATCTAATACTACATTCAAATTATCATCAAACAATTCTCCAGCCCTTCGCATAATATCAATAATCTCCTTATCATTAACACTACTAATAGAATCATTTGTACACTTTAAAGCCCCATAATTCCACTGAAACATATCACATAAATAATCTAAGTCTTTACCAGTTAAAATATCATTAGGAACTTCTGCATATTTATTATTCATAATAATTTCTCCTTTCCTTAATATCTTGTACAAAAAAAGAAACTTTAAACAAAAAAAGAACCAAATTAGACTAATATAATAAAAATAGACAGTTCTCTTAAAAACTGTCCATTTCTAACTAATCTAAATTGACTCTTACTTTTCCAACATCTTTGCTATTTCTTTAACATTCTTCTTAAAAATAATAGTATCAACTATATTAGATAATGAATAAATCATTATCAAGAAGCCTAAAGAAGCAGTAAGTGCCACAGTACCAACTTGTGGATTAATTATAATAATCAAACCACATATAATAGAAATCACTGCAAATATAAGTATAGGTAACCAATTATTATAATTATACCCTTTAAGTACCAAAGCCATTCTAAAATCAAATGTTGATTTAGTAACCATAACTATACCAGCAACTATAGGAAATAATGTCTTCACTATATCAGGATTTAATAACATAACTACACCAAGTAATAAATCTATAATACCAAGTGTTAAAAATCCTGAAAAGAATAAACTACCTTCTTTTTCAATCATAAAATAAATACCATTAACTATCAATATAATAGAAAGAATATAAGTAATAGTTTCAAAAGACACTTCTGGAAACATAAGAAATATCATTCCTATTAAAAACATAAGTACCGATATCGCAATAGATGAATATAAAAACTTATTTAATCTTTTAAGCATAATCTATACCTCCTAACATAATTATATAATTTCCTAAAACTCTAGTAAATATACAAAACTAATTATCCAACACCATATAAAAATTGGTTGTTTTTTTATAATCAACAACCAATTAATTTTTATTTTATCTAAATATTAATTAAATTACATATTTAAGCACATTAGTACATTTATTAAAATTTAACCTACTTACTTTTCTTATAAATTGGAAACTTTTTAGTCAATTCAAGTACTTTTTCTCTACATTCTTTTTGAATTTTTTTATCATCTATATTACTTAAACTCTTATAAATAATTTCTCCAATCAACTTAAATTCTTTTTCTTTTAAACCTCTAGTAGTCATAGCCGGACTTCCAATTCTAATTCCACTAGTAATAAATGGAGATTCTGTATCAAAAGGTATTGTATTTTTATTACAAGTAATATTGATTTCATCTAGTACTTTTTCAGCCATCTTACCAGTTAATCCAAATGAGTTTTTAACATCAACTAATATTAAATGATTATCTGTTCCATTTGAAACTATTCTAACTCCCTTACTCATCAAGTAATCTGCCATAGCCTGCATATTTTTAACTATTTGTTTTTGATATTCCTTAAATTCCGGTTGCAAAGCCTCATAAAAGCATTGTGCCTTACCAGCAATAACATGCATCAAAGGACCACCTTGAATACCAGGGAAAATTACTTTATTTATTTTTTTAATTAATTCTTCATTATTAGTTAAAATTACTCCCCCTCTAGGACCTCTTAAAGTCTTATGAGTAGTTGAAGTAACAACATCTGCATATGGAATAGGACTAGGATGAATTCCTGCCGCAACTAATCCCGCAATATGAGCCATATCAACCATTAAATAAGCCTCACACTTATCAGCAATTTCTCTAAATCTTTTAAAATCAATTATTCTAGAATAAGCACTACATCCAGCAATAATCATCTTAGGTTTTTCTTTTAAAGCAATTCTTTCTACTTCATCATAGTCGATCATTCCTGTATCTTCTCTAACATTATAAGAAACTATCTCATAATCAAGACCACTAAAATTAATAGGATGACCATGGGTTAAATGTCCACCATGCGACAAATTCATTCCCATTACTTTATCACCATGATTAATCAAAGCCCTGTATACGGCCATATTAGCACTACTACCAGAATGTGGTTGTACATTAGCATACTTACAATCAAATAATTGGCATACATATTCTATAGCCTTCTTTTCAAAAATATCAATGTATTGGCAACCACCATAATATCTTTTACCAGGATATCCTTCAGCATATTTATTAGTAAGAATACTGCCCTGTAATTTTAATATATCTTTAGAAACATAGTTTTCAGAAGCAATCAATTCAATATTTTCTTCCTGTCTCTTAGCCTCTTTTCGTAATGCTCCACTTAATATCTTATCCATTCACTACCACCTCATATCAATTATACATTAAATACCATTATATTCAAAGATTTACTTTTTTACTTAACAGTTATTACCAGTAATTTTTTTTATTTTAATACCAACAACACTTAATAAACTAACCTAATATTTATCGAGATACTTTTCTAAATAATCTCCTTAATACCATCATTACTAAACACTCATAAAATATTGCTCCATCAAACAATAAATGTTATCATTATAAAGAAAGGAAATACATTATGGAAATAAATAATAAATTAAAAGAATACATCGAAAACAATATATTTCAAAGTTATGAAAAAAATGATCATGGTCACGACCTAGAACATATAAAATATGTAATAGAAAGAAGTCTAAAGTTTGCCAGTACTGTAGAAAATATAAATTATGATATGGTTTATACCATTGCTGCTTATCATGATATTGGTCATTATATAGATGCTAAAAATCATGAAAAAATATCTGCTGAAATTTTAGAAAAAGACGAAAATCTTAAAAACTTCTTTACCAATGAACAAATAAAAATCATGGCCGAAGCGGTTTATGATCATCGTTCAACTATGGAAGGTGAACCAAGAAGTATATATGGAAAGATTGTCTCTTCTGCCGACAGAAATACTACAGTAACTTCACCATTAAGGAGAACATTCTTCTATAGATTAGAACATAATCCCGCTGATACTCTAGATGAAATAGTAGAAGAATCAAGACAACATATTCTAAATAAATTCGGGAAAAAAGGCTATGCCACTGAAAAAATATATTTTGAAGACATAGCTTATAAAAAATTTTTGGAAGATATAGTAAAAATTGCCCAAGATAAAAATAAATTTAAAGAAGAGTTCTGCAAAGTCAATGGTCTAACTAACATTAAAGATGGTAATACACCTATTAAAAAACTAATACAAAACGACTAAAACGGAAGTGATACCTAATGGTGCTAAATAAAGATTTAGTATTATACATAGAGCAACATATATTTCCAAGATATGAAAAATACTACTCTCATGGCATAATACATGTAAATAATGTTATTAAAAATATGCTATTTTTATCAGATTATTACAATCTAGATAAAAACATGGCTTACGTAGTTGCTGCATATCATGATATAGGATTAAACATTGATAGAGACAATCATGAATATGAATCTGGTAAAGTTCTAAACAGTGATAAAGAGTTAAAAAAGTTTTTTAGTGAAGAACAAATAAAAATAATGAAAGAAGCCGTAGAAGATCACAGAGGTTCAAGAAAAGAAAGACCTAGAAATTTTTATGGGGAATGTGTTTCAGACTCTGATAGAGATTTTGATATTGAACTACTTGCTAAAAGACAACTCGCAGTATCCCTAAAAAACTACCCAAATCTTACCACCTTTGATGAACATTTCGAAAGATGTCATCAATATATTTGTCAAAGAATCAACAGTAACGGAAAATTTAATCTTTGGACTAATAATCCTATCATGATTGAAAAAAGAGATAAGTTTCAAAAAGATTATTTGAATAAAGAATACACAAGAACAATTTATGAAAAAGAATGGAACTATATAATAACAGAAATAACAAAGGAAAAAATAATCAATTACTATGAAGACTACTAATATCCCATAACAAAAGCCAAATTAAAATTTATCGCATTGATCATCAGCCAAAATTTCTTATAAACAAAAAATACACAACATTCAATATTGTGTATTTTTTTATAATCTTGATTCAATATTTCTATTTTTGACACTCATCTATTTTTCATCTGCAACTAATTTCTTAGCATGTTCATTTTTCTTCATATTATCAAGAGTAACTTTAGAAGCAAGCTCAGTTGCCTTTACCAACTCATCATAAACAAAAGTAATTTGTTCAGAAGTTACTGGAAATTTAGAACCATACGTTTCACCTGCTAAACCTTGAGTAATATTATATCTTAAATCTACTTTTTGTTTAGCATTATCTCCAGAGTAGTCTATAAGAATATATTCGTCCCTATCATCCCTAGAACATGATGTATCAGAAAAATAATGTACTACAGTCAAATATTCTTCTGGGCCTAACATATACATTAATTGATAAGAAAAACCTTTTGGAGTTCTATAATATCCAACTTCGCCATTACCATCATTAGACTTTATAGTCATACGACAACAATTTTTTCTATGTTGACCATACTCCTCATCATAAACATTTGCACTAATACTTACTCTTTGTAAATACTTATCAATAGAATCTAATTCTATATCTCCATTAATATATGGATTAACAGTTCTATCAAATTGCTCAATTATCTCTCTACAAGATTTTCCAAACGGAGCTTGTTTTTCTCTTTCAACATCATCTAAAAATCTTTCTCCACAATGTCCTGCTCCTGCCATCCAATCGTAAGTCGTAATATCAGGCTTTACTTTTTTTAACATTCCAGCAATAACAGTTCCCAATATTTCATCATATTTTTGAACTTCTGTCTCAGCCAATCCTTTTTTTCTTGCATAATAATCTTTTAATTCTGTAAAAAGAATAATAAGTCCTTCTTTTGAATCAATATGATATTCCCTAATATACTTATTATCCTCACTCCTTCCTAGCATATCTTTTTGAGACTCTATACATCTAGCCAAATATTCGTCTGCTCCTAAGTCTTGCTCTAGATGTTCCTGAATTTCTTTTTCATATTGTTCATCAACAGCATGCTCATTTGGAATATAATCGTTACACCCACCATCTATTCTTATACCATAAGGATTATTAGGATATTTTTCATAAATAATATCAGCCACTTCTAAAGGTATTTTGCCGCAAACTACAGCATAATCAGTACCTCCGAAGTACATTGCAACATTATTCCAAAAATGTACTGCTTCACTTTCTCCAGATCTACCAGGTATATTTAATAAATGGTTATTAACATCAAGTGCTTTTAAAGTTTCATTAAACTCTAATCGATTCATCAATCAAACCTCCCTCGCTTAATTAGATATTATATCATAACTTCTAGTTTTTCAAAAAAACAATTTAACATTTGTAAATAGAAATATTAAAGCACGTGATATAACTGACGATAAGACAAAATCATATTATGGTAAAAATTATTATTCACCAATAAAATATATGAGTTTAGTAGAAAATCAAATTATATTATATATCAACAAGCAACAGACTTAGAATCAGCAAATAATAAACAACCATAAATACTATAGGTAGTAATAACTACTAACTAGTTAAATTATACTACATTTTTTTTACGTTTTTAAACAAAATATTATAAATTTTTATATATTTTTAAAAAAAATTAAATACTATATGCTATAATTATAAGTGTTAAAGGAGGCTTTTATGAAAAGAGAAGAAACACAAGAAGAATGGCATAAAAATTACAAAGAAGCACAAGAAAGAGCAAAAGCAAATATTCCAAATTGGATTGAAAAAGGAGAAGCATTAATATTCCCTGAAAGATATGCAGAATGGGAAAAATGTGTAGTTGCTCGTGCCTCAGATTTATATCATGGCTTAGAATTAGATAGTGCATTAGAAATAATGACAGCACTTGAAAATGGTGCTAGTATGGAAGAAGCAAAACAGATATTTGATAAACAAGAACATTCTGGAATGTCTGCTTCAATGGTAAGAAGTATATTATTTGCATTTTCAAGTAAAGGTCCTGAATTTTTGGAAGCAACTACTTATGGAGAAATATCTCCAGAGGATAAACAAATATTAGAGGCAAAAAAACAAGAAAATGCACAACTTATACAAGCAAACAGCCCTAAAACAAGTGGACCAAAATTATAATAATTGATTAAAGCCGTGGCACGTTTTGCTCGCTTTCGAGTGAAAATGGCGATAGGCTTTTTTTTATTTCTATTATGAAGTTTTGAAAATAAAAACATAATTTTGCTTGGCTTTATGCATTGCAAAAATTATGCTTAAAAGGGATTTAAAAAGGAAATCCCCTTTTTCACACTGTTATTGGCTTTGCCAATAGCGTAGTGTGTTACTAAAATGGAATTTTAGTTTTATTATGTTCCGGGGTAGGAACATAACAAAAAAATATCCACCAGTAAAACTTGTGGTTTTTCTATGGCGCCTATAAGGCTTATTGTTCTGGCCTTGCTTAAAAGCACTATTACAATCTGTCGCCTGCCGACTCTATCGCCTATTACCCATAAACGGATCCATTTTATCTAAGGTCAACTGTTCATCAATGTATCTAGCAATTACTACTGCATTTTTACCAGCAGTGTCAACATAATATCCTCTACACCAAAAGGATCTATTACGATACTTAAATTTCATATTTCCCCATTTTTGATATATCATGACACTTCTTTTTCCTTTCAAATACCCCATGAATGATGAAAGACTCAATTTAGGTGGTATCTCTACAAACATGTGAACATGGTCTGGACAAACTTCAGCAATAATAATATTTACATCTCTCCATTTGCATAATTCTCTTAGTATTCTTCCTTTTTCTAATCGTTTTTCTTCATAGAAAACTTTTCTTCTAAATTTCGGTGCAAATACAATATGATACTTACAATTCCATTTAGTATGTGATAAACAATTTATGTCATTCAAGGAACGCACCTCTTTTGTTTTTATCTTGCTAGCGGCAAACTGCAATTTAATTATAACAAAGGAGAATTTCATTATTAAAGACCCATCGCTAAAGCTCAAAAGAACCATCGGACTATCCGATGGTTTTTTTTTACAAAAAAACTAACTATTTCTAGTTAATATTTATCACCACTCGAAAAGTTCGAGTTTCCTATCAATCTGGTGGAGCTGAGGAGAATCGAACTCCTGTCCGAAAGCAAAGCTACACAAACCTCTACAAGCTTAGTCAACTAATTATTCTCATACATCATCCAAGTAATTGACGACCAAGACAACATACCAGTCTAAATTTTCTTTCTATCTTCTAGACAAAAGATAGACATAACCTACTAAAATGAACCTTCAAATAATCTCATAGGTAAAGATTAAAGAAAGCGCAGACCTATATTATTATTAGGCAAAAGCAACAGCTTGGCGAGTACCAAACATGTTAGCAACTGCATTTTTTAAATTTTTTGCATTTATTTTTTTGTGCCCGTAACGTGGACATTCGACTTGCCATCTGTGCTCAAATACTCCCGTCGAAACCAAATCAGCCCCATGTGAAAAGATTATAACACAAAAGTCACAAAATTTCCATAAAAATTGCAAATTGGAAATAATTTCAAACCCATAAAATTCCAAATTATGTGAATTCACAACAGAAAGCAAAACAAAAGCACTAATACTTTTTCAAGTTTTTTAGTGTTTCTCTTTTTATATCTCTTTCCTTTATAGATTCTCTCTTATCATAATCTTTCTTACCACGACATACTCCAAGTAATACCTTTAACTTATTTTCCTTAAAATATAACTTAATAGGCACAAGAGTCAAACCCTTTAACTCTATTGCTTGCTGTAACTTCTTTATTTCCTTTTTATGAAGCAACAACTTTCTACTTCTAGTCTCCTCATGATTAAAAATATTACCCTCTTTATATTGTCCAATATACATATTAAGAAGATAAACCTCATTATTCTTAATTATTCCGTAACAATCCTTAATATTACAATTACCTACTCTAACAGATTTAATCTCCGTACCAGTAAGTACAATACCGGCTTCATATGAATCTTCTATAAAATAATCATGATTTGCTTTTCTATTTAAAATTTCCATCTTATCACTCTCCCGACAAGCCCCAACTAAGTTCTGGATACCTCGAACTAACAACTTCCTTATAATGCTCATAATAACTCATATAGTTAGGCAATAAAGTATTATCCAACTTAGCATAAGGATAAACTCTAAACTTCGTATAATTATCTGTATGAGTATAAGTAAGTTCCGCTTTAGGACTTTCTATACTAATTGTAACAGTATCATCGACATTAACTGTCTTTTTAATAGTAACCTCCATCATTAATCCTGTAAGTCTATCCATTCCAACTTGCGCTGAAATAAAATTACCTAGTGAATATATAACAAAAGTCCGACCATCATCAATGTACTCAACTGGTTCCACAACATGTGGATGAGACCCTATTATTAAATCAACTCCTAAAGATGACAAATAATTAGCAATATACTCTTGTGATGATGAAACACCTAACGAATACTCCGTACCCCAGTGCATCGCCACAATTACAACATCAACTAAATCTCTTACCTTCGCAATATCATTAGCCGCCTTCTCATCCGAATAAACATTATTCAAATACTCTTTTCCAGAAGGAGTTTCTAATCCATTAGTCCAAGTTGTATATGAGAAAAAGGCATAAGAAATACCATTAACCTTATAAACATGTACTTCATTTCTCTCATCCCACGAAGACCATTGACCAGAGTATACCACATTTTTCTTACTTTTCCAATAATTAACAGAATTTAAAACACCCTTCTCGCCTTTATCCATCGTATGATTAGTCGCCAAAGAAACTAAATTAAATCCTGCATCTAAAAATGCATCCCCCACCTCATTAGGAGAATTAAACTGTGGATAAGTAGAATAACCAAGTTCCTTACCACCTAAAATAGTTTCCTGATTATAATACTTTAAATCATATTTAGAAACAATCGGCTTAATATACTGTAGCATCGGTTTAAAGTCATATGTACCATCACTTTTTTCTGCATCCATATAAACACCAGAATGAATTAAAGCATCGCCTACCATAATCATCTTAGCCTCATATTCCTTAGGAATCTTCTCTTCTTCCTTAATATTAACCTTTGGTACATCATTCTTAGGCTTTTCGTCAAAATCATTCCACTTAATAAACAAAATCAAACATTCTATCAAAATCAAAAAAAGAAGTCCGAAAATTAAACTACTTCTTTTCACTTTAATTTTCTTTCTCCTTTTTTTCACAACCTACACCTTCTTTACTATCTCAAAATCAATAGTCTTATCTTCTTTAGAAGCCCTAACAACCTTAACTCTAACTCTCTCACCAATTGTATATTTAACATGACTCTTTTCCCCTGTTAAAGTCATTCTCTCTTCATCATATACAAAGAAATCAGGCATATCACGTAATGGAACCAATCCCTCTACTAAATTATCAAGTTCAACAAACATACCAAAACTTGTAACTGAAGAAATCATACCGTCAAATTCTTCTCCAATATGGCTTTCCATATATTCAGCCATCTTCATATCTTCAACTTCTCTTTCACAATCAACTGATGCTCTTTCTCTATCTGAAGAATGATCAGCAACATATACAAGTTTTTCTTCCCATTTACGAATAGTAGCATTATCTATCTTATTCTCAAATAAATAAGTTCTAAGTAAACGATGTACCGTTGTATCAGGATAACGTCTAATAGGTGAAGTAAAATGTGTATAACATGTACTAGCTAGACCATAATGCCCTAAATTAACTGGCTTATACACAGCCTTTTGCATACATCTTAATAATAAACTAGATAAAATCTTATATTCAGGCTTATCTTCAAGTGCCTTAAGAATCCTTTGCATTGTAGTAGGTTTAGTATCTTTAATATCTCCAGGAATACTATATCCTAAATTACTAACAAATCCTAAGAAACTACGAATTTTCTCTTCTTTTGGTACTTCATGAACACGATAAATAAATGGTAAATTCATGAAATATATATGAGTTGCTACACATTCATTAGCAGCAATCATAAAGTCCTCAATTAAGTTTTCTCCAACTCCACGTTCTCTAACAGTAATTTCTGTAGGTTTACAATTCTCATCAACTAAAATCTTAGCTTCATCTATATCAAAGTTAATATATCCACGTCTAACCTTAGCCTTTCTAAGTATTGTAGCAAGTTCTGCCATTTCTCTTAAATTCTCAGCATAAGGTTCATACCCTTCAGGTACAACATTCTTCTCTAAAATACTATTAACTTTCTTATAAGTCATTTGAATTCTAGACTTAATTACACTAGGGAAAATCTCATAATTTAACTGTTTACCAGTACTATCAAATTCCATTACACAAGAAATAGCCAAACGATCAACATTAGGATTCAAAGAACAAATACCATTAGATAACTCATGAGGTAACATTGGAATAACTCTATCTACTAAATAAACACTAGTACCTCTCTCCATTGCTTCATTATCTAAAGGACTACCCTCTTTTACATAATAACTAACATCAGCAATATGCACTCCTAATTTATAATGTCCATTAGCAAACTTCTCAATCGAAATAGCATCATCTATATCCTTGGTATCATCTCCATCAATAGTAAATATCATTTGATCTCTCAAATCTCTTCTATCATGATACTCCTCAGGTAATACTTCCATATTTATATTAGCAACTTCTTCTTTTACATCATCTGGAAAAACAGTATTAATATTATACTTATAAATAATTGATAAAATATCAACACCTGGATCATTTTTATGACCAATAATTTCCACTACTTTTCCTTCGTATTTTAAGTTGTTATTTAACTTCTTAACAAGTTCAACTACAACTTTATGTCCATCTACCGCATTTAAAGTCTTATCTTTAGGAATCTCAATATTAAGTTTAATCTTATTATCATCTAACTTAATATGCCCTTTTCCTTTAGCATCAAAAGTAATCTCTCCAATATATCTTTGTACTTGTCTTTTAATAACTTTTAAAATACGACCCTCTAGTCTATCTAAATTCATTTTACTAGTAATCTCAACTAATACTATATCATCATGAATAGCCCCATTCATATTATCTTGAGCAACATAAATATCATCATCCATATTGTCAACTTCAACAAAGCCAAAACCCTTCTTATTAGTTCTCATTACACCTTTTCTTAAATGACTCTTCTCAAGCATCATATACTTATCTTTATTAGAATGATATACAACTACTTCATCTGTTAATTTTCTTAACTCATCAGTAAGTTCCTTAGCTCCTTCAACAGTATTAATATGTAACATATCATGTAACTCATAAAGATCTAGTGCTCTATCACTATTTTTAAGTATATTTAAAATATCATCTCGCATTAGCTTCACCCTCTATTCATCATAACACCATTATACTTCAAAATAATCAAAAAAAAAAGACATATAGTTATCTATATGTCAAATAAACTTTCTAAATAAACATAGAAACTAAACATATAATAAAGAAACTTAGTCCTAAAATTAAAGTAATACGACTAATAACTAGTTCTGAACCACGTTCTTTTCTCTTTGAAAATAAATCAGAATTACCTCCAGATAAAATCTGTGAAGCACTCTCTGCTTTACCTGATTGAAGAAGAACTATAATAATTAATAAAATGGAAATAATTAAAAGTAGTTTTTCCATAAAGCACCTCCGTTTTAACAATACTTATAATATCATAAATATTTCATTGTTGCAACCAAACTGCCTTTATTTGTCAATAAATTCGCTTAAAACTTCTTCAAAAGACATATCTTTACTTTCTCTATCTCTACGTTTTTTAAATTCAACGATACCATCAACTGCTCCTTTACCAACAACAATTCTATATGGTATACCTATTAAATCTGCATCTTTAAACTTAACTCCAGCTCTTAAATCTCTATCATCTAGCATAACTTCAACTCCAGCCTTAGTTAACTCATCATATAACTTATTCGCAACTTCTACTTGAGTCTCATCTTTCATATTAACAATAACTATATCTACTTTATATGGAGCAATCTCTTCTGGAAAAATAATACCATGCTCATCATTGTTTTGTTCAACTACAGCCGCCATAATACGTCCAACACCTATACCATAACTACCCATAGTAACAACTTGTTCCTTATTATTTTCATCCAAATAAGTTAATCCTAACTTCTCTGCATACTTAGTACCAAGTTTGAATAAATTCCCAACTTCAATACCCCTCTTTAAGTATAATCTACCACCACAACAAGGACAAATATCTCCTTCTAAAACATTACTAATATCCGCAACCATATCATATTTAATATCTCTAACATTAGCATTTATATAATGGTATCCTTCCTTATTAGCACCGCAACAGAAGTTCTTCATACCTAAAACTTCTTTATCAATAACAACCTCACAATTTAGATTAACTGGACCAGTAAATCCAGGAACTGCATTACTAGTACTAATTAATTCATCATCAGCAAAATTAATCTCTTTTACACCAAATAACTTACAAGCCTTACTCTCATTAAACTCTCTATCTCCTCTAACAAAGAATATAACTAATTCTCCATTAACATTCATAAGTAAAGCCTTAACAGACTTTTTAACATCAAGTTTTAAGTAATTACAAACTTCTTCTATTGTCTTTTGATGAGGAGTTTCAACCATTTCTAATTCTCTTAACTCTTCCTCTTCCTCAATACATTTATGCTCAGCTACTTCCATATTAACTGCATAGTCACAACTATCACATAAAACTAAAGCATCTTCTCCAATATCAGTAACTGCTTGATATTCCTCTGATAAAGTACCACCCATTGCTCCTGTATCAGCTTTAACAATTCTATAATCAACACCAATTCTATCATAAATATTATTATAAGCCTCTTTCATAATATTATAACTTACATCTAATCCTTCTTCATCTTTATCAAATGAATAAGCATCTTTCATAATAAACTCTCTAACTCTAATAAGTCCATATCTAGGTCTAGCCTCATCTCTAAACTTATCAGCTTGTTGATAAATAGTAAAATGTAAATCTTTATAACTTTGTACCATACTCTTAGCCGCAATAGTAAATAACTCTTCATGTGTTGGACCAAGTACATAAGGCTTCTCATAACGATCATTTAAGTTAAACATATCTTTACCAAATGCCTCAGTTCTACCACATGTATCATATACTTCTCTTGGTATTATAGAAGGCATTAATAACTCTTGAGCTCCTGCTTTATCCATTTCATCTTTTACTATATAACGGATCTTATCAAGAACTCTAAGTCCTAAAGGTAAAAACATATAAATACCAGAACCAACTTTCTTAATCATTCCACTACGTACTAATAAATTACCAGATCTACTATCTTCATCCTTTACATCTTCACGTAATGTGAAAAAATAACTTTTACTTAATTTCATAAAAACTCCTCCTAATATTGAATTCCCCAAATAACATGATGTTTAGCCTTATCACCACAAACAACACATTTTCCATCTACTAAATCATCATCAACAATACAACGAGACTTACATCCTTTTATCTCTTTTACCTTAAGTTCACATTCTTTTCTACCACACCAATCTGCATGAATAAAACCTGGTTGAGTATTAAGAATATTTCCCATTTCACTTAAATTATGTGCTTCAAATGTTAACTTATCTCTTCTTTCTACTGCCCGATTATACATATCTTTTTGAATTGTCTCTAATAACTCCTTAACATATAAAACAAGATTAACATCACTAGATTCTACAATCTTTTCCCTAGTATCTCTTCTAACGAATGTAATATTATTATTAGCAAGATCTCTCTTCCCAATTTCAATTCTAACTGGTATTCCATTAACCTCTGCTTCGGCAAACTTAAATCCTGGACTTCTATCTGTTTTATCCACATATGAAGTAACCATATTATCATTTAATACTCTATTGTATTCTTCACACTTCTTAAGTACTTCTTCATCATTACCAACTGGTATAATAACAACTTGTCTAGGTGCAATTCTAGGTGGCAATACTAATCCATAGTCATCACCATGTACCATTATTAAACAACCTATCATTCTAGTAGTACTACCCCAGGAAGTTTGATATACATACTCTTGTTTATTTTCTTTATTTAAAAAATTAACATCATAAGCCTCAGCAAACTTCTGCCCAAAATAATGTGAAGTTCCATCTTGTAAAACTACCCCATTATACATCAAAGCCTCATTAGTTAAAGTATACTCTGCTCCAGCAAATTTCTCTTTTTCAGTCTTTTTGCCAACAATTGAAGGAACTGCTAATATTTCATGATGAAACCATTTATATACTTCAATCATTCGCATTGTCTCTTCTTCTGCCTCAGCACTTGTACTATGAATAGTATGACCTTCTTGCCATAATATTTCTCTATCTCTTAAGAATGGTCTAGTTTCCTTTTCCCATCGAACAATATTACACCATTGATTATAAAGTTTAGGTAAATCTCTATATGATTTAATATGAGTGCTATAATAATCACAAAATAAAGTCTCACTAGTTGGTCTAACACATAGTCTTTCTTCCAACTGCTTTTCCCCACCATAAGTAACCCATGCCACTTCTGGAGCAAAACCTTCTACAAGTTCAGATTCCTTTTTCAATAAATTTTCCGGTATCAATAATGGCAACTTAACATTAACATGTCCATACTCTTTAAATTTCTTATCAAGAACTTCTTGAATCTTCTCCCATATAGCATATCCATTAGGCTCTAAAACAGGACACCCTTTAACAGAAGAATAGTCAATCAACTTAGCAGCCCTTAAAATATCAGTATACCATCTAGCAAAATCAACATCTCTACTAGTAATAGCCTCATTTTTCATAAAAACTCCTCCTAAAAATAAAAAGAATGATACCAAAGGAGTGCAAATGCACGGTACCATCCTTAATTTAACTCTAAACTTTTTAACGATGCTTCTCCACCGGAAGTAAAACTTCTTCAAGAAAGATAGGAATTATACTAGATTATAATTAAGTTCACACTATCCTTAACTCACTACGTACAAGAGCAAGTATAATTATGGTCTTTCCAATGAATTTAAAACTGATAATATTCTATTATTAATTACTAGTTTTGTCAATAAGAACTAGTTAAGTTCCTCTTCAATTCTCATCAATTGATTATATTTACAAATTCTATCTGTTCTAGACATAGAACCAGTCTTTATTTGACCTAAATCAAGTCCTACTGCTAAATCAGCAATAGTAGTATCTTCTGTCTCTCCAGAACGATGAGAAATAATAGTCTTATAACCATTTTCTTTAGCAAGTCTAATTGTCTCTAAAGTCTCAGTAATAGTACCTATTTGATTTACCTTAAGTAAAATAGCATTACCAGCATGATTATCAATACCCTTTTGAAGACACTTAATATTAGTAACAAATAAGTCATCTCCTACTAATTGAATCTTATCTCCTAAACGTTCAGTAATCTTTCTAAATCCTTCCCAATCATTTTCATCAACTGGATCTTCAATTGATACAATTGGATAAGTATTAATAAGTTCTTCATAAAAAGCAATTAACTGATCAGTAGTTAAGTCTTTACCATCTACATGATAGTATCCATCACTATAAAATTCAGAAGCCGCAACATCAATTGCTAATTTAACGTCTTTTAAAGGCTCATATCCAGCTTTTTTAATAGCCTCTAGTATAAGTTCAAATCCTTCCTTATTTGAGCCTAGATTAGGAGCAAAACCACCTTCATCACCAACTCCTGTGAAATAACCTTTCTCATTTAAAACTTTCTTCAAAGAATGGAACACTTCAGCTCCAACTCTAACTCTCTCATGAATAGTATCACGTTGTGGAATAATCATAAACTCTTGAAAGTCTAAATTGTTATCAGCATGAGCTCCTCCATTAATAATATTCATCATAGGATAAGGTAAACTTCTACCCTCACCAACATATTTATATAAAGGTTTACCATCATTAATAGCACTAGCTTTTAAACAAGCCATAGATACACCAAGTATAGCATTAGCCCCAAGTCTAGATTTAGTCTCAGTACCATCAAGTTCAATCATAGTCTTATCGATTAACTCTTGATCAGCAGCATCCATCCCAATTACTTTATCACGAATAATAGTATTAACATTATTAACAGCATTTAAAACACCTTTACCATTATATCTACTACCACCATCTCTCATCTCTAATGCTTCTCTTTCACCAGTAGATGCTCCAGATGGAACAGCTGCTCTACCTAAAATACCATTTTCAAGTATAACATCAACCTCAACTGTAGGATTACCTCTAGAATCAAGTATTTCTCTTGCTTTAACATTTTTAATTTTCATTTTTTATCTCCTTTACTTTATCTTTAAATTCCCTACCTCTTATTTCACACTCTTTATATTGATCCCATGATGCTGAAGCCGGACTAAGTAATATAACATCACCCTCATCAGATATTTCAACACACTTATCAAAACCATCACTTAGATGTTCAAAACTATAAGTAGGAATACCTAAACTATTACCAAAATCTAAAACCCTATCTCTACATTGTCCAATACCTATAATACCTTTAACATTCTTCATATAAGGTTTTAACTCATTAAAATCTTGTCCCCTTTCTAATCCCCCAAGTATTATTATAATAGGCTTTTCAAAAGAAGATAATGCTATCTGAGTACACTTAATATTAGTAGCCTCAGTATCATTATAAAATTTTCTTCCATCTACAGTATCAACATATTCTAATCTATGTTCAACACCTCTAAAATTAGAAATAACTTCTTCTATAATCTCATTACTAACACCAAACTCCTTAGTAATCATAATAGCACCCATACAGTTCTCTAAATTATGTTTACCAGCAATAAATACTTTATCAGTATCCATAACTTTTTCTCCATAGTAATAAATTGCCCCATCTTTTAAATAAGCTCCATTAATTTCTTTATTACTAGAGAAATATTTAACTGTTGATTTAATATCTTTTGTAACATCAAGTACATCTTGATTATCTATATTAAGTATTGCTACATCATCAGAACCTTGATTCTTAAATAATTTAGCCTTTACTCTCTTATAATTATCATAAGACTTTAAAAAATCTATATGAGCAGGACTTAAATTAGTCATTAAAGCAACATGTGGATTAAATGTTGATAAGTTTTCTAATTGTTGACAAGAAACCTCCATTACTACTATATCTCCACTCTTTAATTCATCTAAGATACTACTAAATGGATACCCTATATTTCCTGCTAAGAAAACTTTATCTCCAAAAGCCTTCTTCATTATTTCATAAGTCAAAGTTGTCGTTGTAGTCTTACCATTAGTACCAGTAATACCAATAATAGTAATATTCTCTGGTAACATTCTATAAGTCATCTCTACTTCATTAATAACTTCTATTCCTAACTCTCTAGCTTTTAATACATATTTATGATCAATTGGTACTCCAGGATTCTTAATTAAATAAGCAAATGAACTATCTAATAAATCATCTGGATGGCTTCCAAATACAAGTTCTACTCCTAAATCACGTAACTCTTGTACTTGTTCAGCATCTACTTTACTTTCTTCTTTACTATCATTTAGAATTACTTGATTATTTCTTTTTATCAAAACTTTCGCAGCCTGATAACCAGATCTTGCAAACCCTAGTATCAAAATCTTCTTATTTTCAAACATAACATTCACCAATATAATTATACTACTAAAATATTATTTTAACTACTATAAATATTGAACGAAAATAAAAATATATGCTATAATATAACCAGAATGGAGAGGGAAGAGTATGAAAATAGTCACATTAAATCAAGAACAATTTGATAAATATGCTAAAACTCATAGATATAGAAACTTTTATCAAACAACTGCCTATGGCAATTCAATGTTAAAATTTGGTTACAATGTACACTATTTTGGTATTGTCAATGAAAAAAACTCTCTAATTGGCGCAACTATGATTTTATATAAAACTGTTTTTATGAATAACAAAATAGCCTATGCCCCTCGAGGAATTCTCTTTGATTATGCTGACTCTGAAAAAGTAAAAGAATTAGCCGAATGTCTAAAGAATCTTTTAGGTAAACAAGGTTTCATGTTATTAAGAATTGATCCATATATTCCAATTAGTATCCATAGTAATGATGGAAATCTAATAAACATGAATAATCAAGAAAGTATAATTCTAGAAAATCTCGCAACTGCTAAATTTGAATATAAAGGTAAAAATCTCTTTTTTGAAACTGAAAAACCTAGATGGGAAGCCTTAGTATTATTAAATAAGAATAATGACGATTTATTTGACAGTTTTGATAAACGTACTAGAAACAAAATACGAAAAGCTGCAAACTTTGGTATTGAAGTATATAAAGATCCTGAAAGAAATATTAAAAGTCTATATCCATTTATAAAAGCAAAAGAAAATAAACCTATAAAATACTTTGAAGAACTTGTAAATAACTTTGGTGACAACATTGATATTTACTACGCTAAAATAAATACTGAAGTTTTTATTGTTAATAGCCGTAAAATGTATGAATCTGAATTACTAAATAATGAACAACTTGCCAATCAAATTCAAAGTTATCCCCCAGAAGATAAGGAACGTGCTAATATTTTAAATAAAAAGATGGAATCTGATAAATTAGTTAATACTTACAAGAACAATATGTTACTGGCCACTGATTTATTAAAGAAATATCCAGATGGTATGATTATAGGTGGTGCCATGGTCATTAACTTTGATAATGCTGCCTACATCCTAACTGACGGTTTTAACGAGAAGTTCTCTTCTCTTAATGCTAGTTACTTAATAAAATGGCAAATGATTATGGACTATAATGCCCTAGGCTATAAATACTTAAATATGAATGCCGTAGTTGGAGAATTTGAAAAGAAAAATCCATACTCCGGTCTAAATGAAATGAAACTAGGTTTCAATACCCTAGTAACAGAATATATAGGAGAATTCGATATAGTCCTAAATAATTTTACATATAATCTATATAAAAACTTTAATAAAAATAAGTAAAAAACAATCTGAACAACAACTCAGATTGTTTTTATAATGTCTAAATAATTATCATTTCTTATTAATAGTAAATCAATTATCCATATCAATTACATATGGATTTTCAGCGGTTCCATCACCATCCATATATCGAGTATTTTTTTTAAGAGATACGGATGGTCTAACACCCAAAACATGAACAACAGCATAAAATCCTTCCAACTTACCACTGTTATTAAGCCTTGAACCAACAGCATTCATACTACCATAATAACTAGGTGATAAAGTCCACCAGGAGCACCCTGTGTTCAAATAGAGTTGAGAATCACCATTTGCCCCAGCCAATCTAACCTCATCATAAGCCAATAAACCAACTGGATATGTTAATTTCCCATTTCCCCCAGAATCAGTTGAAACAGTAAAACCATCCCTTGAAGTATTTGGACAATTTATACTTACCATGCCAAAGTTAGAATTATATGTTCCTGCATTATTATCTTTTCCTACCAATGAACCAAATATAAAAGTTCTATCATTACACCAAATTGTATCCTCTAATTTGGCAGTATATGCAGTCATAGTATTCTGATACCATGAGTCAATTTTCTGTTTTATTGGAGACGAATTAATATTACTAAACATTTCGTTCTTAGCCATTTCAATATCTTTACCATCCGTTAAAGTCAAGTAATAAATATAGAGATTATTTTTAAATTCAAGAATATAGTAAGCCTTGGTACAAATTCCAGTAACATTTAAGCAAGTATAGTGATATTTTTTGCCAAGTGTAGATCTGTCTAATGACCAACCATTAGTAGAAGTAGTAGTATCAATTAAATGATAATTAGAACCATCCCAAGTAACATCATTTCCATAAATAAAACCAAAAGTACTATCATAAGAAAAAGAATAAATACTAGTATCCAAAATATAGTTTTTATTGGTGCAAGTTGTACTAGTAAAATCACGACAAGTATAATAGCCTTTATACAAAGTATAGTCATCATACCAGTTTTTCTTTTGAACCGTCACTAAATCAGACAAAGTATAGGTACCATTTCCATTATCAACAACACTTTTTCCAAAAGTCATAGTTTGAGATGTAGCATCCGTAACACCATTAGATAAAGATAAAAAATACATGCTTGAATCATTTGAACCAGAAATATAACGAACTTTAGAACACATTGTCGAATAATTTCCACAAGTATAATAACCTACTAAGTTGTCATAATTGTTAGACCATATTTTATTCTCAGCATTTTGTAAGGTATATATTCCATTAGAATATTTAACCGAAGTCCCATAATAATATTCAGAACTTGTAGGAACATAAACGCGCTCTAATATATCTACAGTAGATGGCGAATAATTGTCATATTCATACCTCGTTCCATACATATATCCAACATCAGATGGAGAAGTTGAGTCAGAACTAATCATACTAGTCCCTATTTGAGTAGAAACACCCGTATTATTGCAGTCTTTAGTAATATAACCAGATCCCTTATCAACAGAAAATGTTACTGAATTAGTTCCCATAGAACTACCAGCATGTCTCTTATACTTCACCGTTATTACATTTGAAGAAGTAATATTTTCCAGCATAATAAAACTGCTTTCAATACCACTATAGGCACCAATCTCTACACCATCCTTATAAAAATAAGCAACATCATTAGAAATAGCAGAAGAAACAGAATATGATAATATATAATTGCCAGATTCAGATACAGAAAAAGAAATTTGACTACTGCTTTCATTTTCTTTATTAATACTTGTCCATTTATTTGTTGCACTATCATATGTATATGGATAATTTTGATCATTTGAAACATTAATGTATTTACTTTGTACTATAGGAGTATACTGACTATATTTTTCAAGAAATTTACCATTATAAATTAACTTTACGCCTCCAGTATTTGTCGTTCTAACCATTTTCCAGCAAATATTAGCAAATAAAACATTATTATTGTCCACGATTCCCCTATAGTAATACACTGGATATTGATCATTTACCGTTCCATTTCTTGTGTAAACACCTGAATTAGCAGTTGTTAATGATTCATTCAAATTTATATTAGTATCTAAACCCTTTGTATTATCTGCCATTAATTTATATAAAGTTTGTACTTTTGAAACAGTACCATTCATTGATTTCAAAAGACCAACTTTTTTCCATACTGCCCTTATAGTAACATTTTCATCTGGCATAACAAAATAAGCATCTCCACTCTTTGTAACATTTTCAGTCACTATTTCCCACTTCTTAAATTGATATCCTTCACAAGTAGGTACTCTATCTTCTATCTTTACTATATCAAAAACAGAATAACTCTTAGAACTCGGCATATTAGAAACCACACATCCATCCGGAGCATTTGCTTCATAATTAACCACATAGTTATCTTTTAAAACCGGAGTTAAAGTACTGGATTCAGTAGTTGATGTTGTACCAATACTATAAGACACATCAGTCCTACTATGAGTGGAATATGTTCCACCTACTCCTACCAAATTATCATTCAAGTTAGTCTCCATTGTTAATGTAGCAGTAGTTCCTGATCGCAGCCCATTTAAGTCCCATACTACTCTATTATCTATAACAGATGCAGTACCAAATGTAGTATTAATATTACTGATATTTTTTAGATTAAAATAATCAGTATCAACATAATCAGTCAAAGTTAAATTATCATAATTTGCAGCAGAGATAGAAGCCCTATACAAAAACTCATTTAATGATTCCATATCAGCAACATATTGGGCATCAGTAACATTTTTTACCCAATCAAGTATTTCTGAAGTATTAAATTCATATTGAATACCATTAATACTCAAGTATTCATATTTAGTTTTTAAATATCTATATTGTGGAATCTCATTAGGTGTATCAACAGTTGGGAAACCATCAGTCAAAAATAAAACTACACAATCACGATTGTCCACCTTAGTATAATTACTTAATACATCATCTACTTTTACTAAAGCCTGATAATAATTAGTTTCTCCATTCGCGACCAAGTTATTTATATTTCTCCGTAACAAAAGAGAACTATTCGTAAAATCATTTTCGATTGTAGCAGTATCATTAAATGTAATCAAAGCAATCTTATTTCCCTTAGAAATAGTTTCAACCACAAAAGAAATAACATCATCCTGCATTTGATTGAGTTTATCCCCATACATACTGCCAGAAGTATCAAGCACTAAAATTACATCTGTATAATCAGATTTTTTCTTTTCTACAGTATCTAAATTAATAGTAACTCTTGCCTTACCTTTAGAAATCCATTCGGCAGATTTTGTATATTGCCATGCGCCTTCTTCTTTATTACTATAATTTAATATAGTTGATGGTACTGTCACAATAGAAACCGGAGTAAGTGCTGCAAAAGAACTAACCATAAACACGATAAAAAGGCCTATCAAAACAATAGAACCGAGTATATATTTTTTCCCGTCTAAAAATTGGTCTAATCTAACGTAACTACTCATCTGTCTTTCTGTCTGTCTAAGGATAGACTTTATTCTTTCCTGTGTCAACATATTTACCACCATTATAGTATCTTTTATTACATTAATTGTACTATATAGTATATTTTTTTTCAAGATTGGCTTACAAAGAAAAATTTTTCACAAAAAAAGCAGTTGTCCAAGACAACCACTTTTAGTTCGCTATAATTAGCCAAGAATTTCTGTAACGTTACCAGCACCAACAGTACGTCCACCTTCACGGATAGAGAATTTAGTACCTTGTTCAAGTGCAATTGGGTGAATTAATTCAACCTCGATATTAACGTTATCACCTGGCATAACCATTTCTGTACCTTCTGGTAAAGTAATTACACCAGTTACGTCTGTAGTTCTGAAATAGAATTGAGGACGATAGTTTGTGAAGAATGGAGTATGACGTCCACCTTCTTCTTTGCTTAGTACATAAACTGTAGCTTTGAATTTATGATGAGGTGTAACACTTCCTGGTTTAGCAAGAACTTGTCCACGTTCAACTTCTTCACGAGAAATACCACGTAATAATACACCAGCATTGTCTCCTGCTTCAGCATAGTCTAATTGTTTACGGAACATTTCAATTCCTGTAACAACTGTTTTCTTAGTTGGTTTAATACCAACGATTTCAACTTCATCGTTAAGTTTTAACATACCACGTTCAACACGTCCAGTAACAACTGTACCACGACCAGTGATTGTGAATACGTCTTCAATACTCATTAAGAATGGTTTATCATTATCTCTCTCTGGAGTTGGAATCCATTCATCAACAGCATCCATTAATTCATCAATTTTTCCAACCCATTCAGGATCTCCTTCAAGAGCCTTAAGAGCAGAACCACGAATAATTGGAGTGTTATCTCCATCGTAACCATATTCAGTTAATAGATCACGAATTTCCATTTCTACTAAATCTAATAATTCAGGATCGTCAACCATATCACATTTATTCATGAAAACAACCATTTTAGGTACTCCAACTTGACGAGCAAGTAAGATATGTTCACGAGTTTGTGCCATAGGTCCATCAGTAGCAGCAATAACTAAGATTGCTCCATCCATTTGAGCAGCACCTGTAATCATGTTTTTAACATAATCAGCATGTCCTGGACAGTCAACATGTGCATAATGTCTCTTATCTGTACTATATTCAACATGTGCAGTGTTGATAGTAATACCACGTTCTCTTTCTTCTGGTGCTTTATCGATATTATCGAATGCAACAGCTTCATTTCCATTCTTACCAGCTAAACATTTAGTAATAGCAGCAGTTAATGTAGTTTTACCATGATCTACGTGTCCAATTGTACCAATATTAACATGTGGTTTTGAACGATCAAATTTTTGTTTTGCCATATTAAAATTCCTCCTTATATATACAAAATATATTTTATCTAATAATTGAAGTTTTTTCAACTATTTTGATACTAATTTAATTAATTTCCACTTTTCTTAATAATTTCATCAGCAATGTTTTTTGGAACTTCTTCATAATGATCTGGGAACATTACGAATGTTGCTCTACCTTGTGTATTAGAACGTAAGTTAGTAGCATATCCGAACATTTCTGAAAGTGGAACCATAGCACTAAGTTTAACAGCATTACCTTGTGATTCTTGACCTAATGGTTTACCACGGCGAGCAGTTAAGTCACCCATTACATTACCAAAATATTCATCTGGTGTAGTAACGTCAACTTTCATAATTGGCTCAAGTAATACTGGCTTACATTTATTTTTAGCCTCTTTTAAAGCAAAGCTAGCAGCAATCTTAAATGCCATTTCGTTAGAGTCTACATCATGGTATGAACCATCAAATAATGTACACTTAACATCTATCATAGGATATCCTGCAAGTACACCTGTTTGTAATGCTTCTTGTAATCCCTTGTCAACAACTGGAATGTATTCACGAGGAACAACACCACCAACGATTTGATCAACGAATTCGTATCCTTTATCTGGATTTGGCTCAAATTTAACCCAAACGTGTCCATATTGTCCACGACCACCAGATTGTTTAATATATTTACCTTCACAATCAGCAGCTTGTCGGATAGTTTCACGATAAGCAACTTGTGGAGCACCAACATTAGCCTCAACACCAAATTCACGTCTCATACGATCTACTAATACATCAAGGTGTAATTCACCCATACCAGCGATAACTGTTTGACCAGTTTCATGATCAGTATGAACTTTGAATGTTGGATCTTCTTCAGCCAATTTTTGTAAAGCAAGTGACATCTTAGCTTGATCTGCTTTTGACTTAGGTTCAACTGCTAATTGAATAACTGGTTCTGGAACAACTAAGCTTTCCAAAATAATTGGTTTCTTTTCATCACATAATGTATCACCTGTAGTAGTATTCTTTAATCCTACTGCAGCAGCGATATCACCTGTGTAAACATCACTAATTTCTTTACGAGTATTAGCATGCATTTGTAGTATACGTCCAATTCTTTCTTTAACATCCTTTGTAGAGTTAAGTACATAACTACCACTACTTAAATGTCCAGAATAAACTCTGAAGAAAGTTAAACGTCCAACAAATGGATCAGTCATAACTTTGAAAGCTAATGAACTAAATGGTTCATTATCATTAGGATGGCGAACTTCTTCTTCACCTCTTAAATTATGACCTTTGATAGCCTCAGTATCAACTGGGCTTGGTAAATAATCAATAACAGCATCAAGTAAAGGTCTAATACCTTTGTTACCTAAGGCATCTCCACACATAACTGGGAAAAACTGTGCCTTTAAGCATCCCTTACGAATTGCTCTCTTAACCATATCTACAGGAATTTCTTCTCCTTCTAGATACTTTTCCATCATTTCATCATCAAACTCAGCAACTGCCTCTAATAATTCAGCATGTTTAGCAGCTACTATATCTTTGATATCACTAGGTATTTCTATTTCAGTAGTATTTTCTTCTTGAGTACCATCAAACTCATAAGCTTTTTGAGTAAGGATATCAACAACACCACGGAAATTATCCTCAGCTCCAATTGGCCATTCAATTGGACAAGCATTAACACCTAGTCTGTTTTTAATACTTTGTAAACTGTATGCAAAATCTGCACCCATTTTACCCATTTTATTAGCAAAAATAATTCTTGGAACACTGAATTCATCAGCTTGACGCCATACAGTTTCCATTTGTGGTTCAACACCAGCTTGAGCATCAAGTAAAGCTACAGAACCATCTAAAACTCTTAAACTACGACTAACTTCAATAGTAAAGTCTACGTGTCCTGGAGTATCGATTATATTACAACGATATCCATTCCAATAAGCAGTTGTAGCAGCAGAAGTAATAGTAATACCACGTTCTTTTTCTTGCTCCATCCAGTCCATTTGGCTTGCTCCATCATGAGTTTCACCAATTTTATGGATTTTACCAGCAAGATATAGAATACGCTCAGTAGTTGTAGTCTTACCAGCATCGATGTGAGCCATAATACCAAAATTTCTTGTCTTATCTAAAGACGTATCTCTTGCCATATTCTACCCTTTCCTACCATCTATAATGTGCGAAAGCCTTATTAGCCTCAGCCATTCTATGAGTATCTTCACGTTTTTTAACTGCTGCACCAGTACCGTTAGATGCATCAATTATTTCATTAGCTAAATTATCAGCCATTCCTCTACCACCACGGTCACGAGAATATTTTGTTAACCATCTTAAAGCCAAAGCTTGACTTCTAGCAGGTGTAACTTCTATAGGTACTTGATAGTTAGATCCACCAACACGACGACTCTTAACTTCAAGTTGTGGTTTGATATTTTCCATAGCAGCATTAAATACTTCTAGTGGATCTTTACCAGTCTTGTTTTTAATTTTATCAAATGCTTCATAAACTATTGTTTGAGCTGTACCCTTTTTACCATCTAACATAATAGTATTAATTAGCTTAGCAACTACTTTTGACTTATATATTGGATCTGGTAAAATGTCTCTTTTAACTGCACGTCTCTTACGCATTTTAATTTCCTCCCTTCACTAATTTATTTTTTACTTAGGTCTTTTAGCACCATATTTACTACGACCTTGTTTACGATCTTTAACACCAGCAGTATCTAATGTACCACGAATGATATGATAACGTACACCGATTAGGTCCTTAACACGACCACCACGTATTAAAACAACACTGTGCTCTTGTAAGTTATGTCCAATACCAGGTATATAAGTATCAACTTCTTTACCATTAGATAAACGAACACGAGCATACTTACGTAATGCTGAGTTAGGCTTTTTAGGTGTTTTAGTACCAACACGAGTACAAACTCCACGTTTTTGAGGTGAATTAACTTCTGTTGCTTTCTTTTGAATAGTATTAATTCCAACTCCAAGAACAGGTGCTTTACTCTTTCTTACCTTATCTTTACGATTTTTATGAACTAATTGGTTAATTGTAGGCATAAAATATATCTCCTTTCTTTACACATATCCAGGTGTATCATTTTACCCTTTAAATAAAACTTTGCCAAAAGCAAAGATATTTAATCAGCAAGAATAATATAACACTATCACAAATCAAAGTCAATAATAATATATGAAAAAAAGATAAAATTTATTCCAAACAAAAAGCAAGTACTAATTTATACTACCTGCTCTAAAAATTTATCTTTTTCTACGTTTATTAAGTAAAACATTTCCATAATAATCAAGCAAAGTACCAACAATCGCAATAACTGCAAATGCAATAGAGAAAAATGCTATAAATTCTGGTTCCCAAATAAGATGAAATAAAAATTCTCTAGGCATATCGAATATAAATATATATGCAAATATATAAAACTCAATCATCACACATAAAATCATAAATACATTAGTAAAACACATCTCTCCTACTGAAATATTTTTACTATAAAAGTTCTCTGAAAATACATCTTTATCTATTCTTATAAATCTATGCCATTTATATCTATCATCTAATCCTATTACTGGTATAGCAATAAATGGTAAAAATGTTAATGCTAATGCTGTAAAATATCCCTTCTTAAATTTTCTACTCATAAAACGATTTACTTGCCAAGACATAAGTACATAAAAAACTAAACTAATAACCTGAATAAAAGTACAAACTCCCGTAAACTCTCTAGATCCTGTAATGAAAATAGATAGTACAAAGAAAACTATAAAGGCAATCATAAATCCTACAGCAAATATTGGATTTTGTTTTGCTCTTTTAAAGTATAACCATTCTGAATATATTGGTATTATTCCTTTTATACCATCCTCTCCAATTTTTTTAAAGAAATAATATCTTCCTAGTAAAAAGTAAACTAAATATGAAAAAATAATTATCCATACTACAATAGCCGATGGATTAAAACTAAATAAAAACTCTCTCACACTACCAACTCCTATACTTCTTATCTACATTATAACCATAAAAATATATATTTACAAGAAAAAACAGAACACAATTACTGTGTTCTGTAAACTATTAGTCCATAAATTGATCTTCTAGTTTTTCTAATGGCTCATCATCCATAAATTCTGTTTTTAATTCATAGTCAACGTCACGATAATTCTTAGCTCCAGTACCTGCTGGAATTAATTTACCGATAATAACGTTTTCTTTTAATCCAGATAATGGATCAACTTTTCCCTTAATAGCGGCATCTGTTAAAATTCTAGTTGTCTCTTGGAATGATGCTGCTGATAAGAATGAATCGGTCTCTAGTGCAGCCTTAGTAATACCAAGTAGTAGTGGAACACCACGTGCTGGTTTTTTACCTTTAATAACTGCATCTTTATTACCATCAGTAAATTCACGGAAGTTAACTAAACTACCTGGTAAGAATCTTGTATCACCAGATTCAACAATTCTAATCTTAGAAATCATACGTCTAGCAATAACTTCGATATGTTTATCTGAAATATCAACACCTTGAGAACGGTATGTATTTTGAACTTCTTTTAAGATATATTCTTGTGTTGTTAATGGATCTGTAACTGCAAGTAATTCTTTAGGACTAATTGCACCTTCAGTAAGTCTATCTCCACAGTGTACTTCACTACCTTTATCAACACATAATTTAGCACCATAATTAGTTACATGTTCTTTTGTCTCTAATTTATTAGTAACGCTAATCTTATATTTACCATGGTCTTCTTTAATCTTAGAAACTGTACCATCGATTTCAGCAATAGTTGCTTTACCTTTTGGATTACGAGCTTCAAATAATTCTTGTACACGAGGAAGACCTTGAGTAATATCTTCAACACCTGCAACACCACCAGTATGGAATGTACGCATTGTAAGCTGAGTACCAGGTTCACCGATTGATTGAGCAGCCATAACACCTACAGCCTCACCTATTTCAACTAAGTTACCTGTTGCTAAGTTACGTCCATAACATTTTTGACATACACCATTTACTGTACCACAAGTTAAGATTGTACGAATTTCTACTTCTTTAATACCTGCAGCAATTACTTTATCAGCAAGTGACTCAGTAATCATTTGTAGTTTTTCAACTATAACTTCTTTAGTTTCAGGATTGATAATCTTCTTATTAGCAAATCTACCAACAATACGATCTCTTAAACTTTCAATAACTGAACCAGTCTTTTCATTAATAAAGTCATGTACTACAACACCTTGGTCAGTGCCACAATCTTCTTCACGAACGATCATATCTTGGCTAACATCAACTAAACGACGAGTTAAGTATCCAGAATCGGCAGTCTTTAATGCTGTATCTGCTAAACCTTTACGAGTACCATGTGTAGATAAGAAGAATTCAGCAACTGATAATCCTTCAATGAAGTTTGAAAGAACTGGAATTTCTACTGCTGAACCATCTGGCTTATTCATAAGACCACGCATACCAGCAACTTGAGTAAAGTTAGAAATGTTACCACGAGCCTTAGAATGCATCATCATGAAGATTGGATTATCAACATCACTCTTGGCAATTTCTTCAAGCTCTGCTTGAACTTGATCCTTAGCAGCATTCCAAGTTTCTACTACTTTGTTATAACGTTCTTCTTCAGTAATTAAACCACGTTTATATTGTTTATTGATTTTATCAACTAATTTTTGACTTTCAGCAACAACTTCATTCTTATGTTTACTAGTAACAACATCAGCCATACTAACAGTAATACCTGCTAAAGTTGAATATTTGAAACCTAAGTCTTTTAAGTTATCAAGCATTGTAGAAGTCTCAGTAGTTTTATAACGTTTAAATACTTGAGCAATTATCTTTTCTAATGTACCCTTTGCAAAAGGTTTTACTAATGGCATTTCTTTAATAGCCTCAGGTATATTAGTACCCTTCTCTAAGAAATACTTATTAGGAGTAATATTAGAAATATTATCATCAGTTGGTTCATTTATAAAAGCAAATGAATCAGGTAAGATTTCATTAAATTTAATTTTACCAACAGTAGTAACTAAGTATTTACCTTTTTGACTCTCAGTAAATAATTTATATTTGAATGAATCAACTGGTACTGCAATTTTTGCATGTAAAGTTAATTCTCTACGTTCATAAGCCATCAAAGCCTCATTTGTATTCTTGAATACTCTTCCTTCTCCAACTTCTCCAGCCTTTTCCATAGTTATATAGTAGTTACCTAAAACCATGTCTTGTGATGGAGTAACAATTGGATCACCTGATTTTGGATGAAGAATATTGTTAGAACCAAGCATTAACATTCTAGCCTCTGCTTGTGCTTCTTCTGATAATGGAACGTGTACAGCCATCTGGTCACCATCGAAGTCGGCATTAAATGCTGGACAAACTAATGGATGTAGACGAATTGCCTTTCCACCAACTAAGATTGGTTCAAAGGCTTGAATACCTAATCTATGTAATGTAGGAGCACGGTTAAGCATAACTGGGTGCTCTTTAATAACTTCTTCAACAACATCCCAAACAACAGGATCTTGATTTTCAATTAATCTCTTAGCGGCTTTAATATTATGAGCGATATCTTTAGAAACTAAACCATGAATAACATGTGGTTTAAATAATTCCAAAGCCATTTCTTTAGGAATACCACATTGATACATTTTTAAACTTGGTCCAACAACGATAACTGAACGACCAGAATAGTCAACACGTTTTCCTAATAAGTTTTGACGGAAACGACCTTGTTTACCTTTTAACATACTAGATAATGATTTTAAAGGTCTATTTCCTGCACCTGTTACACTTCTACCACGACGTCCATTATCAAATAATGAGTCAACTGCTTCTTGTAACATACGTTTTTCATTTTGAATAATGATTGTTGGAGCACCTAAATCAATAAGTTTCTTTAAACGGTTATTACGATTAATAACACGACGATATAAATCATTCAAATCACTAGTAGCAAATCTACCACCATCAAGTTGAATCATTGGTCTTAATTCTGGTGGAATAACAGGAATACAATCCATAATCATCCACTCAGGTTTATTACCAGATGCATAGAAAGCATCTAAAACATCAAGTCTCTTAAGTAATCTAGTTCTCTTTTGACCTTGAGCAGTCTCAAGTTCTTTAGTAATTTCATCGATTTCTTTCTTTAAATCAACTTTCTTTAATAGTTCTTTGATAGCCTCAGCACCCATACCAACTCTAAAGCCAGTACCATATTTTTCATAATAAGCACGATATTCTTTTTCAGATAAAGTTTGCTTATTTTCTAATGGTGCATTTCCTTTATCAATAACTACATAACTAACAAAGTATAATACTTCTTCCAAATCTCTTGGACTCATATCAAGTACAAGTCCCATACGAGAAGGAACACCCTTAAAGAACCAAATATGAGATACTGGAGTTGCTAACTCAATATGTCCCATACGTTCACGACGAACTTTAGAACGCGTAACTTCAACTCCACATCTATCACATACGATATTTTTATAACGAACTCTCTTATATTTACCACAAGCACATTCAAAGTCCTTAGTTGGCCCAAATATCTTTTCACAGAAAAGTCCATCTCTTTCAGGTCTAAGTGTACGATAATTGATAGTTTCAGGTTTTTTTACTTCTCCATAAGACCATTCACGAATTTTTTCAGGAGAAGCGATACCAATTTTTAATGCATCAAATTTATTTACCTCTATCATTAAAACTCAGCTCCTTCCTCAAAATCTTCATTCTCATCAAATTCATCACTCATGAAATCATCATAATTTTCATCAAAATCTGGTTCTTCGTCCTCATCATCTTCTTCGTCATTATCAGAATAATCATCTTCTAATGAATCATCTGAAGAATCAGGCATTAAGTTTGGAACAGGAGCAGATTCAAACTCTTCAATACTTGAATTATTATCATCTCTATCTTCCGCTTCTTCAATTTCTTTTAATTGTAATGTTTCACCATTATCATTAATTATAGAAATATCAAGTCCTAAAGCTTGGAACTCTTTCATTAATACTCTAAATGATTCTGGAACACCAGCTTGATTAATTTCTTGACCTTTGATAATTGATTCATATACTTTTACACGACCAATTACATCATCTGATTTAACTGTTAAAATTTCTTGTAATGTATGCGCAGCACCATATGCATATAATGCCCAAACTTCCATTTCACCAAATCTCTGTCCACCGAATTGAGCTTTACCACCTAATGGTTGTTGTGTAACTAATGAGTAAGGTCCAGTAGAACGAGCATGTAATTTATCATCAACCATGTGATGTAATTTAATCATGTACATTACACCAACAGCAATTCTATGATCGAATGGATCACCTGTACGACCATCATATAGAACAGTCTTACCATCTTCATCCATTCCTGCTTCCTTCATCATATCTTTAATATCACTAATATGAGCACCATCGAATACTGGAGTAGCAATATGTACACCAAGTTTTTTACAAGCCATACCCATATGGATTTCAAGAATCTGTCCAAAGTTCATACGAGAAGGAACACCTTGTGGATTTAACATAATATCAACTGGAGTACCATCTGGTAAATATGGCATATCTTCTTGTGGAAGAATAAGTGAAATAACACCCTTATTACCATGACGTCCAGACATCTTATCTCCAACTTGAATCTTACGTTTTTGAATTATATAAACACGAATTACTTTACTAACACCAGCAGGTAATTCATCATTATCTTTACGAGAATAAATCTTAATATCATGAACAATACCATCCCCACCATGTGGAACACGTAATGATGTGTCACGAACTTCACGAGTCTTCTCACCAAAGATTGCATGTAGTAATTTTTCTTCAGAAGTAAGTTCAGCCATACCCTTAGGAGTAACTTTACCAACTAAGATATCTCCTTCTCTAACTTCTGTACCAATAGTAATAATACCATTTTCATCCAAATTACGACGAGCCTCTTCAGAAACATTAGGAATATCTCTTGTAATTTCTTCAGGTCCTAATTTAGTTTCACGACATTGCATCTCATAATCTTCAAGATGTAATGAAGTAAATTTATCATCTTTAACTAAGTTTTCATTTAAGATAACAGCATCCTCATAGTTATAACCATTAAATGTCATGAAAGCAACTGTCATATTCTTACCTAAAGCAAGTTCCCCTTTATCAGTAGAATTACCATCAGCAAGAATAGTCTTATCTGCTTTAACAACATCACCAGGATGAACTATAGGTCTTTGATGTGAACAAATACTAGAGTTTGCTAATTCGAAGTTTTGTAATCTATAAGTATCTTTTCCTTCTTTAGTCTTAACAACTACCTTCTTAGCATCTGCATATTCAACAATACCATCGTTTTTAGCAACAACTTCAACACCAGAATCCTTAGCAGCTATATATTCAACACCAGTTCCAACAAATGGAGCCTCAGTCTTAATTAATGGCATAGCCTGACGTTGCATGTTAGCACCCATTGAAGCACGAGTCGCATCATCATGCTCTAGGAATGGAATACAACTTGTTGTAACTGAAACAACTTGTTGTGGACTAACGTCAATATAATCAACTTGCTCAGGTTTTGCTAAAATATTTTCACCACGGAAACGAGCATTAACTTGTTCACTTATAATTTTATTGTTTTCATCAGTTTCAACTGTAGATTGTGAAATAATATAATCAAGTTCTTCATCTGCAGTTAAGTAATGTACATCATCAGTAATTTGACAATCTACTACTTTACGATATGGAGACATAACGAAACCATACTCATCAATCTTTGCATAACTAGCAAGTGAAGTAATAAGTCCAATGTTTGGTCCTTCAGGAGATTCAATTGGACAAATACGTCCATAGTGAGAACTATTAACGTCACGTACTTCAACACCAGCACGATCACGAGAAAGTCCACCAGGTCCTAATGCAGAAAGACGACGTTTATTAGTAAGTTCAGCAATAGGATTTGTTTGATCCATGAATTGTGATAATTGTGAACTACCAAAGAATTCTTTCATAGCAGCAGTAACTGGTCGAATATTAATTAAAGTCTTAGGAGTAACTTCTTCCATTTCTTGAGTAGTCATTCTCTCACGAACAACTCTCTCCATTCTAGAAACGCCAATTCTAAACTGATTTTGTAAAAGTTCTCCAACTTGACGAATACGTCTATTTCCTAAATGATCGATTTCATCAAAGTTTCCTACACCTTGTAATAAATTTAAGTAATAAGATACAGATGCATAAACATCAGAAATAGTTAAACGTTTAACTTCAATACTTTGATCATTTCCAATAACATCAAGTTTCTTTTTCTTATCATTAGGACTAAATATCTTAACGATTTGTACTTTATTATATTGATCTAATTCTTCATTAACTTTAACTTCAGTTAAACCAAATCCATTAGCAAGTGCCTCTTTTAAGATATCCATATTAGCCTTAGTTATTTGAGTTCCCTTCTCTAAAACAACTTCACCATTATTAGTAATATCTTCAGCAATAACTTGATTTAATAAACGATCTGCTACATTTAATTTACGATTAAATTTATAACGACCAACTTTTGCTAAATCATATCTAAATTCATCGAAGAATCTAGTAATGATTTGGTTCTTAGAAGAATCAAGTGTAACTGGTTCTCCTGGTCTTAATTTTTCATAAATTTCGATTAATGCTTCATCTGTATTCTTAGTAGAATCTTTAGCAATAGTATTCTTTAAATACTCATCTTCACCAAACATCTTAAAGATATCTTCATCAGTAGATAATCCAAATGCTCTAAGTAAAGTAGTTAAAGTTACTTTTCTAGTACGATCAATACGTACATATAAAACATCTCTAGCATCTGTCTCAAATTCTAGCCAAGTACCACGAGTTGGTATAATTTGGGAAGTAATCAACTCACGACCATTCTTATCAATTTCATGATTGAAATAAACGCTAGGAGAACGAACTAATTGTGAAACAATTACACGTTCAGCCCCATTAATAACAAATGTACCACTATCAGTCATTAATGGCATATCACCCATGAATATTTCTTGTTCTTTTACCTCACCAGTTTCACGGTTAAATAAACGAACTTCAACTCTCAAAGGAGCTGAGTAAGTAGTCTCACGATCCTTACTCTCCTTTATAGAATAACGTGGTTCATCAAAATGATAATCTCCGAATTCTAATGATAAAGTACCAGAAAAATTTTCTACTGGAAATAAATCATCAAAAACTTCTTTGATTCCTGTTTGAATAAACCAATTATAAGATTTCTTTTGAATTTCTAGTAAGTCCTTCAATTCATAAGTATTTCTGATTTTTGAGAAATTTCTTCTTTCTCTATAATCACCACATTTTACAATTTTATATGACACTATTATTCACCCCACACGTATTTTTTTAGGACACAAATAAAATGCAAATAAGAATTTATATTTAAACAAATTGCTTATAAACTGCATTCAATAATATAAAATCCTTTGCTTTTTTCTAATACACACACAGTGTATACTTTTTTTAAGTCGACTATTAACGATTTAGCACCTTGTTCTTTTCTGATTACTAAGAATAACTTCCCATTATCTTCCAAATAATCTTTAGCATTCATCACAATATCATAAACGACTTTTTTACCAGCCCTTATCGGAGGGTTAGTAACAATAACAGAATATTTAGTATTAATATTTTGATAAGTATAACTTTCAAATGCTTTAACATTAGAAACACCGTTAATTTTAGCATTTCGCTGTGCCAAATGTAATGCTCGTAAATTAACATCAACCATATCAGCACTAGCACCGGTTACCTTAGCTAAAACAATACCAAATACTCCATAACCGCAACCCATATCAAGAATTTTGCCTCCAACTTCTCCAAGCGGGATTGTCTC
>CAKPMY010000002.1 GCA_934168245.1 uncultured Bacilli bacterium
ATCTTTAAAAAGTACAGACATATAGAAGAATTATCTATTGAAATTGCCTATGATTTTATTGATAAAATTCTCATAGGAAGCTATGATGAGAAGGCAAATTCAAGGGATATTAAAAGGGATATTAAAATAATATAGAACTTTACCATTTAAAAATACATATAGATGATTTATTACATCGGGCAGTTGGACCAATTCCAGTACATAATCCCAATGTATGTAATTTTTTTCTAAAAACAACGGCTTCCTTAATATCATCAAAGTTATTGTTACATTTCATAAAAATCACCTACAGTATTATATGAAACCAAAAAACTATAATCATAACGAACATCACAAAAAAAGAGTATTTACTATACTCTTCACTAAATTACTAATTACTAGACATTACTTATACCTTTATTCCATCTAAAACAACTACTTAAGCACCCATTAATCATTATTCAATCTCATTCCACTTAACTTTTTCAAAAATAAATATCAAATAATTAATTGCCAATACTACTAAAACGTCTCTTCCAATACTTTTAAAGCCTTCTTATATTTTTCTTCTCGGATTAAAGCCTTCTCATCTACCTCATCAAGCCTACTCTTATCCATATTATGTTTTATATCTGCAATTTTTACTTTAACCGCCAATTTATTACTCTTAATTTTTTCAATATACTCCATATAATCTGTATTCTTATCGTGTGTCAATAATCTTAATATATCAATAGTCTCTTTAGGAAACTCCTTCTCTAAATCGGTAAAAGTAACTTCTGTATCTTCAACTACATCATGAAGCAAAGCCGCTATACAAGTAACTTCATCTTCCATTTGTTCTGCCACATGAATTGGATGATATATATAAGGAACAAAAGCCTTATCAACTTGTCCTATATGTGCATTATAAGCAATAATCATAGCCTTTCTTGTTAGTTTTGTATTAATCATTACTTTCTCTCCTCTTTTGATAAACTTTCTTACAAAGTGCTTCACTTCTAGTTCCAACACCAGGTATTTTTATTTTCTCTAAATCATCATAAATACTATAAATCGGTATACCATATTTCTTATACTCTTCAAGACTAAGTTCTTTAAATGCCGGACAAGGCAATACTGTTCCATCATATTTAATATCTAATTTTTCAAGTCCAGCATTACACCTATGCCTTAACTCTCCTTGTAATGGAATTCCAACGCGTACAGTCCCAGTATATAATCCATCATCCAAAGTAGAATTCAAAATACTAAAAAACTCATCTTTTTCAACCTTATTCAACTCTAAAACCTCACAGTTTTCTAGTCCTCTTCCTTGTGGCACAAAATTAAGTAAACTAATATTTCGAATAGATGCTAGTTCCAATAACTCTAATATTTCCCTTATTTCTTTATAATTAGGTTTCATAGGTATAAAATGCACATCTATATCTATTGAAGCAAAAGAAGCATTAAGCAAAGATCTAAATAAAGCCTGTTGGCTATAGCAACCTCTTCCCATCAAATAAGTATCCGTCTCCTGTCCATATCCTTGCATATCAAATACAACCTTTGCAAGACCTAATTCCTTATATTTCTTAAACTCTTCTTTTTCTATACAAGAAAAAATTGGTGGATTCAACAACTTCTCATAAAAACTATTAACCGCCGCCATACTTTTCTCATCATCTTTATCTATAGTAGCAAGCCTTTCCTTTTCTTCTGCAATTATTGCCTTTTTCTCTTCTATTGTCAAAGGTTTTCTAACCTTTACCCCAGATGTAAAAATAACAGTCCTAATACCTAATCCAGTTGCATAAGTAACCATTTTTTCTAACTCCGGATGTAAAAAAGGTTCTCCTCCTGATAAAGATAATTCTCCTATTCCACCTGTTTTCATGAAATAATCTATTACTCTTTTAAAGTCCTCAAAACTAATAACTGTATCTTTAGACATATTTGAATTAGAAGAACAAAATCTACAATTATTAGAACATTTATCAAGAATCTCAAAACATAAATCTTTAACCATGACCCCACCTACTTCAATAAAAAAATTATAACAAAAAAAGCAAACTAACACAATAATTTGCTTTTCTATATTCAACTGACTACCTAACTAAATCTAAAAGTATTTTTCTTTCTCATAGTCAATCTCTAAATTTTCCTCAATTTCTACTAAATATTTTTCCTTAATATCTAACTTTATCAGTTGTCTCAAAGAATGCCTTATATCCTGAATAAGCAGAATAAATATCATACTTACTAGTAACTTCATATGGTGAATGCATTGATATTACTGGAACACCACAATCGATAACATCAATTCCCTTATTTGCCAAAATATAAGCAATAGTTCCGCCTCCACCAATATCTACTTTACCAAGTTCGGAAACTTGATATTTAACATTACTTCTTTCAAATACTCCTCTTACATAAGCAACAAACTCAGCATTAGCATCACTTGCTTCAGACTTACCTCTAGCACCAGTATAT
Organism: uncultured Bacilli bacterium; assembly: GCA_934168245.1. Taxonomy (GTDB): domain Bacteria; phylum Bacillota_I; class Bacilli_A; order RF39; family UBA660; genus CAG-877. The sequence goes on from CAKPMY010000002.1 coordinate 2,455, forward strand.
TTATTTAACTCAACACCATAACCAATATATGAAGAATTATTGGCCTCAGACACATCTTGATAATTAGGATCAACTCCAGCCCCTACATCAGCAGATAACATTCTAGAATTACAATAAGTCTTGTTTAGACTACCAAAATTATTTTCTCCCTTTTTCTCTAATAATTGAAGCATAAAATTATCAAACATTTCTGAATACATTCCTGTGTTTCCTACACTACCAATCTCTTCTTTATCAGCAAATATTGAAACACTAGTCACACTAGTAACAGAAGCATTAATAATAGCCTCTAAAGTAGCATAAGCACATACCTTATCATCTTGTCCATACGCAGCAACCATACTATTATCAAATCCTAAATTTCTAGCCTTAAAAGCCGGTACAATTTCTAACTCTGAACTAGAAAAATCAATTTCACTAATCCCATATTTATCATTTAATATTTTTAAAATATTACTTTTAACTGGATTTTCCTTTTCTTCTCCAGGAATACTACCAATTAATAAATTTAAACTTTCACCCTCTATAGCATCACTCAACTTTTTATCTACCTGAGCCTTAGCCAAATGTGGTAATAAATCTGTAATTGTAAAGATTGGATCATTATCATCTTCACCTATATTAATATCTATCTTTTCCCCATTAGTCTTAACAATAACACCATGTATTGCTAGAGGAATAGTAGTCCATTGATACTTCTTAATCCCACCATAATAATGAGTTTTAAATAAAGCAAGTTTGCCATCTTCATATACTGGATTAGGTTTTAAATCAAGTCTAGGAGAATCAATATGTGCCCCAATTATATTAACACCATCTTCTATTTTTCCATCTCCAATAACAGCCGCAAAAACACTTTTACATCTATTACTGAAATAAACCTTATCACCATCCACTACTCTATCCATATCTTTTATATTTTTAAAACCATTATTCTCAAGTTCTAAAATAATACTCTTATTTGCTTCTCTTTCAGTCTTAGATCGATTTAAGAATTTAATATATGAATCAGAAAAACTCATAATCTTATCCATTTCTTCTTTACTTAAATTCTTCCAACCACATTCTCTTTTATTTAAAATATTTTCCATAATAACCTCCATTATCATAACATCTATCTATAGTATACTACAATTTTAAAATCATATTCTACAATTAATTACTTTGATACTTCGTTATATCATCTACTCTTACTGCTAAATAAGGTACATCTTTGTCTTTCTCTTTTAAAAATAAAGCAAAAGTATCATTAACATTAAAATATCTAGGCTTCTTTTCAGCTTCAGCTGCTATCGTCTTCCAACCATCTATTCCAGCCTCACTCTTTACTTTACCACCAGTCTCATCTAAAGAAAACTTAATAGATTGAATTGCTTTTTCTATCATTGCTGTATTGCCATCTGCTGTTTCAAACTCTTTATTCTCTAATTCCTTATAATCTTTTTTTACATTAAATGAAATTATAGGTGCCATAAAATAATCATATTCTGTAAAACTAACGCTTCCTTCAAATTCATTAGTTTTTTTCATCATATTATCATATATCTCTTTAAACGTTTCTCCCTCTGGATTCTTATAAAATATAACTTCATCATTACTTTTAGTTCTTATCTTAACTGCAAAATCATTCTTCGAATTATAAAATAATACATCAATTTGATCTCTAACTGTTGCTTTTGTATTTTTAGACACTCCAAAGTATTTAATATTATCATACTTACCAAACTTAGCATTATTTAAAAGATCAAATTTATTTTCATATTCAAATTCTCTATATAACATCGTATAAAAGAAATATCTTCTTATCTCCGGACGACTAGTAGGATCATCTAGTGCCTCATCACTCCAATCAAAGTCATCTAGAATATCACTAGTTTGATTAAACTTCTCCTTAATACCTTTTTCTATTTTTTCTTTTAATTCTAAATTCTTAAAACCATAAATCTTAAAATAGTACTCATCGGATAACATATCTTCTGTAAAACTCGCTTTATTAAGATTTTCCACCATTTTTATTTGTGGACTAAAAACAACATCTTGTTTAACTATCTCATCCTTCATATCATTCCAAACTAATTGAAACGTACTACACCAACTAGCATCTCTACTCAAGTTATCATCCATAGTAGGAACAACTTCTACTCCCTTAGTAACCGGCAACTCTTTCACTTTATTTTTATTCCCCATAAAATAAATTACTCCCCCTAATACAATCAAGAAAACACATGCAGTAATAATTAATTTCTTTTTACTCACATTCTTCATAAATATTTCTCCTATCTATTACTATTATAAATGAAAGTTACCTATTTATCAAAACTTTATTTTGAATCTACCCTCAACATATGTTTATATATAATGTCTTAATTGTTATCCTGTAACTATGTCTCACTTTTATATATAATTTCACCAATCACAATAAATTCTCTAGTAAAGAAAAATCATTTTCTATATCATCTACATAAGTAATACCTAATGTTTTAATTAAACCATTTATTTTTCTTACAAAAGTCTTATTATCATATAAAAATAGTAATACTTCTCTTTCAAATATATCTTCTACATCATCAAAATTAAGTTGATACATATAATTAATATTCTTAATTACTTCATCCATATTATTTTGGATTTCTTCAAGTACCTCATTTCCATATATTTTACCTATCTTTTCTAAATCAACATTAAATGTCATATTATTTTCCTCCATACGATTTATTAGCCTCTTTACTAGCAGTCACCCTACTTGCATAAATTTTTCTACTCACACTAAATATACCTACCATTCTCAAGTACCATAGTCTCACCAAGCGATTCAACAAATCTCTTACGTTCTTTTATCTCCTCTAGTTTCAAATTTAAAATAGAAGCACTTGCCTTGACATCTTCAAGTACTCCTAACTCTTCCAAATAAGGAAATACTTCACTCAAATATTTAGAGCCTCTAACCACAATTAAACTAGTTAAATAAGATGCATCATACTTTTCTTTAATAAAATTTATACTTTCCTGAAGCCTAGCAGCTGATTTAAGAAATATAGTACCAGTTATCTCTATCCCATTTTCCCTACAAACTTTAGCTATTTGCACTATTTCATCTGCAGTTCTATAAAATACTGATCCCGTTATCTCTATTCCATTTTCTCTACAAGCCTTAAATATTTGTTCTATATCCTCAACATTTGTTCTAAAGAGACTACTTGTTATCTCTACATTATTCTCTCTACAGATTATTACACTTCTCATTATATGTTCAATAGATAACCTACTAACCGCAGCCGTTAAAACTATTCTTTTATCTAAACCTAATTTCTCAATCTCTTTTATTCTTTCTACATCAACACCCAATATAGAAGTATTTTTATCAATAAAGTCTAACCCATAATTATCTCTAACATAATTATAAGTCTCTTCTAATCTCCAAGGAACAGTACTTAAAACATGTAAACAAGTTTCTACATTATAAAAAGTTATGTCTTGTCCATGTAAAAAATCTACATTTTTCCTTATCACAGACACATTTTTATACAATATACTTGGAGCCTTTTCTATATTTTTAGGATTTATCTTTAACTCACCAACTAAATATCTAATAGTATTCTCTATATCTTTATAATTACCATATATTAAAATATTTTCATTATTTCCAAGAACAATGTCTGGATCAATTCCATATTTATTTAATAATACTCTTAAAACATCCACATTCATCATAATAAATCCCCCGAAAATTTCTAATTACAGACTCAAGACTTTACTAATACTCTTTACTTTTTCTTTATAACGTTTTTTAGTTAATCCAAATATAGAATTAAGTCTTCCCTCACTAGACACAACTTCTTCACCAACCGACTCAATAAATGTTTTACGTTCTTTTATTTCATCAAGTGTTAACGTAAAAACATTCGCACTATCTCGTACTGCTTCTAACATCCCTAACTCTTTAAAATAAGTAAGTACTTCATCTATATATTTAACATCTTTTATTACTAATAAATTTTTTAAATAAGAAGCATCATAATTCGTCTTTATAAAATCAATACTTTCTTGTAATTGTGAACTTTTTCTAAGAAAAATTGTTCCTCCCGCCTTTAAACCATTTTCCCTACATAATGTAATAATCTTTTCCACTTCCTCTGGCCCTTTAAGAAACATTGAACCGGTAACCTCCATACCATTAGTCCTACATATTGAAGTAATTTTTTCGATTTCTTCAGCACTCCTTAGAAAAACATTTCCAACAACATCAATGCCATTTCTTTGACATACTAAAATAATCTTTTCTACTTCTACCGCCGATTTTTTAAATATTGAAGCCGCTATTTTTATATTATACTTTTTACAAACTTCAACAATCTCCTCTATTTCTAAAGCACTTCTCGTAAATATAGTTCCTGTTACTTTAATATCATATTTTTTACATATTTCAATTATTTCATCTATCTCTTCTGCACTTCTTCTAAATACTGATCCTGTTATTTCTAAACCATTATTTTTACATACTGAAATAATATCCTGTAATTCACTTGGTTTTCTTAAAAACATTGACCCTGCTACCTTAATATTATTATCTTTACATATTTTAATAATTTCTTCTATTTCTGCAACACTTCTTAAAAAAATAGTTCCCAATATTTCTATATCATTACTCTTACATAATTCAATAATTCTTTTTACTTCTTCAGGAGTTCTTATGAAAACAGTACCAAATACTTTTATTCCATTCTCCAAACATACTTTAATAATTTCTTCGAGTTCTAAAGCATCTCTATTAAATATTGATCCATTCACTTCAACATTATATTTTCTACATACCGCAACTATCTTTTCTATTTCATCTGGTCTTTTATAAAACATTGAATTATTAATTTTTATTTTTAATCTCTGACAAACCTCAAGTATATTCTCAACTTCTTCAGCAGTTTTTAAAAAAATATTACCTGATATCTTTAGATTATTCTTTCTACATACTTTTATAAGAGCCTCTATCTCCGCAGCAGTTCGATTAAAAGCAGAGCCTGCCACTTCTAAACCATACTTTTGGCACATTAAAATTATTTTTTCTACCTCTTCAGCACTTTTCAAAAAAACATTACCTGATACTTTAATTCCATATTTTCTACATACTTCTACTATACTTCCTATTTCCGAAGCATTTCGCTTAAAAACTGAACCATTTATTTCTATGCCATTCTTATTACAAACATCAATTATATTTCTTACTTCTTGTACTGACTTCGTAAAAATTGTTCCTGTTATTTCTATTCCATACTCTCTACATAATTTAATTATTTTCCTTATCTTATCCGGTCCACCCTTAAAAACCGAAGATTTTATTTCTATATTATTCTCTCGACACACTCTAATAATTTCTTCTATTCTTGATGATGAACAATTAGAAATAGCCGCTGACAAAGTTAACTCTTTAGAAAGTCCCAACTTCTCTATCTGCTTAATTTTATATACATCAACACTTAAAATAGTTGTAACCCTATTTATATATGAAACTCCATAATTATCTCTAATATAATTATATGTTTCCATAAGTTTTAAAGGCTCAGTAGCAAGCACATGTAAACAATTTTCAACATTTGAAAAAGTTATACCTTCTCTATTTAAAAAATCTACATTACTTTTTATAGAGAAAACATCACTCTCTAAAATACTAGGAGCCTTTTCAATATTTTTAACCGCAATACCCAACTCTTTAACTAAATATTTAATAGTATTTTCCATCTCATTATAATTATCACTTTCCAAAATACTTTCACACTTTGAAACAACTTCTTCATAAGATATTCCATACTTCTCTAATAATGTTCTTAACGAAGTTAACTCCATTTTTTGATCCCCCTATCAAAAAAGAATTTTATTTAATATATTCACCCCATATTTCTTAATTGCCTCTTCATTATACATTAATTCTCTAAATTTCTCAAACCCTAATTCATCATATATCTCTTTAACAGCAAGCAAACTAAGTAAATATCCATTATATTTATCATTTTTAAAAGCCTTTCCATGTAAAATACTATTTAAGTTTGGAATTTCTTTTGTCGTTTTCCTAACTTCTTTTAAGAATTTATCATATGAATCATTAGTAAAATTATACTCACCAGAAAATAACTGGGCCATTCCTTCATCAAACCAAACTATTCTCTTCATACCTAGCTTTTCCCATCCTAATTCTTGATACATAATATGAAATAACTCATGTGAAGCACAATATCTATAATAATTAAAATTAGGACTATCTTTTCTTATATTAGGATTCAAATACATATTAATCATTCCCTGATCAAAAGTACCAGTAGCATATTCTGGTAAAGACTCCGTCTCTCCTCTTAAGTCATAAATAAATTCCCTAAACTTACCCAAATCATCAAAAAAATTAATCTGTATTTTTCTAAAATCATCTACTCCAAATAACTTCTTATAAAATTCAAAAGAACTATTCAAAATATCTTCTAATCCTTCTGTAATAATTCTTAGACTATCTGGTGCATATAAAATAAAATTATCATTATCAAACTGAACTTTCTCCATTAAAAATTCTCCTCTAAATATTTAAATGCCATCTTCATCTGTCTATCTCTTCCAGCAACAATATCATCAACAGTCTCTTTCACCTCTAAATCTGGACTTATAAAAACTGGTTCTAATAACTCTTTTCTATCTTTAAAGTACTCAAAAAAATTATTCTTCGAAAAACTAGTACAATTATAATCACTATCATAAAGAAAATAACTAGAACTTCTTTTAACAATCAAATCAGTATTCTCTATTTTATATTCAGACGGGTTATTGCCAAAAGCATTAAGTGAAGTACTAATATTAGTTCCAATAACATAAGCACCTATTTTCTTTAACTCAACCAATGCCATTCTCCCAGAAGAAAATACATATTCATTTACTAAAGCAACAACCTTCTTCCCTTTCAAAAACTCTATCAAAGGTCTAATAATACTAGAATCTCCTCCACCATTATATCTTAAATCTATAACATACTTATCAACCGGAATTTTACTAATCTCCTCAATTAACTCCTCCATTTTATCTTTATCTCGACAAGAATTATAATGAATAACTATACAATCATTAACTATCTCGTAAGAATAATTTTCTGGAAGAAAACGCTCCTCTACTTCATCAACTAAATTATTAATATCAAAACTAATTACTTCTCTATCTTTTCCATCACTAACTAAAAAATTGAACCTTAAAGTTGCACTATCTATACTAGGTAAAGTTCTTAACATATCAATATCTTCAAGTATACTTACTTGTCTTGTTCTTAAATATTCTTCTGTTGAGTAACAACAAATCTCCTCTATTTCATTTAATAACTTACTGACTATAACACCATTAATTTCTAATACTTTCCAAGTCTTAAATTTACTAAACTTTGAAGGCACATTAATTATATACACTTCATTATCTGCAATCTTTAACTCAATAGGTAAATATCTTCCCTCACTAAAAAGTACCTTAGTATGTGAGTCATACTTGGAAAGCATAAATTTTATTAAAAAGTTCATTATATAACAAATATCATATTGATCATATTTATCCTTAACTAATTGATTTTCTATCTTTTGATCTAATTCCTTCTTTGTATGAAAAAAGTAAAATCCTGGATGTCCTAAAAACTCCATATCCTTCCACAGTACTTTTCCATTATCAATAAAATTAAATGCATCTTGCATAATCTTTCTAGCCTCTTCCTTACTAAAGCACTTCATCATTATCACCTACTCAAAATCTTCTCTAACAACAGAATACATATACGTATCATGATAACCATCTTTTAAAATAACATAACTTCTAAGAATACCTTCACACCTCATGCCACACTTTTCCATAACTTTTCTAGAAGCCACATTAGAAACAACACAACAAGTCTGAAATCTATTAACATGTAACTCTTCAAAAGCATATTTTATAACTCTTTCTAAAGCCTCACTCATATATCCCTTATTGCAATATCTCTCATCTATTGCATAAGTTGCTTCAACACACTCATTTACTTCTTCTACTTTTAATACAATCATTCCAATTATCTTACCAGTATCCTTTAAAGTTATAACCCAGTTATAGTAATCTTCATTTTTATTTTTCTCATCAATCATTTCTAAAGAAGAGATCTCTTCCTCTAGTGTTCTCTTCTCTTTATTCAAATAATATAAAAATCTCTCTTGATTAATAAAACCATTATATATTTCTAGTGCATCTTCTTTATAAATTCTTCTTAGTAATAGTCGATTAGTCTTCAACTCCTTAGTCCCTTTATGCCTCATCCTAAACCTCACTCTTTATAAATTCAATTAATAAAACACATCTTTTATATACAACTGAATCTTCTCCATATCTATTTCTTATATCTTTGAGTCTTTCCTCAAACCCAACAACATTGCCATACTTATCAACTTGCATATCAGCCGTATTTAATATTTTCAAATATAAAGAACTATACTCCTCTTGAACAACACCATGATAATATACTTCCTTCCAGTACTTATAATTACTTCTTTTTAAAATATTACCACCAACTACATTATGACTCTTACCATCACAAAACTCATATCCAATATCATGATTAAGTCCTAATACAAATAATTCTTCTAACTCTTCATCACTTAAATCATAACTTTTACCAATCTCCATCATCTGTCTCGCAACACTAATAGAATGTTTTACTCGATCATTATCCATATCATCACCTCTTAAATAATCTACATACTATCTCTGGTATTACTTTCTCTTTAACATAATGCCTATATTTATTTTCCTCATCACTTCTACCAGAAAATAAAGATTTATTCATAAGGACATTATCAGATACCACAAGAATAGCCCCAGCATCAACACCTATCAAAGAACTAGCCTTAAATAATGAAGCTGTTTCCATTTCAATAGTTAAAGCACCTTTTTCTAAAAACTCATTGATATGTACAAATTGTCCAAATATAGAGTCAACACTGCAATTTAAAACATGATGATATTTAACATCAAATTCTTGAATCAACCCTATTATTTTATTAGTAAACTCTACTGTCGGATACTCTACTTCAAAAAACTCGTCCTTAAAATTATCATTCAAATATCTAGAAGCTCCATCACAACAAATAGATCCTTTTGGAATAACAATATTCCCAATTCTTATCTCACTACTTAAAGATCCAACTGAACCTATAAATAAAATATTCTTGCAATTTGTAACTCCTAAGGCAAGTACTGTATCTAAAATAACTGGAGCTCCGACCTGACCAATCTCAATATATGAAAATGAAAAATCTTTTCCATAAATATTAAAGACTCTATCACTTACTTTTTCTATTTTTAAAACCTTATCATTAAATATTTCATGACTCCACCAGGGAGCAAGCACTACGTTCTCAAGTATCTCTTCATATCCATATCTTTTAATTATATCTTCTTTAGTGGTCCCATACTTAAAATGTGCCTCTAAAATATCACTATACTTCATAAATATCTCCTAATAATCAACAACAAAATCATCTAAAAACTCTAATTCTTTATCACTTACATTAATATAACCTGATACATCTAAATACTTCAAACACAAAAACATAGAATTATCTAAAACATCATTCAAAGTATTCCCACTAGAATCACTAGACTTTATTAAATCAACTAAATTCATCAAAGATTTAAACACTCTAAATACATAAGCATTTTTAATTCTTAAATCATCTTCTCGTAACAGTCTCTTATAAACTTCTTCAATAAACATCATATGATCCTTAATAACCTTATCATTAACCCTTCTTCTACTAATCGAATAATCATTTATATAATAGTTGTACCAAACACCAGAACTTAAACCTATCCGTTTAACTCTATCCATAAAATCAATCATAAATAAAGTATCTTCACTCATCCCAAGACTACTATTAAATCTTAAATCACCAAGTACACTTCTTTTATAAATCCTCGTATATATTCTTCCTGTTGGAAGACTACCAATATTTTTATTATCCTCCTTCAACTTACCCGACAACAACTTATCCTTAACTAAATTTAAATTACTCTCATCGTAAATATAAAACCCATCATCACATTTTCTTATCTTTACAACTTCTCCATTTTTAACTTCATTATATCCACCAACAACTAAATCTAAATCATTATCTCTAATCAAACTAAATGCTTCTTCTAAAAAGTTCTCCTCAATAGTATCATCACTATCTACAAAAGTTACATACTCAGAACTAGAACACTCAATCCCAATATTTCTAACTCGACTAACTCCGCCATTAACTACATGCTTAACAATAAAATTATTTTTATCTCTAACATACTCATCCAAGAAACCCTTAACTTCATCAAAACTACCATCATCAATTATATAAACTTTATAATCTTTAAACGCCTGTTTCTCTATACTTTCTAAACATCGTTTCAAATCACTAATTGGAGTATTATAAACTGGTACAATTATATCTATCATCTTAAACCTCTATTTTAAATTTCTTAATCATCATTTCTGGTTTACCCATATTCAATTCACTTGACACTTTAATACCAAGTTCATCAATAAACTTCTGTATTTCTTCTTTAACCAAATTAACTGAAACATCTTCATTAGTACAGTATTCAACTTCTAAGAAATATCCCAAATCTTTAACAGTCTCCAGTACAATCTCATACTTATCTGTAACATAAGTCCTCTTACTATTATGAATAGTAAGTAGTTCCTTAAGACCTAACTTTTTTAATATCTCTGTAACCATATAAATATTATCTACTTCAGTTTCGTATTCATCAGAATATAACCATTTTCCATTATCAAAATTATCCACTTTATAAGTAATGTAATTTTTATTATCCTTAGTTCTAACTCTTAAACATTCATCTATTTCACCTTTACCATTAGGCTTTAAATTACAACGTAATGGATCATAATAATAGACATCTATCGTTTCTTTAATCCCTTCATACGTAAATTTCTCAAGCACTTTAATAACTTCTTCAATCGGTGAATAAACTTCCACTAGTATTTCTATTTCTTTCATAAAGTATCCCTCCCAAAATATTATAACAAAAAAGTAGATCTAAAATCTACTTAACCAATAAACAATAATTAACTCCCTTAGGAGCATATATCCTATTATTTGGATTCATTGTATTATAATTATAAAAATAATCTCTATCAATATCATCACTATCTAAATCTTCATACACTTGAAGTCCACACATATTACATAACTTTAAAATATCATCTCTAGAATACTTACTTTTCATTACTTCTCCTGCCTCTTTAGCCAAATCCTCTTTTTCTTTATTGTATTCATCTTCTCCAACTGGATAATCAAATATAATAGAACTTCCCTTTGGCATATTTTCAGCAAGTAATTTTATTGTCTCAAAAAATGTTTCTTTCTCCAAATAATAACTAACTCCAAGTATTGAAAACAATGTCTTTTTATTTCTATCAAAGCCACTTTCTAAAAGTAAATCAAACCAGTTCTCATTAAAATCACATCCTACATAAGAAACTCTTTTTGTATCAATTAAAGCCTTTTCTACTCGTCTCTTCTTATCCTCAATCATCTCTTTTTTATCTAGTTCAAATACATCTACTTTATCATTAACTTTATATCCTGATGTATCATATCCTGCTCCTAATAAAACGTATTGTTTAAGTCCTAATTTGATCTCATTATTTAAACATCTCTCATTAAAACTACTTCTTGCTAGAATTGCTGGAGCAAGATGATTATTAACAATCCACCCTAACGGATCATTTCCCTTATAATCTGCATTAAAAAACTCAATTCCTGAAGTCATACTAAATGAAATATTTTCATACTCCTCATCACTTAAAATCCCTCTTGCAAACTTATCATCATAAATTCTAATATTACTATTTTCTGTATGATAACACCTTGCAAAACAACTAATTAAAGCTGTCATATTATTTAACATATTTATCGCCTCCAAATATTAACTACCACACTTTCTCCCTTATTACTAGTCTTGAAAAAATTTCAAAAATATGGTAATATAAAGACACAAAATTAAAAGAAATGGACAAAGTTTTTATACTAAATCCATTTCTTTTTCTTTAACGTTCATAACAATAATATACATCATCTTCAATAGCAACCCTTACTGTATAGTCCTCAAGTGTAACAATATATCCAGCAAGTGATCCGCCTTGAAAATCAGAATCGATTCTACTATTATTAACCTTATATCTTTTCGTATAAGGTATATGCCCTATCTCATTTATAATATTCTTCTTATAATCACGCAAAGTATAAAGTGCTGTAATATCTTTAACATATCCTTCCATATAAAGAGAATGTCCTTCAGAAAAGCCATCAATAAAGTCAACCCAATAATCAAATTTTTCTTTTCCAGCCGCAGGCACATAAAGTTTTTTATTATTAATTGTTACCGGTTTTACTACTATCCATTTTACTTTATTACCTATTCTAAAATGATAGTCTTCACCAGGAAGTTCATATGACGAATAATACACCTTACATTCACTCATCCCTCTTCACCTCACATTTATAACTTTTTAAATTACATACATATCTATTATCATCACTATATGTACTAATTTCAATTTCTTTATCCGTTATCTTTTTAATTCCAGAAGGAATAACTTCTTCATTATCAAATGAAAAGATAATTTTACTCATTCGACTATTTCTACCTTCTAAATTATACACAAAAGAATTAGGAGTTCCTCCATTCCCAATTCCATAAAGTTTATTGGAACTAAATACATAAACATTGGAATTATTATAAGCATCTTCCTGATTAAATTCAAGTGTATCAAGTAAAATATAATCATCTTCTCCTACTTTATAGAATAATCCCGTAATAATAGATAAAGCCTCATCATTAGTCATATCACAAAGTGCATATACATCAATACCACCATCACTATTTATATAACTATATGAATTAAGAGCTTTTCCCTTTAAGTCATAGTGCTCTTCTTCACTCTTTTTGCCACACCCTGTAATCAATAAAAGCATTACTAAAACAATTATTACTCGCTTCATACTCTACTCCTTTTCTAATTTAAAATGTATGTCATCAACACTAACACCATCTTCTACTTTTACATTTTTGGTAACACCACATCTTTTAAAGCCTACTTTCTCTGCATTATGTAATGATCTAACATTATTAGAAAAAATAGTTGCAGTCAAAGTATTTAAACCTACCTCTTCAAAAGTAAATTCAATAATTCTTTTCAATGCCTCTATTCCATAATGTTTATTCTGCATAGTCCTAGTAATGCAAAGTCCAACTTCTGCACTACCATTTTCTACATCCATTAATTCAACATTTCCAATATAACTTCCATCTTCTTTAGAAATCATTGAAAAAACATAAGCTCTTTCTTCTAATTTAGATTTTATCCAACTAGCCTCATTTTCTCTAGAATATACACGTATCTCTGTAGAAATACATCTTTGTATCTCTTCATCATTAACCATAACTAAATACTCATCTATTAACTCTTCAGAAATATGTATATAATTAATCCTATCGGATTCAAAAACACTCATCATTACTTAACTCTCCTCACACCATCTGTCACATCATTAACTCTACTTTGAACTTCTTCCCTAAACTCTGGATAACATTCAAGTAAACTATCAATAGCATGACTATTACCATTATTATAAAACATAATATATTTATCAATCAAGTCGCTATTATCAAAAGGAATACTACTAGGTCTTTTAGGATAATGATAAATTGTCAAATTTCCCTCTCTCTCCTCATTCTCTAAAGCCTCTAAAACATTCTCATAATATGTTTTTCTAATTGGCTTTATACTTTTCTCAAATGAAATAACTTCAGGTTGCCATAAATAATCATAATGCCTAAAACTAGAACCAGGTAACTCATAAATATATCCTTCATGATTATAATTATCTTCTAAAACTCCAGCCCTTCTTTCTACCAAGACTATCTTACCATCATCTACGGCTAAAACAGTATCCAAATCCCCTTTACCTTCACCCATAAATAACATTGCTACAGTCTTATTTTCCGTTGCATAAATGCATTCTTTACCATGGGTAGATACATGTGCCTTTATCAAATCAATACTTCCATTACGACTACCATGATAAACTATACTTTCCATACCTATTCCTCCAAAAAATAATCTCTTATATCAAACAAATACTTATCCTTCGCTAACTCTATCTTATAAGTTGCTCTAGTATCTAAAACATCCTTTCTATAAAAACTCTTCCAAATATCTTCATCCGTCATACTCTTGATAAAATCCAAAGAGTTTCCTCTTTTTTCCATTCTTTCTACATATTCTTCTCTACTATCAAGTGAAGCATATACCAAGCAATATGGAATATTCCTCTTCCAAACATATTCTAATATATCTTCATGATATGATAAAAGTCCAACTTTCTTATCTTTGATTACTTCATCAATCATCCTAATTATATATTGTAAAGAATCTTTATTTACAACATCTCCTCTTGCACCCTTACTTCTTTCAAATTCTAACTCAGAAATACTTGAAAAGCCATATTTATAAGCTGCCCTTATTCCATCTAAATCAACAAATCTTTTATCATTTGAGGCTAAATAAGTCTTCCCAGTAGCAGGACCAGCAACAATCAAATTACAATTAATTTTTCTCATTATTACCATCCTTATACATAAAACAAGCCTCCTCATGAGCATAAATTACTCCAATCGCCTGTAAATATGAATAAATTATTGTCGTACCCACAAACTTCATACCACACTTTTTCAAATCACTAGAAATCATATCCGACAATTCTGAACTAGTAAGTCCAGTCTCATAAAATATTTTTCCTTCCGTAAATATCTTCAAGTAATTATAAAAACTCCCCATTTCTAAAACAATACTTTTAAAAATTCTAGCATTATTAATACTGGCTCTTATCTTTAACTTATTTCGGATAATCTCTTTATTCTCTAACAATTCTTTTATTTTTTCATCATCATACTTACAAACCTTATCTAAAGAAAAATTATCATAAGCCCTCCTAAAACTCTCTCTCTTATTAAGTACACATTCCCAAGAAAGCCCTGCTTGAAAAGACTCTAAAATTAACATTTCAAATAAATACTCATCTGAAAAATTCTCTATTCCCCATTCTTTATCATGATATAAAACATAAAGTTTATTATCTAAATTACACCAAGTACATCGTCTCATACAGATCAACTCCATCTAAAAAAATTATAACAAAAAAAAGCAACTAATAAAAGTCACTTAATTTTTTATATCATAAATATCATTAATACACTGAATTATTGTTTTTTTGTTAATATTTTAATTAGCTCTTCTTTCTGTTCTACCGAAATAGGACTACTTGCTGCCTTATCATGACCTTTGCCACCCATTGCCTCAGCAATTAGTCTAACATTAACATCTTCTTTAACATTCCTATAAGAAATTGTTCCATAATCTAAAGCAATCATCATAGCAAAGTCCATATCAAAATTATGCTGTCTAAAATATTCCGCCAAATCATTTCTATATTCATAATCAATAAATACTATACCGGCTTTTAATCCCAATATTTCTCCATAATAAACTTTTCTTGCATACTCTGATAATTTTTCTTGAACTTGATTAATCTTATTATTAATTAGCATTTTTTCTAATTCACTAAATTGAAATTTTTGTATAGTCGGATCACTCAATTTTGAAAACATTAATTCTATATACCCATCACATCCAACAGAGTCGAATAATAATGTTAATTCATGTGGCATTTCATCATTATATTTAGTTTTCCATTCCCAAGTATCATATTTTCGTGTTAACTCTGAAAAATCACTTATTTTACATATAGTACCATCAATAAAACCATTTGCAACTAAATACTCATAAAATAAACTCGTACCACTACATAATCCTTTATCATCAGAAATTCTAATTGTTGTAAATGGATACTTATTAAAATTTCCCTCTAAAGCAGATTTATGATGATCAAATACAAAAAATTTATCATTTAACAGTTCATCTTTTGCAACCTTTGATAATGTCGGCTCTTCAAGCCATAAATCAGTTACAAAGACTCTATCATAATCATATATACTTCCATTCTCATAATATTTTGCTATTTCCTTTTGCAAATTAAAGGTTTCACACAATACGCAATCAACCTCTTCAAAAGCCAATTTTGCTAAAACTGCATTTCCCATTCCGTCAATATCACTTTTATGTGTAAATAATAACACTTTCATTTACTTCAACTCTCCATTTCCCACATAATATAAACTATAACTTTCACTATCTAAATTACAACAAAACCATTTCTTTGTAAAGTACCAAAATTATAACAAAAAAAAGCAACTAATAAAAGTCACTTAATTTTTTGCTTTATAATCTACTTCTTATTACCAAATCTTTTAAATGGAAACACTGTCAACTTAGTTGTACCTTTAATATTCTTAATTGAAACAGGTCCAATAATTCTACTATCAGTTGAATTAACTCTATTATCTCCCATTACATAATAATGATTCTCTGGTATCTTAATAGGATCTACATCTGCTGTTACCTCATGTGAGAAATCCTCTTCAACTACTTTTCCATTTATATATAGTTTATTATCTCTATATTCAACCGTCTCTCCAGGAAGACCAACTACTCGCTTAATTATCTTTTCATTTTTATAATTAACTACTACAATATCAAATCTCTTAAGTCCCTTAAACTTGAAACTAATCTCATCTAATATCATAATATCTTTATCTTCCAATGTCTCTAACATTGAAGGCCCATTTACCCTAATAGGTGTAACTATAAATATCTTAATCAACAACACTACTATAATTATAATTATATATGGTAAATACTCCTTCATAAAAACTTCCTTTTTACTCATAATTATCTCCTAGAACTAAATACAAATTAAAATTTGTTACTTGGTCTTTGCCAATAAAAACTTCCTATAAATAAAGAAAAAACAAGGTATACCCTTATTTTTGTCCTTTTTCTTTAATACGGTATCCACCAACTCTATTCTTAAGGAATGTAAGTTTAGCACGTCTAACTTTACCACGACGTAATACTGTAATACCAGCAATCTTTGGTGAATGAATTGGGAAGATTCTTTCTACTCCAACACCTGAAGACATTTTACGTACTGTAAATGTTTCTGAAACAGAACCACCTTTACGTGAAACAACTACACCTTCAAATGCTTGAATACGTTCTCTCTTACCTTCGATAATCTTAACGTCAACTCTAACAGTATCACCAACACGGAATTCTGGAACGTTAGGATTAATTTGTTTTTCATTGATTTTGTCAATAATATTAGCCATATAAGTTCTCCTCTCTAAAAATATTTACCAATGATCATATCTAATCAAAAAACAGCGGATCATCTCAAACTGACAAACAAGATTATAACACAGCAATACCTAAAAATCAATCCATTTTCTTGTTATTTCAGGCTTTTATCGCAATATTTTACTTATAAACAACAAAATCTTCATACTCTAAATCATTAAACTCTATATTTTCAATACTTAAAATACGATTATCTTCATCAAATACTAACTTAAATACATCTGGTGAATTAATTCTCTTCTTAAAAACTTCTCTTCCCTTAAAACTAAATGCCAAAGTTCTATCATAATCAATACTGTCTAATCGACACCATTTTAATAATAGAAAAGTAATTGCTAAACCATGCGAAAATATTGCAATCCTCTTACCCTTATTAGCCATAATAACTTCTTCTAATGCTTCATACATCCTATTTCTAACTTCTTCTTGACTCTCTCCTCCAACAGTCTTGTATTTAGCATCAGTATACTGTAAAACAAACCAATCTTTTACTTCACCATCATTAGGTATCCCAACTCTTCTCTCATCAAACCTACAATCAATATTAGCCTTTAATCCTTGTCTTTCCATCATATATTTAGCCGTTTGTAACGTCCTAACACAATTACTAGTATATAAGACATCAATATTTTGTAGTTCCTCTTCCTGACTTAAAAGATTCGCCCTTTTCTCACCTGATACATTTAAAATTATCTTTTCATTTTTTAATAACTCACTCTGAGAAGTATTATAACTATTAATCATTTCCTTGCCCATTCTAACTGAATGTCTTATCAAATATACAACTGTCTCCATATATCCTCCTCTAAATTACCTCAAGATTATCTTTTACTTTTCTACCTTTAAGGCTTCTAATTATAAAGTAAATAAAATAAATACCAGTACCAGCCATTACAAAACATAACCCATTAATAAAATTAATCTTACTCTTAACACTAACTGTTCCATTATCGCTTAAATCATTTTTCCCAATCGTAAAATTATCCTGCATCAACGGTATCTTAATCTTCGCCAATTCTCTTTCTTTACTCTCCTTATTAGAACATAAAACTATCTCTAATAACATATTAGAATCCAAAGAAAAATTTCTCTTAATCTCTGCTGCATGACCCAAATATTCTTGATACTTAATTTCTGCATACTTATCAAATTCTACTTTTCTCTCTACTGTCTCATATTCTTCTTTATCTGTAATTACTTGTTCTATTTCTCTAATTATATTTTTAAACTCTCTATCATATACAATCATTCTAGCCTTTAAATAGTACTCTTCACTATACTTAATATCATAATCAAAGTCCTTTACCAATTCAAAACTAGTCCTAATAGTTTCAATCTCTCTTCCATTAAAACTATTCTTCTCTTTATCCGTAAACTTCTCTCTAGTACTTAAACTAACTACATAACTACTAGCAACTTCTTCTCCATAAGAAACATCCTTAAACTTTGTATAAGTAAACCCTTTCCAAATAAATAAAAGAGAAAGTATACCTATTCCACCAATTAATATATACTGATAAACAACTTTATTTATTTTTATCTTTTTCATACCGTTCACCTATCTACTAAAAGAATACAAAAATTACTAACTACTTACAATACTTTAAAGAAAAAGAAGTCATTTAATTTACAACTTCCTTGACATTATCTATTTTTACCAGTCTCTGTTTTCATCATTAAATTACTTTGTAATTCTGCAAACTCTAACTTTGCTTGTTTCTGTAGAGCACTTAACTGTTTAGCCATTATTTCTAACTCTTTATTTTCTAAATAAATTCTATATTTATTTTTTATTTCTTGTCTAAACTTCTCTATTCTATTTAAAGCAATTCTAAAAGACTCTCCCGTATCATCATCACTAATTAATAGTTCCGTTAAAACTTCTATTAGCCTCTTATATTTCTTTCTTACATAGTCTCGGACTAACTCTTTAGAAAGTCCCATATCAACTACTAAAATATCTTTAACCATCATTCCCTGTATCTTAAACTTATTACCTCGAGAAGGCATTAAGAATCCCTCTAGATTTTTTATCTGATCAAAATCTTGATACTTCCACTTCTTTTTTATTACTTTCTTCTTACTAATAGAATACACAAAACTCCACCTACTTCTCTAATAAATCTGGTCTACGTTCTTTTGTTCTTTTTAAACTTTCCATCTTTCTATACTCATCTATTTTCTTATGATCTCCTGACAATAACACGTCTGGCACTTCCATTCCTTTATAAATCCTAGGTTTTGTATAAGTCGGATAATCTAATAAATTATTATTAAATGAATCATTCAAGTGTGATCCTTCTTCTATAACACCTGGTAAAAGTCTTCCAATCGAATCAACTAATACCATACTTGCTAATTCTCCTCCAGTTAAAACATAATCTCCTATACTTATCTCCATATCACAAATACTTCTAATTCGCTCATCAAATCCCTCATAATGACCACAAATTAAAATTAAATGTTTCTCTTTCGCTAAATCATAAGCCATACTTTGTTTATACAAGGTACCATCTGGAGTTAATAATATAACTTTTGTATCTTCTCCTCTTAGATCATTAACACAATCAAATATCGGTTGACAAGTAAGGACCATTCCATTTCCTCCACCATATGGAGTATCATCTACTTTATGATGTAAATCTAAGGAATAATCCCTAAAATTATGAATTTCAACTTTTATTTTTCCCAACTCAATCGCTCTTTTAATTATTGATTCACTAAAAATACCCTTATACATTTCTGGAAACAAAGTCAAAATATCAATCTTCATCTTATCACCTACATTCCTTCTAATAATTCAACTAGTACTTCTTTTTTCTCTTTAGAAATACTTTTAACCATTGGTGAATTAACTGGAATCAAGACCTCTTTATCAAACTCAACTCTAAGTATCTTATTATTAGGACTCGCTAAAAATATTTCTTTTATTATTCCACTTTTTCCATCACTAGTCAACACAGTATAATTAATTAACTCTTCGTCTAATACCTCATCTCTACCTAATTCTAAACTACTCTTAACTACATATACTTGCTTCTTCATCAAAAATAAAACTTCATTTATATCAGTATAGTCATTTAAAGTAACCATCTCAAAATTCTTATGTCTTCTATAACTTCTAATAACATATTCCTTACCATCTATAATAAGTTTTTTTCCAACTACAAATACTTTCTCTTTAAACTGAAAATTACTAAGTATTCTAATTTCTCCCTTAATACCATGTGTACCTACTACTTTTCCTATATATACTTCATCCATTAATAATTCCCCAATTCATATAATAAAATACTAGTTGCCACCGCAACATTAAGACTCTCAACTCTAGCATTCATTCTTATAAACAAATTCTCATCACATAAATCTAGTATTCTTCTTTTAACTCCATTACCTTCATTACCAACTATTAAGACAAATTGTTCCTTATCTTCAGGAGGAATACTTTTAACATCAACTCCTCCATCTACACAAGTTCCATATACTTTAAAATCACTTGCTTTAATCATCCTAACCCAATCAAAAACATTTCTAACTATAATATTTGTATGAAAAATCATACCTTGTGTCGCTCTTAAAACTTTGGGATTATATAAATCAACAGTTCCCTCAGAAAGTACAATAGTCGTTACTCCAAATGCTAAAGCACTTCTAACAATAGTCCCTAAATTACCTGGATCTTGAATATCATCAAGTACTAAAATTCTATTTCCTTCTACTTCTTCTCCCTCTCGATCTCTTTTTCTACATAAAGCCATAACACTACTAGGATTATCCATTGCTGAAATCTTACTTAAAACTTCTCTAGAATAATATCCATAAGGAGAAGGAAATGGTAAATCCGTACCCTCTTCTAAAATAAGTTCTTCTAAAACACCTGCTCTAAAAGCCTCTATCGCTAAATGTTCTCCTTCAACTATAAATAAATTATATTCATCACGATACTTCTTCTTTTGTAACTTCTTAAACATCTTAACCTTTTCATTATCTAAACTAGTAATTACGTTCAAAATTCCTTCATCTCCTTACGATACTTCTTATAATCAGGCATATTATCTTCTACTAATGCCCAAAACCTATCCGAATGATCTCCATGTATTAAATGTGACAATTCATGTACAATAACATAATCTAAGTATTTAGTATCTCTCTTTATTAATTCCAAATTTAAAGTAATAACCTTCGTCTTAATATTACAAACTCCCCATCTACTAGTCATTTTCCTAACCTTTAACTCCGGATATGGAATCCTCTTTGTAAATTTATTATACTGTGTATTCAAATGTTCTAAAAATAAACTCTTTGCTTGATTCTTATACCATTTATTAATATCAAAATTTCTATTTATAAAAACTTTATTAGTTCCAAACTCTATATTAGGACTATCTACATAAACAATATCATATCTATGTCCTAAATAGAAAAAACCATCGTTATTTTCTTTTTTCTTTTCTTGTACTTCTATCATCTTAATTAACTTTTCATAATTTTCTTCTATTAAATTTGTAATTGTCTTTGTCGTTGTAAATTTATTAGTAGTAACTAAAACAGTTAAATCAGGTTTTACTCTAATATAAGTATTTCTAGTTGTACTTTTTCTCTCTATCACAATATCATAAGTTTTCCCATCGACGTTTAACTTCATTTATATCACCAATTCCATTTTACTATATAATAAGAAAAAAATAAAGTTTCGTATAAAAATATAACTTTTATCTCATTATATATATGAGGAGGAATATATGGAAATGAGTATCAGAGAACACATAATAAATAATTTTAAAGGTGATGATTACAACACTCTTCGTCAAGCAATCGACGAATCTGTTTCATCTAATGATGAAGTAACATTACCTGGTCTTGGTGTTTTCTTATGTCTAATCTGGGAAAATGCTGATCAAGAATTAAAAAATGAACTTATCGAAATAATTAAAAAACGTGTAGAAAAAGGATTAACTGAAGAAAGTTAATTCTTTTTAAATGAAAAGAACTACTAAACTGTTAGTAATTCTTGTTCTTTTTCTTTTAATATACTATCTACTTTTTTATTATACTCATTAACTATCTCTTGAATATCTTTTTCTAATCCTTTTTCTTCATCTTCTGAAACTTCTAGTTTAGAAACAGCCTCTATTCCTTCACGTCTAATATTTCTAATCGTAACCTTTGTCTCCTCTGAAATGGCCTTAACTTGTTTAACTAATTCCCTTCTTCTCTCTTCTGTAAGTTCTGGAATAATAATTCTAATTGTTTCTCCATCATTACCAGGATTATATCCTAAATTAGATGCTAAAATAGCCTTTTCGATATCTTTTAAACATCCTCTATCAAAAGGTTTAATTAATAATTGACGTGCTTCTGGTACAGAAATAGTTGCTAATTGTTTTAAAGGTGTCATACTACCATAATATTCAACTACAATACCATCTAAACTAGAAGGATTTGCTCTTCCAGCCCTAACAGTAGCAAAACGTTTTTCTAAAGTAGCAATAGCCTTATCCATTTTCTCATTCAATTCTAAGATAATCATTTCACTATCCATTATATTTCATCTCTCCTTAATACTTATATTATATTATAAATATAAGATAAAAGAAAGAAAAAAGTAGATAATTCGCCTCATCTTAACAAATTTTCAAACTCCGTATTCTACATTCCTAATCATTAAATATTACCCATCCAATTAAAAAAATACAACTTTTTTGTATTTTTTCTTTTATTTTGACTAAAAAACACGTTTTCATCAAAAAAACAGACATTTTTCCGAAGAAAAAAGAGTGGCAATCACTCTTAACTATTCATAGGTTCAACATAACTAAATACATAGTTACCATCTTCTAAGTTAAAGACCATTTTATAAATAGTACCCTTCTTAACATTTTCAACTGTCCAAGTAGGAAACGAATTTTGATTCAATTCAAGATCTGTAGGCTGTATAGTTTTTTGGTAATCTTTATAATATTTTCCATCTGAACCTGAAAAAAATAATACGCCGATCTCAAATGTAAGTGTCTTACTATCTTTATATGCCTTAACAACACTAGCAATATTACTAGGTCCAAGTGTACCACCACATAATTGATCTACTTGATATTCATATATACCAGTATCTGGATTATATCGAAGAAAACCATGATTATTAGGATAATAAAGATGCTCAAATGGATAATCTTTACCGAAAATACCATGAACTACCTTCTCCATTTGCTCTTTAGTTACATTTGCTTGTCCAAACTTACCCAAAGCATTAGAGAGTGCAACATAAGTAACAAATTCATTAGATAAGTCTTTAGCCTTAACTCTAGAATCTTTAAAATATGTATAAGTAGCACTATGCTGCATAACCTTCTTATAATTATATTTTACTAAATCATCATCAAGTGCAAGTTCCACAACTTTATCTTCTACTGCATCAGTATCATTGTCGCTATTTTTATCTTTATCAGTAACATTAGGATCATTTGTACTCTTATTATTATTTAATATTAATCCTTTATCATAAGCAATATAAAATACTAATCCCAATATAATAACAATTAATATAAAAATAATAACCCCAGATCCATTAGATTTCTTTTTCTCTGACCAGTTTTCCATCTCAGCCTCTTTTTTTTCTTCTTGTTTAACTTCTTTAACAGTTTCCTCAATACTTTCTTTTTCTGCTTCTTTTACTTTTTCTTTTTCGTCTTTCTTTACTTCTTTCTCCTTATCGTTCACTCATATCACTCCTTATTATAAGGATAAATAATTTTTCAGTTTTCTTCAACCTTAACTTTCTAAAAGTTATAAACTTTACGTAAAAAAGACTCATGTCTTCTACTCACAAAAGAATAGTTCATTAAGTCTTTTACTTTTACTTTTACTTTTACTTTCATTTTTAATTTTCTATTTATCAATTCATTCTTCTATTTATTAGTTGGTTCTGTATATCTATAAACATAGTTACCGTCTTCTAACTCAAATACCATGTCATAGATTGTACCTTTTCTTGCATTTTCCTCTGTATCAGCAAGAACAAAAGAATCAGTTGATGTAAATGCTAATCCTGTAACTCCAGTCGTATGATTATAATCTTTGTAGTACTTTATATCTCCATTATTATAATCTACAAATAATACTCCAACCTCAATCGTAAGTTTATTGTCTTCCTTATAAGCACCAACGACCTTCTTAAAATCAGTAACAGCGCAAGTACCACCACAAGCCATTTCACTTTGATAATCATAACTCTTCGTATTCCAATTATAAATAAATCTAGCACACTTACCAGTATATTGAACATGATTATAATTATAACTCTTACCAAATATATTACTAACTACTTTAGAAAATTGTTCTTCTGTTAAATTCATTTTACCAAACATATCCTCAGCATTTACAACCGCAACTTCATAAACAAATTCATTCTTTAAAGCATTGGCAGAAACTCTTGTATCTTTAAAATATTCCCATACTCCACATTCCTTAGTTGATCTAGTTACCCTATTATAAGTATCTGTAACGATATTATCATTAACCTCTAACTTAACAACTAAGTCCTTATCAGTTTGGTCATCTCCATCATTATCAGTATTCTTATCAGCATCTTTATCATTATTTTTATTATCAACAATATCTGTATTATTAGTACTTGGCTTAGGAATAAATCCTTTATCATAAGCAATATAAATCAAAGCCAAAATCAATGCCATAACCAAAACAAAGATAAGTCCTTTAGAAAGATTGGCTCTCTTCTCTTCCTTTAACTTTTCCGCAACCAATTTATCTACTTTTATACTCAAAGTCTCATCAACTAACTTGTCTACTTTCTCATCCAAGTTTTCATCAACTATTTTGTCTACCTTCTCATCCAAGTTTTCATCAACTATTTTATCTACTTTTTCATCCAAATTCTCATCAATTATTTTATCTACTTTAGCATCTAAATTCTTATCAACTATTTTATCTACTTTTTTATTAAGCGACTCATCAACTTTTTTCGTCTCTGTTTTATTTTCTACTACATTTTTCTTTTCTTCTTTTTCTACATTATTCTTATTTTCTATCTTTTTAGTCACCTTAATCACTCCTATCATAACTATAATAGATAATCAATCAATAAGCAATTACAAATCTAAAACTAAACCCAACTTTACGTAAAAAAAAGACACTACTCACTAGTGTCTTCTTCAAAATACTTATTAAGTAATTTAATATACTTATCTTTCAACTTACTATCATTCTCATAAGTTGAGTCATCAGTTGGATTAACCGCTACATCATTATTATGCTCAATTATTTTACCATCTCTTATAAAATAAATGTCTGGTAAATATAAATATTCTTCATCCTTATCATTTGTTTCTAAATACCCAGATAGTAACCTAACTAATTCCATATATTTAGTCGTATTATTATCTCTAATAACAACTGGATTATAATAGTAAACTTTAACTTCATCAAACTTACTATCTTTAATAGCCTCTGAAAATATTTTTACTGTCTTAGTAGAAACTTCATTATCAGAATTACCAAAGAAAATAATCCCTGTACCATTATTTAGAATTTCCAATACTTCCTCAATACTTATATATTTAAAAGCATTTTCCTTTGGAACAGCATATTCTTTAGAAAACTTTTCTGAAGGAGACATCTCCTCTACTTTCTTTATAGAACACCCTGATACAAATACCATAATAATTAATAGCAAAAATAACAACTTTTTCTTCATATACTTCCTACCTAATAAATCCTATGCATTTTTAATTTGACTCATTACTTCATCAGCAAAGTTTTCTTCTCGCTTTTCAATACCTTCACCAACAGCAAATCTAACCATTGAAATAATTTCAGCATTATTATTCTTAACATAGTTAATTACTGATAAAGAAGAATCTTTAATAAATTTTTGTTCTTCTAAACAAACTTCTTCATAGAATTTACCAAGTTTACCAACAGCAATTTTACCTGCTATTGCTTCTGGTTTACCTTCAGCAACGATTTGTTCTTTAATTACGTTAGTTTCTCTTTCAACCATATCTTTAGGAATATCTGCTCTTCTTAAACCTACTGGATTCATAGCAGCGGCTTGCATAGCAACATCTTTAGCAACTTCTTCATTGCCACCTTTTAAAACTACTACAACACCAATTTTTCCACCCATATGTTTATAAGTACCAAAGCACTCATCATCACTCTTAGTAACAACTTCAAAACGTCTAAAACTGATCTTTTCTCCAATCTTAGCAACTAAAGCCACTAACTTATCATTAATAGTTTCTGCTCCATCTTTAAGATTTAAAACATCCTCAACTGTTTTTACATCATTACTTAAAATTTCATCTGCTAAATAATCTACAAAATTAGTAAACTCT
Source organism: uncultured Bacilli bacterium (assembly GCA_934168245.1). Lineage (GTDB taxonomy): Bacteria > Bacillota_I > Bacilli_A > RF39 > UBA660 > CAG-877. The sequence goes on from CAKPMY010000002.1 coordinate 29,164, forward strand.
TCATTTTTAGCAACGAAATCAGTCTCAGAATTAACCTCTAACATAACTGCTTTATTACCATCAACTTTAATTTGACATAAACCTTCAGCAGCAATTCTACTTTCTTTCTTAGCAGCCTTAGCAATACCTTTTTCTCTTAACCAATCAACTGCTTTTTCCATATTACCTTCAGTAGCCTCTAATGCTTTTTTGCAATCAAGCATTCCAGCTCCTGTTTTTTCTCTTAATTCTTTAACATCACTTGCTTTAATCATTTTCTTCTTCCTCCTATATATATTATAAATTATATTTTCTTTTTTTAAAGATATAAACAGAAAAGAGTGAAAATTCCCTTCCACCCTTCCTTAGTCTTTATTTTGTAAATTACTTAGTTAAAGCCTCTACTAATTCAGCCTTCTTCATAGTAGAATAACCTTTAATATCTTGCTCTTTAGCCATATTCTTTAATTCTGCTAAAGTTAAATCATCTAATTTTACTTCTTCTTTAGCCTCTTCTACTACTTTTTCTTCTTTAACTTTCTCTTTAACTTCTTCTTTTTTCTCTGCTACTTCTTCTTTTGCTTCTTTCTTTAAAGCCTTTTTCTCTGCTTTTGCTTTATCTTCTTCACTAACGAAATCAATTACTTCATTACCGTTAACTTCAGCAATAGCATTAGTTAAAGCACCAATTAATAATTTAACTGCTCTAACAGCATCATCATTACCTGGAATTACATAATCTACCATATCTGGATCACAGTTAGTATCAACTATACCAAATACTGGAATACCTAAAATACGTGCTTCTTTAATAGCAATTTCTTCTTTACGAGGATCAACGATTACTAATGCTTGAGGCATTTTCTTCATTTCTCTAATTCCTCTTAAGTTTTTATTTAACTTATCATATTCTTTTTTAATTTGAATAACTTCTTTTTTAGGAAGCATTTCGAAAACACCATCTTGTTCCATTTTCTCAATCTCTTCCATTCTCTTAATTCTTGAACGAATAGTCTTGAAGTTAGTTAAAGTACCCCCTAACCATCTTTCATTAACGAAATACATGTTAGTTCTAGTAGCACATTCTTCTGCTGCTTCTTGTGCTTGTTTCTTAGTACCTACAAATAAAACAGTTCCACCATTTTGAGCAATTTCCTTCATTGCTTCATATGCTTCTTCTAATTTCTTTACTGTTTTTTGTAAATCGATAATATAAATATCATCTCTTGTAGTATAGATGAATTCCTTCATCTTTGGATTCCATCTTCTTTTTTGATGTCCAAAATGAACACCTGCTTCTAATAAATAATTCATTGATACAATAGTCATATTTTTTCTCCTTCGTTTTTATCTTCTATTAGTTTCTAAAACTTTATCACCATACAGGCACTCGATAAGTAAATTCACTAATATGTTTATTTTGTTAAAGCCTCAATAATTTCAGCCTTTTTAAGTCCTGCTACATCAATTTTTTTCTTAGCAGCAACTTCTTTTAATTCAGCAACTGTCATTTTTGAATAATCTACAGTCTCTTCTTTTTCTTCTTTCTTAGTTGCTTTCTTTTCTTCTGTTTTCTTAGTAGCCTTTGCTCCATTAATAGTAACTTCTCTACCAATAACTTCAGTTGATTTAGTTATTTTTCCAGCCTTACCATCTTTAGCAACTTTAACGAATTCACTAAACATCTTAGGATCATTAATTGCTATTTCTGATAACATTTTACGGTTAACTTCAACACCTGCTTTATTTAATCCTTCAATAAATCTTGAATAACTAATATCATTTTGACGACAAGCCGCATTGATTCTTGTAATCCATAATTTTCTAAAATCTCTCTTCTTTTGTTTTCTATCTCTGAAAGCATATTGTCCAGAGTGCATTAATTGTTCTTTTGCTGACTTATAAAGTCTATGTTTACTACCAAAGTAACCTTTAGCAGCCTTTAATACTTTTTTATGACGAGCCTTTGTAACTGCTCCATTCTTTACTCTTGCCATTTTCCTTATCCTCCTTCTTGATTATATTACGTTCTTAATTCTCTTTAAATCAGATTTATGAATAGTAGAACCCTTTCTACAAGCTCTGTTATAACTTGCTGATTTATAACCAGTATTATGAATACTACCTGGTTTTCCAATTTTGTAATCATTTTTACGTTTATTTAAAACTTTCTTTAATCCACTATGTGTTTTAATCTTTGGCATATTATTTCCTCCTATTACTTATCTTTTTTTGGTACTAATAACATAGTCATAGTTTTTCCGTCTAACTTAGGTTTTTGCTCTATATCCGCATAATCACTAACTCGAGATGCAAAACGTTCAAGGACTTCTTTTCCTAACTCAGTATGTGCAAGTTGTCTTCCTTTGAAACGAATTGTAAGTTTGATTCTGTCACCTTTTTCTAAATACTTAGAAGCATTACGAAGTTTAGTTTCAAAATCTCCTACATCAATAACTGGCGATAAACGATATTCTTTTAGTTCAGACATATTAGCCTTTTGTTTCTTTAATGCTTCTTTTTCCTTCTTTTGTTTTTCATAACGGAACTTATTATAATCCATTACTTTACAAACAGGTGGATTAGCATTAGGACTAATTAATACTAAGTCTAGAGCCGCATATGAAGCAAGTGTTAAAGCATCTTGAATTGACTTAACTCCAACTTGTTCTCCATTAGGTCCAATAACTAGTACTTCTCTAACTTTAATTTGATCGTTAATCAACATGTTATTCTTATTGTTTGCGATAAAAAACACCTCCAATATAATAAGAAAAGTGGATATAGACTCTATACCCACTCAAAAACCAAAATAATATTATTAATCTATCATTGGCATTTGACCTATTCGCATCACTCGCAAATCAGGTGGATATAAATCTCTTTCCTTTTTCTCGACTAGTACAATTATATGCATTATTACCTTATATGTCAACGTTTTTTTAACATTTTGCCCGTTTTTTCATGACATTTTACTAATTTTCTCCGCCAAATTAGTAATTTTTCCATAATTATCTAGTATTTATTAATATTTTTTCACATCATACTTGCAAACTTTATCTAGTTTTTTCTAACACTAATGTCTTAACTTTTGGCTTAAAATATGCCCCAGCAAAACCTCTTCCAGCCTTCTTAGGGTCATTACCACCATTAACACTAGCCATACTATTAGAATAATATTCTGGAGAAGTTCTTGTATTATCCATATTAAAATCTACAAATGAAATGCCTCTTTCTTGAAGTTGTTTTAAAATGACTTCTCGCATATTAATCTGAAATACTCCATTTACTTCTCTAATAGCCTCATCCCATAGTTTTCTATCAGTTGCCCAACTTGGATATGTATCATATGTCCAATCACTACCAGCACAAGCACTAATATATGTAAAAATATCATTATCCCTACTATTGCAAGTTCTTTGTAAAGCATCAATTAGCATCATTGGCATCTTTTTATCAATAAGTTCTGCTCCACAATGGGCAACTGCTGCTACACCTCTTTCCATATCCATTGCCATTATAACTGGACAATCAGCAACTGGATGTCCCGCTACAACACCTGGAATTTTATCGGTAATAATTAAAATATCCTCTGGAATTTCTACATCCCATCCATCAGTTGTAGCCTCAACAAAATCTCTAGTTAAAATAAAACTACTACCATTCTTCTTTTTTTGTTCTGCAACAAAAATCTTTTTAGCATCAAGTCCATAACATCTAGCCATTTCTCTTCTATGTCTATCAAAAATTGATCTTTTCATCTCTACTGTTAAGTCAGAATCAACATCAGCAAGTTTTCCAAACTTAGTATATAAATGAAACTTATCCGCATTATTTAGATTATTAATACTAACAGAACTAACATTCATTGTCCCAAAGTGTTTTCCAATATCTATTATTTCAAAACTCATACTTAAAAATCCTTTCTACTTATCTCTTCTTGGCGGTAATGGTGGAATTACCTTTCTCTTTTCTTTATTTCTTACCGGTACACCATCACTATTTTTATCTCTTCTAGGTGGCAATGGCACAACACTCACACTAGTTCTATCTCCTCTTACTGGTAATGGTCTAACATAATTACTTTCTTCATTCCCACTATTTCTTTCACGATCAGAATGTTCAATTTCTGAATAACTTTTATTTAAAAAAGCCTTTCCATTTAACCCAAAATTAATATCATAATATAATCTAGTACCATCTTCAAAATAAACTTCATTCCATTCATGCCCAGTTTTTCCATGCATACCACTAACTAAATAACAATTAATATTAAAATATCTATTGCTTAATAAACTCTTAAATAATCTTGCTCTACCTGTACAAACACCCTTACCAGTTTGATATGTTGCAATCGGATCTGAATGTTCAATACTAATAGGCCATTCCGTTCCATTAACAGTTCTACTACCTGCAAACTCCGTATTATTTTTTATCCATCTAAAAACATTGAAACATTTAACTTTATCATCCATCTTTTCAAAAGAATCACCATACTTAGCATAAAAATCAAAAACAATACTCTCTAACTCTGTGGCTCTATTAAAAGAATCTTTATCAAGTTTACCAATTACCCTATAAAAATCTGCCTCACTTCTTCTTAATAACCACCAATCAAAATCATTTTCTCCAAAATAATGACTCTTTGACATAGCACATGTATTAGAAATCTTAACATTTTTAGGTAAATCCCATAACGAAATATTATCTTTTATTCTTATATGCATATTTGTAACATCTATAACAATATTTTTATTACTTTTCTTATGTGAAAAAGACTCAAGTAATAAATTCAATCCCGTTATATTGAATGTTCCTCCTAAATTAAATATTACTTTTACTCCATCTGGCAATGCATTAACATGATCAATAATAGTATCTGGTATTAACTGATTATCATCAGGACTAGTAATAATTAATGTATCTTCTCCTGCTACATACCTATACTTAATACCATAAATATCCATCCAACTATTAACACCTGCTCGTTCATGTTTCAAACGATGAATATCATCTCTAAATGGATACTTAATTTTTTCTACTCTAATATCATCCATTCCAAACTCCCCTTCCAAGTCAGCTACATATTCTAACATAAAAGACTTTATTTTTCAATAGAAAAAGGATTCTAAAAACGAATCCTCTCTTCTATATAATTAACTAACTCATCTATTTTTAATGTAACTTGTTCCATTGTATCTCTATCTCTTACTGTTATTGTATTATTATTTATTGTTTCTTCATCTATAGTAACACAGAAAGGTGTACCACAAGCATCTGCTCTTCTATATCTCTTACCAATAGAACCAGACTCATCATAACTAGTCATAAAGTTTTTAGCAAGCATATTATAAACTTCTAGTGCTTTCTCACTATGATACTTTTTCGCAAGTGGTAAAACACTAACTTTATATGGAGCCAAAGCCGGATTAATCTTTAAAACCTCTCTAGTATCATTTTCTAACTCTTCTTCATAATAAGAATCAGCAAGTATTGCAAGTAGTAATCTATCAACACCAACAGATGGCTCTATAACATATGGTAAATATTTTTCATTTGTTTCTGGATCAAGATATTTTAAATCTGTCTTAGAATGTTTTTCATGAACAGATAAATCATAATCAGTTCTATCAGCAATTCCCCATAATTCTCCCCATCCCATTGGGTATTTATATTCAACATCAGTAGTAGCCTTACTATAGAATGATAACTCTTCTTTTTCATGATCTCTATATCTTAAATTTTCTGCCTTAAGACCTAAATCCTCTAAAAAGTCTAAGCAATATTTTTTCCAATAACTAAACCATTCTAAATCCGTACCTGGTTTACAGAAAAATTCTAATTCCATTTGCTCAAACTCACGAGTTCTAAAAATAAAATTACCTGGAGTTATCTCATTTCTAAAAGCCTTACCCGTTTGTCCTATACCAAATGGAACTTTTGCTCTCATTGAACGACAAACATTATTAAAGTTAACAAATATACCTTGAGCAGTTTCACCACGTAAATATACTTTACTTTTAGCATCATCTGTAACACCCATATGAGTCTCAAATAATAAGTTAAATTGTCTTATCGGTGTAAAATCACTCTTACCACAATTTGGACAAACTATATTATGTACTTTAATATATTCTTCTAACTTTTCATTACTCCAACCATCACCAGTTTCTGCTCCATGAGTAAACTCTTCTATAAGTTTATCTGCTCTATGTCTTGTCTTACACTTTCTACAATCAATTAATGGATCTGCAAAACTCGCAACATGTCCAGATGCAACCCAAACCTCAGGATTCATTAATATTGCGGCATCAAGACCATAGTTATATCTATTTTCTTGAATAAATCTTTTCCACCAACATCTTTTAATATTTTCTTTTAACTCTTTACCTAATGGACCATAATCCCAAGTATTCGCAAGACCTCCATATATTTCACTTCCTTGAAATATAAATCCATACTGTTTACAATAGGCAACCAATTTTTCCATAGTTAATTCATTTTTCATTTAAACTCCTCCAATCTTAACTGTTTTGGTCTATCTACACTTTCTTTACTAAATTCTTCATTATGTTCAATTACCAAAGTCTCAATAACTGGTAACAAATCTTTAGAAACTCTAACTCTAGGAGCCCCATAATCGACATAATCTGAAGCCGTATCTACTTTTCTTAAAAATGATACATTAAACACATTCATTCCATCCAATGCATCTTCTCTAGTAATTGCTGCTTCTCCATCTGGAAGCATATTACTAAAAACATCAATTAAAAATCCCTTCTCATTTTCATTAACTTTCCCATCAAATGCTGATATATAAAATCTACAACTCTTACTATCTTCAATATATCCCGTCGAATCAAATGAAGATAAAAACTCTACTTGTGTTTCATAAAAGTTTCTACTATCTAAAAACTTCCCTCGATCTTCTCTATATTTACCATAAATCTTATCTATAACATCATTTCCCATTTTCCTAGCAATTCTAAGCGTAGTCCCATCAACACTACCAATCTGATATGCTGTATTACAAAATACAATCTTCGAAACAGAAGAAACAGTATGATTTTCCAAATAATAATCAATAATTCTTCTTCTCTTCTCCTCATCATTTAATTCTTTAAGACTATCTATAAAAGACACTTCACTAGGAATTACCTGATACTTACTCTTATTCCCTTTAACAACAATCTCATTATAATTAATAGTTATATTACTATAATCATTTCTATCTAAATATTTAGACCCTACAATTCTCATGTCATCATCCCTTCTTGTTACATCATCACCTCTTGTTATATAATAATGTGCTTTTTTAAAATATTGTAATCCTACAATCCTCATGCTATTATCATCACCACCTATAAAATAAAAAAACTCCTAGAATAACGTAAGGACGAATATAAATCCGCGGTTCCACCTTACTTATTCTAGAAGAATCATCTCTAATACTATACTGCTCCGAGTTCGCCACGCTCATCATCACACATATAAATCTAATATACTCATATCACTAAAAAAAGTCAATAACTAACAATTAAGTTGATTAATTTTTTTTATAAAATCCTTACTCTTCAAATATAATCCCGTATATTTTTCATAATACCCATCTAAAAACTGATTAATTTCCTTAGTTACTAAATCAGATACCTCTAACTTACTAATATTTTTAATATCTACATAATAATACATCCTAATCATCTTAATAGTCTTCTCACTAACAAGACCTTCATTACTGTAACAATTCCTACAAATGTAGCCAAATGAGTCTACATTTAAAGTAACAATACCCTTATCACTACCACACTTACTACAACAATCTATATAAGGTTTAACTCCTAAAAAGTCTAGTAGTTTTAACTCTAAAATATTTGTAAGAACAATCGGACTAAATCCCTCTTCTAATTTATTTAAAGAGTCTCTAAGTAAAGGAAAAATCTCCACATCATCATTTTGTTTAACTACTTGTAAAACTAAATCTATCATAAAAGATGCATAACTAACTCTCTCTAAATCCATAAGTATCTTTGAATAAGAATTAATCAAATCAACTGTAATTAAAGTCGATAGCCCATTCTCCTTATAGTAAACATGAAAAGTACCATAAACTAACTTTCTACTAACTCCTCTAAGTTTACTCTTAATATTTCTACATCCTTTAGACATAATCCCAATAAGTCCATACTTATCTGTTAAAACATTAAGTATCTTACTAGACTCACTATAATTAGTCTCACTTAAAACAATTCCTTCAAAACTCTCTATCTTCAAAATCAATCACTTCTTCTTTACTTGTTGTAACAAATTATAATACTTTATATCTCCTGTTTTTCTAAATAAATCCCAAAGTATCTTATCCATAAAAATCACCTCTATTAATATAGTGATGATTTTTAATATTTCTTATACAAATTTTAAATATCTTCTTCTTTTAATCCTAATTCTAAAAAGTATTTTTCTTGATCTCGCCAATTCTTTAAAGTTTTAACATAAGTCTCTAAAAATACTTTCTTACCTAAAAACTTCTCCATATCAAGTCTTGCTCTAGTACCAATTTCTTTTAGCATTTGCCCATTCTTTCCAATAATTATCTTCTTTATATTATCTCTATCAACAACTACTAATACTTGAATATGAACAGTCTTTTCATCTTCTTCATAGTTCTCAACGTAACAAGTAACAGTATGTGGAATTTCATCATGTGTAAGTTCTAATATCTTCTCTCTTACAAATTCCCCCATAATAAACTTTGTCGTTACATTAGTAAGATCTTCTTCTGAGTATACTGCCTCCATCTCTGGTAAATATTTCTTTATACACTCAATTAGTACTGAAACATTATCATTCTTCATTGCAGATATTGGAATAATCTCTTTAAAATCATATAACTCTTTTAATTCATTAATTCTCTCTAACAATACTTTCTTATCTTTAACTAAATCAATTTTATTTAGTAATAAGAACACATTAGCATCTTTTTCTTTTATCCTATCTAAGATAAATTGATCTCCCTTACCAAATCCTTTAGAAATATCTGTCAAGAATAAAATAACGTCTACTCCTTCAGTATAAGTATAAGCCTTCTTATTCATTAAAGTACCTAACTTATTACTAGGTTTATGAATGCCTGGAGTATCTACAAATATTATTTGTGACTCCTCATCATTATAAATTCCCTCTATTATATTTCTCGTAGTACCAGACACATTAGAAGTAATAGCTAATTTCATTCCTAAAATACTATTAAGTAATGTACTTTTACCAACATTTGGTCTTCCTACTAAACTAACAAATCCACATTTCATTTTAAATCATCACTTCCAAATGGATAAGGACAAATCTCTTCTACGGTATATTCCTTATATTCTCCTGTAGTTGCAAAACATCTAACAGTAGCATCCTTATCAAAAAACTCTGAAATTACTTGTCTACATACAAAACAAGGCATACCAATTTCTCCTGATGATACCATTACATTTAACTCTTTAAAGTCACCCTTTTTATACCCAGCACTAATAGCAGACACTATCGCACTTCTCTCCGCACAAATAGCCGCTCCATAACTAGCATTTTCTACATTTACTCCTCTAAACTCTGCTCCATCATTCATTACAATAATTGCTGAAACATAAAAGTTTGAATAAGGTGCATAACTATTCTTATGTAATTCTAATAATTTTTCTTTCATAATAACCCTCCAATAAAACTAATTAATTTAGGTACAAATATAATAAGTCCTATAATTGCTGAAATAATAGCCATCATTAATACTCCAGCACTCGCTGTATCTTTTGTAGCCTTTGCTAAAGGATGCACCTCAGGTGATGCTAAATCTACTAAATACTCAATTGAAGTATTAAAAAATTCAGCCATAAGTACTAATCCAATAAGTATTAAACAAACTAACCATTCCGTATAGCTAATCTTCAAAATAAAACCAAATATTATAACTAAAATCGCAATAATTGTATGTATCTTTAAATTTTGTTCTCCAACATATGCCTGTAACATACCTTCAAAGGCATATTTAAAACTATTAGTTAATCTCTTCTTATCAAATTTTAATCCTTTAATTTTAATCTTATCTCGTGATACCATAACTACTTAATACCTCCTCTTGTTTAGCAAACATAACTTCTTCATCTTCCTTAGTCATATGATCATAACCAAGTAAATGATAAAAACCATGTACTGCTAAAAAAGAAAGTTCTCTTAAAAGAGAATGCCCATACTCCTCTGCCTGTGCCATAGCCTTATCTATAGAAATATATATATCTCCTAAAACTCTCTCCTTAGTTGGCATAACAATACTATCTTCATCCTCTAATGCAAACGTAATAACATCAGTCTCTCTATCAATATGTCTATAATTCTTATTTAACTCATGAATATAATTATTATCAACTATAATCAAATTAAAAGATGTATCAACTAACTTTTCCTTCTCGATTGCACTCATCAATACTTTTTCTACTGTCTCTAACTCTTCTATCTCTCTATCAGTCTGGTTAAAAATACAAACACTACTCATAACACCCTCCTAAAACAATACTACAAATACTACACCACCTAAAAGTAATATAGAAAGTATATTTAAAAACCATTCATTCTTCAAAACCTTCGGAAACCTATCTCCAAATAAATCTATTATATGATAAATATAAAATCCAATAGTACCACCTAACATATTTAGTATAATATCATCAACATCAAATACTCTTCCAATAACTAATTGCACAGTCTCAATAGAAATAGAAGTAATAGCCGTCAATATAAATGGTACTAATAATTTCTTATTATCTAAATAATAACTAATAAAGAATCCATACGGCAAAAACATAACCATATTGCCAACTACGTTCTTAAAAAATAAACGACTGCCCATATTATAACGCAATATTTCTTTAAAAGGAATAAAATTATTACTAGACCAAGTAACATCATCTTGAAAAGTAACAACTTGGAATAAACACATGATATATATTAAGAATGCTAAACTGAGTAATTCTTTATATATTACAAACTTTTTCTTATTCTTAATCAAATAACTAATTCTTAAACTCGCTATAACAACACACGAAATCAACACCATTGGCCAAGTAATATCTATAACTCCATGTAATGTATTGGTAATTGGTTCTAACACTAGTATCACTCTCCTGGTACAATTTCACTATATTCTAAATAATCCGTAATATCTTCTTTTACTTTAAAAAACACTTCTATTATTATTTTACTATTTTTTTGATACTTTTTCAAAACTTTTTTCCCTACTATCTCACTATCTGCACCAATCCTATCATTTAACTTCGTAGTTGCTAAAACTAAAGCATCATCAACTACATTATCAAGTGTATAATTCTTCTCTATAACATTAGTTTCTAAATAACTAGAAAAGTTTATTCTAATTGGTAATATCATCAAATCAACTAAAGAAAACGACTCTCTCTGATAAGTTTTAAATTTCGAAAAAAGCGTATATTTATTTTCCAAAAACTCTAACTCCAACTGTCTTTTAACTTTACCAGTTACATTTTCTTCTCTATACTTAACAGGCATTTCTAAAAATACTTTATACCAGACTTCTCCATATACCCTCCCAGTCGCACACTTCTGTTTAACAATATCTTCTTTATTATGAATAATTCCAGATATTAAAATATCTCCCTTTTTAACATAATCTAACTTCTTCTTAACTATTTCCCCTTCTTCTGCCTCAATCGATAATATCATGGCATCTTTCTTAGCCACTACATTTCTTCTTATACACTCACTATTATCCTTATTTTTCTTTCTTTGCTCAACTCTAACTACATACTTAGTCCCCACTTCTTCTATCTCTAACCATTCAATATCATTATCTTCTTCCTCTAATATCTTACTAACTATTTTTTCTTTCTCCAAAAAACTAACTTTAAAATTATATTTTCTAATCCCATACTTCTCTAAATCATTATAAACAATCTCTCTAATATAAGGATTACTATGTATAACTTCCACACCAAATATAACCCTACTAAGTACTATATTAATAATTACTCCAATACCTAAACAAATAAAAAATACTAAGTACTTCTTAAGTAAATATTCAATCTTAGCCATCCCATATCTATTAACAACATCTATTTTATAACTAGTCTTAATCTTTCCTACTTTTTCTAATCCTTCCTCATCAACCACTACATAAATATATTTACGCTTTTCTACTAAGTCGTATATATTAATTCTATTTCTAATTAATTTCTTAACAAAATAACTAGGATTCTTTCCTCTAACAATAAGCCTATATCTTTTAATCATATAACTCCTCAATAGTTAATATCTTCCCTGTAATCAATATTTCTTTATCTAATAATTTATTAAGTACTAAATCTTCTCCCTTAATAACTATCAAGTTATTCCCATTATTAATAGATATTCTCTTATTATTTAATGTTAGTATCTCCAAATAATTAGTAATATAAACTCTATCGCTAAAAAGAACTAATCTAAATTCATCATCTTTTATATACTCTCTTACTCTTTCAAACATAATACTCTTCACCTATAAAAGTATATGTTTTTAAACAAAATAAAAGAAATGCAAAAAGCACTTCTAGTTTAATTTTCCTTTAATTATATCACTAACTGTTCTCATATCAGTTTTACCTTTAAGTTTAGCATTTGCCTCTTTCATTACTTTACCCATATCTTTAATTCCTTCTGGTTTAACTTCTGCAAATATTTCTTCAATAATTTTATTTACTTCTTCTAAACTTAGTTGTTCTGGTAAATACTCTTCTAATATTTTGATTTCTTCTTGTGTTTTTTCAATTAAATCATTACGTCCTCCCTTTTCGAATTCTGTAATTGATTCTTTTCTCATTTTAATTTGTCTTTGAACTACTTCTGTCAATAATTCATCATTAATTTCTCTCTTACGATCGATATGTTCTTGATCCATTCCAGCCTTAACCATTCTAATAACAGTTAATCTTTCTTTTTCTTTATTTTTCATGGCATCAATCATATCATTTTTTAATTTTTCTACCATAAAATCATCTCCTTGTCTAATTATACCATATTATATTTAAAAAAAATAGAGATTAATAATCTCTATTGTTAGCACGGTTTCTCTTTTGAGAGTTTTTAATTCCTTCTTTTTTAGCGGCTCTTCTTCTAACACCTGGTTTATCATAAGCTTCTCTTTTTCTACATTCTGAAGGGACACCATCTCTTGCCACTTTTTGCTTGAACTTTCTTAGAGCCTGGTCCAAATTACCTCTAACAGTTACTTTAGTTGCCATCATTATCCCTCCCTTCGTTTTTAACTACCATGAATTATAACAAAACTTCTTTTGTTTTTCAACAAGTTTTTAGGATTTTTTAACAAAAATGTCCAAATTTCAACAAATATCGCAAATTTGACCCAACTTCAAGGCCCAAATCATATATAAATTTCATACAAAAATATCCCAAAGGTAACATAAAAATACCTAATATTATTAAAATTACTTTTCGATATTTTATAAAAATTACTCTAATGGGCATAAGTTGTTTTCTCCAATTCTTCTAATTGATGAACCAACTCCTCTCCCAGCCTCATACAATAACTCAATAATTTTAACAAATGCATTCGCAACAGTCCCAGAAATTGATCCTCCAACTATTTTCTTTAAATCTTCTCTATTATTTTCAATCATTAATTACACCTCCCTGGATTAGTAATTCCTTCTATTACCCCTGAAATGAATATTATTAAGGCGGCTATTCCAATCATTCCAAGTGCTGATATTCCTCCCGTTATTCTTTTTAAATCATTATTATTAATACACTCTATATTAATCACCTTCCCATATAATTTTAAATATCTCCTTCAAACTAATTCTCTTATCATTAAAAACTAAACGTAAATAATCATTATCATATCCTTCATACTTAACCTCTATCAAAACTAAACTATATTTAATTTTTTTATTTGTAAGTACATCCCTAGTAATATCAGAAATACTAAATCTATATTTTTTATCATCTATATAAACCGATCCATTCTTATATAAAATATCAAGCCTCCTAGAATCAACCATCAATTCAATATAATATTTCTTCCTAACTCGCCCCTCTAATATTACATAACTATTAATTTTCTTAAACCAAGTATAAAAACCAAGTCCTATTAACAAAAAAAATAATAAAACTACTAAAAAAATAATAAACTTCTTTTTCTCATAATTTACTAATCTCATAAACCTTACCATTCTCTAATTTTAAAACTCGTCCAAACAACTTATAAAAATTATTTCTATGACTTATAACAATAACAGTCCTATCATTCAAATACTCAAGTACCTTTCCCAGTATCTTAGTAGTCTTCCTAATATCAATCTGACTAAAAGCCTCATCAAAAATATAAATATCACTATCTCTTGCTAAAGCCCTTGCTAAAATTATTCTCTGTCTCTCCCCAGAACTAAAATTAAAACCATTCTCCTCAACAATTTCTTGATACCCTAACTCTCTACTTTTAACTATTTCATCAACGTTAGTTATCTCCGTAATATATTTAAACTTCTCCTTATCAATTCTCTTATTTAAAACAATATTATTATAAATCGTATCTCTAAATAACGTATCATTATTACTAATATAAGTAATACTATTTCTAATATTATCTAAGTGATAATGATTAATATCAATATTATTTATTTTTATATATCCATATGAAACATTAATATATCTAAGTAACATCTTAACTAATGTACTCTTCCCTGTCCCAGACTCTCCTACTAATAAGATCTTCTCTCCCTGTAAAATTTTAAAAGAAACATCACAAAATAAATTCTTATCTCCAAAATTATAACTAAGATTACAAATTTCAATATCACCTTTAAGTCTATATAAAGAATAATACTGTCCTCCCTTAAAATTCTCATTTCTAATCGTAAACAAATCCTCTACTCGTCTCATAGTAATACTAAATTCTTGGTATAAGCCTTCTAAGTTTAATAAATTACCAAAACAAAATATAAAATAGTTAAATATATTCTGATAAACAAACAACTGTCCTAAAGACATTTTATCTCTAACAACCAAATAACTTCCAAGTCCCAATATAATAATCATCAAAATATTATTATTAATCTTCTTAAAAAAACTATACAACAAATCATGTCTAGTCAATGCATAACTCTTCTCTAAAAAGTCCTGATACTTAATTCTAAACTTATCAATAAATCTCTTTTCTTGATGATTACCCTTAATAGTCTCAATATTAGATATAGCCTCTACTAAGTATGAATTAACTAAATCATTACTAGTATTAACTTTTCTTAACATACTCTTCTTAAAGTAATTAAACAAACTCTGTAAGATAAAAAGCACGATACAAGTAAAAACTATATACTTAAAAAGTCTCTTATTAAGTCTAAATAACAAATATCCAAATACTATAAAGCCTAACATATCAGAAAATAAAACTAACATTCCTTGTCCTACAAAATTCTTTATAATATTCAAATCTCTAAGTCTTGAAATAACTTCTCCAGTAGTACGATTTTTAAAATATAAATATGGAAGTAAGAGAAGATGTCTAAATGTTACTAATGTAATTTCTAAATCTAATGTATTAAGTATCTTAGTAAGTAATATATCTCTAAGTAAACTACTACTCTCTCTAAAGAAATATAGTATTAAAATATACAAACTAAGAAATAAAATATTATTACTAATTTTATAATTAATAGAAAACTCCAGTAAATATTTAAAATGAAATGCAGTTACTATCTGCAATATAAAGTAACAAATAGTAAGTACAACAATAAGTCCTATAAATTTGCTCTTTCTATTAATAAACTCTCTTAATATCTTCTTTAGAAATTTTACTCTATTAAATATAGGTAAAGGTTTTATTGGCTTTAAAAATATATAATTACCTGTAGATAATAATTTAAACTCTCCTATAGTAAATACTCTCTTTCCTTTAGCCGGATCCATAACTACTACTTTATTAGTACTATAGTTAATATCATATATAACTACAAAGTGCTTATAACTTTTATTAACAACTAGATGAGCAAGACAAGGTAAGTTATTTTTTTGGATTTTTGACAAGTCTCCCTTCATTCCAACTGCTTCAAAGCCAATACTTTTAGCCCCTTCAACTAAATTATAGGCCGATACTCCAGACTTATTAGTATTTGTAACTTCTCTTAAAAATTCTTTCGATACTTCCCCTCCATAATATCTAATAACTGAAAGTAAAGAACAAATACCACAATCTTTTATACCATCTTGTAACACTATCTTCATATTGACTCTTCTCAATCACCTCCTACTTTATTATTAGACAAAAATAAAAAAATTCCGAAAAAAAAGAAACAAATTTCTCTGTTTCTTCTTAGAAAGGTTGCTGTGGTACAATTATATACCCAATATAAGAAAATATTTATATGATTGAGAGACAAATATTTCTTGCACTTTCCATATCAATAATAACATAATTTTTCTCTGTAAACAAGTAATTTACTAATTTCTTTTCTAAAAATGTACAAAAGAAAAGTAATACTATCAAAGTATTAAATGATTTAAAAAGTCTCAAAAATAAGACGTAAATAAGACGTAAAAGTATTAATGCATAAGAAAACCCTTGTAAAACAAGGGTAATTTTTAAAATGGTGTCCGCGAGGCGACTCGAACGCCTGACCGATCGCTTAGAAGGCGATTGCTCTATCCAGCTGAGCTACGCAGACATAACTAACTGACAAATAGAATTATACAATAAATCTTTATCTCTTGCAAGTAATTTTATTACTTTTTTCTATTTATCAGTTAAATTTAATCAGTATTTATAAACATTTTCTAAAATACTAGAGTAAATATTATTCTGAAGCCTTAACTATAGCCGCATTAATCTTCTTTGTATAAGTCTTTATTGGATCATCATAATCTTTAGCAATCGTATCTTTAAATACAGTCTTAAACTTTTTACCATTATAAGTTGCTGAATTAATACCATAAATATCGAAGATAACATCTGGATCAGTAAATCTAATTGCTGTATCCGATAAATTAGCATTAGCGATTGATCCTTGTCTATTATTAATAACAGCACCAACACTACCAGTAAAGTCTGCTCCCTCTAAATTAGCACTAACAATATCCATATCAGGAATAAAACTAACTCCTGCCAACTTACAATCTCTATAATCATAATCAAATACAATATCAGGATAAATAATTGCACCCTCACTGCCGGTAAAATCTGCTCCTCTCATTTTATACAAATTCTTACCTGCTATAGGTCCCATAAATTTTACTCCTGCAAAATGACAATCTGAAAAGTTTTTAATATGGCTAGCATAAGCATCTTCTGGAGCAATTTTTTCAGGATAAAGTTCAATTTTTTCATTATCACTAGTAGAAGCCCCTCTAAAGTCTGCTCCTTTAATAATACAACCTATTAAATTTCCTTTTATTGTTGCATCTTTTAAACAACAATCCATAATTAAACTGACTTTTCCTTCACCTAATTCAATAACTGCTCCCTTACTACCTGCAAAATTACTATCATTAAGAATACCACTAGTAATTGGTGCTTTAAAAGTAACATCCGCAAAATTATTTGCTCCTCCATACCTAACATCATCACCAATAACAGCATTTTCACTTCCAGCAAATTTACATCCTTCTAAAAAAGCAGAAGAAACCTCATCTAAAAACTTAACTCCTGAAAAATTAACATCACAATAATATCTATCATATATTTGATTAGGATCGATTCTAACCCCAGTCAATTCACTAAAATCAACACCACGTGCATAAAAGTCTTTAAAACTTACATTAGACATATCAATTTTTCGTAATACTTCTATTGGTAAAGCAAAAGATTTAGCCTCTTTTTTACCAATAGTCCTATAATTAAATAAAATCTCATCTAATTCTTGTTCTGTAAAATCATCTAATTTAATAACACCTTTAAAATGTGATAATCTTCTTAGTAAATATTTTCTTATCTTTTCAATCTTTAATTGCTTCTTTTCCTCATCACTATTAACTACTCTTACATAATCAGAACAATTATTACTAGCAACAGTCCCCATCTCTTTTTTCTTATCAATAATTGCCATAAAATTATACCTCCATTTCTAATCCACTATTGTTTCTTAGACCCTACTACTTCAATTTTTTTAACATAAACCTTGGCAGGTTCTTCAAATTCCCTAGCAACTGTCTCATTAAACACATCACAAAAGGCTCTTTTATCATAAGTTGCAGTCTCAACTCCAGTAATAGATAAAATCTCTTTAGGATCTTTAAATCTTATTGCTGCATCAGTTAAATCTGCTACATACATTTTCTGTTGTGGTCCAGAAATAATTGCTCCTTCACTACCATTAAACTTAGTTCCTTCCAACTTCGCATCTTTAATTAAAGACTCTTTAGGAAATTTAACTCCATTTAACTTTGCATAACAATAATCTCTTTCAAAAACAGAACCAGGACATATAATTGCTCCTTCACTACCTGTAAAGTCTGTCATCCTAATTGCAAAATCACCTATAGGACCAAAAGAACCAGTAAATTTTACTCCATCAAATCTACATTCACTAACATTTCTCACAATTTGTCCATAAACTTTAGACTCTGCAAGATCAAATGGATAAATTCTAATCTTACCACCATTTTTAGCATGTGCCCCAGTAAAATCAGTTCCCGCAATATGGCAATTTTTTAATGTTCCAGATAATGTAGCATCTTTCAAACAACAATTTCTAAGTAACGTAACCTTATCAGGTCCTGTTTCAATTACTGCTCCCTTGCTACCGCTAAAATCAGTATCATCAAGTACAGCCTTTTTAATTGGTGCTGCAAATGTAACATCTCTAAACAGATTTCTTTTTCCAAGTTCAACACCATCACCAATAACAGCATTTTTACTGCCACCAAAGTCACACCCTTCTATATAACAATCCCTAAATTCATCTAAAAATGTAACTCCTGAGAAAACAGTATAACGAGCACTCTTATTATATAGTTTATTAGGATCTAGTCTAACACCAGTTAGTTCACTAAAACTAAAACTATAAGCATTAAAATCATCAAAACTTACATTAGACATATCAATTTTTTGTAAAACATCCATTGGTAAAGCAAATGACTTAAATGATTTAAAAGAGTTGTCATTACCATAGTTAAATAATATTTTATCTAACTCAGTAGAAGAATAATCTAATCTAACAATTTCTTCACTGGCTCTTATTACTTCAATTAATCTTTCTCTAACCTTTCCAATTATAATCTTTTCCCTTTCACGTTCACTAAAAGCAAATTCCATACAAACATTCCTCCTATATTTTGCTTTATTTTTATATAACTTAATTATTTATTAGCATTACCAACTGAATCATTAATCTTCTTCATAAAAACCTTTACTGGTTCATCAAACTCAACAGCAATTTTTTCTCTAAATATATCTGAAAATGCCCATGGTCTATCACCATACCCTGCGCTTTCTATACCAGGAATAGATAAAATCTCTTTTGGATCATCAAATTCTATTGCCACATCCTTTAGATTTGCTAGTGCTATAGATTTTTGTGGACCAGAAATAACTGCTCCTTCACTACCTGTAAAGTTAGTTCCTTCTAATTGAGACTTAGTAATTAAAGAACCATCTGCAAATTTAACACCCGTTAATTTCGTAAAACTATAGTCTTTTTCAAAAACTGCATCTGGATATAAAACTGCTCCCTCACTACCTTCAAAGTTTGCTTTCTTAATCATAAAGTTATTATAAGGCGCAAATGCTGCTGTAAATTCTACTCCCTCAAAATTACATCCTTGAAGATTCTTAAACTCAGAACCAAAAATCTTAGTAGTAGCAATTTTATTAGGATCTATTTTTACCTTACCACCATCTGCTGCTTTTGCTCCAGAAAACTCAGCACCATATATAAGACAGTTGGCAAAACTACCTTGAAGTGTTGTATCTTTCAAACGACAGTCTCCAATGTCATCGACCCAATCAGAGCCAAGTTCAATAACTGCACCCTTACTACCCGTAAAGTCAGATCCTACAATATTACCTTTCATAATTGGAGAACCAAAAGTAACATCTTTAAACACATTTCTTACTCCAAGTGTAATATCATTACCAATTATCGAATTTCCTCCTATAACAGCATTATGACTTCCTGCAAAATTACATTCTTCTATATGACCTGCTGTAAATTTATTCAAGAATGTAACTCCCTCAAAAACAGTACCCCAACAACTCTTTTTATATAATTTATTAGGATCTATTTTAACACCAGTCATCCCACTAAAATTAACATGATATGCACAGAAATTATCAAAACTTACATTAGACATATCAATCTTTCGTAAAATATCTGCTGGTAAAGCAAAACGTTTCTTAATTCTTTCCTCTTCTTCATAATCAAATAAAATCTCATCCAACTCTTCAGTAGTAAATCCTTCAAGTTTAACAGGCTTTTCTTGCTTTTCTAATACTTCAACTAATTCTTTTCTTATTCTAGTAATTATCATTTTTTTCTTTTTATCTTCATTAATAGCAATTTCCATACAACCGTACCTCCTATATTTTATATAACTTAATTATCAGAAGCAGTAACTGCCTCCTTAACTTTCTTAATTAATCTCTTTGTTGGTTCTTCAAATTCCCTTGAAATAGATTCTTTAAATACAGAAGTAAATTCTCTATCATCATATTTTGCTGATTCAACTCCCGTCATTTGTAGCATTTCTTCTTGATTATTAAATTTTACAGCTGCATCAGTTAAATCAGCATCAGCAACAGTTTCTTGTAATCCAGAAATAACAGCACCTTTACTGCCTTTAAAACTTGTTCCTTCTAAATTAGCCGCATTGATTATAGCATCTTTAGGAAAAAACTCAACACCATTTAGTTTAGCCCCATGGTAATCATTCTTAAAAATAGAATGTGGATATATAAAGGCTCCTTCACTTCCCGAAAAATCTGCTCCCGTAATTACAAAATCATTTGCTGTCCCAAAACTATCCGTAAACTCTACTCCATCAAATTTACAACCACTGACATTCTTCACAAATTCTACACCTTCCCTTCTACTTATGAAATCATACACATATGTTCCATTAGAAGAAGAAGTTGCCAACTCATTTGGATTAATTCTTATCCTACCACCATTCTTAGTATGAGCCCCAGTAAAATCTGCTCCCGCTATATAACATCCAAAGAAAGTCCCCTTCAATGTTGCATCTTTTAAACGACAATTTGCAACTGATGTAATTTTCTCAGGTCCAATCTCAATAACAGCACCTTTACTACCAGAAAAATCAGATCCTACAATATCACCATTTGTAATTGTTCCTTCAAATGTAACGTCACCAAAATTATTTCTTCTACCAAGGTCAATTGTATCTAAGATAATCGCATTCTTACTTCCCGTAAAATTACAATCATCAATATGTCCCATTGAAAATTTATCTAAAAAGGTAACACCTGAAAAATTACATTCACGAATATTTGTACCACATAATTTATTAGGATCAATTCTAACTCCAGTCATTCCACTAAAATCAACTTTATTAGCATTAAAATCATCAAAACTTACATTAGACATATCAAGTTTTCTCAAAATTTCTACTGGTAAGGCAAATTCTTTCCCTCTTATATTCCTAGAGAAACATAAATAATCAAACAAAATTTCATTTAACTCATCAGTTGTAAAATTATCCAACTTAACAATATTTTCTACTCCCTCTATTGCCGAAATTAATTCCTTTCTTACATTTTCAACAATTACTTTTCTTTTCTTATCTTCATCAATAGCAATTTTCATTTTATCACTCCATTCTAATTACTGTCATATTCTTTTAATTTATCAGTTATAAGTTGCTTAATACTTAAATGTATTATTACCCATAAAACAACTTATCTCCTAGTAATTATTTATTATACATAAAAGTCTTTCTAAAGCAAACAAAAACTAAAAAAAAGCGCTATTTCAAGCACATTTCTTAAAACATATCCAACTACTTATTATTTTTATCTATCTGATTAACAATCTCCCCATTAACTAAAAAACTAACCATCGAAACATCATAATTATCAAAAACAGAATAAGCAATACTATATAAAACCTCTTCTAAAACTTTATCATTCCCATCAAATAAGTAATCATTAAAATTCAAAAACATAATATCATCTTTTTCTTCATACTCAATCAAAGAAACATTACTATTTAAAAAACTCATCAAATTACTCTCATATATATAACTACTTGCTAACTCCTCAACTATAATATTAACTTTATCTCTCTCATCATTAACATACTTAGTAACTGGTACATAATACAAATTATCATTAATATTTTCTAAATAATATATAACTACTTTATTAATATTATTAAACGAAGTAATATCATAATTCTTATTTATCCCAATACTTTTATCTAATATCTTATTAATTTTCTCTTTCGAATTAGGATACTCTTCTAAACTCTTCCCTTCTACTAAAATACTAACTCCCAAAAAATCATCTAAATCCATTACACTATATACAATAGCCGTAATCATACTCTTTTCTTTTTCTTCACTAACTTTAAGTAATTCTTTAGAAAAATCTATTGTTACGTACTTATTCCCAACCATTACATTATTAACAACTGTACCTTTAGGTATAACTTTACTTAATCCATCTGTAAAACTACTAGAATTTCCTTCAATTAAATTATTAAGTAATTTCAATAGTCTCTCTTCAACACTAGATCCATCTAATAGTACTCTATCTTGTACTAATAATCCTTCTTCATTAAGTAAATAAATAACATTAGTCTTAAGCCCTGCTATTTCTTCTATTTCTAAATTAGTTCTCAATACATTATCATTCTTATAATTAGTAATAGTAAATACACTAAGTAAAATAAAAAGTGTCAACGTAGTTAAAAATATCTTTCTTATAGCCTTAGTTCTAAGCACAAATATCACCTAACTAAGTATATGAAAAAACGTGCTTATTTAGCACGTTATAATGATAATTCTTTAAGTTTTAATAATTCAACAACAGCACCTGCTCTACCATTAACACCTAACTTTTGCATTACATTAGAAATATGATTTCTAACTGTTTTTTCACTTATACCAAGTTCACTTGCTATTTCTTTGGTACTTTTATTAACTATTAAAAGCTCAAAGACTGACTTTTCTCTAGCCGTTAATATTGTACTAGCCATTTTTACTTCACCTAGAGTATTGTATGAAAAAACTCTTAATTGTTGTATGTATTTACCCAATTAACTCTTTTGAAATTTAACTGTCGTAAACATTTTATTTTTATAAGACTTCTGTACTAATCTCATAATATTATTAGCCAAGGTACTATCATGTTTAGAAGCAATACAAACTACATTAGCATTACTATTATCTATCTTAACAAAACAATTATTATCATATGTTTTCTTTATCTCTTTTTCTATTGCTTCTTCCTTACCTTGTAATTCATTTAAATATTTAAGTTGTTCATAAGCATTATTCTTCTCTTCTGATGTACTCTTATCATTTGTTAATAACTCCTGTAACACATCCATCTCATTCTGTCTTTCTTCTTCTAAACTAACTCTCATCGCCACTAATGATGATGTCTCTTCTATCTTAGTAGTATTATTAGTCTTCTCTTCTACATTTTTATCAGTATTTTTATTAGATACCAATAGATCATTAGGCATTGTAATATAGTATACACTAAGTACAAGTATTAAACTAAATAATGTTAAAAACCATAGACTTTGTTTACTCATAACATGAATTCCTCCTCGTTCTAATAAATTATATGAATCCAAAAAAAGAATATGAAAAATATTCCATATTCTTATAAATAAACGGGTATTGTTAAGTTTGACTATGACTATGACTATGATTATGTTTATGTTTATATTTGTGACTGTGATTAGAACCATAGTTATAATTACTCAACAATGTATGGATTGTTAACAGTACCGTCTCCAGAAATGGCTCTAGCACCATAGGCAACAGATATGGCAGGTCGTACACCTCTTGTAGCCGCATGTAATATAGGGGAAAAGCCAATATCACTAGCACCAAAACCACGAGTATTTATATAATAAAAATCATAAGGTGACAAAAGCCAATAATCTACACGTGTATTGAGATAGACATTAAAACTTCCTAAGACTCCTCCGCCGGCCAGTTTAACTTCATCAGCAGTTAATAAGCCAATAGGATAAATTAAAGCACCATTTCCTCCGGAAGTAGTCGATACAGAAAAACCATCTCTAAAACTATTAGGACACACAAGACTTAAATTATAAGTTGTGTAAACCCTACTGTAAGAGCCAAAAGAAGAAACCTTAGTGCCAGAATCCATATCTTTACCAACCAAAGAGCCAGAAGAAAAAGTCCGATCATTACACCAAATTGTATCCTCTAATTTCTCAGTATAGGCCACCATATTCGAAGCATACCAAGTATCAATTTTTTGTTTTATCTCAGAAGAATTAGTATTAGCAAACATTGCCTCTTTTGCCATTTCTATGTTTTTACCAGATGTTAATGTTAAATACCAAATACTTGAAAGATCACCAAAGTAATGAATATAATAAACATCAGTACATTCGCCAGTAGTATTAAAACATGTATAATGATATTTTTTTGCAAGTGTATTTCTATCAGTTGCCCAAAAATTTGTAGACGTAACTGTATCAATTAAAGTATATTTTGTTCCATTCCAAGTAACATCGTTACCATAAATATAATTAAAGGTTCTATCATAGGTTACTTTATAATCACCAGTTGCTGTAATTATATTTTTATTTTCACAAGTCGTACTTGTCAAATCTCTGCAAATATAATAACCTTTATACATATTATGGGTGGAATACCACGCACTTTTTTCTACAGTTACAATTTCATTTAAACTATAAGTTCCATCTCCATTATCACTTGCTTTTTTACCTAAAGTTATAGTTTGAGTAGCAGGATCCGTCACTCCACCAGATAAAGGTATAGAATACTGATTAATATTATTTCCTCCAACAATATAATAAACAGTTGTACAAGTAGTTGAAGAACTTCTACAAGTATAATATCCTACTAACTTATTAAAGTCATTAGACCAATTTTTACGTGAAGCATTTACTAAAGTATATCTTCCATTTGAATATTTTACAGAAGTACCATAATAGTTAGTGTTAGAAGAAGAATCAAACACACTCAACAAGTCTATAGTAATAGGTTCATAAGTATTATATTCATACCTCACACCAAACATATACCCAACATCAGCAGGTGAAGAAGTTTTAAAATTGAAAGAACTTGTACCTATTTGACTCTTTGCACGAGTATTATTACAACTATTATCTGAACTTGGTACCCCATTATAAATTAGTTTTACTCCACCAGTATCAGTAGTTCTAACCATTTTCCAACAAAAGTCAGCGAACAACACATTATTGTTATCTATAATACCACGATAATAATGAACAGGATATTGCCCAGTTTCAGTACCAACTCTTGTATAAACTCCAGAATTAGCAACAGTAGGTGCAAATTTAAAACTAACATCAGTATCCAATCCCTTGGTTTCATTCGCAACGATATTATACAACAATGTGTTATCTGCTGCTGGATTAGATGGATCAGGAATATCCGGAGCAATAGGATCATCATCAGTATCATCAGGAGTATTTTCAACCGTTCTATTCTTAACCGCACATCCTTGAGTAAAATCAACTGTTGAACTATATCTAGAACATTTTAATTTTACATTATAAGCATATTCAGATATACCCATTTCCGAATCATCACTATTTAATACTTTTATATTAACACTAGCCTTACAATTCTTTTTCTTATTTCTAGGATCAGTTAAATCTTCTAAATATTTATCAGCCATAAGTTTCTTACCTTCATAAGTAATTCCCTCATCACCTGCTTCAGTAACTTCCGTTTCCAAATTTTCATTTATAACATAGTTACTAGCCGCATCACAAATACTCTTCTCCATAGTTTCATAAACACTATTTCTAGATTTATTAATATATCTAACAACCGACACAACTACTACAGTAGAAATAATAGCAAGTATTGTAACAGCCGCTAAAATCTCTATCAAAGTAAAACCTTTATTATTTTTCTTATCCATAATACACAACTCCACTACTCTATTCCTATAAAAATAATAACATAATCGCCAAAAATTCTCAATCAAAAACAAAAAAGTACGAAACTCACATTTCATACTTTACCCTTACTGAATATCTTGTCCACAATTAGAACAGTATCTAGCATCACTACTAATCTTACTTCCACAATACTTACAAAAGTTCTTTTCATTTTTCACATTATTACCAATATTATTACCTGTGTTATTACTCACATTATTACCATTTTTATTCTTTGATCCAATACCAGCAAAAATATCATTCATAGGTTTAACTCCAGCATATTTTGTAGATTTAGAAAAACCTAGCATAAGCCAAAATACTGGTGCTAAAAAGAAAAGTCCAACTGCATACACTGTCGATTTACCAAAACTTTTTGCGACACTAACATTCATCAAAATGAAGAAATAGAGTAATAAAAGATAACTCGCTCCCATTATTAAACTCAAGAAAAGAAAGGAAAATGGATTTAAAACAACAAAGAAAACAAATATCCAAACATAAGAAACTCCAATTAAATCACAAAGAACAAATATATTATAAAACGGTATAAAAGCCTTCCACCAAAACTCACCAGCCTTCTTAAAACAACCTGCCATTCCTATCAAAACAATTACAACTGAAACCAATAAACCCATTTCAAAATAATTAGAAAATTCATCAATACTCATACTAATTTACTCCTATCTATTCTACTTCTTCAAAAGCCTTGTTACTGCTCTCATTAATCCTAACTTACCATACTGATAAGTAAGCCCTCCTTGCATATAAGCAATATATGGCTCTCTAACTGGTCCATCACAAGAAAGTTCTATCGAAGAGCCTTGTGTAAATGATCCAGATGCCATCACGACTTGACTATCATATCCTGGCATATCACTAGGTTCAACTACTGCATTAGAATCAATGGCTGAAGCCTCCTGTATACCTCTCGTAAACTCAATTAACTTATCCGGATCTCTAAATATAATATTTTGTACAATATCTACTCGCTCTTCATTATACTTAGGCTCAACATCATACCCTAACTCACTCATAACTCTACTTGTAAGAACAGCAGTCTTTAATGAAGAAGCAACTACACTAGGTGCCATATATAAACCTTGTAAAAATTGCTTATTCATATTCATACTAGGTCCAACTTCTTTCCCACATCCAGGAACAGTCAACCTCTCCGCACAAAGACTAACTAAATCACGTCTACCAGCAATATATGCTCCATTAGAAGCAATACCTCCACCTAAATTCTTAATTAAAGAACCAACAAGTATATCAGCCCCTACACTAGAAGGCTCAGTCTCACTAACAAATTCACAGTAACAGTTATCAACCATTATAATTACATCTTTATCAATATTCTTAATTAACTTAATAACCTTCCCTAACTTCTCTAAAGATAAACTTTTTCTAGTAGAATATCCCTTACTTCTTTGAATCTCTACTACCTTAACTTTATTATTCCTAATAAACTCACTAATCTTCTCATAATCAAAATCATCATTAACTAAGTCAATTTGTTCATACTTAACACAAAAACTCTTTAAAGAACTAGGATTATCTCTAATACCAATAACTTCATCTAAAGTATCATATGGCTTACCAGCAATACTAAGTAACAAGTCTCCTGGTCTTAATAATCCAAAGAAACAAACTGTTAAAGCATGCGTTCCAGATATAAATTGTCCTCTAACTAAAGCATCTTCACACCCTAAAACATCCTTAAAAACATCTTCTATAACATCTCTTCCTAAATCATTATAACCATACCCAGTAGTACCATTAAAATGAACTTCACTAATCTTATTTCTATGAAAACTAGCAAGCACTTTTAAACTATTAAAACAACAAGCATCATCTATCTCTCTAAATTGCTCCTTACACTCCTCTTCACACTTATTAACTAACTTTAAAACCTCTTCTGAAATACCTAAATTACTATACATAAGCCCTCCTAATTATTATATTTACCACCATCAACTCTAATTATAGAATCATTTATATAATTAGCCTTAGAACTTGCTAAAAACAAAACTACTTTCGCAATCTCTTCAGCTTCTGCAAATCTACCTAATAATATCTTTTTCTTCTCTTCATTAACCTGATCCATTGACAAATCTTTATTCATATCAGTTTTAACCCATCCTGGACAAATACAATTAACATAAATAAATGGAGCAAACTCTCTCGCAAAATTATGTGTCAAAGAAATAACTCCTGCCTTAGAAGCATCATAATCACAACTCTCTGGATAATAAGTATCAATAGCATTAGTAGAAGAAATATTAATAATCTTTCCCTTTTTTAAATCAAGCATTACTCTACCAACATACTTACTACATAAATAAGTCCCAATCAAATTAACATCCACTACTCTTCTAAACTCTTTAACTGATTTATCCAAAAGTAAACTATCTCTACATACACTAGCATTATTTACTAAAATATCAATTCTTCCAAAATGATCAACTACACTATTAACCATCTCTTCCACTTCTTCTTCTTTTGATACATCACATTTAACAACCATTACATCGACATCATAATTATCTCTAATATACTTCTCTAACTCCAAAGCCTCATCTTCATGATGACAATAATTAATAACTACATCTAATCCCGCTTTAGCAAACTCCTCTATTGTACTTCTTCCAATCCCTCTATTACTACCAGTAACTAATGCTACACCTTTACTCATCTTATCACACTCCTAAGCCGTCTTACTATAATTTACAAATTCATCTATACTCTCTTCATCATCTATCTCTAAAGATCTAACTATACTCTCTCCATTTTTTACATATACAAGTGCCGGTATTATTAAATCTTTCTCACTAACACCAACTCTTTTAAGTAAAGTTTCTTTTCCTACTGCCTTATCCAAATCATACTCTAAATAATAAACATCTAAACTATCTAACTTACTTCTAATCATCTTACATTTACTACAATCACTACTCTTATAAATTAAAACAGTAAATGTCTTCTTATTACTATATGCCTCTAATACTGAAGATTTATTAGCCTTATACTGTCTAATAAAAAGTAACAAAAAAGGAATTGTTATAATTAAAGCCACTAAAACTCCTAATAAAAACTTATTACGTAATTCTATAAACTCTTCATTTCTCATAATCCAACACCCTTTCTCATACTAATTTTACTATAATTAACTTTTATCTACAAGGAAAAAGAGTTTAATTTTTAACTCTTAAACTCTTTCTACTCTTATTGCAACTTTCTCATCATTTAATTCATAACTATCTGTTAAACTAACATCTTTAATTAATTCATCTCCTAATACTTCACCCATTACATAATCTTTATACATATTAAGCATCTCATCAACAGCCTCTGTACCATTATAATATACTTTAATATGATCTGTAATTACAAAGTCTGCTTCTTTTCTTAAACTTTGTACTTTACGTACAAATTCACGAGCAAGTCCTTCTAAGATTAATTCTTCTGTAAGTTCAGTATCAAGTACAATACATGTACGACTATTACTACTAGAAGTATATCCTTCTTTTTGTTTTAATGAAATTAATACCATATCACTAGTAATATTAAAGTCTTCTCCTGCTAACTTAACAGTAAGACCATTTTCATTAATTTCAGCAATCTCTTTACTTGTAAGTTTACTAAGTACTTCTTGTAATTCTTTTACTTTTGGTCCTAATGTCTTACCAAGTACTTTAAAGTTAGGTTTAACTATATACTCTAAGTAATCAGTCATATCTTCTTTAAATACTACTTCTTTTACATTTAACTCTTCTTGAATTACTGGTAATAAATCTCCTATAATCATTTGATCACTCTTTGGTAAGATCAAACTCTTAATTGGTTGACGTACTTTTATATTAACTTCTTCTCTAGCAAATCTACCTAATGAACAAATATCTCTTACTAAGTCCATTCTCTCTTCTATTGTACTATTAATTAAATCTGTATTTTCTACTGGGAAATCTTCTAAATGTACTGACTTTTTACCAGTTAATTTTTGATAAATTTCTTCTGTAATGAATGGAGTCATTGGTGCACATAATTTACATAATGCTAGTAATACTTCATATGTAGTTAAATATACACTCTTCTTAGACTCTGTCAACTCACTATCCCAGAAACGTCTACGATTTCCTCTAATATACCAGTTAGATAAATCATCATTTAAGAATGGAACAATCGCTTTAGCAGCCTTATTTAAGTCATATTCTTGATATGCTTCATT
This sequence comes from uncultured Bacilli bacterium, assembly GCA_934168245.1. Lineage (GTDB taxonomy): Bacteria > Bacillota_I > Bacilli_A > RF39 > UBA660 > CAG-877. Next base: position 59,530 of record CAKPMY010000002.1, read on the forward strand.
TACTTTCTTAATTAAATTGTTAAGTTTAGAAAGTAACCATTTATCCATTAAATCTCTATCTTTAACTGGAATATCATATTCTCTTGGATCAATATTATCTGCATTAGCATACATTTCAAAGAATGAGTATGCATTTTTTAATGTTGAAATATATTTTGAATAAATTTCTTTTAAGCCATCTTCATCAAACTTTAATGGTGTCCATACTGGAGAAGCATATAACATATAAAATCTTACTGTATCTGCTCCATTTTTCTCCATAGTTTCAAATGGACTAATCGCATTTCCTTTAGACTTATGCATCTTTTGTCCATATTTATCTAATAATAAATCGTTTACTAATACATTTTTATAAGGACTAACTCCTGTAACAAATACTGAAACTACTAGTAATGAATAGAACCATCCTCTAGTCTGATCAATTCCTTCACTAATGAAGTCTGCTGGGAATTGTTCTTCCCATAATTTTTTATTTTCAAATGGATAATGATATTGTGCAAAAGGCATTGCTCCTGAATCAAACCAACAATCGATAACATCTTTAACACGACTCATAGTCTTTCCACATTTAGGACATTTAATATGAATATCATCTACATATGGTCTATGTAATTCAATATCTTCTCCTACTTCTTCTATTGCTTTTTCTCTTAGTTCTTTTCTAGAACCAATCATAATATCATGTCCACAACTACATCTCCATAAAGGAATTGGTGTACCCCAATATCTATTACGAGAAATAGCCCAATCATTCATATCTTCTAGCCAGTTACCAAATCTTTTTTCACCAACAAATTCTGGATGCCAATGAACTTTTTTATTTTCAGCAATAATCTCTTGTTTCTTAGCTGTTGTTTTAATATATAATGATGGTTTTGAATAATAAACTAACGGAGTTTTACATCTCCAACAATGTGGATAATTATGTAACATCTTTTGTTTTTTGAATAGTTTATCTTCACTTGCTAGATATTTAATGATTTCAAGTTCTAGTTCTGGATCAACAACTAATCTGCCTTTCCAAGGACCTTCTGTATAGCAACCATCTTCTCCTACTGGATTTAATAATGGTAATTCATATCTTAATCCTACTTCATAGTCATCTTGTCCAAAGGCTGGAGCCATATGTACGATACCAGTACCATCTTCCATAGTTACATAAGTATCACATGTAACAAAGAAAGCCTTTTTATCTACTTTTAAGAATGGTAATAATTGTTCATACTCTAAATACTCTAAATCACTACCTTTATATTCTTCAACTACTTCATATCCTTCTCCTAATACTTTATCTGCTAAAGGTTTAGCAATAATAAAGTTATATCCCTTAGATAAACATTTAACATAAGTCTCATTAGGATTAACACATAAAGCCACATTAGCCATTAAAGTCCAAGGTGTTGTAGTCCAAACTAAGAAATAAGTATTCTCTTGACTCTTTAATTTAAAAGGAACATATACTGAATTAACTGTAATTTCTTTATATCCTTGAGCAACTTCATGTGTCGCAAGTCCTGTTCCACATCTAGGACACCAAGGTACAATCTTTAATCCATCATAGATATAACCTTCATCAAATATTTTCTTTAAAATCCACCATTCAGTCTCAATATAATTATTATCATATGTAACATAAGGATGTTTTAAATCAATGAATTGTCCCATTTCTCTAGTAAATTTAGAAAATGCTTTTTCATTAGTCCAAACACTCTCTCTACATTTTTGGTTAAATTCTTTAATACCATACTTTTCAATATCACTCTTATCATGGAATCCTAATTCTTTTTCTACTTGAACTTCTACTGGTAATCCATGAGTATCCCAACCTACTTTTCTAACAACACGATATCCTTGCATTGTCTTATATTTACAAATTGTATCTTTTAATAATTTAGCCATCATATGATGAATTCCAGGCATACCATTCGCTGTTGCTGGTCCATCATAGAAAACAAAGTTTTCATGACCCTTACGATTTTTAATAGTTTTTTCTAATATATCCATCTTTTCCCATTCTTCAGAGATCTTAGTCTCAACAGAATTGATAGATCCTTGTTCTAACTTTTTAAATTTCATAAATTATTCCTCCTATCCTAAAATAACATAACTATAATAAATTACAAATATTACTAAAAATGCTATTCCTTCACTTTTCTTAATTTTATAATCATTTCTTGAAAATATAAATAGTAATAAAGCCGTACCAATCATTACTATTAAATCAATATAACTAAAAGCAATCTTACTAATTCCTCCTAGTATCGCAACAGGTAATCCTATAACTATTCCTATATTAAATATATTACTACCTACTACATTACCTATCGCTATATCATATTCACCTTTCTTAGTAGCCATAACTGAAGTAACTAACTCTGGTAAACTTGTACCAAGTGCAATAATTGTTAAACTAATTATTCTCTCACTTATCCCAATTTCTTTAGCTAAAACACTTGCTGAATCAACTACAAAGTTACTTCCTACTATAATCATAACTAATCCAAGTACTGTAAATAGTATAGATTTAGATAATTTCCAAACTTCTTCATCCTTTTCATCTTCTACTTTATTTCTCATTAATGTAATTAAATAATAAATAAACACTAAGAAGCAAAGTATTAAGACAATTCCATCTCCTCTTGTAAAATTATTTACCATCTTCTTATCAAATATATTATCTAAAAGAAGTACCGCAAATAATGTTGTTATAAGTAAGGTTATTGGTAATTCTTTTTTTACTGTATTATTTTTAACTACTAAAGGATGTATCACTGCCGCCACTCCCAGTATTAAAAGTATATTTAAAATATTACTTCCTATAACATTACCAAGTACTATATCAAATGATCCTGAAAGTAAACCTTTAACACTAACGGCAAATTCCGGTGTACTTGTTCCAAATGCTACTATTGTAAGTCCAATTAACATCTTAGATACTTTAAAGTTTCTGGCTACATTACTAACACCATCTACAAATATATCGGCACCTTTTATTAGTACTATAAATCCAACTACTAATAAAATAATGTTAATAATTATATAAACCACATCCTTTCACAAATAAATAAAAACGACCAATCCATCCATAAGGACGAATTAGTCGTGGTACCACCTTAATTTATAAGTTTAAAATAAAAAACTTATCTTATCTACTATAACGCGTCACCGTATTTATCTTATCCATAAATCACAACTTGAAAGTGATCTTAATATTAACTTCAAACTCATTTCCACCTAACCATGAGCTCTCTAAATATCCATTAATATTACGTCTTTCGCACTTGCTTTCCAAATTAATATAGCATAATCTTTTACTTTTTACAAGTCCTATTTTTTGATAAGTCTCTTTATACATACTCCATCTTTTCTTCTTCCAACTATCTTCATATCATATTTTTCAGCCATTCTAAAAACGTCATCTCTTAAAAAGTCATTATCTTCACTTTGTTGAAATAATTTCCAAACTTTATGACAAACATCTGGATCATCTAAATTAATCTCTTTAAAAAGTGAATCTAGTGTAACTCTCATCCCAGTAAATGGATTAGTACACCCTATTTTTTCTAAATTAACATTAAAAGCCGAAACAAAATATAAAAAGATTGAACTTTTCTTATCTAAATTCTTATTAAATAAGTCTCCTGTTCTATACTTTGGTGTATAGTACTGTATCTGATTTCCTAATGCTCCAGACATTACATAAGACTGATGTTTTCCTACTTGTAAGCCATCATAATCTATAAATTGAACTCTTCCATTCTCATCTATAAATATATTATCACAAGTACACAAATCTGGAAAAATTACATCTTCTGCTCTTACTAACACATTCTCTATACTATTATGTCTTTTAGCATAAGCCCATAAATCTTCTCTATCCCTAAAACTCAAATCATTATCGATTTTATTATAATTAACACCTCTAGCACAAGGCATCATATATCCAACAAAAGTATTATTTTTATAAGCCGCTGCTGTTGGAATTAAAATTTCTTTCGCATTAGGCATTCTTTTAGCATCTAAAATTTTAAGTTCTAAGTCAACACCAATCTCTTTAAATATACGTAAAACTGCTGGATCAAATACTTTTAAAATACTCCCATCTTTAAGTCTATAAACTCTAGCAAACTCCCCATTAGAAATAACCATTGATTTACTTAAAGTACTATCCGTAATAATTCTCTTATTCATAGTCTAACTCCTCCAACGTGTTTCATATTATACCACAACTCCTAATTTTTTCAAACTAAATGTAAATCAATCAAAAAAGTCATCACTCTGATGACTTAAATTATCTATATCTATATCTATATATACTTATTACTTCTTCCAGCTTGGTACTGCTTCTACGGCCTTAAAGTTATATACTGGTTTAATTATTTTTATAACTTCTACTGTTGGAATAATATGTTCTAATATTTCTTCAATAGACTTATAGGCAAAAGGTGCTTCATCTTTAGTCTCTTCTGTTACTGAAGTTGTATAAATATTTGCCATTGACTTCTTGTACTCTTCTAAATCAATTATCTCCATAGCCTTCGCTCTAGACATAACTCTTCCTGCTCCATGTGGTGCCGAATTATTCCAATCTAAATTACCTATACCTTTACCAATAATACAACCATCTCTCATATTAATTGGGATAATTACTTGTTCTCCCTTCTTCGCAGAAATGGCTCCTTTTCTTACTATATTATCTTCAAAAGATATATAATTATGAACAGATTCAAAGTAATTATTAATACTCCATCCCATATATTCAGCAATTCTTTTTGCCATAGTATATCTATTTAAAACAGCAAACTCTTGGCATAATTTCATATCGTGTAAATAAGCCTCTCGTTGTTCACCTTCTAAATAGGCTAATTCATATGGAATTTTATTTTTATTCTCTTCCATTTCTTTCTTTAATAAAACTAATGTCTCTTGTATCTCTTGTTCCTTACCCAATTCTTTATATGTTTTTAATACTTCATCTTTTCTTCGGTAATATTCTAATAAATCATGATTACAAATCTTATCTGCTAAATCTTGATAGTAGTTAGCAACTTGTACTCCTAAATTTCTAGATCCAGAATGGATTACTAAATATTTATCTCCATCATCTGCAACGTCTACTTCGATGAAATGATTTCCTCCACCCAATGAACCTATTGAATTTTCGATCCATTGATTATGTATTAAATCATCATAACAATATAATTGTTTAAGGTCAAAATCGGCTATTTTAGTATCGTTAACATTCATCCCACTTGGTATACTATTATTAATAAATTCATCTAACTTTTTAAAATCTATCTCTACTTTTCCCAAGTTAGCACAAAACATTCCACAGCCAATATCTACCCCAACTATATTTGGAATAACTTTATCTCCCAAATCACCTGTAAAGCCAATTACACACCCTTTACCAGCATGTACATCTGGCATTATTCTTATTTTACTATTTTTAAAAGCCTCTTGCTCTAATAATAAATCTATTTGATTAACGGCTTTTTCATCAATATTATCTGTAAATATTTTTAAATCGCGCATCCTGCCTCATCCTTTCTTACTTTAACTATATAGTTTTTTTACTTCTTGTCATTTTTTAAGCATCTCAAGATAAATTGCTAACTTTTCTAACATTACATTACTAGGTGTATATTCCTCTATTGTTAAAAGATTCTCTAAGATATTAGTAGAAAAACCAGTAACCATCGCTACATCACTATCAAACTTAGTTGTAGGAACTCCAGAAATTCTACCAGCAACATTCCAAAATATAATTTTTGGTAATTTATAGCCTTCACTTTTAAATGCTTCTCTCCAGCCTTCTAAATTAGTACCATTTTCTGAATAAACTCCTTTATCAAATTCCATATCTGAAATAATTAATAAATGACTTGGTAATTCTTCCTGTTCTAATTTATTTTCTTTGGCTACTTCAAGTATTAATTCCATTGCTTTATCTATATCTGTATTTTCTACATAACAAGGAACATTATATACTTTTTCTCTTATATTCTCTCCCTTTACTTCGCATAAATAAGGTTTTCTTGAAAAAGTCATAAAATGATTCTTAAAAAAACCTGTATTTCTCTCTGCTGTATATATCGCAAGACCTACTGCTGTAGCATAAGGTATACAACCACAACAAGTCATAGATCCAGACGTATCGGCCATAACTAAAACATTAGTTGAACAACCCTTTAATACATCTTTCTGATTATTCCACATCAAATCATATAACTCATCATCTAAATTTGCTCCAAATAATAAGTCTTTAACAATCTCATATGCCAATAACCCTTCTGTATTAATCTTTTTATTTCCTTCTTTTACTTGTTCCTTATACAGAGAATACTCTAAAGCCATTCTCTTCATATAAGCATTTCTATACTTCATTAAAGCCTTAGTAGGTACCTTACTAAAATCAATATTTTCATATTTCTTATCAGTTAAATTCTTCTCTACTATATTAAGTTTATCCCTTAACTTGGCTAAAGTCTTTCTATATTCTTTTTCTGAAATACCTAATCCCTTCATAATCTTTTTAGCAAGACTATTATTAACACCATGAGTTCTATGACTTGGTAACCATTTTGCTAATAATGATGGATTACTACTTTCTAAGTCAATTTCTAATTGTTCTTTAATCAAAGATATAACTTCATCATTTATAGAAGTATCTATTCCTTCTAAAATGTAATCATATCTACCTAACTCACTAATAAAAGGTAATACTCTTAAAGCACTAGTAGGATGATTAATACATAATTCTCTAAAAATAGTCTTAAATATTTTTCTTTCTCCCTTACCACCTCTAATATCTAATACATAAAGTAAATTAGCAAGTGCTAAGTCTTCATCTTCCATTAAAGCACTATTAAATAATCTAATCATCTCATCTGTAGAATTATATCTACTAAGCATTGTAAAAACATCTAAATTACTATCATATGTTGTTCTATAATACTCTGATCCTTTAGTATTAATAATTGTACTTTTCTTCATCATTCCTTCTAATAATTTCATAAGTATTGCCTCCACTTCTCATATTCAAGCCACAACGGATCCCTCTAAATACTGGAAAGTTCTCCGCAAATTTTATGTCCAGCGCATTCTAACCCTCAAAATTTTATTTGCTGTATATGGCTTTCTTCCAAGACACATCTAACTATTAATTACTTAATATCCTCTTTTTTCTATTAGGCTGTTCGTGTCTTTTCCCTTTGTGTGATTTAAGTATATACCAAAATAAATAAAAAAAGGTCGCGAAAAAAGCGACAAAAAAAACACCTACAATGAGGCGCTACAAAAAGTGAATAGATAATTATTTACTTGACCTAAGTCATAAATTTTATTATCTAAGCAGTAAGATATAACTTGATCAAATCTACTATTACTTAAAGAATATCCAGCAGAGTTTAATAATTTATTAAAATCATTTCTTTCTAATCTTAAAGCCAAACATAATTTTATAATTACATTTCTACGAGGAATATACTCACTATCACATCTTATCTTAGAAAATAACTTTCTATCTATATCTCCCTTTTTATAAATTTCCGAATCTTTATGACCACTCTCATCAATAAATGAAAAAAGTATCTCATTAAAACTCGTTTGTTCTATGTGACTTAAATAGTCTTTACAACTTTCTATCATATGAGCCTCCTATATCTTTTTAATCACAAACCCATTCGTGTATTTTTCAATCATAAGGTTTCATTCCCTACAATCTTTAATAGGATTCCTCTCATATAAATTGTTTAAATCACATGAGTCCCTCTAAAGAACTCGCTAACAGCATATCACACTCCACATTTTTTTTCAAGAAAAAACTAAATTCTACTTCGAATCTAGTTCTAAAACAATACTTATATTACTTCATAACTATCCTTAACTTTCAACCCACCTATTATCTTCCCATACCATATTAAATTCTTCAGAGTTATTAGCATTTTCGTTCCATATATAATGTTCAACATCAGCTATATTTAACTTCAAATCTCCACAAGCACTTTCAAATAATTGAACTGCATACTTATCATTAACTTTTCTTCCAACTATTTCTGATATTTTATTTTTAATATGTACATCTGGTTTAACCGTATTAGCTCCCAAAAGCATTCTAATATATTGATATGTTGCAAATCCAATACCCTTAACACCAAACTTATCATAATCAAGAACTCTAGTATCATTTGCCCATTTTCTAAGGGAAATTAATTCATCATCTCCTTCATATAAATTCGAGATTTCAATTAATCTATTACACAAATCATGTAATATCCTAACTCTTTCTGGATGATTATAATTCCAACACTCACTAAAATTTTGGACACCAACAGTATTTATCAATTCTACTAACTCATCAAGTTTCAATATATTTGGATATTTATTTTGAAAATACGTAATTCTAGGAACAACAAAAGTATAATATTTTCTATTTATAGACAAAGTAGCATCTAAACACACCAAAACAGCACTCTTATAATTTCAAAGAGACTTTGTCTCTACATTCTCCATATCAATACTTGACAAATATCTTTTTAATAAAACTAAATCATTTCCACTTTTCATATGCTACACCACCTAATATATTATCAAACATCTAAATATAAAGCCGTAATACATAAGTTCACTATACAACCTATATATTTCTAAATCAACTATATCTTAATGAAAAGTATTTTTCCATCTTTTTATAAAAAAACTAAATCCTACTTCGGATCTAGTTCCAACACTTCTATCTCTTCAACAACAGCCATCTGTTGCTCCATTATTATTTTTAATTTACGTTTAAATATTTTTAAATTTCTCTCTAAGATATCTGCTTTATTCTCTATTTTTTCTGCTCTAAGTAATGACTCATTTACTATTCTACTCGCATTACCTTTAGCGTCTCCAATAATCATTTCAGCCTCAGTTCTAGCCATCTTCTTAATATTATCGCCAGTCTCTTCTGCCTTTAATATCGCCATATTCAAAGTCTTCTCTAGATTCTTATAATGCTCTAGCTCTCTCTTTAATGACTCAATCTCTTCATTTTGTTTTTTACATCTTGAAACAATACTCTCAGTTTGAACTATTACATCACTAATGAATCTATTTACTTCTTCTCGATTGTAACCATTTGTCTCATAACTAAACTTTTCCAAAATGATTCCCCCTATATTAATTCAAAACTCCTAGAAAAAATCATCATCTTCTTTATCTGACTTCTCTTCTTTTTTGCCTGCCTTAGCCCCTGTATTTTTATTAACTCCCTCATCACTAATCTTGCCTTCTACATTTACATTATTAGGAGTACATAAGAAAATACCTCCTCCTAATTTTTGTAATCCACCATCGATGGCATAAATAGTACCGTATAAAAAGTCTACTATACGTTTTGCTTGATCTGGAGTAACTCTCTTTAAATTAACAACAACAGCATTCCTATTCTTTAAATAATCTGCTATTTGTTGACTTTCAGAATATGCTCTTGGTTCTAAAAGCATCATCTTACTACCAGCCATACCATTCTCTGCATGATATGCCTCTCTTGAAGTCTTATAGAAAGTCTCTTCTACTGCTCCATCTACTTCTGGATCGCCATCTCCATCACTGCCAACTAATTTATCTATAAATTTATTAAAAGCCATAACTCATCCTCCACTATCAAAATATAATTACTATAAAATATTCTATCATAAATATCTAACAAATAAAAGTCTTAAATTATTCTAATTTGCGACATTTACATTACTAGGAATTGGACTAATCTCAGCAAGTCCACCCATTCCATTAACTAAAGAAGCCGTCTCTTTATACCAAACAGTATTAATATCAACATTATTACTCATTGGTCTAGGATTAGGTAAATCTATATACATAGAAATAGGTACTTTAAAAGCATTACCAAAAGCAATACAATTACCTGGTTTCAAGTTCTTTAATTGTTGTACTATTTCTATTGAAATATTAGGAACCATATTCTTAATATATTCCAAGTCCTTAGGATGCAATGTTCTTAAAATAACAAAATTTGTACACTGCGAAATACATGTATCTGAAAGTTCACTAGGTCTTTGTGTAATTAATCCTAAGAATATACCATACTTACGTCCCTCTTTAGTAATTCTTTCAAATATATTATACCCAATCAAATCTATATCTTTATCTTTAATAACATATCTATGAGCCTCTTCTATAATAATATGAAATGCTCTACTACCTCTAGGAACTGTATTACTAGCAATCTCAAACAACATTCTAGAAACTATCTTAGTAATTACTTTAGCCATTCTATCATCTACATAGTTTATATTAAAATTAACTATCTGACATTTAGCCCCTTCTGGAGTCAACATTAAACTCTCTACATATTGTTCTTTTGTAATATATTTAGGATAAGAGAAAAACTCTTTATATTCTCCATTAACTAAACTATGTAATCTAACACTTAATATATTAGCATAATCAAATACTTTATTACTCTTTAAAATACCTTCATTAATAAGTGCAAAATCCATAGCCATTTCTATATCTGCAAGTGAATAAAATGGATTCATATCTGCAATTTGTGTTTCTTCTCCAACATCCATTATATATCCTCTAATAAATTCAACTACTAGTTCCATCTCTTGCATCTTACCAGTTCTATCTACATATAAACATTGTTTAAATGTTCTAACATATCCTGGTTGAATTATTTGACTCTCTAGATTTAACTCTGCCGTATTAAACTTTGTAAGTATCGCTATAACTTGATCTCTAATCTTAGTTGAATCATTACCTGAAAGTAATATATCTTGAAGTGCTCTTGCTATAATGTCATTTTTCTTTCTAATAACAGCCTCACTTCTACCAGTTAATATCGGTACTAATTTCAAAGTCTTCTCAATAATTGGTAACTGTATTGGTGAATCTGCATCAAGCAATAATGCTATATCATCAACATCAAGTAACCATACTGGTATTCTTAAAATCTCATCATTTGATCTAACATTAGTTGTATAGTATTTATAATTAAACTCTGGATTAACTGCATGTAGTCCTGAAAAAGCCGTATTATACTCTCCAAATGCATCAAAGAAAAAGAAATTAGCATTTTTAGGAACTGCGCCATTCCCCACCATTAATTTTTGCAATATAGAAGCAACTGTACAACTTTTACCAGATCCAGAATTACCTAGTACTGAAAAATGGTTACTAAAAAAATCATTCAAATCAACATTAATTCTATATCCGTCATAAACATTACTAGTACCAAAATTAGTTTGACCCGGAACAATATTCTGACTACCAAGCATAAGTTCCAACTCTTCCAACGTTACAAGCCTAATACTAGACTTAAAAGAAGGTCTCTTAGTAGCCCCAGGAATAAACATATTAGGCCCAAACTCTCCTACAATAACCGCCGTCATTTCTGTTTGTGAAACATTAACTATTTCCGCTACAATCTTTTTAACATCATCTTCACAAACTACGTGTAACCCAACTAAATTAGGTTGTTTATTAATATCGATTGCTAATTTAATTAATATACGGTTATCTAGTATTTCTGAAATAGAACCTATCATATAAAGCACCCTCTTTTATTCTACTTAAAGTATAACAAAAAAACGCCATAAATAAAAGACATAAATTACCTAAATTGTAATCATGTCTTTTTACTTATTCACCAGATACATCAACAACATATGGATTATCCATACTACCATCACCATCTATGTATTCGGTTCCTGCTACTAAAGAAATTGCCGGTCTAATTCCTGGTGCCGTGATACTAGAACTACCATAATAATTACTTGATATTTTTCCACTAGTAACAACATAACCAATAGCGCTATCTTTAATCGGTGTCATCAAATAATAATTTTGAAAATTAGTACGAGCATTATCGTTATTTAGTAAATTCATTTCCGCAACACTCATTAATCCAATCGGATATTTTAGTTTTGCTTTCGAATTATTAACACTAAATTGATCTGTAATTGTCGGACAAGATAAATCTGTCGAAGTAAGATCTGTAAACAAAAGAGCATCAAGATTGGTACTTGTAGCGTCCCATCCTCCTAACGACTGTATCTTTCTATTATTACAGAAAACTGTATCTTCTAAATAATCAGTATAAGAACTTAAATTAGCCGTATACCAAGAATCAATAATCTTTTTAATAAACGAATCCTTAGTATTAATATCACTAGCATTTAACATACCAACAAGTGCATCATCTATATCTTCACCATTTTCTAAGTTAACATATAAACTACCCCACACACCATCTCCATAAAAATATGATAAGGTACTACATTCTCCAGTTGTATTAAAACAAGTATAATGTGCTTTCTTAATTTTATTAACACTCTCTTCATCATGATCCCAAATAACAGTAGAATTACTACTATCATTTAATTTATATACACCATTAGAATAAGTAAACCCATCAGAAATTTTAAAAGCATTATTTGTCTGATAATAATAAAACTGATAATCATTTGTATCCATATATCCTGTATTAGTAATATGCATTAAATTACTACACGTATTATTAGTTGCATTTTTACATACATATTTTCCTCTAAGAGCAGTATAGTTAGTTATAAGTTGTACCGAAGAAATGGTAGTTGCATTCTTTATTGTATATGTCCCATTCGCATTAGCCGTATAACTATCGCCATATGTATAATTATTTTTATAACGAACTTCATTCCCCATAATTAAGTATGAATAAAAATAATTATCGTCCGTAGTCGCATCCATTATTTGATAAACCCATGCCGAAGCTGCTGAGCTACTCGACTGTCCAAGTGTATATTTCCCAGTTTGGCCACTAAGTCCACTTTCCGCCACTTGATATGGACTATTCAAAACGTATTTCTGTGAATTAGCATTATACGTATAACGAGTTGCAAACCAGTAATAAGTACTCTTAGTAAGTTTGTCCATATAATATTCAGTTGTTGTATCCATACTATCAGACTCATACTTTTTATTATACATATATCCAAGTCCCTCTAACGTATCAACATCTGTTGTAGAGTTAAATGAACCTCTACCTATTACTGAATAATTTAATCCACTTTGAACTGAAATAGTTAAAGCAGCAACAGAACTATAATAAGAGTCAACATAATAAAGGGTTGAACAAGTGCCATCTGCTGTAGTACTTAAACACGTATATTTACCAAGCAAACTCTGATAAGTTGTATCACTCCAAGTTTCTGCACTAACAGTACCAGCCAAACTAAACTTTTTATTAGACGTATCATATGTATAACTAGTTCCATAATAATAATTACTTGCAAGTCTCGTAGTATAAGAAGATGTATATCCAACATGACTTGCTCTACCAGTCCCACACTTGCCATCTGCATCAACTGCTCCATTATAAAGAAGTTTTACTCCTCCAGTATCTGTAGTTCTAATCATTTGCCAACATGTATTGGCAAACACAACATTATTTTTATTTTGAATTTCCGTACCTTCATCATCAGTAGTTGCATAATAATGATATATTTTACTATTACTATCATCTACTACTGAATCTTTATGACTACCTGTATATTCTTTTGCTAGTCCTCCGGATTTAGCCTCATCTTCTAATACTTTATATAAGGTTAATTTCTCATGAACAGTTCCATCCATAGTCTTTTCTATACCATGCTTCGTCCAAGTAGCCATTATTGTAACATCTCTAGGAGGCATTATAAATACATCATCATTTACTTTTTTAATACTCTCTGCATCACTAGTAGTCATTTCCCATCCTTTAAATAAATACCCATCACAAACTAACTCAGTATTTTTCTTTTCTACATTTTGAAAAGGTGCATACTTCTCACTAGGAATACTATCTAAACTACATCCAGCAGGTGTATTAGTATTATACTTAACTTCATAAATATTTTTTAAAACGGGAGTCTTAGAACTAGTAATATTACTATCAGTCCCATCTGGTAACCTAGAAGTTATTACCTCATGATCATTAGTTGGATAAAGTCCTTCATCACTCAAATAAGTACTCTTCAAACTTAAATCGATAGTCATCTTAATATTACCACCAGTCATATAGACTCCATCTAACTTCCAACTTACTTTTTGTAGTCCATCTTCTTCTGTTAACGTAACTTCTCCCTTTGGAACTTTAATATCATCCTCTGTCAAAATAGTAAAATAATCTTTATTAACATAATCATTAACAACAAACTCATCATAAATAATAGGTGAAACTGATGCTTCAAATAAAACGTTATTTAATGTCTCTGTATCCGCAACCCATTGCTTATCTGTTACTTGTTTTATCTCTTCTGTTATTTCCGTCCCCATTTCATACTGAATTCCATTAATTGCTAAAAATGCATACTTATCTTTTAACACTTCATATGTCGCAACTTCATTTGGTGTATCAACGCAAGGATACCCATCCGTTAAAAATAGTACTACTGCATCTCTATCATTTTCTTGTTTATATCCATTCATTACTTCTAAAACTCTCTGTAATGCCGCATTATAATTAGTAGCCCCAGTAGTTTTTAACTGATCAACCTTCGTAAGTAAAGTATCTTTATCCGTCGAAAATCCCTCTACCGTTTTAGCATCATCACTAAATGTAATAAGTGCAACTCTATTATTTGTATCTGTCAATAAATAACTAATTAACTCTTTCGCATCATTCTTTGCCTTATCTATTTTTAGCCCTGACATTGAATCTGATATATCTAAAACTAAAATAATATCTTTGCTATTCTCTCCAGTCTTAATTACTGAATTTATACTAAATGTAACTCTAGCCTTCCCATAAGAAACCCATTCTGCTGACTTATCTATATGCCATGCCCCTGGAACATTACTATTGTACCCATCAGAAATAACTTCAACATTAAGTATTTCTTCTGTATATATTCCAAGCCCTGCCAATAAATTTCTTACAGTAACCATAAAAAGATTAGTCTTAGTCACAATAGAAATACCAGTAACTACAACAATAAATATCGAAAAAAGTCCTAAAGTAATTTTTAATTTATTTTGATAAAGCCAAAAAAGACACTCTTTAACTGCCCTCTTAATAACTCTTATTCCTCTCTTTAAATTAAACTTACTCATATTATAATCCCCAAAATTTTACTAAGTTAAGCACCGCAAGTATCTATTCTATTTAATAAATATTATACTATCTCCAAGTATTTTTTACAATAGAAAAACTTTCTAATCTTAGAAAGTCTTATCCTTCATATAATCCATGTATCTTCTGTCTATCTATATCACTAATATCTTCTAACTTCCAATTACTATTCTTATCTTTTGTTAAATTAAATGTAATATCATATTTCTTTTTATCAGTAACATTCTTTAATTCTTTAATCTTATAATCAATATACTTAGTATTATCATCTACAACTGTCTCTGTCTTATCTATATCCTCATCCTTAAACTCATCTCTATGTTCACTATAATACTTTCTAGATTCATTTATTGATGTTGCATAATCTAAAACTTCTATTTCTACATCAACTGATGCATCATCTCCTGTAATTTCTTCTCCTTTAATTTTATATGACAAGTTCTGATACTGTTTTTCCATCAAACTACGATATTCTTTTTTCTGTTCATCTGTCATAGTTGTATCTTCCGCAATAACATTATCTAGTTGCGCCAAAACTGCACTATCCATCTTTTGATATTTACCAAGTAATTCTTCTACTCGTTTAGTTGGTGTATTCATAGTATTAGTACATCCAACTATAAAAAGTACTATAAAAGATAAACCTAATAATAATCTCTTCATAATATTTCCTCCCATTACTAACATGGAAGAAAAATGTTTTTTTATACAAAAAAATTACAAAATATGTAATTTTGTAATTTTAAAATTCACAGTTACCTGGAGTTCTAGGGAATGGTATAACATCTCTAATATTTTCAACTCCTGTTAAATATATTAGTAAACGTTCAAATCCCATACCAAATCCTGAATGATAACATCCACCAAATCTACGTAAATTTAAGTACCATTCAAGTCCAGCCTTATCCATTTTTAATTCATCCATTCTCTTAACAAGTTTATCATAATCTTCTTCTCTTTGTGATCCACCCATTAATTCTCCTGCACCTGGTACTTCCAAATCAACTGCCGCAACTGTCTTACCATCTGGATTTTGTTTCATATAGAATGCCTTAATATCTTTAGGCCAATCTTTAATAAATACTGGTCCATTAAAGTATTCAGTAATATATTTTTCATGTTCTTTAGCAATATCTTCTCCATATTCAGGTTCAAATTCCCATTTAACATCGGCTTTCTTTAATATTGAAATAACTTCTTCATGACTAATTCTAACAAACTCACTAGTTACTAATTTATTAAGTTTCTCAAGTAAACCTTTTTCTACAAAACTATCAAAGAACTCCATCTCTTCTTTACAGTTATCAAGTACATATTTAACAACATACTTTAACATCTCTTCCATAACATCCATATCACCTTCTAGATCACAAAAAGCAATTTCTGGTTCAATCATCCAGAACTCATTAGCATGTGTCTTTGTATTAGAGTTCTCTGCTCTAAATGTTGGTCCAAATGTATATGTCTTTTTATATGATAAGGCAAATGTCTCTGCTTGTAATTGTCCTGATACTGTAAGTGCTGCTTGTTTACCAAAGAAGTCTTTACTATAATCAACTTTTCCAAGTTTAGCCACTCTATCTAAATCAAGTGTTGTTACTTGAAACATTTCTCCTGCTCCCTCACAATCACTTGCTGTGATTATAGGTGCATGAAAATATACATATCCATTCTCTTGGAAATATTTATGTATTGCATAAGCCGCAACACTTCTAACTCTAAATACTGCATTAAATAAATTAGTTCTAGGCCTAAGATATGCTTGTTCTCTTAAAAACTCTCTTGTATGTCTCTTAGGTTGAATAGGATAATCCTCACCACAATCTCCAAGTAATTTAATAGACTTAGTCTGTACTTCAAATGCTTGTCCCTTTGCAGGTGATTCTATAACTTCTCCAACTACTTCTATTGCACATCCTACATGTAATGTTTGTATCTCTTCAAAAGATTCTAACTTATTATCATATACTACTTGTACACTCTTAAAAAATGTTCCATCATTAAAATCAATAAATCCAAATTCTTTTTGTTTACGATGATTACGAATCCATCCTTGAAGTACAACTTCATGACCCATATAATCATCTAATTTTTCATATAATTTCTTAACATCTATTACCATATTATCCTCCTACATATCATAAGCTATCTTCCAAGCAATATTTCTTCTAACTGCCTCATCAATAGTTTTCATATCTATTTTTTTATCAGTAACTGCCTGATAAACTTCATCATACATCTTAACAAAATCTGATGTAATAATCAAATCATCTCCAGCATTAACCGCCAGTACTGCTGCATTTCCATCTTCTACATAACTACTAACAGCACCCATTGCTAAGTCATCTGTAATAACAATCCCTGAAAAGTTAAGTTTCTCTCGTAACTCATCAATTACTTTTTTACTTAGTGTTGCTGGATACTTACTATCTATACAATTAATTATATTATGTGAAACAAGTATTGTTGGAACTTTATTCTTAATACCTTCTTCAAATGGTAAATAATCATTCTCTAAAAAGTTCTCATAACTTCTCTCATCTATCGCAACTCCTGTATGTGTATCAACATTATTTCCATATCCCGGAAAATGTTTAAGTGAAGAAGAAATTCCCACTTCATTAGCATAATTAACCATCTTCCCAATCAACACTGCTGTCTCTTTAGCATCTCTATTAAATGTTCTAATATTAATAAAATCATCACTATTAACAGATACATCCGCAACTGGTGCCAAATTCAAATTAACTCCAATATTAAGTAATAATGTACCTTTCTCTTTTTCTGTCTTCTCTAGTAGTTCTTCTCCTCCATTTTCATAATAACTTCTTGGAGATAAAAACTTACTATCTCTAAAATTAGTATACCTACTAACTCTAGTAACATATCCCCCTTCTTCATCTACGGCTATTACTAAAGGTATTTTACTAATATTCTGTAAATTATCTATTGCTTTTCTTATTGAATCCTTAGTCTGATTATTAAAGTCTTTCGCAAACATAATAAAACCACCAGGATGATAATTCTTAGTCCAACTACTAGCCAAATTACTATCATATCTAACTAAAAATAATTGTCCTATCTTCTCTTCTAAAGACATATCTTTCATTATCTTTTCTGCATCATTATAATACTTCCCAAATAAATCATTACTAACAATATTTTCTCTTCCATTACTAGGATTATTACTATTATTATCTACTCTTTTTCCAAATAATTCATCTTTCCAAATAAATATCAAACATCCTACTACTAAAACACTAACTACTCCTATTAATATTTTTTTCATATATATCTCCTATTTATTCGTAAATTTCTTAAATTCTACTGGATTACTAGTCTCAAATAAAATATCTTTTTTTATTACTGGATAATACATCTTTAATCTATTAGCATGTAAACATAATCTACTTTCTCTATCTTTAATTCCATATTTATTATCTCCAACTATTGGATTACCTAAACTAGCAAAAGCAACTCTTATCTGATTCTTTCTTCCAGTCTCTATATTTATACTAACTAATGAATACTTACTATTATCTTTAATTACTTTATAATTAGTAATTGCTTCTTTTCCATCATCATGTTTCGTAACATATACTAAATTAGTCTTAGTCTCTTTTAGATTCTGTACAATTCTTCCTTCACTTTCTTTTAAATGTCCATGAACAACAGCCACATACTCTCTTAAACTAACATAATTATTCCAATTTTCTTGTAATTGATTCTTAATCTTTTCGTTTTTAGCAAGTACTACAATACCAGATGTCTCTTTATCTAATCTATGTACTATAAATACTCTAGCACTTTTATCTTTACTTTTTAAATATTCTGAAACAATATGATACAAAGTCTTTTCTTTCTCTTTTGCTGTTGCTATTGTTAAAAGCCCAGCTGGTTTATTAACAACAATAATATTATCATCTTCAAATAAAACTTCAAAAGGTAATACTTTCTTATTCTTACTATCAGTATCTATTACTATATCCATCCCATTAATTACTGGATAATTATATTGTCTAACTTTAACATTATTAACAAAAATAGATCCATGAGTCAAATATTGTTTAATTTTCTTCTTAGGCATATCTAAATTATTATATAAATAATCTAAAAGTTCCCCATTCTTATTAACCTTTATTTTCATATTACCGCCTCTCCTATACCAACAATTATAATACAATTATCAGTCATATCAAAGAAAAATCTACTTAAATTTCTCCTCTATCCATTTATCCAAACTATTAGTCATAACTTCCTTAGAAACTTCTTTTACTTCTTTTATTCCTTTACTTGTAGAAACACCATATCCACTATCTCTAACTAATTCTATATCGTTATCTGAATCTCCTACAGAAATAACATCTCTAGTATCTATCTTTTTCTTATTACAAATAACTTCTACTCCCGTAAATTTATTTATTTCTTCATGTACTATATCTACATAATATGTACTATTAATATAATTCTTTGTATAAGTAATTTTTAAATTCAACTTATCTAATCTAGAAATAACTTCTTCTCTATCTGTATCGCTCTTACATACTATTTCTAATTTATATATATCTTTTATATCTTCTAAATTAACAAGTCTAAACTTCCTATCTTTTCTACAAGCATATATATCATAATCTTTAAAGGTATTATAAATTCTCTTAACATTAGAAACCAAAACACTCTTCTTAAATAATATCTTCTCTTTATTAACATCATATACAACCGCCCCATTAGAAGCAACTACATAATCTAAAAATGAAAAGTCTCTATTATAATAAAGTATATCTCCTAAACATCTACTAGTCGCAATCGTAAATAATACTTTTTTCTCTCTTCTTATTTTATCTATTGCTAAAACTACTGGAAAACTTATTGCCAATTCTTCTCCTACTAAAGTCCCATCAAAATCACTAACTAATAATTTATACATATCCTATTTCCCCTTACGTTTAATTAAATCTTCACATTGTATTAATAAAATTATCTCTATCCCTGCTAAAGCATATCCTGCTATTATATCTGATGCATAATGTACTCCAACATATATTCTACTGATTCCAATTCCAAGTATTAAAAATCCCAGTACAAAACAACTTACCCATCTTAAATATTTATTCTTTATTCTAACCATTGCTAAGTAGAATAAAAATCCATATACACAAACTGATATCATCGCATGTCCTGATGGAAATGAATATCCACTCTCACTAACAAGTCTTAATATATTAGGTCTATCTCGCCTAACTATATGTTTAATTATTGTATTTACTATTACTGAATCCAACGCTGATATAGTTAATAATAAACTATCTTTATTTCTAAATATAACAATAAATATAACTACTACTCCAACTATTGTTACTGGATTACCAAACCAAGTAATTGTTTTAAAAAACTTATCTAAAAAACTACATCTAATTCCTATTAAAGCCTCATAAATACTACTATCAAAAACAAGATTCTTATCAAATAAGACTACTCCTAACATACTAAGAAATATTAATAGAAGTATACTTATAATAATTAAATATTTCTTCTTCATCTTATTCTTCTCCTAACTTATTTCTAACTAGATTTTTATAAACATCTACTCCTGGTTGATTAAAAGGCTCTACATCGAATAAATATCCTGAATATGCTGCACTCATCATAAAAAATGCACTTAATTTACCAATATTTTCTTCATTTATCTTATCTATAGTTATAACATTACAAAAAGTATTATGCGAAGAATGGGCTAACACTACTGAATCTAAAACTAAATTATTTATATCATCAAGTCTCCTACTCTTATATTTAAAATCAGTAACATCTAAAATCTTAATAAACGTCTCAAATATAATCGGATTTCCCTCTTGTATAAATTGTCCTAATGAATGTAAATCCCTTGTACCTATCGTAGAAACTGGAAATATACCCTTTTTATCCTTGCCTTCAGTCTCTCCAAATAATTGTTTTAACCATTCTAAATAATAATTAAACTTCTCTTCATACACTGAATAATTTTCTATATATTTTCCCATTTCAAATAAACTTCTTCTACTACAAGCATAAGTATAAGCCATATCTTTTAAAGTATTAAGTCCTTCTCTATAACCCATAATTAACTTTTTTATATCTAAAGAAAATGCCATTGGTAATAAATGTCCTGCTGTTATTAATGAATATCTTCCTCCTATATCATTATCTATTATAAACGATCTATATCCATACTCTCTAACTTCTTCTCTTAACTTACCAGTATCACTATTAGTAGTAATAATTATTCTCTTCTTCATCTCTTCTAAACTATATTTACTCTGCATTAATTCTTTAACTAATTGATAATTAATATCTACTTCCATCGTAGTACCAGTCTTACTAATAACATTAACATAAAAATTCTTGTCTTTTAAATATTCCAAAGTCTCACTTATATATCCACTAGATAAATTATTACCCAAATATATTACTCTAAACTTATCTTTATAATAACCATTAAACAATCTATTTAAGGCACAACTTCCTAAATAAGAGCCCCCTATTCCAATAACAACTAAACAGTCAGAATTATTTTTTATCTCATCTCTAAGTTCTAAAATAGTTGAAACTAGTTTTTTATCTACATCCCTAGTCCACCCAATCATCTTACTATTATTAAACTTCTCATCAATTTCTTCTTTTCTCTTTATATTTTTATTAAAGATCTCATTATCTATTTTTGCTAAGTCAATTTTAACCATTAAATCACCTTCAAAACTATTATATCAAAAAAAATAGCCGACCGGCTATTAATTTAACGTTTTACTGCGACCTTCATTGGTTTTTTCTTTGCTTCTAAATCACGATCATATATACTATGTAATGCTTTAAAACACTCATCGGCTAATTCTACTCTATCAGCATATACAACTAATACTGATCTAGTAACTTTATTTGATGCATATGTTCTAAAATCTCCAGCACCATATCTAAATCCACCAACATCTACTTTTTTTGGTCTACCATCTCTATCTTGTTCACAAACTGTTCCTAAGTAACAATCAAATGCTACTATAGAATTTCCTGCTCTTTTTATAATTTGTGCTCCAACGATACTATTATCTTTAAGAATTGCTTCTCCAATACTTATTGATGGACATATTCCTGGCTCTTTTTCATATATTGAACGATCCTCTATTCTTCCTCCACCATCTTCATATATTGGTGTAACAATGCAATGTTCATTGCTTGTTCCTACAATAGTATAATATCTACTATCTAAACTATTATTATAAAAACTCATCTAAATACCCCCTAAACGTTTCACTATTATATCACACTTCATTCGAAAAAGCAAAAAAAGTTGCTACAGCCGCAACTTTTCCCATAATTTTATAATAAAACTTAAATTTATGCTTCAAAAATTCTCTTATCTTTATCAACATAATCTACAACTGCATCTATTCCTAAGGATTTAAGTATTTCTACTAATTCTTTTTGTAATGCAATCACTTCTTCTTTATTAACATCACTAAATCCATCTATTGGTACAAATATATGACTAGTCTCTTCAGTAACTTTACTTTTCTCTCCTTGTCTCCATGTCCATCTTCTAGTTTTAACTTCATCACCTGAAACATATACTATTTCGCCAACTTCTGGATGTTCAACTTCTTCACTTCCAAAAGGAACAAATGTATCAGATTCTACTGCACCTCTTATTTCTAAATTCCCCTTAAAGTTATCAACATCATGTACACCTACAGGTAAAATATATTTAATTGATAAAGCATTACATATATCTACAATAGGATTAATATGAGGTATTTCTCCTCCTTTAGAAATTCTAGTCATTAATGCTTCTATTGAACACATAAACTTATTCGGATTAATTCCCAAATTTTTAAATGCTTCACGATAAGGAATGATTAATTGATTTTCTTTTACTCGCCCTTCACCAAGTCTTTCTCTAGCACTTTTAATAGATTCTTCTAACATTTTATCTGTAAAATCTAATTTAGTTTTATTATCAAAATTATTAAAATAAACTATCCCAAAATATGCATTTGGAACCTTCTCAAAAAATTCTTCTGAAACTATAAATTTCATTTTAATCATCTCCCACACTAATTATAATGCAAAATAAAAAGAAAATCTACTAATTAAGATTCTCTTTATTTTTCTCTTTCATAACTATCGTACTACCAATCGCAATTACAAGTATTATTCCAAGTACAATATAAGCCGCTGACACTGTATCTGGATTAACTATTCTATTATATATTGCACTAACAGTAACTTTACCCTCTGGCATTATAAAAGTTCCATCACTATTTACTTCAATCTCATTACCATTCTCATCTTTAACAATAATTCTTTTTAAACTATACCCTTCTTTAACTGTTACGTTTACTTTTACTACTTCTCCTGGATAAGCATCAAATTTAACACTAATCGTTCCTTCTTCAGTAGCCTCTTTTATTACCGGATAATTTAGATACATGTATTTAGCAAGCATTAAAGGCTCGCAAGATATTTGTGTCTCAATCTCTTTCCTTGGGGCAGCCCAATTATCAACAGTAGAAAATAATAAATAGCCATTTCGTTTTCCATCACTATCATAATTATTTGTAATTTTAAAAGCAATTCTTCCAGTAACTGGATAATTAACTTCATATACTTTTTTACCATTAAAGTCATACTTAAAAACAGCAGTCTTATCATTAATAATAGCTGTAATTATATAGCCATCATACCCATTTGGTGTATAATCACTTATCACATCATAATATACAGAATTAATACTAGCATCTTCATATTGAGCACTAAATACTACATTACCATCTAAGTCTAGTTTTACGATAGACCCTAATGAAGCACCGTGATTATTTTTTTCACCAACCACTACAATTCCATCTATTTTACCATTTTTATCATAACTGAACTTAAAGTTCAAAATACTAAAGTCAATATTCTTCGTCCAAATAACATTACTAGCAGAACCATCAAATTTAATAACATTAGCACCACCACTATTAAAGACAGCAGAAACTTGATTATTTTCTATATATTTCAATCCATCTGTTTTTATATAATCTTTTACATCTTTTTCCCAAACTACATTTCCCTTTAAATCAAACTTTGTCATAACCCAAGGAGAATTAATACTTAAATCGGAAGATGTAGTTAAAAATACTATCAAGTATCCATCATGTGTTCCAGTATTATCATAACTATTATATTTTAAATGATAAGTATCAGATCCATTTCCACCATATTGTTTCTTAAAAATTGCTGTTCCAGAAGCATCATAAACAGTAACTAAAAGATCTGAAGTACCATTGACAGTATATCCTTGGTTATTCGTAGCGGTTAATTGTTCAACAGTAATATTAGAATAATTATCTTTAATATTATAAACAATCTTATTATCAAGACTATGTTTTAATATACCACCAGAATATGGAAATAAAAATCCATCGATTATTCCTTTATTATTATAACTAGGAAAAACACGCACATCATTAAAACATCCTTCTACTTTCTCATTATACGTAAGAGTTAAATTCAAAGCCTCAACTCCACTAGGAAAAAATAAAAATCCCATTAGGAATAACAAAATAAAAATGCTTTTTCTTATCTTCATAACTACACCTCTCCTATCTTATAAAAAGATTATACCAAAATAATAGAAACTATCAAACCCTAAGTCTGATAATTTCTATTTATTTATACTTTTTCTTTATTTTTCTCTCTCATAACTATCGTACTACCTATCGCAATTACAAGTATTATTCCAAGTACAATATAACAAGCAGAAACTGTATCTGGATTAACTATTCTATTATATATTGCACTAACAGTAACTTTTCCCTCTGGCATTATAAATGTCCCATCACTATTTACTTCTATCTCATTACCATCCTCATCTTTAACGATAATTCTTTTTAAACTATATCCTTCTTTAACTGTTACATTTATTTTAACTACCTCTCCTGGATAAGCATCAGATTTAACAGTAATAGTACCACCAACAACTTCTTTCTTAGCTACCGGAAACATATCATATGTGTATTTTAAAACTCTATAATAGCAATGATCTTTTCTAGAGTATATTTCAGTATTACTATCATCTTTTCTACTCTCAATACCTCGTTCATATAACAAATAGCCATTTTTTCTTCCACTACTATCATAATTATTAAAAATTGAAAAATTAATATTACTACTATCAGAAATAGTTTTTTCATAAACTTTAATTCCTTCATAATTATACTTTAAAAGAAGCGTTTTATTATCAGATGTTACAGCAATAACTACATAGCCATCATATGTACCATCAGGAAGATAACTAGCCTTTCCATCAGTAAAATAAGAATAAACATCACTTTTGTCATAAACAGTTGAAAAAATAATATTACCATCTAAATCATACTTTATTATTATACCAGTATCATTATTTGCTCCAACAAGTATAACTCCATCAAAATTACCATTTTTATCATAACTATAGTCAAAAGAATAAAGGTCAATATTTGTATTTTTTTCCCAACTTTGACTAATAATTCCCTTTTTTTCAAGAGATGAAT
Organism: uncultured Bacilli bacterium; assembly: GCA_934168245.1. GTDB lineage: Bacteria > Bacillota_I > Bacilli_A > RF39 > UBA660 > CAG-877. The sequence goes on from CAKPMY010000002.1 coordinate 85,174, forward strand.
TTTTAATATAAAAAATAGAATCAACTTTATTATCAACTACATAATATAAATCTCCACTATAATAATCATTGATGTTTTTTTTCCAAACCACACCACCATTCAAATCAAACTTTACCATAACATAACCAGGAATAACATCCAAGTCAGAAGAATCAGTTCTAAATACTACAATATTGCCATCATTAATTCCAAAATCATTATACGACTTAAAAGAAGAAATATATTCATCTTCACCATTACCACCATACTGCTTAATAAAAAGTTTGTTACCGTCTTTATCATAACCAGTTATCAACAAATCAGAAGAACCAGCAATATTATATTCACTATCAACATTTGAATATATATCTTTAACCCAAATTCTACCCAAATTAGAATCATAGTATTTTTTATAAATAAGTTTATTGTCTAAACCATACTTTATGTTCGTATCACCATCAAGAAATAAAAAGCCATCTATAGAACCAGTATTATCATAACTAGGTAGCATCGTAAAACCACATCCATTAGATGCACTATAAGAAAGAGTTAACTCTAGTGCATTCGTCTTACATGGAAACAAAATAGTAATGACTAAAATAATTAAGATAAAAATACATCTTTTTAACTTCATAACTACACCTCTCCTATCTTATAAAAATATTATATCAAAATAAAAAGAATTATCAAATACCAACATTCAATAATTCTTCTTAATAATCTACATATCTTTATTATCTTTTTGTTTAACAACAATCAAACTACCAACTGCAATCAATAGTACTACTCCAAGCACCATATAAGCAGCAGATACTGTATCCGGATTAGTTATTCTTTTATATATCGCACTAACAGTAACTTTTCCTTCTGGCATTACAAAAGTTCCATCACTATTAACTTCTATTTCTTTACCAGTCTCATCTTTAACGATAATTCTCTTTAAACTATATCCTTCTTTAACTGTTACATTTACTTTAACTACTTCTCCTGGATAAGCATCAGACTTAACACTAATAATTCCTTCTTCACTATTCTCTTTTACTACGGGATAGTTATCATACGTATACTTTGCAACCATTAAATCTTCACAAATAGTAATATCATATGTATCTACTGACTCTTGAATCCTACTTGGAATAAAGTCCTGATTTGAATTAAAAAACATTAAATATCCATTTTGTTTTTTATTGACATCATAGTTGTTAAAAACTTTACCACCAAAAGTACCTTGAGAATAAACAATCTCCCAATTCTTCTTGCCAGTATAATCATATTTTAGAATTACAGTTTTTCTTCCTTCAGCATCAGCAGTAACTCCCGTAACTATATATCCATCAAAACTTCCATCTGGCAAATAACTACTTATAACATCATAGTATATAGCCCAAGTATCAGTTTTATCATAACCACTTCTAAAAATTTCATTACCTTCAAAATCATATTTAATTATTTCTGCAGTGTCGCCATCAGACTTAACAAATCCAGCAACCACAAATCCGTCTATCTTACCATTCTTATCATAACTATAATTAATATTATTAATAGAAATTCCTGTATTTATATTTAAAACTGTTTCATTCGTATTTACGTTAGTAATATATAGTACAGAATCATCAGGATTAGTAACAGAAAAAGCCGTTTTATTTTTTGTAAAAAGAAGAACATTTCTAGTAAACTCATTTATATTTTTTTCCCAACGAACATTACCATTTAAGTCAATCTTTAACATGAAGAAACTTAATGCATCTGTAAATTCTGAAGAATTAGTCAAGAAAAACACTAAATATCCATCATGTACACCTTTATTGTTATATGACTTCATACCCATTATGCCATAATCAATACCATCACCGCCATATTGAGTTTTAAAAAGTCCACTGTCATCATCATTATAAGCAGTAATTAAAAGATCGGCCTCACCTTCAACCATATATCCATCACTATTAGAAGCCCTAATCGTTGAAACATCAACAGTATATACATCTTTTTCTTTTCCATCATATACTATCTTATTATTAAGATCCTGTTTAGTAATACCATTACTATCTATATATAATAATCCATCAATTTCCCCATTATTATCATAGCTTGGTAATACAGCCAAATCGTCAAAACACTTTTGTAACTTCTCATTATATGTAAGTTTTAAATCTAGTGCCTGAACTCTACTAGGAAAAACCAAAACACCTACTAAAGCCAGCACAATAAAAATACTTTTTCTTATCTTCATAACCACACTTCTCCTATCTTCTACCATAATTATACCAAAACAAAAAAAATTATCAAACCCTAAGTCTGATAATTTTCTTTTTCTTATAAATTTACCTATACGCCACAACATGATGTGTCTTTTTATCATTAATTAACTCTACCACATCACTCTTTTGTACACGACCATCTACCATAGTTTTCCTTTTCTTATCCTTATGAACCTCTATTTCATAAATGGTTTCCTTAAATTTATAAGTAATCTTAAATGTAGTCCAACAATCTGGAATACTAGGCTCTACTCTTAACGTATTACTCTTCTTCTTCATACCTAAAATATCTCTAATACCTACATTATAGAACCATCCAGAAGAACCAGTATACCAAGTCCATCCAGCCTTACCAGCAAAGTTTTCATTAGAAGAGATATCTGCTGCAATTACATAAGGCTCTGCTCCATACTTCATAACCGCCGAATTATTCAAAGTCCTATTAATTGGATTTATCATCTGATAATACTTATAAGCCTTATCAGTATATCCCATCTTAATTAAAGCCATAATATACCAACTAACCGCATGTGTATATTGACCTCCATTTTCTCTAATACCTTTAGGATAATTCATAATATATCCAGGATTATTTAATGACTTACTAAAAGCCGGATTAAGTAACTTAATAATATCATTATCTCTATCGACTAACTTCTCTTCTACTTCTTCAATTACTTTTAAACTTCTTTCCTCATCCGCAACTCCAGATATAACTGAAAAACTCTGAGAAATTAAATCAATCTTACATTCACTATTATCTTTACTACCTAACTTATCTCCATTATCAAAATATGCTCTTAAATAATAATCTTTATCCCAACCATACTTATTCAAATTACTCTTCAATTCATCATTAAATTTAACATACGAAGAAACATCTAACGCTACATTATTCTCCTCTACCAAAGCAACAAACTTATCAATTATATTATACAAGAAGAATCCTAACCAAACACTTTCTCCCTTACCTTTAATACCTACTCTATTCATTCCATCATTCCAGTCACCTCCACCCATTAATGGTAACTTATGACTACCTAAATTAGACATAGATAATTTTAAAGACTTCAAACAATGATTAAGAATCGTATCACTACTACTAGAATAACTAAAATTCATCGTCTTCTCATACTCATAAACACTAAGTAAACTACCCGTAACATAAGGAACTTTTTCCCCTAAAATATCCTTATCCCCAGTAACTTCAATATAATTAATAACAGCATATACTAGCCATAAAAAATCATCCTTATAACGACTTCTAAGTCCAAACTTACTATCTTCATGCCACCAATGTAGAACATCACCTTCTCTAAATTGATGTGCCGCATTACAAATAATCTGCTCTCTCGTAAACTCCGGTTTTACTAAAACTATATTCATAGCATCCTGTAACTGATCTCTATATCCAAAAGCCCCAGATACTTGATAAAAACCAGCTCTAGCCATAATTCTAGAAGAAATAGTCTGATACAAATACCAATTATTAATCATATAATCAAAACTCTTATCTGGACTTTGAACCTTAATAGTACCAAGAGTCTCATTCCAATACTTCTTAACTTTATCAAAAGCCATATCAACAAAATTAAGATCACTATATTTTCTAACTAATCCTTCTCCTATACATTCACTTCTATCAGCAACCAACATAAATACTATAGTCTTCTCTTCCTTAGCCTTCAAACTAATCTTACTATTAATACTCTTAACTAAGATTCTATCACTACACCAAGAACTAATCTTTTCATTACAAGACATATATACACATACATCACTATAATTAATACTATAAGCATTACGTAGTTTTAATAAATTATCTTCCTCCATATACTCAGATAAAATATGTCTAGCTGTCTTCTCTTCAAAATTACCAAACGTTGGATTAATCCAAAAACAAGTATCAACATCCTGCTTTTTATTAGTCTTATTACTTAACTTAACCAAATATAATTTTACTGGTTCATTAATACTAACAAACTCTGTAATTTCTTTTCTTAACTCCAAAGATTCACTCTCTAAAATACTATATCCCATACCATGAGTACACTTATCAGATACAAATAACTTATCATTAAACTTAAATCCCTCAGACCTGTCATTAACAACTAAATCATTAGTCCAAGACGTAATCTTAAACTCCGAAGAATTTTCAAAATAAGTAAATCCAGCCCCATTATTAGTAATAACAGTTCCAAACTCACTATTCGCAATAACATTACTCCAAGGAACAGGTGTCTTATTATTATAAATAACATACTCTTCCCCATTATTTATAAATCCACCAAAGCCATTATCAAACTCATACTCTCCCCGTTTCTTTATCGCAACATTCTCTTCATACTTTTTCTCTTCATAATTACTAATCTTATTATTCTTCTGTAACTCACTAACTGCAACACTCAAACTAATATGATCTCTTACGATAAATCTAAGTCTAGGTACAACTCCAAATAAATTCATCTCTTCTCTAGATAAACCACTTCCATCTATTACTTTAATAATACCTGGAGTATGATAAAAACTATTAACTGAATATATTCTATATATCTCATCATCAATCTCTTTATTAATAACATCTCTATACTCATCTTCATTATTAATAATAACTATATCTACAAAAATAGAATTATTCTTATAATACTCAAATGCTTTAAGTATACTAAATACAAAAGATAAATCACTAATATCATTAATATCCACTAAAATAATTGGTCTATCTCCACTAATTCCAAACTTCCACAACCCAGTCTGTGATAAACTATTTCTTCTTAATAAATCCATTCTCTCTTCATTAACTGATATTTTAGTAGTCTGATATAAATAATTAAGCATTATATTATAAAGCCTTAACTCATCCCCCATAAGATCCATACTCTTATTATTTACAACACTTGCTAAAGAAGCTACTCTAAATATTTTATTAATATCTCTTTTATTATTATAAGCATTAATAATTTCATCTATTTGTTCAGTACTTCTTCCAAAACCAACAACCACATAAACCGTTACTTCTCCATTAGGAACTATCTCTATCTTATTTCTAATACTACTAATTGGATCCAAGTTATCCCCCACATAGTTACTAAGTTTTGTAGAAAGACTAACTGGATTACTAGTTGTATAACCCCTACCAATAAATCTACTTCTCTCAGTCTCATAACTATATTTATCAACAGGATTATCAATAATCAATCTACTAACCATATAATTATTAATACTAGAGTCTCCTCTACTTTTTCTCTTCATTATAAGAGCATTATTCTTATTATCCCATTCACTAGAAATAAACATATTATTAAATACCCTATGTGAAACATCATCCATATTCTCGGATAATATAACCTCAGTATAAGTAGTTAGTTCTAAATTCTTATTAACATTACTATTATTTCTAAAAGAAATCTTTCTAATCTCAGCATTATGATATGGACTAACTACAATCTCTGTAGTAGTCGTAATTAACCCATCAGTTCTTAAATACTTAATCCTATCAGATGCAAAAACAACTTCATAATTATCACTATTCTTATTAATTGGAGCATAAGTATTAGACCAAACATAATTAGTATCTACATCTTTTATATACATAAATATTCCATAGTCTTGTTCTGTAACCTTACGATATCTATTTAATTGTAAAGTTCTATATCTAGAAAAACTATTACCTCGATCATTCATAAGTAAAGCATATTTCTTATTCGATAAAACAGACACTTCTGGCATATAAGAAATATAATTAAATGTTCTAATATCATTCTCTATTCTTTCTTTTCTATAATCATACTTTTTATACTTAGCCATCTTCATATCTATATCAGTCTTTATCTGTACTTTTTCTTTAAGTAATATATCAAAAGTTCTAACTAATACATTTTCCTGGAAATAGTTCTTTACTGCTCCTAGTTTCAAATAATTAACTATTCCTGCTAAAATCATTCCCTGATGATGTGCAAAGTAAGCTGACACAACACCAGTATTATCATAGTCATATGATTCATATAACCCATATTTACCAAACATTTCTAAGTCTCTAAATTTCTCTATATTAGACATTACTTCTCTTGGAAATAACTCTAAAGCCATTATTGATGCATATGGAGAAAGAACTATTCTATTATCTTTATCTTCTTTTGCTTTTAAATACGGAGTTGAAAAAGCCCTATATTTATAATTTAGTGAATTATCTAACTCATTATAAGCAGCCTCACTAATACCCCATGGCAACTTCTTATTTATTTTTTCTATATAATCCTTCTGACAAAAATAAGCAAACTGATATGACTCATCCATCAATGTATTAGGATAATTCTTTAAAAATAATAGCGGCATAAAATACTCAAAAGAAGTACCAGACCAAGAAATAAGTCCTTTACGTCCTTTATATGTAGTTAAAGATTTATCAAGAGAAAACCAATGTTTAACAGGAACATCTCCCTTACAAATTGCTAAATAACTAGTAAGTCTAGCCTCACTCGCAAACTTATTATAGTTATATATTGAAAGTCTTCCCTCACTATCATCATATCCAATACTAAATACATTCTTCTTTGTATATAACTTTGAAAAGTCAGCTTTTTTAATTAAACTATCACATCTTTTAACTAAATCTATAAACCCATGACTATTTAAAAACTCTCTACAAACAACCAAACTAGAAACAAAATTACCTGAATCTACTAAAGATACAAATCTTGGGCTAAGAACTTCCATAGTCAAAATATTATACCAGTTATATAAATGTCCATTCCACTTTTCTAACTTCTCTACTGTATCTAAAATATTAGAAATTAATGTCCTAGCCTCATCTTTTGTAATAAACTCCATCTCACAAGATGAAACTATACTAACTAATGAATACCCTATCGCTGTAGGACTAGTTCTCTTATCTAACTTTTCTTCTCTATTTTCCTGATAATTATCTGGTATTAAATAATTATATTTACTACATAAATTATCTGAAAAATACATCCAAGTATCATAAGCCAACCTAGTAAGATTCTCTTCTACCTCACCACTAATACTATTCTTAGGTTTAATATCTAAACTAACAAAGTATAAAACAAATGGTGCCGTAATAAACATACCCGCTACTACATAAGAAATATATGACTTAAATATAACTCCTAAAATAATAAAAATAATACCAAAAATATAATTAACTATAAAACTCTTCAAATACCCAACTAAACTCTTATTTAACTTCTTACTTGCCTCTTCTGCTGTAGTCCAATTAAGTAAATTCTTATGTGATACAAAAAGTCTATATAAAGTTCTAAAAAAAGCATCCATATAAACCCCAGTATAAAAAGGTATATTAATAAAAGTAATATAAGCCCTATATAATAAACTACGTCCCCCTACTAATAAATTCTTATAGTACACTGTCTTATTTTTATTTTTAAATTTAACTTTACTATACAAGAAAAATATAATTGAAATAGCAATCTCTAAAACTACAAATAAAATCCAAAGTACTGACTTAGTCCCATTAAATGACATTGCCAAAAGTAATATAAGTAATAAACTAGGCATTAAAAACATTCTAAGAATATTATCTAATATTTTTAATTTTCCAAGTAAATTTATTGGATTTTTTACTTTAAGATTTTTTTTATTTTTAACAGTATTTAAAAGCCACCCAATAATTTGTGTATCTCCTCTAGCCCATCTATGTTGTCTAGATACATCTGTTAAAAAGTCAGATGGCGCATCATCTATCAATTCTACATCTGAAACATATCCAACTCTTAAATAATTACCTTCTAATAAGTCATGTGACAAAATCAAATTATCTGGAAAGGTATCTCCAAGTATTTTATCAAAACACTCTAAATCATATATTCCCTTACCTATAAAATTCCCTTCTCCAAAGAAATCTTGATATGTATTAAAAAGTGTTGCTGAATAAGTATCAAATCCACCTACTCCAGCAAATATCTGACTATATAAACTCTTATTAGTAGCCTCTATTGAAGAACTAACTCTTGGTTGCATAATCCCATATCCAGAAATTACCTTAGTCTTCTCTTTATTTAAAACTGGTCTATTTAAAGGATGTGCCATTGCTCCTATTAAGTTTAAAGCCGTACTTAAAACAAGTCTAGTATCAGTATCTAATGTAATAACATATTTAATACCTAACTCTTTTCCCTGTAATGTATTAATAAAGAAATTCTTTTTACTAAGATTATCATTCATCTTACCAAGTAATACTTTATTAAACTGAACTAGTGCCCCTCTTTTTCTCTCATATCCTAAGTAACACTCTTCACTCTCATTCCATACTCTTCTTCTATAAATAAAATGAAATAATTCCTTACCATATTTTTTATTTAAAGAAGAAACTATTTTTTCTCCTGCTTCAACTAATTCTTGATCATACTCCTCGTCTTTCTTAGAAGAGGCTTTAACATCCCCTAATAAAGTAAAATATAAATTATTAGACTTATTAATTAAATAAAATGTCTCTAATACATCAAACATCTCTTTAATTTTCTCTGTACTACTAATAATAGTTGGAATTACTACCATCGTTGTAGCACTCTTATCTAATCCATTAGAAAAATTAATTTTAGGCATAACCGTAATTGGTAAAATCTTACTAAAAATAACATCTACAATTTTTATCAATACCTGACTAACTGGAATTAATAGAATTAAAAATCCTAAAGCCCTAAGTCCAATAAAATATTTAGACAAGAAAAAACTAATAATAAAAGTTCCTAAACACATAAAAACTAAATAAAGAATTGTTCTTAGTTTATAATTTTTATTTTTAAATAAATAAAATCCAATATGCTTCTCTTCTTTTAAACTAATACTATAAAGTTTACCAAGTAATTCTAATTCACTACATCTTTTCCCTCTAGCAAGTCTAACTATCTGTTCCCTATACATCATCTTTGTATCAACAGTCATACTCTTATATACTTTATCCATAAGTAATAGTTTTTCTGTTGCTGAAATATTTTTAAATAGTTCTTCTTCATTAAGCTCAAATAATAGTTTTAAATCTCCAAATATATTAGAAATCAAAATATTATTATCAATTCTCTCTTGAAAAAAATCATTAATAATTTCTTTTAAACTAACATTCTTTGCTTCTAATAATTCATTTATCTCTTTAAATATATAATTACTTCTATTACCAAGTTTTTTTATCTGACTATTAACTTCATAAATATAATACTGATTCTCAGTAATATTAAACTTTTCATCTATAAAATCATTTAATGTTACTTCATTCTTATCACAACTATTAATAATTTTACTAACTTTATTTTTTATTAATAATTTATCTTTCTCATCTTCACTAAGTAAATACAACTTCTCTGTATAAATAAAGATCAAAAGATATTTAATTGCTAAAATCTCTCTATATGAAAAATCATAACTCTCATTTCTTTGATATTTTTTTAATTCGGAAACTAATGTTTTAAAAGGAATATTATAATTATTCGCAACTGCTATTTGTCTAAGACAATAGTATAAACTTTTGGTATTTTTTATTAATTTACGTATTTCTCTTTTGTTATGAACAATATTTGTTTTATGCTCTACTAACAAATAAAAATTATCAATTATCCATTCATTGTTAATTCCTACGTATGTTGCTTGTTTTGTTTTTTCTATTAAATAATTATAATATTTATTTATTTTTTTGAAGTTTGTAAAGAAATTAAAATACGTATCGTTCATGACATCAACTCTCCTATTTAAATTATATCATAAATGATTGTAAATAGAATATCAAAATAAGTCGAAAAAGTCGTAAAAAAAAACCTTGTCTAAACAAGGTTACTTTTCTTATGGCGGAGTAGGAGAGATTTGAACTCTCGCGCCAGTTGCCCGACCTACACCCTTAGCAGGGGCGCCTCTTCAGCCTCTTGAGTACTACTCCATTTCCTCTTGTGCGTCCGCATATATAATATTACACGAATTACCCTTACTTGTCAATAACAAAATAAAAGACCTTCGAAAAGGTCAAATAAAAATCCAACATGCTGGAATTATATTCAATATGGTGACGAGTACGGAATTCGAATCCGTGAATGCTGCCGTGAAAGGGCAGTGTGTTAAGCCACTTCACCAACTCGCCATATGGCGCCCCAACTAGGACTTGAACCTAGGACCCCTTGATTAACAGTCAAGTGCTCTAACCGACTGAGCTATTGAGGCAAATTAATGGTGGGCCTGACAGGACTTGAACCTGTGACCCCACGCTTATCAAGCGTGTGCTCTAACCAACTGAGCTACAAGCCCATTAATTAACTGACTTCTTAAGTTTACAATACTTTTTTAAATTTTGCAAGAGAAAATTCACATTTTTAAATATATTTCTCAACTGCAATAATAGAATACTATAGAAAAAGTAAGAAAGTCAAGTATTTTTTACTCTTTTCTTACTTTTAATTCTAAATAATTAATTGTTTTCTCAAACGTATAATACATAAAGTGTGCAAATGCAATACATATCGCAATAATTACAACCATTCTAAAGTTCAATGTTGAGAATGAGAATAATGTTCTAAATCCAAAGAAACCAGTAATATATAATGATACCATGGCTACAAATAAACAAGATCTTAAAGGATTAAATGGTAAACAAGTCTTAAATAATAACATAAAAGCAACATACCCTGTAACAACAGCCGATAAGGTGGAAGTTTGTTCGTACGTAAAATTAAATATTCTACTAGCAATAAATACTACTAAAATATTTAAAATTATTGTAAATGCCGGTGGTACTGCTCTTTTCAAAACTCGCTTCAAGAAATGTTTTTGTACTAAATCATAATTATCTTGTAATGCCAAAATAAATGATGGTATTCCGACTGTTACCGTACTAGCAAGTGATAATTGAATTGGTATAAATGGATATGGCATATCAATAAAGATAAAGATAATTGCAAGTAAGGTAGCATATATTGTCTTAACTAAAAATAATGATGAACTCTTCTCTATATTATTAATAGTTCTTCTACCCTCTGCCACTACATAAGGCATAGATGAAAAGTTTGAATCCAATAAAACTAGTTGACTAACATTTTTAGTCGCATCAGATCCAGATGCCATTGCTACTGAACAGTCTGCTTTCTTTAAAGCCAAGACATCATTAACACCATCCCCTGTCATCGCAACCGTATGACCTAAATGTTGTAGTGCCAAGACAATAGTTTTTTTCTGTTCTGGAGTAACTCTACCAAAAATATCATACTTCTCTACAGCATTTAATATATCTTCATCACTCTTTAAAGTAGTTGCATCAACTAATTTAGCCTCTTCTGAAAAACCAGCCCTACAAGCAATACCATAAACCGTATTAGGATTGTCCCCTGAAATAATTTTCAAAGTAACACCTTGCTCTTTAAAATATTGTAACGTCTCATTAGCATCACTTCTAATTTTATCTTGTAATAAAAGTAAAGCAATCGGTTTAACATCTTCTAAATCTTTAGTCTTAGCCTCTCCTAACAAAATAACTCTATATTCATTAGTATATTCCTCTACCTTCTTCATAATAGAATCATTTTTCTTTAAAATAAACTCCGCTGCTCCTACAACATAAACCTTATCTTTCAAGACTATCCCTGAATACTTCTTTGCTGAAGAAAAAGGCAAAGTCTTAACAACTTCAAAATTATCTCTTTTCCCATACTTATCTAATAAAGCAATCGCAGTCGGATTATTCTCACCTAAACTATTATTAATATTGCCAATAATCTCTCCAATATCATCATCAGTAAATAAAACTTCAGCCGCCACTTCCATCTTACCTTCTGTAATTGTTCCTGTCTTATCTAAACATAAAGTATCAACCCTAGCCAAAGTCTCTATACAATATAAATCTTGTACCAATACTTTTCGCTGTGAAAGTCTAATTACACTAACCGCTAAAACTGTACTAGTAAGTAAAACTAATCCTTCTGGAATCATTCCAATTAAAGCCGCAACCGTTGAAACAACAGCCTGTGAAACAGTATTTCCCTCTATATACATCTGTCTACTAAATAAAAGTACTCCAACTGGTACAATTAAAAATGAAATTGTCGAAATAATCTTATTTAAACTTCGCATAATCTCTGAAGAAACTGCTTTTATATACTTAGTATCACTAGAAATCTTAGCCGTATAATTATCATATCCAATATGTTCAACCTGACAAACGGCTTTCCCAGATACTATAAAACTTCCTGATAATAACATATCTCCTTTTTTCTTAAATATAGTATCAGCCTCTCCCGTAATAAATGACTCATCAACTTCAACCTCTCCATCCCTAATTACAGAATCAACTACTATCTGATTACCTATCTCTACTTTTATAATATCATCTAAAACAACTTCATTAATACCTATTTCTTTTTCTATTGAATCTCTAACAACATGTATTTTAGAAGCCGCTACTACCTTTAACTTATCCAAAGTCCTCTTACTTCTAAGTTCCTGAATAATACTAATCAATGTATTAATAGTAATTATTATGATAAATGTCAAATTCTTAAATGATCCAACACATATAACCGCAACAGCCAATATTATATTGATTATATTGAATAAAGTTATAACATTTTCTCTAACTATTTCAGAAACTATCTTAGTACCCACTTCAGTATCTATATTTACTAACTTGTCTTCTACTCTTTTATTGACTTCATAATTAGTTAAGCCAACTTTTATATCTGGATTATATCTTTCAACTTTCTTCATTTTTGCCTCACCTACATTACTTAAAATATATCATAAATATAACGATTAGTCTATCAACACAACTTAACAAAATGTCAACTATTTAAAACTTTTCTTAAAAAAAGACTTGTCAACTGTCAATTTTTAGTATAAAATAAATTATGCAATCAGGAAATGGGCTGTTAGCTCAGTTGGTAGAGCAACTGACTCTTAATCAGTGGGTCTAGGGTTCGAATCCCTAACAGCCCACCATTTATATTGATTGCATAAGTCTAACAAATACATTTTGTTAGATTTTTTTGTTTATATATAAGGGCTTCTCTCATTACATCATTCAAAAATCAAAGACTAAAACAATAAGTATTATCATATCGCCCAGTAACAATACTAAACACTAAAACCTTTCAAAACAAAAAAACGGCACCTTTTCGGCACCTTTTTTATCCTTCAATACACGTATAACCATTATTTCTCATATTATTTAAAAAATCATTATACTCAGTATGTGAAGTTATCATTTCTAGTAATTTTTCATTTTCTTTAACATTATAATTTGCTGTAAAATATGTAATATTATTTTTTATTTCTACCCCTCCACTAATTCCTTTTGTATTAGAATTTTCTATAGCCTCTTTATTAGAAATTGTCCAATCATCATCCTCCGCTTTATAATTATTTTTAAATTTCTTTTCAATATATAATGTATGATATACTATTGAACCATTTTCAAATGTCGTAGTACTCCTAATAAAGCCATCATATTTATTACTAGTTTCCGTCATTGAACAAACAACTATTTTTTTATTATTTGTATTTTCTTGTTGCTGATTGCCATTATCTTCATTTTGTCCACTTTGATTATTATTTTGGCCTTGGTTGTTATTTTGACCTTGATTACTATCTTGATTTTGATTATTATTTTGGCTCTGATTGTTTTCTATTTGGCTATTATTTTGTTCTGTACTAACCTCTTGAGGCTTATTTTCATTTTGATCAGTTTCATCTTGTACTTTTTCATCATCATTTTTCTGTGCTGCATTACCAGTACTATCAGTTATTTCTTGTACCTCATCACTATTTTTTTTATTGGCTACATCATTATTAGTACTCTTCTTACCACATCCATAAACACATAATAAAATCATAAAAATAATTACTAAAAACCTTATTTTCTTCATACTTCAACAACTCCTAACATTATTATATCACATCTAAAAAGATTATATAATAACAATCATACCACCCAAAAATTATTCAAGTCCTTTTTTGCTACCTTTTGCATACACTTAAAAAGAAAGGAGAATTTATGTATCAATTACCAATATTACCTTATGCTTTCCAAGACTTTGAACCATTTATCGATACTCATACCATGGGTCTTCACTATCACAAACACCAACAAACCTACCTAAACAATCTAAATAACCTACTAATGCAAAATAACTATCCATACAACTATAAAGAAGAAGAACTAATAAATCATATCAACAACTTTCCAAAATCCGATCAAGAAGACATCCTCTTTAATCTTGGCGGTGTAATAAACCATAATCTATACTGGAAAAGTATAAAACCAAAAAATAATCAATTACCAACTGCTGCCCTAAAAAACCAACTCGAAAGACAATATAAAACTTACGATAACTTCTTACAAAATCTAAAAGACCAAGCCCTAAAAGTAAAAGGTTCTGGCTATACCTTCCTAGTAATTGGTAACGACCACAATCTAGAAATTCTAAATACTAAAAATCAAGATTCCCCATATCTCTATGGCTACACTCCTATTCTAGCAATCGATCTCTGGGAACATGCCTATTACTTAAACTATGAAAATGAACGTTCTAGATACTTAGATAATCTTCTAAAACTTCTAGACTTCACTTATGCTAATGAAATCTATAACAAAAGACAATAACGATTAACTATATCATTATTGTCTTTTTATTATTCCCTACCAAACTACTAACAAAACTTATTCATCCTTAACAAATCTTTCTAGTAACTTTCGACTTCCTTCATCATACTCAAGCATTCTCTCTGGATGCCATTGTACTCCTACTTGAAACACATCATTATCCCCTTCTACTGCTTCAATTAATAAATCATCACTATAACCAACCACTCTAAATAAACAACTCTTACTAACAGTTTGTAAATGATGTGAATTAACCATGATCCTAGAACTACCAAATATACTCTTTAATATCCCATCACTTAAAGTAACTCCATGTACATATCCTTCATCCTTCTTATGACTATCATTTCCAATAGAAATTAGTCCAAGAGAACTACCATATAAACACATTGATTGCATTCCTTGACAAATACCAAGTAACTTCAACTTATTCTCTAAAGCATATGAAATCAAATAAAAATCAATCGGACCAACATCATCTCCACCCGTAAGTAAAATACCATCTACTTTACTCACCTTCCTATCAATTTCATCTCTTGAATCATTATCATTAATTAAAATGACTTTTCCACCAAATTTCTCTATTCCCTTAACATAATACTCATTAGCAACATCCGAGTTTTCTCTTCTAATTAAAACACCTATCATAACAAAAAAGAAAAGTTATCTTAACTTTCCTTTAACTCCTTTCATACCTTTAACTCCACCATTAGCAGCAAATCCTTGTAAAATATTAGAATCAAACGAATGAGTCTTACTAATTCTCTTCTTATACTCTTTAATTCCAATATTAATCATTTCATCTAACATACTAGTAAAGTCAACTCCTTTAGCCTCCCATAAGTAGAAAGCTAAACTTCCAGGAATAGAATTAATCTCATTTATATATACTTTCTTTGCCTTATCATCTATTAAAAAGTCAATTCTAGAGTTTCCCGCAGATCCTAAAGCCTTAAATGCTCTAACTGCCACATCTTCTACTTCTTTTCTCATCTTCTCACTAATATCAGCAGGTAACTTTCTATTAGTAGAAGCCATACCCTTAGAAGTCTTAACTGCTCCTTTTCCTTTTAACTTACCATTCTTACCTCCACCAATATATTTATCAGTATAAGTTAAGAATTTATTACCAGATAATACCTCTTCAATTTCACTAACTTTTTGATGTTCAAAATTACCCATAACAGCAATATTAACTTCTACTAAGTTTTTAACAACTTCTTCTACTACAATCTTTGAATCATATTGAATAGCCTCATCTATTCCTTCAATTAAACTAGCCTCATCTTCACATACACTAATACCAACAGAAGATCCTGTAGTAGCCGGTTTAACTATAACTGGATATTTAAGTTTAGCAATTTTCTTAATAACTTCCTCTTTATCATGTTTATAATCTATATCATAAAACCATACATAATCAGTCATTGGAAGTCCAGCACTAGCCCATACATCCTTCATAAAAGCCTTATCTTGTCCCACAACTGCTGCATATACATTAGGTCCAACAAATGGAATACCTATAGTTTGTAAATATCCTTGTAATACTCCATCCTCAACATTAGTACCATGTACTATTGGAAATGCAATATCAATCTCTTTAACTATAGTTCTAGGAAATTTCTTTTTTTGTAATACATAAGCCCCATTCTTATAATATAAAACTACATTCTTTGCATACTTTTTAATCAAAGACAAATCTTGATATACATCAATATCCTTTAACATATCCCCTGTATACCATTCTCTATCTTTAGTAACATAAATTGGAATAACTTCATATTTTTCTTGATCCATTTTATTCATGGCTTGAATCGCTGAAATAATACTTACCTCATGTTCAACTGTTTCTCCCCCAAAAATAACACCAACTTTAATTCTCATTTTTAAAAATCCTCCTACTCATTATATGTATCAGGCAAATCATTTTCAAACAATGCAAATATATCTTGCTTGCCATTATATATACTATTAATAAAAGCATACGCTTCTCTAACATCATTAAATACTATTATTTTATCTTTGTCAAATCCTTGCATTAATAATCCTTCATATATTGGTTTAGTTCTTTTCTCTCCAATAAGTATGGCATAATCAGCAACAAATGCAATTTCTTCTCCAAACTGCTTATTATAAAATTCTTCCTTCTCCCCAAGTTCTACCATTCCTGGAGTAACAACTATTTTTATACCTTTCATCATTTCTAAAACACGACAAGCATTCTTTGCTCCAATCGGATTAGAATTATAAGCATCATCTATTTGATAAAAATTACCAATCTTCTTAAGTTCCAATCTATGCTCTATTGGTCTAATCAACTTAACAGCCTCAACTAACTCATCTAATGAAATACCAAATTCCATTCCACAAGCAATACCAGCTAGAATATTATAAACATTATGTTCTCCAAGTAACTTAGTCTCAAAATGATATGTATTTTTATCTTTCTTAAATGTAACATCAAAATTAGTACCTTTATAAGTATATTCTATATTAACAGCCTTAACATCTGCATCACTATTATTAATACCAATCCAAATAGTTTTAACTTTATTTTTCAATTTATAACTAACTTGTTTAGGATCATCAGCATTAAGTATCGCAAATCCATCACTAGGTAATGACTCAATCAACTCAAACTTAGCCTTAACAATATTCTCTTCACTTCCAAACGACTCTAAATGTGCCGTTCCAATAGTTGTAAGAATACCATACTTTGGTTTAACAAAATCACAAAGTGCTTTTATTTCTCCTCTAACATAAGCTCCCATCTCTGCTATAAAAACATCAGTAAATATATCTAAATGATTATTAATAGCCATCATTAATCCATAATCAGTATTTAAATTCTTGGGAGTTGCAAAAGCATTATACTTAACATTTAAAATATCACTCAATATATTCTTAGAACTAGTCTTACCATAACTACCAGTAATACCAATTACCTTTAAATTATTCATAGATCTAAGTCTACGTTTAGCCTTATTTTTATAATAGAAATATACTAATTTTTCTATTGGCTTATTAATAATATTAGCAATAAATACAACTAAAGTATTCAAATACATCATAACAGATATAACAAGAACCATTTTCCAAGTAAGTACTACATCATTAATATTTAATCCTAAAATAACTACTGGTATTAAATATAAAACACTACTCGTAAAAATAAGTCTCTTAATTCTCTTTGTAACAACTAACGGTTTCTTATTCTGATCTGTATCTATTCTCTTCTTCCATTTCATACCTAAGTATAAATTCAACAATATAACAACAACACTAACTATAACTGCTGAATATTTTATATCATAAAGTACCAAACTTTCTACTAACAAAATACCTATAATTACTAAATCTAAATCTAAAAACTGATTCTTATTTTTTACTAGCCATTTTAAATATCTATTATTTTCATTATAAAGATTTTGTTGAATCATATGTAATGTTCTTTTCATCTTATAAAATAATAAAAATAGAAATGACAAAAGTAACAATATTTTTATAACCATAATCTAACCTCCTAAAAAACTATTTAATATATTAACAACTTGTCCTAAATTCTCTAAATAAGCATAATGTGTCCCCGGCAATACTATAAGTGCCGCATCTATCATTATTTTTTCTAATTCTTGTGCTTCCTGCACTGGCACAGCCTCATCATGCTCCCCCCATATTAATAACGTTGGCTCCTCTATTCTTCTCGCGAACCCTGCTAAATCTTCATTAACTACATTTACTAATGTCTGTCTCATTATTGGACTAGCCATTCTATAATCAGGAGAACCAATATATTGCTTCATAAACTCTCCTAATTTATCCATTCCTGGTAATTTTTTTATTGCTTTCAAAATTTTAACTGATAATGATAAGTTTTCTTTTTCTTTCATACAAGGACTGCCAAACAAAACTAATTTTTCTATAGGATTATCCGCCGAAAAGTATATTGCTACCCTTCCTCCAAAAGAATGACCTATAACAGTTGGCTTTTTAATATCTAATTTGTCTACCAATTTTTCTACCAAAACTGCATAATCTTTCACAGTCCAAGCCCGATCTGGTTCATCACTTTCTCCAAAGCCTGGAAAATCAATAATTGTAATTCTATGATTACTACATAAATTATCACCCAACGGCTTCATCATCTGAATATTTTGACCCCATCCATGTAAAAGTAAAACATCTTTGCCTTCACCATATTGTATGTAATTAACACTTATATTGCCTATTTTAATTTTCATGCTTCCATCACCTATACAAAAATTATATCATAAATAGTACTATACAATAGAAAAAATCAACATTTCAGAGTAAAATACTGTAAAAAAAAAAGCGAATTATTTTTCACTCTTTTTATAAACCTTTTCTTTTTCAGTTGTAAGAGAAACCATACCTTCTGCTTTTTCTCCATTTAAAATTTTTGTCTTAACATCATTAAAACTACTAATTCCTTCTAATTCAAAACCAATTTTATTTAAACCAATAACAAAATCACTAAAATTAGTAATAAATAAATGACCATCAAGTACTTCTGTGCCCTTATCTCTTGCTATAACAGAGAAAGGTTTAGTGCCATTTTCTTCTCCTCCAACACTATAATGACCAGATATATTATCGATTATAACAGAAACCTTATCATCATAAATACTAGGCTCTCCTATGAAATAACCTTCTTCATTAAGTGAATCAACATCCGCAAAAATACTGAAGTTTAATCCTAAATTAATATCTTCAATTACTCTACCATTATTATTTAGTTTTTCAATAACATCTCCAAACGTTTCTACAACATCAACTGAAACATCATCATTATGTCTAAATAAAAATGCTTCTGTATAAGAATCCCAAACTGGGCCATCTTCAAAAGTAAATAAAGTATATTTTTTTCCTCTTTCTGTTATCTCTTTAAAAGTAAGTAAACTGTTTTTATCGCAAATTCCTTTTTTCATATTTATCTATCTCCTTTTTATCTAAAATTCATAACAAAAATATATGTACATCTAAACTTTTTTAGAACATAATTCGTACTAAAAAAGGTTCTCATATTATATCACAAATAAATAGAAAGTGCAAGTTACCAGTAAAAACAATTTCAAAGAAAAATCCAATAAAAAAGAGCCCAGCATTTCACTGTCTCTAAACTAATTCTAACTTCACTATCTAGTCACTTTAAAATTCCACTTATTTTAATAAATTATCAAAAAATTGTACTCTTTCAGTAGAACCATTACTCTTAACTGCCGTATTTTTCTTCAAAGTCGTAACAAAGTTAATAATCGTAGTTAAATCATCTGCTGAAGCATAAGCTCCTTCACTTCCAAAAATACCAGTTCCATCTGCCAAGTATAAAACATGATAGTTATTACCATTAAATATTCCATCAAGCAACACATACTCAACACCATTTTTCTTATCTTTCTTAGCCTCTATATCTGAAAACCCAGCATTTTCTAACTTTACTTTCATTGTATACATATTAGCCTTAACTTCTGCAAAACCAATATCAGCATTACTCATAATACAAGCAAGGGAATCTTGTGAATCTTTTATTAAAACAGACTCATAATCATTCAAATTATATTCCATTCCTGATACAAAACTCCATCCCTTAGGAACTTTACCTGTTCTACCATTTACCGTAACATCAGAAGTATCAGTAGCAACAACACCTGGATCATCTTTACTAGGACTAGCACTCTTCTTATCTCCAGATGTCATAAGATAACAAACCCCAACCGTAATAATTGCAATAACAACTACAAATCCCAAAGTTATTAAATTACTAGACTTAGTAATCTTTACAATAGATGCTGCATTGTTCTTATTAGATAAATCTGTAGCATCCATAGAAATAGTCGAATTATTAGGAACAGTATTGTTACCATTACCATTCATATTGTTATTATTCATATTATTAGGAACAGTATTGTTATTTACCATACCGTTATTATTAATCACACCATTATTACTTGGCACAATATTCATAATAGTAGAATTATCACCAACTCCATTATTCGCCATAACAGGAGTAGAAGAATTATTACTAATGTCACTTATATTACTATTTGTATCATTACTATTATTTACATTTGTAGCAACCATACTAGAATTAGCACTATCAACACTTGTTGACACATCAGTCAAAATCTCTGTAGTATCATCAGCAACCGAAATATTATTAATTATTGCCTCTTGATTACTAGGAGTAACCGCAACAGTATTATCAAACCTAGTTCCACAATTAGAACAAAATAAACTTCCATTATCAACAGGACTATTACACTTTGGACAATTCATTAAAAGCCCTCCTTTATTATACATAAATTATAGCAATATAAAAGAATAAAATCAATATTTTATTCCTGACACATCATTATCAAATTACTCATAAAATCACTTAACTTTTACAAAAGAATTAATAATCAAATCAAAATCATCATTAAACTCTTCTGCCCTATCTTTATCACAAATAAGCCTATAACTAAAAACATTCTCCTCATTAAACTCAACAGCCGTAGTAATTTGTTTCTTGTCATTTTCATAAACACCCATACAAATATGATCTAAACAATTAAATGATTCTCTCTTATAATCATCATCTACTAAACCATCCGATATAGAACTAGCCCTATTTTTATTATTATCAGAATCCATACCTTCTGTATTTTCTGTAACATCTATTGTAATTTTCGTATTTCCTTCCTTCTCACTAATTGTATAACTCCCATTCTTCTTATTAACCTTAAATCCAGTACCATAATTAAATCCAAACTCCTCATCACGATACTTCAAAAACTTCACTTTATTAAAAAATACAAAGTAAATAACAAATAATACTATAATTAAGGCTAAAAATATTCCTAACCATAAAATAATCTTCTTATACTTCTTATCCATAACATCAACCTCAAAAAAATAATACCATAAAAACAAATAAATAGAAATATCTAAGAATAATATATACTGGTGATAATATGAAAACTAAGCAGGTTATTTCTCTTTTCTTAATAATAAATATCATTTTCTTTACTCATATTCTAAATATAAATGCTTTCAAATCAAAAACAAATAATGAAGAATACAAAATATCAGCAATAGAAAAAAACTATAAAATCCAAGTTTACTATCCAATAACTAAGTATAAAAAATTAAATACTACCATTAACAAGCAAATCACGAATTATATAAAAGAATTTAAAAACGATGTTAAAAACTCAACCATTCCTATAAATCAATACTACGATTTAATCATTTTATATGAAAAGTATGAATATTCCAATTATTTGTCTTTTATTTTTAGAATTGAAGATTTTACTGGTGGGGCTCATCCCAATCATCGTATTTATACCGTTGTTTATAACAAAGAAACTAACAGTTTTGAAACTTTAGAAAATTTAATTATGAAAAATAAAGATACTTTAAATATCATCTCCGAAATAAGCAGAAATGAATTAAAAACTAACAAACGAATTACCGATATTTCCATGTTATATGAAGGAACCAAGCCAATTAAAGAAAACTTTCAAAACTTTGTCTTTTCTAAAGATGGTATAATTTTCTTTTTTCCTCAATACCAAGTTGCTCCTTACAGTCAAGGCGAATTTAATGTAACAATTCCATATTCAAAATTACTCAATCAATGATATAATTATCTAAAAATAAAAGTAACAAAAGAGGTGTAAAAAATGAATACAATAAAATGTCCTTATTGTAGCCATGAAAATTCAAATACAAACGATAAATGTGAACACTGCAACAAACAACTAATAATTGATGCGAAACAGTCAAATATAGATTTATCAACAGCTAATAATCAAAATTATATCCATTATACAAAACAACTAATAGAAATAATTAGTGGTATAATATTCACTGTTATAGGTATAGTCGTTATTATTCCTACATCTAAAACTGTATTTAAAGCAACTGATACCATTAACATTATTGTTAGTGCATACTTTTCACTTATTGGTATTATAATAGCAATCTATGGAATTTCAAGAGTAATCAAAGGAATCAAAAGAACCTTTGCCTATTACAATGGCAACCTAAATGTCGAAGAAAGAGAAGAAAATAGAAATATTTTTGGAAAAGATGGAGAGTTTGCTACCACTATGCAGGCCGGTGCTTGGTATGCCTCATGGATTGGAATTACAATATTTCTTATCACAATGACCTATGAAGATCCAGATTCTAGTTTTAACATAGTATTCTATATTATTATCATAATTTATTTTATTATAGCCGTTCGTAGAATAATCACAAGAAGAAAAAAGAAATAATCCTGACCTACCCAACATAATTAAAAATAACTCTAATAATGTTGAAAATTCAATAACTAATACTGAAAACATAAACAATGAAACCGATTTAACTAATTTAGTATCTCAAGGTAAATTATATTACCCTGCTTTACCGGCTGACTTAGAGGAAAGATTAAAACCTCTATCTCAAACAGTATCAACTCAAATCATTGAAAACTGGCAAGAAAAAGATAAGAAATCAGCTCAAATATTTACAGTCCGTAGCGAAAAAGATACAAATAAGCAAATGTAAACATTAAAATGTTTGCATTTTTTTAACAGTTCCTGTACACTAGAAAGTCAAGGAGTAGATATTAATGAAAAAAGTAGAGTTAAAAAATGCTAAAGAGAAATTTGCTAATGCCCGAGAACTTTGTCCAGGAATGTCTGAAGAAATGTATATAGTAACAGATTATTTAGCAACCGTCATTAAAGACACAGTAATACCCGAAAAACTTATCCTAACAGTCTTAGATATCCTTGCTGATATTGATAAAGGTAAAACAAGTTACAAAGAAAAACCATTTCCTGAATTTTTTATAAAAGATACCAAGGCCACAACTATCAGAATGCTAGCCCTTCCAAAATATATCGATGAAATTGCTGATGAAGAATTTGCTAAACAATATCGTAAAGTAAGTAAAGAAATTTTTAATCTTGCACCACCAAAATCAATAAAAACAGAACTTGGCGAAGAATATCCTGAATATGCCAAAGTTGCTGCTAACTATTGGGCTAATGCTATTCAAGCACCTAAACTTAATAACGGTGATGGTTTTACTTCATTCATCGCAACTGCCGCCGCAGGTCCTGTAAAAAAATATACTGATGAAGAAATAAAAACTTTCCAAGACAACCTTACAGAAAGCATTTATGAATTAACAGAAACATATGGAGAATGTTTACTATATGTAGATTATGGACCATGCCCTATTCTAGCCAATGCCGGTAGTTTAATCGGTGTTAATCAAATGTTTGGTTATCCTTGGAAAACTAGAATGTACATTACAAAAAAATCAGTTGAAGTAAAAGAAGGCTATGGTGCCAATAGAAAAGTTATATATTCAAAATTAGATGTTCTAAAAAACGGAGTCAAAAAGGTTCTTAATATAAAACCAAAACAATAATTTATATAAAGTTATCATTTAGATAATAAACGTAATAATTATATAGACTAAGGAGGATGTTATCAATGGAAATACCAAAATTAAAAAATGCTAAAGAAAAATTTGCTAAAGCAAGAGAACTTTGTCCAGGCATGGAAGAAGAAATGTATGTTATGACTGATTATTTAGCAACTGCCATCAAAGATACAGTAATACCAGCAAGACTTATCCTAACTGTATCTAGTATTGAAAATGCTATAAAAAAAGGAAAAAGCAATTATAAAGAAAGTCCGTTTCCTGAACTTTTTATAAAAGATCCTTGGCGTGCATCAGTAGCAATAACAGCACTTTCTCAATGTGTTGATGAAATTGCTGATAAAGACTTTGCTGACGAATATCGAAAACTAGGTAATGACTTTTTTGGTGCTGTACTGCCAAAAAAAATAAATACTGCAAATGGTGAAGATTATCCAGAATACGCCAAAGTTGCTGCTGAATATTGGGCAAACACACTTCAAACAAGAAACTTTAATAATGGCGATGAACTTACCTCAATCTTTGCCATGGCTATAGCAGGTTCAAAAAGAGAATATACAGAAGAGGAACTAAAAATATTTAAAGAAAGTTTAGCCGAAAATGTTTACGAAAAAGTAGAAACCTATGGAACATGTACTATAGATGTAGATTATGGACCATGCTACCTTCTAGCCAAAGCCGGAAAATTAATTGATGTAGATCCTTTTGATTATCCATGGAAAACTAGTATGATTGCTACTAAAGAAAAAGTTACAGTACGTGCCGGCTATGGTGCAGACAGAAAAGTTTTATATCAACAAAATAGTAATGAAAAATCAAAGAAATTAACAAAAGATACCACCAACTAAAAAAGAAACATCTTTAACATAAGTAAATAAAAAGACTTCAAAAATAACATTAAGAAGTCTTTTTATTTACTTAAAAATATTAAACAGTTAATGTAAGTTTTTTACTTTTTCTTAACAAACTTTTTATCTACGCCTACTAAAACAGCATTAGGTAATGGTGGTCTTAAACTCAAACTAGTTGGATACCATATATCTAATCCAGTCCGTTTACTATTTCCACTTGCCATAAACTGAAATGCAGCCTCCTCTTCCCCAAATGCAATTTCTTTAGCCTTACACATCACATTCCAAGTAGGACTACTTTTGATTAATCTACCATCTTTAGTAAAACAATTCACTCTTGCTACTTGCCATCCATCAGTATTACCAATTTTAATTTTTACAGTAATACCATCATGTTCAAATTCTAGATTACTACTTAATTCATCTTCATTAACAGAATGTAATGGTGGAATGTTCATATTATAATTATTTGGTCTCCATAAATGAAGGCAATAAGGATGAGTATTAATATAGTCTTCTTCTCTTGGATGAAGTTGAAATACAACCTCTTCTTCCGCAAATAACTTTTCTTTTATCATCTGCATTTCTTCAAATGAAGGACATCTTTTAATATTTGCCCCATTCTTTCTATGCAAAGAAACACTTACATGATCCCAGCCAAAACCATTTGATGCAACTAAAAAAAAGAATTCTCCATCTTTATGTCTATCAATAACAAAAGCACCATTGTGTTCATCACCAACAACACCATCACCATATAAGTCTACTCTTACAAGACCACATACCATATCTAAATTTTTCATAAAAATTCCCCACTTACTAGTGGATTATTCTATACTGTAAAAGAAAGCTTGTCAACCACAACAAAACATCGCGAAAAAAAATATTTACATGAAATTTATTTTAAAATTAACATCATCCTGAGATTTTCCTCGTTCGTTCATATATAACAGAAATAAAGTCGGAGTAAAAAGCAGAGTAAAAAAAGAAAAATCGTTGATATCCAACGATTTTGATAACATATTTGGAGCGAACGAGGGGAATCGAACCCCCATCACAGCCTTGGCAAGGCCGTATTCTAACCATTAAACCACATTCGCAATTGGAGGGGCCTACCGGATTTGAACCGGTGATCAGGGTGTTGCAGACCCACGCCTTACCACTTGGCTAAAACCCCATTGCATTTAAAATTATAACAGATGATTTTAAAAATTTCAACAAAATTGTATCATTTTTATAATTTTATGCTAAAAAAGAAGCAATATTACTACTGCTTCACTACAAAATCACAAATATTTTTAAAATTATACCTAAATTCATTGTTACTAACAATAGGCACAAGTCCAATAACTTCATTATAATAATACATTGTATCATCAGAAACTACCATTACATTTCCATCTTTAACCTTCCATTCAGAAACAGAATCAAAACGAAATAACAGAGCTGCCTTATCCAAATCAGTTTTGAAAACCTTATAAAAATCTCCTTTATCCGTAACAAAATAATACATATCATTATCTTTCTGAACTAACTTTGCTCCATACTTTTCCTTTAACCTATTATTAACAACAACATTAGTCCAAATTTTCTTATCATCCAAATACTCCTTAGCCGAAACTGTTACTAAATTTCTTCCAGAAATATTCTTAAATCCCTTCTTAACATTACCAACTTCTTTAACAGTCTCCTGATCAGCATTTAACACATACTGCTTCTTTTTATCTAAATCTGTAAAATAAAACTTTCCATCATACTGTCCATTAATATACATATTAAATGATATATGTTCATCTAAATCTATTCTACCTTTACCTCCATCAACAACATCATATAAATAAAAGGCTGCATACTCATTACCAGAATTCATATCCGTATTAATTGAAACATAATAATGCCCAGTAAGTAAAGATAGTTTGTTCTCATACTGATCAACATTTAAAAAATCTTTTTTCACAAAATTACCGCTCTTTAATATATAAAATCCACGATAAGCCCAAACCGTAAAAAATGTCTTTTCTGGAATATTATTCAAATAAAATTTATAATTACCATCCTCAGTCGCAACAGTATCACTCTTCCAAGAAAGGGCCGTATACTTTTTCTTTTTTAGTTCTCCAATAATTTTATTAAATGATGGACTATTAACCTGTTTCAAATAACTATAACTTGCTTGAACATTATTATAATTACAATAAATATCACTAGTTTTATCATTCTTATAAATTGGATAAATACACTTTAAATCATCTTCTTTAAAAAACTTTACATCCTTAATTATTCTATCCTGACCATTATAATTATGATCGAAATAAAAGAAATACGTATCTTTATTATCATCGACCACTTTAAATGAATAAGTATTTTTCTTACCCACAATCTTCATTTTTTCAATAATTAAATACGAATTATCTTTTGTAATAATAGAATACTCCACCTCATGATGCTTAATTAAAACTTGTACAACAACTTGCAAGGCCAAGCCTGCAACACCCAAAAGTAATAAAATAGGAAGTAACTTTTTCATACTATCACCATCTTCATTATAGCAAAAAAAAAAGTCTAAATAAAGACTTTAATTTTTCTAATCCTCTTCATCTTCATCATCATCATGACTATGAGAATAATATTTCTTTTTCATTTCCATCATATAACTACTAATTTCAGTTTCAATCTCTGGTAAAGCCTCTACTCCAATATTAGAAAGAGTAATAAATTCCTTTACTGTATCAATGTAAACTTTACCCCAAATTAATCCACCTTTGACTTTTAAATCATTAAATAAATCAGGAGTTACTGAATCCAAAAAGTATCCAAATACTACTCTCTTACGTCCAATAAGAATTCTCTTATCAGTAAGAGCAACAACTGCCGTACCTAAAATATCTAACGGATTATCATTCTTTTGAGCCACAAATACATACAAAACCTTTTCTCCTGGATTTAAGTGTTTCTCTACGATTGATGCATTCTGTTTTAGACGCCATCCTATTGTAGAAGGATGCGCCTCTTTAAATTTTAATGCCTTTTTATAAACTATGCCCATATTGACCTCCAAACTAACTGTAGCAATTTACTAAAATTATTATAACATACTTAAAATAAACTGCAAAATAATTTTTCTAAAGAACCAACACTAATAGTAAAATTGTGTACTATTAAAAAATTATGTCTTATCTTGTCGACAGAAAAAGAAATAGTAAAAAACTAGCCATCATATTCTTAAATGAGGACGTGATACTATCAAAAAAACTATTGGATTACCAAGAGCATTACTCTACTATTATGACAAAGACTTCTGGCAAGCCTTCTTTACTGACCTAGGCTTCGATACAATTATAAGCTCCAAAAGTAACAAAAAAATCCTACAAAATGGCACAACTTTTGCCAATTCTGAAAGTTGTCTAGCCATAAAAATATATCTAGGTCATATCCTAGACTTAAAAGATAAATGTGACTATATTCTAGTACCCAGAATGTATTCAATAAAGAAAAATGAACAGGTTTGTACAAATTTCAACTGCCTATACGATCTCGTAAACAATCTTTTCGACGTAAAAATATTAAACTACAATATCGACCTAACTAAAGGAAAAACTAAACTAATAGCCTTTCTAAAACTAGGTGAAGACTTAGGTATATCATATATAGAAACCTACAATGCTTTTAAACGTGCCGAAAAAAAAGCGCAAGAACAAAGAAAAATCAATGAAGAAGCCCAGCGTCAACTCCTAGAAACAAGTAACCTAAAAATACTTCTTGCTGGCCACCCTTACAATTTATATGATGACCTAATCGGAAAAGCCATAACCGACTTTCTAACCCAAAATAACATTTCAGTTCTCTACAGTGACAAAATAGATAACACAATAATTGATACCGAGTGTCAACAACTATCAACAGACATTCACTGGACTCATAGTAAAGAAGTAGTTGCCAGTATCAATTACTATCATGATAAAGTTGACGGAATCATTATAATATCTTCATTTCCATGTGGACCAGACTCCCTAAGTAATGAACTAGTAACCAGAAAAATAAAAAACATTCCTATCATTACTCTAGTATTTGAAGACCTAAACAGTGAGTCTGGCATCATCACTAGACTTGAAAGTTTTATAGATATCCTAGAAAGGAGAAATCTATGTCAAAAATAATTAGTTTTCCACATCTAGGTGACTACTATATCCCAATCGAAACCTTTTTAAAAAGAACAACTCATTTAAAAGTTAAACCTTCTCCACCTATCACAAAAAAAACAATTGAACTCGGTGCCAAATATTCACCAGACTCAGTCTGTCTCCCATTCAAATACAACCTTGGTAACTTCATAGAATCTCTAAATCAAGGCGCAACCGTACTCTTTACTGCCGGTGGAGGTTGTCGTTACCGCTACTATGCCGAAGTAACCAAAACAATTCTAAAAGACCTAGGCTTTGACTTTGAATTTTACAATCTAATCGAAAATGGCAAACTAAATCTCCTAAAAGTCTATAAAAACTTTAAAAAACTAAATCCAAACCTAAACTTAATCTATTTTATTCATCAACTACTATACACAGTCTTCTTCATCTGGCACATGGATAAAATTGACAAAATAATCAGAACAAGAATCGGTTTTGAAATTGAAAATAACTCCTTTCTAAAAATTAAAAATAAAATGCTAACATCCTTCAAAAAAACAAAATCCATTACCAAACTATCCTACCGCTATTTTAAATACAAACACCTCATCAAAAAAATTCCTATCGCAAAACCAAAAAACTGTCTAAAAGTCGGTATAATTGGTGAACTATACACTGCCATGGAACCATTCGCAACCTATTTTCTTGAAAAAGAATTGGCCAAAATGCATATTGAAATAAAAAGATACACCAATCTAAGTTACCTCCTTTGGCAAAAAAAATATCTAACACCTCACATGTTAAAAGTAACAAAGCCCTACTGTAAATACACTCTAGGTGCTGACGGACTAGATAACGTTTACCGAACTATAAAACTCATAAATAAAAAATATGACGGTATTATTCATACTAAACCATTTGGTTGTACCCCAGAAATAGGCGCCATTCCCATAATTCAAAAAATATGTAACGACCATGAAATGCCTATAATTTTCTTTTCATACGATGTTGAAACTTCCGATGAAGGAATAAAAACTAGATTAGAAGCCTTTGAAGACTTAATAAGAATAAGGAGAGATAAAAAATGATTAAAGGTTACCTAGGAATTGATATTGGTTCAATATCTACAAAAGGAGTCATAATAGACAAAAATAACACCATTCTAGCAAGTACCTATCTATGGACTAAAGGAAATCCAATAAATGCCGTAAAAGAAGTCCTAAAAGATCTACAAACTCAAATAAAAAACAAAAATATAAAAATAGTTTCAGTCGGTACCACTGGTTCAGCCAGAAAACTAATTGGCACTATGTTAAATGCCACAATCATAAAAAATGAAATCACTGCTCATGCTATTGGAACCTTATCAAGATATCCAAATATCAGAACCATTATCGAAATTGGAGGCCAAGACTCTAAAATAATTCTCATTAAAGATGGAATCGTAATAGACTATGCCATGAATACCTTGTGTGCCGCTGGTACAGGTGCTTTTTTAACTAGTCAGGCCAAACGTCTAGAGATTCCTATCGAAGAATTTGGCAAAATTGCCTTAACTAGTACCAATCCTGCCTCTATTGCTGCTAGATGCACAGTCTTTGCTGAAAGTGACTTAGTTCATAAAGCCCAACTAGGCTATGAAAAAAAAGATATAGTCGCTGGTCTTTGTCGAAGCATTGCCTTAAACTACCTAAACAACGTTGCCAAAGGTAAAAAAATAGAAGACCCAATCATCTTTCAAGGTGGAGTATCTAAAAATATAGCCGTCAAAAAAGCCTTTGAAGACATTTTAAATACCAAAATAATTACTGATAAAGACGGACATCTAATGGGTGCCCTAGGTGTAGCCATTCTCTCTAAAGAAAAAGAAGAAATAAACTTCTCCTTTAACATCATTACCGATAGTTTTAAAACAACCAGTAAAAACTGTGAAAACTGTCCTAATAATTGTGAAATAATCTGTATCGAGAAAAATAACCATCTAATTGACTCTTGGGGCAATCGTTGTGAACGAGGCAAAGTAAAAACTTCTTAACCGTCTATCAAATAATCAAACAAAAAAAAGATAATATAGTTAGAACACTTCTCAACTATCTTATCTTTTTATTTTTTTTCAATATACTCTTCGTATGGAACACATCTATCTATAATAGTTCCATCATCTAATATCTCAATTATTCTATTCGCAACTGTACTATTAAGTTCATAGTCTCTAGAAGTAAATAGAACTTCTCCTTGGAAATTAATTAGTCCTTTATTTAATGATGTAATACTTTCCAAATCCAAATGGTTAGTAGGTTCATCTAATATTAAGAAATTAGGTCCTTCTAACATCATCTTAGATAACATACATCTCATCCTTTCTCCACCAGATAATACATTTACTTTCTTAAATACATCATCTCCAGAAAATAACATTCTACCTAAGAAACCTCTAAGTACTGTTTCATCCTTAATATCATAATATTGTCCAATCCACTCAATAATATTCTTATCAACATCAAAATACTCTGTATTATCTTGTGGTAAATAGCCAGGTACAATAGTCTTACCCCATTCAATACTACCCTTATCATATTTACCCTTACCAGATAAAATATTAAACAACGTCGTCTTAACCATATCGTTATTAGCAAGTATCGCAATCTTATCACCTTTAAGTACTGTAAATGATACCTTATCTAAAATTTTCTTACCATCAACTACTTTAGTTAGGTTTTCTACTTTTAATATTTCCTTACCAGCAGGCTTTTCTATCTTAAAATCAATATAAGGATATTTTCTAGAAGAAGGAACTATCTCATCTAATTGAATCTTATCAAGCATTTTTTTTCTAGAAGTTGCTTGTTTTGACTTTGAAGCATTAGCCGAGAATCTCGCAATAAAGGCTTGTAATTCTTTAATTTTCTCTTCTTTTTTCTTATTAGAATCTCTCATCTGTTTCTGTAGCAATTCACTAGATTCATACCAGAAATCATAGTTACCAACATAAAGTTTAATCTTACCATAATCAATATCCGCAATATGTGTACATACTTTGTTTAAGAAATGTCTATCATGTGAAACAATAATAACTGTATTATTAAAATTAATTAAAAACTCTTCTAACCATTTAATAGCCTCAATATCCAAACTGTTAGTAGGCTCATCTAAAAGTAATATATCTGGATTTCCAAATAATGCTTGAGCAAGTAAAACCTTAACTCTAAGTTTTACTGGTAACTCGCCCATTAAAACATAATGATACTCTTCCTTAACACCTAAATTATTTAAAAGTGTACTAGCATCAGACTCTGCATTCCAGCCATCTAAGTCCATAAATTCAGCCTCTAAATTGGCTAACTTCATACCATCTTCTTCACTAAACTCAGTCTGCTCATACATCTTATTCTTCTCTTCCATTATTTCATATAGTTTACTATTTCCCATAATAACTACATCAATAACTCTCTTATCATCAAACTCATAATGATCTTGCTTCAAAATAGAAAGTCTTTCATTTTTAGAAATAACAACTTCTCCAGTCGTTGTTTCAATCTCACCTGATAATATTTTTAAAAATGTTGATTTACCAGAACCATTTGCCCCAATCAAACCATAACAATTACCATTAGTAAATTTTATATTAACATCTTCAAATAAGACTCTCTTTCCAAATTTTAAACTAACATTATTTACTTGTATCATTCTTCTTCACCACCGCTCCTTAATTCTACTATAAATAAAAAAATAAGGCAAGTATAACTACTTAACCTTATAAAATATTGAAATCACTTTAGCAAACTCATAAAGTATAATATTACTTTTATTTATCGCAAAACCTTTACCTAAAGCCTTACCACCTATCGTAAGTGCCGCCACTATTGCTGCTATAGATAATCCCGTAAACAAGATACTGAAATTAAACTTTTCCGCAACAACTGCCGCTATTGTCGTAGCCGCTGTACCAGAAATAATTCCACATACATCCCCGACTACATCACAACAAAAGTTAGATACCTTAGAAGCATTTTTCTTAAACTTAACTGCCACATCTGCACCTTTAACTTTTCTAGAATTCATTGAATGAAAAACTTTTTCATCACTACTAGTAACCGCTACACCTACTATATCAAATAAAATACCAATGCCCACAAAGAGTAACGTTACAAGTATTCCACCAACTATTGATAATTTAGGTAAAGTAACCTGTGATACATAAGAAAGTCCAAAGGATAATGTAAAGGCAATTATAATAATCTTAACAATCCATCTCATATCGGCTTTCTTTTTATTAATTCTTTCTTTTCTCTTAGTTTCAATAACTAATCCTTGAAATTCATCTTTTTCTAATTTCTTCTTACTATTCATATACCCTTTCCTATAGAAAAAATAGTATAAAATACTATTTTCAATTAAAAAAAACTAATGGCTCTAAACATAGTAAACTTTGAATCTTAGGTCAAGTAGGATTTCCCTTATCTCTACGTATCCGTTACCAGATACATGGTTCCCCTTTAAAGAGATAAGTATGATGTTACCATTCATACGACTTGATTACCACTTAGTATCCACTGCAATCCTATGTAAAGCGCACTCTAGGAGATTTCCTCACCAACACTTTATTATTTATTCTTTTTTGCAAGAGCAATTTCATAAAGCAATATTTATTAAAGTTGGCCTGTTCTAATAAACAAGTTCTTTAATCCCAATACTCTCACTCAAGACAAGCTACACTGTACATAACTTTCGCCACAATACAGGTTCCTAGCCTACCTCGTAACAAGTCCATCAGTATAAAACGTATAGGCTTATCACAAATAATAGGTCTCCACGGATAATGGGTCGTTTGTCGTATGCCATTACGAGCGCCCATTCTCCTCATCTTCAGCATCCACCCTACACTGGGCGTATAAAGCAAACACCAAAGGTTTCACAGATATGCTCGATAACGGTTGTTTAATCCCGTCTTCCTAATAAAGTAACTGACTAGAATAATGTGCCATCAATTACATCCCTAGTATATCATATGTCTTAGGAACTGTCAAGTTGACACACTTTTTCAAAAAAACTCAAAAACTACCACTATACTAAAATAAACAAGCAATAAATGATACATAGAAACAAACTTAATAGATTGATCTATAAAATTATAAAAGTAAAATCTAAATCGCCTCATATAATCCCAATCAAAAAGAAGAGTCGTCTCAAAATAACTCTTCCTTCTAAATCATACTTCTTATCTCTTAACTATTTCTAATCTTATTAACAAAATAATTAATTTTACCAGCCCAAGTATTACCTTCAGCATATCTAGGAGCAATCTTTTCAACTGTATCTAATCCTACACTATAATAATTCTTATATAAATTATTAATAAGACCCATAATACCATCTTCTAAAGTATCAAACTTCTTATATTTACCCCCATTACAACCAGGACTTCCCTTCTGACCACTAACATTAAAACAACTTCTTGCTAGATTAGAACACTTAGAGCCACAGCCAGTCTCATGTAAGATAATAGCCGTCGCAACATACGGATCAACTCCCTTTTCAAGGCAATTAACCGCAATAAAATACCCTTTTCCAGCCATAATATCCGTACCTAAATTCTTATCAAGTTTAAGTGTAAGCTCTTCTATTGTAAGCCCATCAAAAACCTCAATCCTAGGTGGAATTAATACTGATGCTGGAGCAGTCTCCATATCAATAGCCGTAATAGAAGCATCATCAACTCTATACTCCTCCATATTCTTACAAAGAGCACTATCAGATGCCATAATATTATTCGTATTTATTTCATTAAATGAAAGATAATCATTCTTTTCTAAATTAGCCTTTTCTTGTAACTTTATTCCTAAAGAAACCATTAAAACTGAAATTATAATTAAAAGACAACTAACAATCTTAGTCTTTTTCATTAAATTCACCTCAACTATATAAATTAATTTTATATTATTGTTTGCAAAAAGTCAAACTTCTATCTAATTCTTAATTCTAAACGTATAAGGTGCCCTCTTATAAACTAATTTTAAAGCAACTGCTATATATATCACTGTAAATACTATTCCAAATACTGAAAAATAGAAAAAAGAAGTTCTAACACTAATAAGTGAATATAAAATGAAATAAGTAATTATCGAAACAATTGTATAAGAATACTCTTTCATTTCTAAATTTTTATTATAAGGCTGTAACAAATAATAAATAACCAAGTAATGCACTGAGAAAAATACACTAAGTATAATTATAAATAAAGCAATCGTAACATAATTAATAATACTAGTACCTCCAGTTACAAAAATCACAGCCAAAGTACTTAGTGCCATAACTAAAGCCGGTACTAAATTAATCCTAATAATAGTCTCTAATCTCTTCTTAAACAAATTAAGTATTACATTACTCTCTCTATAAAAATTATATGTAAGCATTGCATGATCACAATTATAAAACATAGCCTGTGTAACTACTGCTCCTCGATTAATAAAATACATAATAAATAAAAAGCAGCCAGGTTTATTAAGCATAAAATCATGAATTCCTTTAAATGACTTCTCACTAGAAAGTGCAAAAACAATTAAAAGTATCGCCAACCCAACAATAATTACACAAATTCTCTTAGCACTTCTCATTAATATTTCTCTATGTCGTTCAAAAAATATTGTATTAAATAAATCATACCCTTTCTTATCCTTAATCTTCTTCTCCTCAATTACCTTATCTTTATCTTTTATTCTAACCATTTCCTGTCTAGCATAACTAGCCGCTTCACTAGAATTCATTGCTGCCTTAAGTGTATTAAGTTTTTTATAAATAAGTTTATAATCATCTATTCTAAGTAAATATCTATAACAAAAGATACTAAAAATCCCAAACACCAAAGTACCAATATAAACAACTACATCTGGTAAAACAATCCCAAAATAAGGAAGTGCCGAAACACCAAGTAAAACTCCAAGCACAACTAAAGTATTTCTATAATCAGCCGTAAATACATAACCCTTTTTCCTATAAAAGAAAACCGTAAAAGCCTCTCCCACTATTCTAGTCAGAAAACTAAATAGAATAAGGAAAATACATTCAAGCACTGAATAATCTAACACAAATGAAAAAACAAAGAATCCTAACGAATTAAGTACTAAAGATAATCCCAAAGTCCAATACAAAGTCGCCTTCATAAATTTTTTAGCATCCATATTAAACAAAATAATACTTAGATACTTTTTCGGATTAACATTCAAAATATTCCCATTAATAAACATTCCAATAATAGTAAAAATAAAATAAATATGGATAAATGTCGCTGTAACATTCTTAGGACTAATAATCTCACTAATATAAAACAATACAAAAAAATATAATAATCTATACCCAATAAATCTAAGCACAGATATACCTATACTAAATACTCTAGCAAACTTCTTTAATCCTTGTCCCTTATATACATCATCATTTAATAAATCCCTAAGTATTGGTAACTTCTTAAAGAAATATATATTTGCATTAATAGCATAAGTCAAATCTATCTTTAAAGACATCTTCAAAGTATTAAGCATTTTTCTCATCCCTTAAACAACTAATAATCTTATCTTTATATTTCTTTGTATTTAGATTTTTCTTTTCCACAAGTTCTAGTTTTTTATTATTAAGTATTATAATCTCATCACATAAATCCATTGCTATTTCTAAAATATGTGTTGAAAATATAATAATATGTTCATTCTTTAAAGACTTTAATAACTTCTTCATCTCATCTTGAACTACAACATCTAAAGATGTCAATGGCTCATCTAATAAAATTACTTTAGGATGATTAATTATATTAATTAAAATCTGCATCTTATTCTTCATACCATGTGAATAGTCTTTCAATAACTTATCTTGGTCTTCTCTTTTTATATCAACCATTTTAAAGTAATCATCTATTGTTTTATCACTATCTATTCGTTCTTTATTAATTTCCATAAAAAAACTTAAGAATTCCCTTGCTGTTAAAAACTCCGGTACTATTGGTGTAGAAACAACATACCCTATATCATTAGTAGAAAGTCTCTCTTTACCAAATTCATTTTCTAAATAAAAACTTCCTCCATCAATAGAAATGTCATTATTTAAAGAGTTAAAAAAAGTTGTCTTTCCTACCCCATTACGTCCAATCAATCCATAAATTTTACCTGACTCAAATGTAAAGTCAATGTCTTTTAAAACTTCTTTTTCTCCAAAACTTTTAGTTAATCCCACTACTTCAAGTCGCACAAAAACCACCTCTAGCAATTATTATATCAAGAAAAAAGAATAAATGCCATCAACACTTATTCTTTTGGTAGTTTGAAATCTTTAAATCCATTTACATAGTTCTGTTCATATTTATATGCATCTCTACACATATCTTCAATACCAAGTTCTGCCCTCCAACCTAATTCTTCATAAGCCTTAGTAGGTTCCGCATAACAAGCATCTATATCTCCTGGTCTTCTTCCCACAATTTTTCTTGGTACTTTTACATTATTAATTCTCTCATATGCATCGGCAAGTTCTAAAACGCTATATCCATTACCAGTACCTAAATTATAATATTTAATACCTGTATTATTAACAGCCTTTTCGATAGCCTTTAAATGTCCCTTTGCCAAATCAACAACGTGAATGTAATCTCTAACACCAGTACCATCTACTGTATTATAGTCATTTCCAAAGACACTTAATATTTCAAGTTCTCCTGTCGCAACTTTCATTATATAAGGCATTAAATTATTTGGAATTCCATTAGGAGATTCTCCAATTAATCCTGAACTATGTGCTCCAATTGGATTAAAATAACGTAAAATTATTGCTGAGAAATCCTTATCAGAAACACATATATCTTTTAATATTTGTTCATTAAATAATTTTGTTGTACCATACGGATTTGTTGTAGATAAAGGAAAATCTTCACGGATTGGTAAACTCTTTGGTGAACCATAAACCGTAGCACTAGATGAAAAGACAAATGCCTTAACTCCATGCTTTTCCATAACCTTACAAAGTTTAATAGTAGAAAGCAAATTATTCTCATAATAATTAATTGGTAAAGAAACAGATTCCCCTACAGCCTTGTATCCTGCAAAATGAATAACTGCATCAATCTTATTTTCTGAAAAGATCTTATCAAGTATCTCCTCATCACAAACATCTTCTTGATAAAACTTAAAATCTTTACCTGTAATATATTTTATCTTATTCTTAACAGAAATATCTGCATTATATAAATTATCAACCACAACGATATCATAGCCTGCATTTAATAGTTCAACGCAAGTATGACTACCAATATACCCTAATCCTCCAGTAACTAATATATTCATTACATACCTCCATAGAATTTATTATATTCTTCCAAAACCAGTAGCATTTCTCTACCGATATCTACACTTATTGTACCATTT
This sequence comes from uncultured Bacilli bacterium, assembly GCA_934168245.1. Lineage (GTDB taxonomy): Bacteria > Bacillota_I > Bacilli_A > RF39 > UBA660 > CAG-877. Next base: position 123,848 of record CAKPMY010000002.1, read on the forward strand.
TTCAAGCAATTTTGCAAGAAGCCCTCTAGGTCATCAAAATGTATATAAAATAACCCAAATTCTGATAATCTTTCCAACTCATCATAATTAGTCTCCTCAAAATTGGGCTCTTCATCACATAACACTGTATAATAGAAAATACTATTATAAACATTTTTATCAGTATTCATATAATTTTTAGCATACGTAACAATCTGTAAAAAAGGCCCATCTATTGTCTCTATCCTAATCCCAGTCTCTTCCTTTATTTCTCTAAGTAAAGCCTCCCGCATATCCTCATTTTTCTGAACATGTCCTCCTGGAAATTGATATGTATTATTATTATAAGCAATTAAAATTTCATTCTTACTATTTATTATCAATCCTTTAACCCTAGTAACTTCATAATCTAAATCACTTATATCTAACTTATCATCATTAATAAATATCTGTTTCATCTAACTCTCCTCTAGTAAATATATCTTTCCCAATAATCAATAACTGACGAACTAACAGTATTAAAATAAGTCTCAATCATAGTTGAAAGATAATTAGATTTCTTCCATATTGGATACTCATTAGAATCATAACAGCTATATCTAACTGTTGCTGTCATATATTCAAATGTCGAAGCCCGATCTTCATTAGCACTAGTCTGGGCATAATTATTAACAAAATACGAACCTGGAGTACCAGTCTTACTATATGAATATGAACTATTCTCACTTCCATATGTAAAGTCCACAGGATTAAAACTATTCCATGCTGTAAACTTTCCTCCTGCACTCTCTATATAATGTTCTATATAATGTAACATTTCATGATGAAAACTATCTGCAAATGGAAAATCCATCGCAATAGAAATAATTGCCTTCCTAGGTGAAAAGTCTGTAACACCCGTAACATTATCTGAAGTATAATTTTTAATAAGATAAACATTTAACGTCATATTCTGTTTAGAAAATTCTCTAAAAAACCCGACCGGATACATAGCAAGTGCCGAATTAAGTTGCTCTAAAGAGGATTTCATAACATTCGTATCTGTAATAGAATTAGTTCCAATATTCCCAACTACATAACCATTAGTCTCACTACCATATAAAACTTTAATTCCATAAGTATCCTCTATTTGCTTACGATAAGTAACTAACGGATCAACTACCGGAGTAGGATCTGGTTCAGGTGTTGGAATCGGAGTTGGTGTAGGAATTACCTCAGTTTTACTAGAATTACCATTACTAGGCTGTTGTGTATTATTACCAGTATTATTATTAGGAACATTACTAGAACCAGAATTACTACTAGAACTATTATTACCGATATTATCATTACTACCAGTAGTACCATTACTATTATTATCAGTACTATTAGAATCACCAGTAGTAGTATTATCACCAGTAGTAACATTATCCCCGTCATCACTATTATCTGGCTTCGCCGGAGGATTACCATCATTAGTAGTTATAATAACCTCACCAGTATCAGGATTGCTCTTCTTTATATCTTTAATCGGATCTAGCGTATTTTCCGCCGAAAAATTCATATAAAGGCCCGTCATTATTAAAAGAATAGCCAAAAATATCATAGCCGAAGCAATTCTATTAATCGTCTTATTATTCATTCCTATCACCTTATCATAAATTGATTATAACAAAGTAGAAAAAAAAAAGAAAGCCTAAGCCACTTCCTTTACAAATTAAACAAGTAAAGTAGTCTTAAGCTGCCCTTTTAACTAAAACATTTGCTTTATTCATTTCACTAATTTTATTATATAACTCTTGCGCCTCTTCTTTTTTTCCTTCTCGGTATAATTGTCCTGCTCTATTCATCATTGCTTCTATTTCCATTTGATTAGAAGAACTCTGTACTTGTTCAAAGCCTAATAAACCTTTTTGTTGTGCAAGAGAATTACTTAGTCTCTCTATTTGTCCTTTATTAACTAAAATAGCCTTTACCCTATCCTCACTTAATTTACGTATCTGCATAACTCCATTTGAAGAAACTACAGGAGTCTGTGCTACTGGAACAAGGGTATTATTTGAATATGCCGCTACTAAAGGAGAAACATTACTATCATTTGGTCTAGGTGCAGGGATACTTAAAATATTATCATTAACTACAGGTGCAACAGGTTCAACTTCAGAAACAGAAGTAGTACCAGCCTCAGGAACAGTAGAAATAACTGTCGAAATAGGAATAACTTCTTCAGGCTTTATAACCGGTGTCACTACATTATGATAATCAACTTCTCCATTCAAATTATTAGTTGCATTATTCTTTTCTACCTCAGGCTTTTTCTCTTCTTTTTCTACAACTGCCGTTTCTTCAACCCCTTGTTTAGAAGTAGAATCGTCCTTTGTCTCTTCTGCCTTTTTATCTTCATTATTATTAAAAATACCTTCAAATATATTAGGAATTTTAGGTAAAGCCGGAGCATCAATTTTAATAGTAGGTGCTAATCCATTACCTATAATATTAGACTTATTCTCTGGTAAAATTGATTTAATAGGGCCATTACTAATTGTTTCCTTAACTGGTTTATTACCTTGAACAGATTCTTTCTTTTTAGAAGTATCATCTACTTTTAAAGGGGAATCTCCTTTAATTACTTCATTCTTTGCAACAGTATCAACATTTTTTTCTTTAACAATTTCATTTTTTACAATAGGAACTGTACTCTTTTCTTCAACTACTTCGTCAACTTTTACTTTCTTCTGTACATTTTCTTTTCCTGAAGCAACCACTGAAAAACTCTCAAACTGCTCAAAACTATCGGTTAAATTATCAGCCCCTTCTGCTGCTTTAACCAAACACTCTATATATTTTTCCCTTTCTTCATCGTCTTCTATACTAGCCATAGCCTTTATCTTATCGCAAAAGAAATCGCATAAAAATATTTTTAAGTCTTTAACAGCACTATCATCAACATTATCTAGTCCCATCATCTCACCACCTAAACATTAGCAATTTTCTTTAGAAGACGTTGTACTTCAGCCCATTCAGCATCATCGGTAATTTCTTGAATTTTAAGGCCTTCATTATCTTTAAATAATCTCGAAATATATATAATTTGCTCCCCTTCGGCACCTCTAATTTCATTCTTTGTATATACAATATATTGCTTTAAGTTATCATCGGAAACTAAATAAGTAACAAGAAAAACTTCATTCTTATTACCTTGAGCATCAATAATTTCAATTTTCCTATCTTCACCCACAGCAAACACCCTCTATTCTAATCATAATTATAGCCGATTTTAAACCATAAGTAAACTATTTTTTATAAACTAAACTACTAAGTTTACTCAAATTTTTCTCAAATGAAACAAAAAATTTATCTAATTCTTCAAACGTCGTAAGATAAGATAAACTAATTCTTATACTATGACTTGCTCTTTCCATATCATTAGTAACCGCAAGTACCGCCAAAGAATAATTACCTGTAGAACAAGCAGTCTGCGTTGAAATATATATATCATCTGCTTCTAAAGCATGTAACATAGTCTCAGGCTTTATTCCTGGTAAACTAACATTAACTATATATGGCAAACAAAATTCATTACTATTAATTGAAACATCTAATAATTCTAACTTATCAAGTAAGTATTTATGTAACTCTACAACATGTTCATTCTTCTTATCAAAATCTTCATATGCTAATCTTAAAGCCTTAGAAAAAGAAACAATCAATGGCGTTGCTGGTGTACCAGATCTAAATACAGTTGTAGATTTACCTCCATGAATTAAAGGCTCTATACTAATTTTACTTTTTTTAATTAAACATCCAATACCCTTCATTCCATAAAATTTTTGTCCTGATATACTGGCTAAATCAACTACACTTAAATCGACTTTCATCTTACCAATACACTGTGTCATATCACTATGAAAAAATACTTTCGGATGTTTTTTTACAATCTCACTAATAGCCTTCAAATCTTGTACTACTCCAACTTCACTATTAACCGCAGCTATAGTTACTAAAACAGTATCATCTCTAATTAGTTTTTCTAAGTCTTCTAAATCGACTAATCCCTTACTATCTAACTTAACATAACTAACTTCATATCCTAAAGTTTCCAAGTATTTAACTGTAACACTAACTGAAGAATGTTCAAGTTCTGTTGTTATTATATGTTTCCCAGTATGTTTACCACAAATTCCTTTAATTGCTAAATTATTAGCCTCACTTGCACCCGACGTATAAATCACTTCATCTCTATTAACTCCAAGTATTGAAGCAATTTGATTAGTCGCAGCATCAATTAACTGTTTAGCCTCTACTCCTAACTTATGTAATGAATTAGGATTACCAATATATTTCTTTGTAACTTCCACATAAGTATTTAAAACATCAGCATTAACTGGTGTTGTTGCACTATAATCTAAATAAACCATCCTGACACCTCTTTTTTACTCATCACTATCTCCAGAAATATGATAAAGATCATAATTGATTCTAGCAACCGCTAACTCTATTGTCATAAGTTTTTCACTATTATCTAACTTCTCATCATCTTCTAATAATCTTACTATTTCCTCAGCAATTTTAATAATTTCATCTTTATTTTTATGCAAATTAATTTTATCCATCATATAATTCAAAAAAATCACCTCTTCAAAATATTATACTATAAATTTATCAATCTTTATATTCTTTTATAATATCATATAACTTCTGCATTTTTAAGTCTAATTTTTCTATATCCGAAGCACATGCTACTAACTCATCTTTTATATTTTTAGGAATTTCTTTAGGCAACTTATAATCTAATTTATGTTCCAAACTAGCCCAACAATCCATCGCTACTGTCCTAATCTGTATCTCTGCCTCTACATACTCTGTAATTTCTTCTAGATGTAATGGTATTAATACATTCAAATGATAACTACTATATCCCGAATCCTTAGGATTCTTAATATAATCAGTTTCTTCTTTTATAATAAATTCATTAGAAGACTTAATAATATTAACAATATCATAAACATCAGAAATAAATGAACATACTATTCTAATTCCTATCATATCATGAACATATCTAACTAAATTATAAGTATTAAATTTTTGTTTCTTCTTCTTTAATTTATTAGAGGCACTCTCTATACTCTTAATCCTAGCTTTTACATGTTCCACTGGATTATAATTACATTTAAACTCATGTTCTTTAAGTAAAATATCTATCTCTGTTTCCAACTTCTTTTTAGCAAACTCATACTTCAACATTATCTCTCTAAATTCTCTATCTTCTCTAAAATCCATTATACCTCCTATTTATTAGTATTTTGATAATAATCCCTCTCCGCAATAGATGAAGAAACAGTATCTAATTCTTCATAATCTAAAACATCATCATAATTAAACACATCTTCTATCAAGTAAAGTATCTCTTTTAAACTAGCACACTTCTTATAATCAATTCCATTTCTCTCAAGTACTTCCATCTCATAATTAGTTAAAGAAAGTCCATTCTCTAAATTAACTAACTCTAAAGATTTAAAGTCCATATTCTTAACAATATCTTCTATATTATATTCCATTACTCAGTAAATCCTTTCAAAACATTAAAAATAGAACTTGTCAAAAAGCCCTATTTACATACATAACCATTATTCTTTAAATGAGTCATTAATTCCCCTTCAGTATATTTATCATTAATACTTAAAGTAACTACATCACTACTTTTAGTATTGGGATTAATCTTTATCTTTAATCCATCATTATCATAAAACTCAATATTATTAAGTATAATAGTCTCATTACTTAAAGCATTAACTGTAACAACCAAGTAGTTATCACCCTTAGTCACTTTAACACTATCTTCATCTAAATAAGCATAAGATTTTTCTAAAGCAAACTTAAAAGCCTCCAAATACTTATCATCTTCCAAATACTTATCTGGAAAAATAATTGTCTTTGTAAGTGTCATCTTACTAATCTTATTACTATCTAAAGAGGTTTTTAAGTTTTCTCTAATAGTAATACCTAACTCATCAGTACTTTTTCTACTACATTCTACATACGGTTGTTTCGCTGTCGCAACTAAATAGAAGATAATAACAATCATAATTGCTACAATAACAACTGGAAAAACTCTAGTTTTCTTCCTACTCACTATAACCACCTCTCACCATTATTATATCAATAACAAAATAATAGTCAAGGAAAAGAAAAGTACCTTAAACATAAGGTACTTATATAATTTATTTAATTTCAATAATTTTTTTATTTTCTTCTTCAGTTTTCTTTGGAACAGTAATTTTTAAGCATCCATCAGTAAATGTAGCATCGATCTTATCTTGATCCAAATCACCTAGATAAAATGATCTCTCATATTTACCATAAACTCTCTCACGACGAATATAATTCTTCTTTTCATCTTCTTCGTCATTTTCACTATTCTTAGAAGCAGTAATTGTTAAATAACCATTCTTAGCCTCTACTGAAATATCATTTTTTGAAAAACCAGGAACATCCATCTCAATATGGTAATTTCCATCTTTTTCATAAATATCACATTTCATATTTTGTTCCTTCTTAGTTGTTAAAAAATCATCAAAAACATCATCTAAATAAAATTTTCTTGGAATTAAATCCATACTTATCATCTTCCTTTCATTTACAATATATATTATACTCCTATTTTTAGCACTTGTCAATAGCAAGTGCTAATTATTATTAATATTTTCAAAAAAATAATTAAATATTCCAAAAACTTATGTTATACTATATATAAATAGAATAAAGGTGAGGTAAAAACAATGAATAATATAGGAAAAGAAAGAAAAAAAATAGAATTAGCCGACGTAATTATTATCAGTGCAATTATAGTTGCTATAATAATTGCTATAATCGGAACAATAATTTGGGTAAGGTATAATCATAGTAAGGAACAAAAGAAAGAACAGTCAACATATACGACCATTCCAAACAATGAAAAATACAAATATAAAATAGATAATAATAAAATAAGTTTCTACAATGGTAAAAAAGTAGTAGACACATATACCTGTATAAGTGATTGTTCTATTAGAAAAACAGCAGTAGATCAATTCATAATTGATTATGATGCATTTATACCAATATATGATAACAATAAATATATAATTTATAATATTGATATAAAATCTACATACTATACTTTTGATACCTATCCAGAAAAAACTCTTAATGAAAATATTGGTATAATAACAAAAAATAATAAAAAAGGTGCTATTAAGAGAAATGGTGGTCTAGTTCTAAATACTGACTTCGATGCTATTGAAGTAACTAATAATTATATGGTTACTCTTCAAAACGGAATAGTAAATATTTATAATAGTTCAAATGTAAAATTAACAAACAACGAAATAATAAACATGTATGAAGTTATGCCATTAGAAAAAGATAATAAATTATACTTATATCTTACTGATCTAAATGGTTCAAAAACTGTATTAGAATATAATCCAATCGCTAGAACATTTAATTAAGAAGGTTAACCCTTCTTTTTTTTATTTAGTATTACTTCCAACAGAAAAGGAACAGCCTATAAACTGTTCCTTTTAATTATTCTTGTTTTAATTCAAATCTTGCTAAATACTCATTAACTAATTTCATAGTCTTATTGTATTCAACTGTTAACTCTTCAAAGTTAGCATTAACAAAGTCTTTATCTTCTTCTTTACTCTTTAATTCATGTTGATAACTAATATCTGCTAACTTCATAAATCCTAAGTACTTACAATCACTCTTTAGAGAATGAACTTCTATTGCATAATCATGCATATTAGCCTCTTCCTTATACTGATTAATTCTACCCCATTTAGCAGGAACATCAGCAACGAAATCTCCTAATGTCATATTATACATTTCCATATCACCAAGTAATTCTAATGACTTATCCATGTCAACATTATTATCTCTTAAGAACTTCTCCATAGCCTCATCACTCTTATCAGTAGCAACTTCTACAGGAGCAGGAGTCTCTTCTTTTACTTCAGCAGGTTTCTCTGCAACTGGTTCTTCAACCTTAGTCTCAGGAACTTCTACCTTTTCCTCAGCAGGTTTCTCTGTAACTGGTTCTTCAGTCTTAGTCTCAGGAGTCTCTTCTTTTACTTCAGCAGGTTTCTCTGTAACTGGTTCTTCAGCCTTAGTCTCAGGAGCCTCTTCTTTTACCTCAGCAGGTTTCTCTGTAACTGGTTCTTCAGCCTTAGTCTCAGGAGCCTCTTCTTTTACCTCAGCAGGTTTCTCCGCAACCGGTTCTTCAGTCTTAGTCTCTGGAGTTTCTACCTTTTCTTCAGCAGACTTCTCTGCAACTGGTTCTTCAACCTTAGTCTCTGGAGTCTCTTCTTTTACCTCAGCAGGTTTCTCCGCAACCGGTTCTTCAGTCTTAGTCTCTGGAGTTTCTACCTTTTCTTCAGCTGACTTCTCTGCAACTGGTTCTTCAACCTTAGTCTCTGGAGTCTCTTCTTTTACCTCAGCAGGTTTCTCTGCAACTGGTTCTTCAGCCTTAGTCTCAGGAGCCTCTTCTTTTACCTCAGCAGGTTTCTCTGTAACTGGTTCTTCAACTTTAGTTTCAGAAACTTCTACTTTCTCTTCAGCAGGCTTTTCTGTAACTGGTTCTTCAACTTTAGTTTCAGAACCTTCTACTTTTTCTTCAGCAGGTTTCTCTGCAACTGGTTCTTCAGCCTTTGTCTCAGGAGCCTCTTCTTTTACCTCAGCAGGTTTCTCTGCAACTGGTTCTTCAGCCTTTGTCTCAGGAACCTCTTCTTTTACCTCAGCAGGCTTCTCTGCAACTGGTTCTTCAACCTTAGTCTCAGAGACTTCTACCTTCTCCTCAGCAGGCTTCTCTGCAACTGGTTCTTCTACCTTAGTCTCAGGAGCCACATCTTTTTCTTCTACAGGTTTCTCTGTAACAGTTTCCTCAACCTTAGCCTCAGGAGCCTCTTTCTTTATTTCAATAACATCTTTCTTTTCCTCTACTGGTGCATCTTTTAACACACTCTCTCTACCAGGAAGTACATTAGAAGTTCTTCTTTCCCCTACTACTCCAAGTGTTTTACCATCAAAGAACTTATGAATAATCTTATCAAGTTCTATTGTATCGATTGGCATTGGTAAATAACTATCAAAGCCTTCTGCTAAATACTTCTCTCCCATACCATTCATAACATTTGCTGTTAAAGCAACTATTGGTGGTATTTCATAATCATCCAATCTACGAAGAATTCTAATCGTTTCAATACCGTCCATACCTGTCATCATATGATCTAGGAAAATAATATCATAATGATTACCATACTTGAATTTATAAATACAATCTTTACCAGATTCAGCAGTATCTACATTAAAGTTATACTTCTTTAATAATCTCTCTGAAACTTTTAAATTCAAAGGACTATCATCAACTACTAATGCCGTAAAGTCTGTACAATCTAAGAAATCTTTTACTCTTGTCGTCGTATTAGTTTGAGTAACACTACCTATCGGTGTAGGATCAATTACTTTTAATGGTAAATCTACAAAGAAAGTAGTACCAACTTCAAACTCACTTTCAAACCAAATTTTACCACCCATCAAGTCTACGAACTTTTTAGTAATAACAAGTCCTAATCCAGTACCCTCTATTTCATTAGAAACAGCACTGTCAAGTCTTGAGAACTTTTCAAATAACTTATTAAAGTCTTCTTTCTTAATACCATATCCAGTATCTGAAATTTTAATATGTAAAAGTACAGAATCAACACCAGTCTTTTCAGATACCATAGCAACTTTAATTTTACCAACCTCAGTATACTTAACTGCATTATTAGTAATATTTAATAATACTTGATATACCTTAGTAGCATCTGCATAAACTTTAGAAGGAATTTGTTCATCCATTTCTATATAAAGTTTAACTGGACTATTTCCAAGTCTTGCTTCTATAACACTAGATAAGTCTCTTACAATCTTAGTAAGACTACATTCTCTATTAGCAAGTGTATCATTACCAGACTCAATTTTAGAAATATCCAAAATATTATTAATTATATCAACCAAATTTGTACCAGCAGTCGCAATACTTTGAATATCATTACGAGCCGCTGTTTCATCAAATACATTACTATTAAGAAGCGAATCACTAAATCCTATAATAGCATTCATTGGAGTTCTAATTTCATGTGACATATTTGATAAGAAATCTGTCTTAGATCTATTAGATTTATCAATATCTGATTTTAAACTATCTATTTCATTAACTAAATGAATATCTGGATTCTCAATAATGAAATATAAGAAGAATACTTGTAATGAACAACAAATTACATAAATACTAACTTTATTAAGTAAAATCTGCGCTGTAAGCATAACTGCCATAACAAACATTATCAATGTAATAGCAACTCTTCTTTTTAGTGCATACTGTTTACAAGTTGTATGAGTAGCAACTAAAACACAAGTACACATAATTGTTAAACATGCAAGTACAATATATTCATTTGTACCGGCAATAAATCCTGTACTAACAGTCTCAAAATTTGATTTAGGTAAAATTAAGTACCCAACAAATATTAAGATTGAGGAAATCATAATAATTCTCGTTCTATGACTTCCTTTAAATAAATCTTTGAACGAATTAAATTTTAAATCACATAAATATACAAAACAATATACACAGTATAGACTTACCCATAAAATGAAGCCCAACCAGTGAAGAATTGAAATAACATTCGAAACTACAGGTGAATTAAAATAACCTAATGAAAGTACATATAATAATTCAGAAATTAAAATATAAAGTACTGAAATTAATATAGCTGCATATATTTTACTTCTTAAACCTGATTGTCTAGCCTTAGAGTAATATATCGTAATAAGGAAGCCAGTGAACATTAAACAAGTAAATACAAGGAAAAAACTAGTTGAAAGATTTTCTTGTATATTAAATATACTAGTCATTAAAATCATTCACCATCACCTCCTAAATACCTCTCTAAGATTTTATGTAAATCTTTATACTTAAATGGTTTTGCTAAGTAATCCGTAAATCCTTCACTTATGTATCTATCTCTAGATCCAGAATAAGAATTTGCTGTTAATGCAATAACTGGAACTGTACAACCATCATCTCTTAAAATATGAACAGTAGCAATACCATCTAAATCAGGCATCATATGATCTAGGAATATAATGTCATAATGATTTTTCTTAACCAATTCAATACAATCTCTACCATTAGATGTACTACTTAAATCTAAGTTAAATTGCTCTAATAATCTTGTAGCAAGTTTAATGTTAACTATATTATCATCAACTACTAATGCTTTCTTACCTGCTAAGTTAAGTAGTTTTCTCTCAACAACGCCAGAGTTATCAAATGAAATAGCTCCGACTTTCATATCATCAACAACTACTTGATCAAGACTTATAAGGTATCTTGTACCCTTACCTTTTTCATTTTTAAAATCAATGGTACCACCCATAATTTCAATAAGTCTTTTAGCAACAATCAAACCTAACTTAACACTATCAGTACCAATTGAAGAGCCTTCCTCAGAGAAATCTTCAAAACTTCTATTAAATTCAGCCTCTGTCATTTCATGACCTGTATTAGCAACAATCAAACTCAACTTGTAATTATCACCAACGTAAGCACCACCAACATCTAATGATACACTACCAAATTTCGTATGACTAATAGCATTAGCCAAAACATTAACTAATATTTTATATATCTTATCAGAGTCACCCTTAAACTTCGTAGGAATATTACCATCAACATTAATCTTAAAGTCTAAAACATCACGACTTACTTTTGCTGATGTAACACTATTTATCTCTAATAATAAATCTTCAATTCGATACTCTTTACTATCAGTTTTTTCTTTACCAGACTCAATTCTTGAAATATCAAGAATATTATTTATAAGTTCAAGTAAATCCCCAGATGCTTGTTTAATATCTTTAACATCACGTTTTACAAGATCTTGTGTCAATTCTTTTTCTTCTAATAAAGCCTGACTAAAGCCTAAAATTGTATTCATTGGAGTTCTAATTTCATGAGAAATACTTGCCAAGAAATCACTCTTTGCCTTATTAGCAGCCTCAGCCTCTTTTCTACTTTCCTCTGCTTGAGAAAGTAATTTTGTATCCTGACTCTCAATCGTAAAGAACAAAGCATTAAATAAGAATACATACATTATATAAACCATATTGAAACGATAATTAAATATTACAAAAACCAGTATTGAAAAGAACATAAATACAATACTAAAGTAAAGTACTGGAGCATTCAATTCCTTTGGATTAGTCTTTCTATATCTCCAAATCATGATAGTAGATGCAATAGCCCCAATCAAAGACATAAAGAATATTATATACATACCTTGTCCACCAATTAATAAATAACGAGGATTAATATTTGTATGATATGCAATTGGTAACATAAATGTAACCACATATATTAAAGCATCAATAATTATTAAAGCAACACCTAATACTCTTCTAGTTTTAGTATAATTAGTAATAAGTGTTTCATTAATAGTAACTGAATAAATATAAACTAATGCTACAGAAGTAAATACTATATCCGCCAAAACATGAACACGACATAACACTTCCGTAAAGATTGGATGTTTATCCATATTTGCTATAGCAAAAACACAACCTATATCAAGAATACCTAACACTACTAAGAAAATAACTAAAATTGTAAAGAACAGGTTTGCAAGCCGCCGTTCATCTTTAGCCTTTTTCTTCCAGAAATATAAACACATAATAACGATTGAATAACACAATCCAACTAAACTTATTGCAGAACTAAATAACACAAAGCACACTCCCTTTACGACTCGTTAGTATAAGGCACCCTAACTAGCCATCTTCTATTATCTAAAGTTAATTTTACAATAAATGTTAAAAAAAAACAACACAATAAAGAAAAAAGAGTGACAAATTCACTCTAATTATTAACATCCCATTTCCAGTTTTTAATATATGGCATATCCTCACCATATTCACTGATATAGTCTTTATGTTTTGAAAGCATATCCAAGCACCAATCAACAAGTGCCTTAGATGTATCTGCATATCTTGGAATCTCTTTCAATACTGCAATTACTAAATGGAATCTATCTATTTCATTTTGTACTCTTATATCGAAAGTAGTTGTTATTGTACCTTCTTCTTTATATCCATGTACATGCATATTACGATTTTCTCTTTTATATGTCAACTGATGAATCAAAGAAGGATAACCATGGAAGTTAAATATAATTGGCTTATTCTTTGTAAATATAGCATTATATTCTTGATCACTCATACCATGTGGATGTGTCTCTGGAGATTGTAATTTCATTAAATCTACTACATTAACTACTCTAATTTTAATACCCTTAACTGTTTTTCTTAATATGTCAACTGCTGCTAATGTCTCAAGTGTTGGAGTCTCCCCACAACAAGCCATTATAACATCAGGATTTCCTCCATCATTACTAGCAAAATCCCAAACTCCAAGTCCCTTAGTACAATGTTCTTTTGCTTGCTCTTTTGTTAACCATTGTGGTCTTGGATGTTTAGAAGCAACTATTACATTTACATAATTTTTAGTTCTAATACAATGTTCAAAACAAGAAAGTAAACAGTTTGTATCTGGAGGTAAATACATTCTAACAACATCAGCCTTTTTCGTAACTAAATGATTTAAGAAGCCTGGATCTTGATGTGTATATCCATTATGATCCTGTTGAAAAACATGCGATACAAGTAAATAATTCAATGATGCTATTGGTGCCCTCCAAGGAATCTGATTACATACTTTTAACCATTTAGCATGTTGACTAGCCATAGAATCAACTATTCTAATAAAAGCCTCATAACTATGAATAAAACCATGTCTACCCGTAAGTAAATATCCCTCTAGCATACCCTGACATAAATGTTCAGACAAGTATGAATCCATTACTCTACCAGTATTAGATAAATATTCATCCTCTGGTTTAATTGTCTTATAATTCCAAGTTCTATTTTCAACTTCAAATACATGATTAAATCTATTAGATAATGCCTCATCTGGTCCAAATATTCTAAAGTTTTTATTTTCTTTATTTAAAACAAATACATCTCTTATATACTTACCAAGTTCCATCGTGTCTTGTCCAACTATACAACCCGGAGTCTTAACATCAACTGCATAATCTTGCCAATTAGGTGTATTAATATCTTTTAATAATAATCCCCCATTTGCATAATTACTTGCTCCCATACATTTACTTGGAGCAGGACATAACTCTCTAAGTTCTTTTATAAGTCTACCATTTGCATCAAATAACTCTTCTGGATGATAACTTAGTAACCATTTTTCTATTACTTTAATATTTTCAGGATTATCTCTTGTTATTGGAATTGGTACTTGATGTGCTCTAAAACTTCCTTCCATTCTCTTAGCCCCTACTTCTTTAGGACCAGTCCATCCCTTAGGAGTAGTTAAAATTATCATTGGATAATTCCCAGTTCCAGTTTTCTTAATCTTCTTTATATCTTTAACAACCTTTTCTAAAACTTCAGCCATCTTCTCATGCATTTTCATTGGATCTGTTCCTGTTACAAAATATGGCTTCCAACTAAGTCCATAGAAAAAGTCTTCCATCTCTTCTACACTCATTCTTCCAAATATAGTAGGATTTGCTATTTTAAATCCATTACGATGTAAAATTGGTAATACAACACCATCAGTCTTAGGATTTAAAAATTTATTAATATTCCAAGAAGTTGCTAAAGGCCCAGTCTCAGCCTCTCCATCTCCTACAACACATGCCGCTATTAGATCAGGATTATCTAAAACGGCTCCTGCTGCATGTGATAAACTATATCCCAATTCTCCACCTTCATGAATAGATCCTGGAGTCTCAGGAGCAACATGTGAAGATACCCCTCCTGGAAAACTAAACTGTTTACATAACTTTTTAAGTCCTGCTTCATCCTCAGTTATTTCTGGATAAAACTTAGTATATACTCCCTCTAAATAATTATTAGCAATCATCGCCTGACCACCATGTCCAGGTCCTGATAAATATATCATTTTTAAATCATATTTCTTTATAATTCTATTCAAATGCATATAAATAAAATTTTGTCCTGGAGCAGTACCCCAATGCCCAACTACATTAGGTTTAATATCTGTTATAACAAGTCCTCTTCTAACTAAAGGATTATCTAACAAATATAATTGAGCAACAGACAAATAATTTAATGCCCTAAAATACTTATTCATTAAATTTAATTCTTTTCTAGATAACACCGGCATAAACACCCTCCTATTCTTAATCTATTATAGCCTAAACACAAAAAAAGATAAAGATATTTTTCAATCTTTATCTTATTAATTTTACCTAAATAGTTGCTCCATCATCTTTAGAAACAGTAGGAGTAACATTGTCACTATTTACTATATTTTCTTTGGCTTCTGGAATATTTTTCAATGAAACAGACTCAGTACTATCAACACTTGTATTAGTATTTACTGCCTCATCTTTACTACTAGTATCCATAGTTGCATTAACTGCAACCCCAGTATTTACTGCTGGAAAAGTAGTTATACCATTAGGATTATTATTTACAGGTTCATTAACAGTATTGTTAACTAAAGCAGTTTCACCTTTATTTTTTTTCTTTCTATTAACTATAAAGAATACAACTCCTCCAATAATTACAACCCCTACAACAACAAGTATAATTATATTAGTAGTATTATATAATGTAAATGCAAATTCTATATTTTTAAAATCTTTAGTCTTAGTTAAATCCCAAGCCAAATCCTTACCATCATTATTTACACTAGTAGCATTATTACTAATTGCTTTATATGGTAATTTTACTGTAAATTTCATATCCATATTACTCATATATTGTTCTAATAATGCACTATCATCACTTGATATACCAAAATCATCATCTGTAGTAGTATCATCTTCTTCTCTACTATAAGAAGTCTCAGTATCATCTGTATTATCCATTTCAGGAATACTAGAATTATCAAACTTAAATGTCGCTGTATAAGTATTCTTTAAAAAACCTTTTTTAACTTTAAATATTTTACTAATTTCTTCAGCATCTCCTGCTGTTCCCATCATATTTGATAATTCATAAGAAACATCATCTTTCTCACTACTATAAGTATTAATATCAAGGTTGTTAGCATAAATTTTAACACCCTTCATAGTATCTTCTTTATAATCTTCTACTTTAAAGCCTCTACTCTCTATTTCTTTTTTATCAGCATCATCTAGTATTTCTTTTCCTTCTAGAAAACTTTCATCTATTGCATAAATAATAGTATAATTAAACTTTCCATTCTTTGTAATTTCCATTGTTGCATTAAATTTCATACATCCTGTCAACATAAATGCTATTATTGCCACAAATAGCACTTTTAAAATTTTAACACTTCTCTTCATAACTCTCTCCTCTATCTTACTATGAGTATAATCTATATAAGAGTTTTATTCAAGAAAAAAAACAGGAAATCCTGTTTTTATTGTAAATTATTTTTTGCTATGAACATTATTCTTAGTAACATTATAGTTCTTTTTCATTATTATAAATACAACTACTACAATAACAACTATTGCTAAAAGAACTATCATAAATATATTTGTTATATTATACAAGGAAAATTCAAAATTGATAGTTCCGAATTCATCCGCTTTTAATAAGTTCCAAGATAATTCCTTACCATCATTTTTACTATCAGTAGCATTATTACTAATTGCTTTATATGGTAATTTTACTGTAAAAGTTACTTCTTCTGTACCTTTATATTTTTCTAATTTTTCTAGTAACTCAGCACTTTCTTCATCTTCTGTTGCATTAAGATAATTTGCTAAATTACTTAAATCATCAAGTGAATAATCTCCAAGATCAAATTTAGCACTATAAGTATTCTTAAAGAATCCCTTTTTTACTTTAAATAATTTTGCTTCTTCATCATTATTAATTACTGCTGAAAGATCATAATTATCAGTTTCTTTATCACTACTTACATCTCTAATTTTAAGATCTTTAATAGCAAGATTAACACCTTTCATTCCTTTAGCATTATAATTTGTAACTGTTATTCCTGCTTGATTTAACGCTGAAATCTTATCTGCTGAAAGTATTTCATTATCTCCTACAACTTCTTCTTTAAAAGCAAGTAACGAACTATATGAAATTACTCCATTAGGTTGAATCTCCATTACTGCATTAATCTTTGTACAACCTGATAATACAAATACCATTAGCATAACAAATACTACTTTTAAAGTCTTTTCCATTTTTTTCACAAACTTCTCCCCTTTCATTGCGCATATTATACATCAAAAAAGGTTTTAAATCAATAATAATTTTACACAGATTGCATTTAACTATTTAACTAACCCTAATTTTACACAGCCAACATATAAGTAACCATATTTATCCATAGAAAAAGCAAATAATCATCAAATCATTTGCTTTCTATTCTGTCTCTATTTAGCAATTACTTCACAAATTAATGAACTAATCTCTGTTGGATTATCTATTGGAAGTCCGGCTATCATTTTAGCCTCTGCATATAAAATCTTTGTATATTTATCAAACTCTTCTTTATTACTTGCATACAAATCTTTTAATTTATCAGCGATTGGATGCTTCTCATTTACTTCAAGTACTTGTTGTGCTTTAATTCCCATATCATTAGGCATTGCATCAAATACTTTTTGCATCTCTATTGAAACATCTCCCTTAGTAGTTAAACATACTGGATGTTTCTTTAATTTATTACTAAATTTAACCTCACTAACATCTCCAATAAGTTCCTTCATATGTTTTAATAAGTCAACATTATCTTCATTTACTTTCTTTAATTCTTCTTTTTCTTCATCACTTTCAAGGCCTAAGTCCTCATTTTCAACATTAGCAAACTTCTTACCTTCATATTCTTGAATAGCCGTAATTGCAAACTCATCTACATAATCAGTTAAGTATAAAATATCAAAGTCATGATCTTTTACTTGTTCAACATTAGGCATAGCATCAATTTTCTTAATAGATGAACCAGCTGCATAATAAATCTTTTCTTGTCCATCTTTCATACTATCAACATATTCTTTTAAAGTAACAAGTTTTTCTTCTTTAGCTGAATAAAACATAACTAAGTCTTTTAACTTATCTTTATCAGCACCAAAGTTATTATAAACTCCGTACTTTAATTGAACACCAAATGTCTTAAAGAATGAAATATAATTTTCTCGATCATTCTTTAACATATCTTCTAATTCTTTACGAATCTTACTTTCAATATTTTTAGCAATCAATTTCAAGTTATGACTTTCTTGTAATACTTCTCTTGAAATATTTAATGATAAATCTTCACTATCTACAACACCTTTAACAAAACTAAAGTAATCTGGCAATAGATCAGCACATCTATCCATTATTAATACTCCATTGGCATACAAACTAAGTCCTTTTTCATACTCTTGTGTATAGTAATCATATGGTGCATGACTAGGTATAAATAATAATGATTTATAAGAACACATTCCCTCTACTGAAGAAGAAATTACTTTTAATGGCTTATCAAAATCATTAAACTTATCCATATAGAAGTTTTCATAATCAGCATCACTTACTTCACTCTTATTCTTCTTCCATATAGGAACCATACTATTTAATACTTCTATTTCTTTTTTATCTTCATACTCATGTTTCTCTTCATCTTTTAATTCATGATGTGTAACTTCCATCTTAATAGGGAAACTAATATAATCAGAATACTTCTTAACTAATCCCTTAATCTGATATTCATCTAAGTACTTACAATAATCATTCTCTTCTGTATCTTCTTTAATATGTAAAACTATCTTAGTACCATTATCACTTTTCTTAGCCTTCTTAATAGTATAACCGTCTGCTCCTTCACTTTCCCAAGTGTAAGCCTCATCACTATCAATTGACTTAGAAGTAACAGTTATCTTATCACTAACCATGAATGCTGAGTAAAAACCAACACCAAATTGTCCAATAATATTAGTCTTCTCTTCCTTACTCATATTTTCTTTAAAAGCAAGTGTTCCAGACTTAGCAATTGTACCTAAATTATTTTCTAATTCTTCTTTAGTCATACCACAACCATTATCAGAAATTGTTAAAGTACGTTTTTCCTCATCCCTCGCTAGTAAAATACATAAATCTTCTCTTTTAACTTTAACATCTTCATCAGTTAAAGATCGATAATATAATTTATCTAGTGCATCAGAAGCATTAGAAATTAACTCTCTTAAAAATATATCTTTATTAGTATAAATTGAATTAATCATTAAATCTAAAAGTCTCTTTGATTCAGACTTAAATTCATGTTTCTCCAAACAAATCATCTCCTTAATTTTTGTTCACAATTTATTTATAGCACTTATTTTAGCAGTTGTCAATAACGAGTGCCAATTTAAAATTAAAAAGAAAAGACTACTTTATCTACATAGTCTTATTCTAAAACACTACCTTCTTGTTTTTTCCCTTTGTTAACTAAAACCGTACTAATCGCTATAATTAAAACAATTCCAAGTACTACATAACATGCTGATACCGTATCTGGATTTACTATCCTATCATAAATAGCACTAACAGTAACTTTTCCCTCTGGCATAACAAAGGTTCCATCAGCACTAACTTCAATTTCTTTACCAGATTCATCTAATACGATGATTCTCTTTAAAATATATCCTTCTTTTGGAGTAACACTTACCTCTACTACCTCACCAGGAAAACCACTCTTTTTGACAAGAACAGTACCTCCATCTGTATTAACATCAGTTTCAATCTTATAATTAGGATAAGTATATTTCAACATAACCAAATCATTATCTAGAGTTCCAATTACTACATAACCATTAAAATCACCATTTTCATCATAATTTTCAGTCATGTCAAACAAAGAAATACCCTTAACATTATCCGATTTATACCGCCATATCTCATTACCAGAATAATCATATTTTATAACAGGAAAAGTTTTAGAATTACAAGCCCCAACAACAATATACCCATCATTAATACCAAACTCATTTTTACTGTTAAATATTTTACTATACTGACAACTATCATCACCATTAGTATTAAAAATTGCTTTACCATCTAAATCATATTTAATTACATATGCATAATAACAAGTGTGACCACATGTACCTACACCAGTTGCAACAACTCCATCAACAGAATTAAATCTGTTATAACTAGATACAAAATCAATCCTATTATGAACGTCATTACTATTTATAATATCGCCAGATAATGATTTTCTTAAAACTGCATGCTGTCCTTCATCAAAATAAGAATTAATACTACCATCACTATTATAAACAAATCTATCGTTTTTAATATTGTTATGCTGCCATAAAATATTACCATCTAAATCAAATTTCACAATTATATTTCCCGCTTTTTTCAACCCTAAGTCAATTGATGTAGAACTTATAAAAAGCATATATCCATCATGTTTACCAGTATCATCAAAAGTTGGTATATAATAATCAAAGTATTCTGCCCCGGAACCGCCATAGAGCTTTTCAAAACGAACTTCGTCATTTTCATCATAAAAAGTTAGCACAATATCAGTGTCACCTTTCACACTAGAACTATATTCGCTATCAACACTTTCAACTTCTAGAAACCAAGATGCATCATCAAGCTCATCAACAGTTTTTGTATAAATAAGTTTTCCCTCTAAATCATATTTGTTCATACCATCAGCAAACATTAATAAATGGCCATCAATTTTACCATTATTATCATAACTTAGTATTATTTCAGGCTTTCCATCTTGGTAACATTTGCCACCACTACATACACCAGACAAAGTAATTTCATAAGATAACTCCAACTCTAAAGCCTTAGCATGAATAGGAAAACAAAAAGAAAAAGCAATCAAAATCAAAAGTAATATTGACACCCTCAAAACATATTTTTTCAAGTTTTCACATTTCTTAACTTAAAATTGAAATTAATAACGCTGCTATAAAAAAGGCACTTGAAATAATCATTACACAAGTTCCAATTACTTCAGCATATCCAAAATTATTTGTGTTTTTTTTACTATCTTTCACAACTCATACCTCCAAGTCTACTATATAAAAAGTATATCAAAAAAATATTTATTAGACAATCCGTATTTTAATTATTTAATCTTAAACATCAAACATAAAATACTTACAGGAGGTAACTATGAATTGTCTAAATAATAAAAAATTTCTTTCTAATTGTTTCATTGCTGGTCCAACCGGCCCAATTGGTCCAACCGGACCTACTGGAATGGGGATTAATATATTAGGAACTTATAATACATACGAAGAATTAAAAAAGGAACATCCCCTTGGTAGTCCTGGAGAATCTTATATAGTTAATGGTGATTTATACACTTGGTCAAATGATAAACATGATTGGAGTAACACTGGTAAGATTCAAGGACCTAAAGGCGATCAAGGTCCAACTGGTCCACAAGGTCCTCAAGGTAATCAAGGTCCTCAAGGTCCTCAAGGTAATCAAGGTCCACAAGGTGAGCCAGGTCCCCAAGGACTTCAAGGAACAAGAGGTGAACAAGGCCCTAAAGGTGATCAAGGAGAACAAGGGCCAACCGGTCCAAATACTGTTCGCAGTGCTTACATAATAACTTATAATGAAACAACCGACCCAACTGGCATAACAATTCCTGTTCAAACACCATTACCATACACCAGAAAAGAACTAGATTTAACAAACATAATAACACTAGACACAACAGAAGACACTATTAAATTTAATGTCGCTGGTTATTATAGAGTTAGTATAATTATCTCAGCCTATATAAACCCTACTACTCAATTTGATAAAGAAAACGATTTTATAACCATTGGTTTCAGAGAAAAAAATACCGACAATGCCTACATAGGTGCTAGTGAATGGCGTGAAACATCTACCGCTAAACAACTATTTGCCGAAGGAATAATCGCTGTTCCAAATCCAGCAACCTTATATGAATTAGTCAATCTAAGTAAACAAGAAATATACCTACAATCACCAGACATAAAAAATATAAGTTCTAAATCATACTTCACAAACTCACTAGTAACAATAAATGTTGAATATCTTGGTCGCCAAGAAATATAAAAAGATAGTAAACACTATCTTTTCTTTTGTTATTGAACTTCTTCAATACTATAGTAAGTATATAAATTATCAGTATCAAGTTTAAATGTATAAAGATATTTAACACTCTCTACAATCATACCATTTTTATCTTCTATTTCCAACGATTCATATATCCTAATAGTATCTCCTTCTCTTTCAGCTTGATAAACATCGTAATTATATTTGTAATCTTTTGAAAAGTTATCTTTTTGACTATTCTTTGAATATAACACATAAGAATCAATAGACTCATCATAAACATACGTATCATTATCTGGATTTACTTTGACACTACCAGTACTCATTGTAATTCCATCTCCAAATACTTCTCTATATGATCTTTCCATATCTTCTCTTTTAATAATTGTCTTATCGCTACAAACTAATTTACCATAACTATTTTCTTGTAATAATTTACTACAATCATCAGCCTCTAAAAAGTCAGAACCTTTAAGGTTTAAATAAGCCAAAACTAACTTACTACTCTCACTCATATTAGCAATAATACTGCCCTTCTCTCCACCATACATCCAGTACGGAGAAGTAGACTTAAAGTCATGTACACTAGTATATAAACTTTGTACCAATCGACTATTAGTATCCAAACTTTCTACTTTAACCGTAGGCTTATTTCCACCCATCATGGCTTTGATAAGAAAGTATAACACAAAGAATACTGTAACTGTCGCAACACCAATAATTACATATTTTAATGTTTTGGCTTTTTTATCAGCCTTATTATCAGATACCATTTCATCAAATTTCATTTTAATCACCATCAATTCTATTTATTAGGATCAACTAGTATTTTAACTGCATCATCTGCTCCTGATGTTAATCTTTCATAAGCCTTTTGAACCTCATCTAATCCAACTATATCATCTACAAATTTTAATGTATCAATTCTCTTACCTGCCATTAAATCAATACAAGTTTGGAATTCTTCTTTTGTATAAGCGATTGAACCCATAACTGTTAACTCTCTCATAACCGCAACAATTGTTGGAATAGTAACTGTTCCTAGTGAAACACCAACTAATATTACTCTACCACCAGGTCTTACTGCCATAAGTGCTGAACTAACTGCTGGAGAATTTCCACAACAGTCGATAACAACATCAAAACCACCATTAGTTTTCTCTACTACTTTTTCTAACATCTTAGTATCTTTAGCATCATACCATTCATCAGCAGCACCTAATCTAACACTCTTTTTACCGCGAGCATCATTAGTCTCAGATAAAGCAACATAACTTGCTCCTTCCATTTTAGCAAACATAGCAGAAACTAATCCAATGATTCCTCCACCAATAACTAAAACTTTTTCTCCAACTTTAATATTTGCTAAATGCACTGCATGTAAACCAACTGCTGAAGGTTCAACCATCGCAACTTCATCATCGCTAACATTATCAGGTACTTTTAATACCATATCTGGTCTAATTGCCATCTTTGGTGCTAAAGCTCCAGGATTAGTTAAAGAAAGCCCTGTCGCATGAGTCCAAGTTTCAGGACAATACTGTGGATTTCCTGTCACACAAGCACTACAATGTCCACAAGGAGAAATTGGAAGAGCCGTAACTCTATCTCCTACTTTTAAATCTTCTCTAGCACCAGGATTAGTAACAATACCACAGTACTCATGTCCCATTACTAAACCAACTGGTTCTCCGGCATCCCAATAGTGAATATCAGAGCCACATATACCACACTTCTTGACATTTATTAAAACACTACCATCTTGTGAAACTGGTTCTGGTATATCACCAATCTCAAATTTTTTAACACCTTTTATCTTCACACATTTCATAAATGTCTACCTCCTATCATCTAATATAATAATACCATAAAATTATAAAAAAGAAAGGAAAAGTTATGAAAATATGTGTATATGCAATCTCTAAAAATGAAGAAAAATTTGTGAAAAGATGGATCTCTTCCATGCAAGAAGCCGACGAAATTTATGTTCTTGATACTGGATCTACTGATAACACTGTAAAACTCTTAACTGAAAACGGCGCAAATGTCGTTCAAAAAGAAATAAAGCCTTGGCGCTTCGATGTTGCTAGAAACGAATCTTTAAAACTACTTCCTCAAGATACTGATATTTGTGTTTGTACTGATATAGATGAAGTATTTACTCCAGGTTGGCGCAAAAAATTAGAGACCGCCTGGCAAGAAAATACAACTAGAGCCAGATATACCTATAATTGGAGATTAGATGAAAATAACAAACCACTAGTTTCCTTCTATTCAGATAAAATTCATACTTTAAAAAACTATACTTGGATTAACCCAGTCCATGAAGTCCTAGACTCTAA
This sequence comes from uncultured Bacilli bacterium, assembly GCA_934168245.1. Lineage (GTDB taxonomy): Bacteria > Bacillota_I > Bacilli_A > RF39 > UBA660 > CAG-877. Next base: position 148,288 of record CAKPMY010000002.1, read on the forward strand.
AGAAAAAGAGTTCTTCATAACTTTAGATGATCTAGTATTGAATCACTATCCAGATATCGCAAAAAATCGTAGTAGCTATCTTCCTCTTCTAGAATTATCTATAAAAGAAGATCCTACAAACGATCGCAACATGCATTACTTAGGCAGAGAATATATGTACTATGGTTTTTGGAAAAAAAGTATAAAGACTCTAAAAAAACACTTAGAACTAGAAAAAGCCACTTGGAAAGATGAAAGATCTGCTTCCATGCGCTACATAAGTAGATGTTATAAAAACATTTCAAAATATGATGAGGCTAAATCATGGTTAGAAAAGGCTATCAAAGAAACTCCCTACTTAAGAGAACCATATGTCGAAAGAGCTCTACTCGCTTATCATCAAGAAAACTATTTAGATGTAGAAAAGTATTGCTTAAAAGCTCTAACTATAAAATATCATCAAAAAACATATATTAATGAACCTTTCTGTTGGGATGAAACAATCTACGATCTTCTCTCTATAAGTAACTATTTTCAAAGAAGATATAACTATGCTATTTATTTTATAGATCTAGCCCTAGAAATTTCTCCTAATAATGAAAGACTCTTAAAAAATAAACAACTATTCCTAGAAAAAGAAAAAATTAACCCTTAACATAAAGGTTAATTTTTCCTTCTTTATATCCTAAATAAATCTTATCCCAAATAACACTTTCTATATATCTAGCCTTCTTCGGATGCATTAAAAATCTAAGTACTAACTCTACATGCTCATCTACTATCTTTGTATAAATAATTGGATCAAACTTATTAAAATAAACTCTATTAGTAGTATTAACATCATCTATCTGATTTTTCATTTTTCTAGGAATATTCTTAACTGTATCTAAACTATTAACTATTTTATATATTTCTTTTTTATTACTTGCTAAATCACAATCCAACTCTATCTTTATAGTCATCTCATCCCAAATATACTTAAATCCTTTATTAATATTTTTAACTGGACTAGATATAATAATCGAATTAGGATAATGTATAACAATACCAGTCGACTGTCCATTATCTTCTTTAGTAGAAACTTCTAATATTTCAAAATTAAATGTTGAAATATTCATAACATCTCCCTTTATATCTCCAATCTGTATTCGATCTTCTACTTTAAATGGTCTTTTAAATTTAATATACACTCCACAGAAAAAATTAAGTATAAAGTCTCTCAATGCTATAGTCATTGCTGCTGAAATAACACTAATAAGTGTCATTAACCCTTTTATATATTCATCCCAAATAATAATTAAAATTAATACTTCCAATATATTTAAAACTACTTGATAGGCATGATTAGAAACAAACTCTCTTCTTCCTGTAGTAAACTTTTGTATTACTCTCCTACCAATTCTTTTTAATAAGTAAAATATCACCAACACTGAAATAGTAGAAATAATTACATAAACATATTCTTTATTTATAGTAGTAACATTAGAAATTGCCTCACATATATATTTATAAATTTTCATCTAGTATCCCTCCAAACAGAATATAGATTATACCACAAAATCTATTTATTTTTAAGAATACTCTTTATTCTATTCAGTTTATTTACAAAAGTTGACACTAAAAAAGAGTAATTGCTTACTCTTATCTTTATTATTGATACTTTGTCTTTTTAGTTATAATTGTTCCTAATACTAAAATAGACATTATAACAAGTACTATACTTATTGTAGAAGCCGTATCTGGATTTATTATATTCTCAGTCTCCCTCTTTTCATATATAACTTCAATAGTAACATCATCATCAGGCATTACAAAGGTATTATCACTACTAACTTCTATCTCTTTACCAGTACTATCCCTAACAATTATTCTTTTTACGTAGTACCCTGCTTTCTCTTTCGGTGTCAACGTAACATTCTTACCAGGATATGATCCAGTAACAACCTCTACATCATCACTATTACTTTCAATAACTCTCTTAGGATAAGTAAACTTCGTAATATAGCCTTTATCATTAGCCCAATCTGCCCCTACTACAATATAGCCATCAAACTCTCCTGTCTCATCATAACTTTCTGTAATATGAGTAGGAGTATACGAAAGTGGGTTTTCCCATATCAAATTTCCATCATAATCAAACTTAGCCATCACTGAATCAACTGATATAAATCCATCAAAATCACCATCAATAGTTCTAGAATTAATTAACATATTAGGTTTAATATAAGATTTAAGTTCTTTCTCAAGACTTTTTGTACCATCATAGTTATACTTAAGCATCATGGTAGGAAAATCATCATAGCCAAACAAAATAAATATAACATATTCATCATACCAAAAAAATTCAGCAGAAGTAGTACTAGCATCAAGATATTTGTTAAGTAAAGCGGTATTTTTAGTTTTATTAAAAATGGATAAAGTAATGTCCCCATATTCAGAATGCCGTGCCGAAAATTCAAGCAGATCATCATCTTTATTTTTTACATATCCCATAGTTTCTAATTTACTAGTATGATATGGTTTAATCCAAAGTAAATTGCCATTTACATCATATTTAATAATATAATCTCCCGGAATAATATCCAGATCCGTAGATCTAGTTAAAACTACAAGTAAATACCCAGTAACATTACCTTTTGTATCATAATCATAAAGAATTTTACTACAGTAATCATAACCGTTCCCTCCAAATTTATTTTGCCAAAGACTATTTCCAGATACCGTATCAATTCTAGTAATGATTAAATCATCATCAACTTCTTCAACTTTCAGATCATCAACAGTTGCATTTTCCGTACTAAAAAGCAATCTGTCTTCCAAATCATATTTTTCATAGATTCCTCCATTAGTATCAAAAATAATATATCCATTAACTTTATCAAACTCATCATAACTATTTATAATCCTCAAGCGAAAATTATTCGTATCAAAACTCATCTCAAAACTCTTTTCAAGTTCAGCCGCACCTACTTTAAATGGTACAATCAAAACCATTAAGATAAATAGAATTAAAATATTCTTCTTCATACTCTTCACCTTATTTCTCTAAATAGTTACGACTTCTAACCGCAACTGTTCCAACAAGAATTATTGCCGCTATTACCAAAACTATACTTATCGTAGAAGCCGTATCTGGATTTATTATAGTCTCAGTCTCCCTCTTTTCATAAACAACCTCAATAGTAACATCATCATCAGGCATTACAAAAGTATTATCACTACTAACTTCTATCTCTTTACCAGAACTATCTCTAACAATTACTCTTTTTACGTAGTACCCTGCTTTTTCCTTAGGTGCCAAAGTAACTGTCTTACCAGGATATGAATCACTAACAACCTCTACATCATCATTTTTACTTTCTATTGTTTTTTTAGGATAAGTAAATTTAGTGACATAACCTTTTTTATTATCTTTGTCATATCCAACGACAATATATCCATTAAAATCACCATTATCATCATAACTTTCATATATATCAGAACCAGTATAAGCAAGTTCAATTTTAGACAACTCATTAAATTCATAATCAGTTTTTATAATTCCTGAATTAGTAAGAAGATAAATTCCATCTTTTTTACCAGTTACTGTTTTACTAACAATACCAGAATAAAGTTCAAAAGTGCTATCTACATCTTTTTCTACTAATTTTTCTTGTTCTAATGATAGCATAGTTAATTTCTTAACTCTAGAATTTCTCTCTAACCAACAAATAACCATTTCTTTATCTTCAACAGAAAAGGCTGAAAATTCACCTTGAGAAACTATTGGAGCAGGTATAAATGTTGCCTTTGTAATATTATCCAAGCCTAAGGCATACATACCATGAGTAGAACCACTATCATAATATCTAAGCCAATCACCATCTTCCCTCTGCATATACCACTCACCATAATCAACATATTTTTTAACCCACTTAATATTACCATTCAAATCATATTTAATAACATAATAGCCAGGGTTAAATCCAAGATCTAAAGAAGCAGTACGAAATCTAATTAAATAGCCATCAATCTCACCAGAATTATCGTAACTATATAAACCATTGTCAACAAAAAATTCTTTACCAGATCCTCCATATTCTCTTTGCCAAAGAACTTCATTTGTATCGGGATTAATTTTTTTTACTAAAAGATTATCATTATCATTAATAGTAACCCGCAACTCTTTAATCGTAGTCTCAGTACTAGGCTTATCCCAAACAATTTTATTGTGCAAGTCCAATTTAAAATAATTATTTCTAATACCATAACGATTAAAAATAATATATCCATCAACATTTCCTGCATCATCATAACTATTTATAATCATTAACTGAGAAGTAGTTGCATCAAAACTCATCTCAAAACTCTTCTCAAGATCAACTGCACTTACTTTAAATGGTACAATCAAAACCATTAAGATAAATAGAATTAAAATATTCTTCTTCATACTCTTCACCTTATTTCTCTAAATAGTTACGACTTCTAACCGCAACTGTTCCAACAAGAATTATTGCCGCTATTACCAAAACTATACTTATCGTAGAAGCCGTATCTGGATTTATTATAGTCTCAGTCTCCCTCTTTTCATAAACAACTTCAATAGTAACATCAGTATTTGGCATTATAAAAGTATAATCATCACTAACTTCTATTTCAGTACCCAATTTATCTCTAACAATAATTCTTTTTACGTAATAACCTGGCTTTTCTTTAGGAGACAAAGTAACAGTTGTACCTGGATAAGCATCTTCAGAAACTTCTACATCATTATTTTTACTTTCAATAATCTGCTTTTGATAAATAAATTTAGTAATATATATTCTATTATCTTGATTACCGGTAACAACATAACCATTAAAACTACCGTTTTCATCATAACTTTCAGTTATCATAGTTGGTGTATAAAAAATTACGTTTTCCCACATCAAATTACCATTATAATCAATTCTCATAACATAATTATTAAAATTAGAATCATAAGCACCTATAAAAATACCATCATAATTATTTAAAATATTTTTATAAGTAATAGAACTAGTAAAATGTACAGTCGGTAAAATTTCCTTTTCTACTATTTTTTCCCCAGATTTGTTAAATCTAAAAAACTTTGTGTATTTTGCATTAGTTCCTTCTGAAGAAAGAAAAACAATAGTATCTTCACCATTTGCTACTAAATTAGCTTCTGACTGATTATAAAAATTTTCATTAAAAATATTTTTATTTTGTGTAGTATTAGTAACATCTATATAAAGAATCCCATGCTCACCACGATAAATTGAATATTTTATTAAATCTCCCGAAGCACCTTTTGAATATCTAGTATAATCAGAATTTCTATATTTTTTCTTCCAAATTAACTTTCCATCTAAATCATACTTTAAGATGTAATCTACATTATCAATATCTAAGTTGGAAGTATTTGAACTCATCCAAAAAATGTACCCATCAATCTTATTATCACTATAACTATATAAAAATTTTCTTATGTTGAGAAACTCATTACTACTATAATCAATATGCCAAATAACTTCATTAGTATCAGGATTTATCTTGTTTATTGCAAATCCACTACTAGTCCATTCATGTTGTAATTCTACTGGCAAAACATCTTTTTTCATATAAACCACTCGATTATTCAAACCAAACTTTACAATAAAATTATTATAATCATCAACAATTATATGACCATCAATTTTACCAGCATTTGTATAACTAGGCATTATTATAGGAAATACAGAGCCTTCGCTATCAGATACAAAACTAGTTTCAAAACCCATTTGTACCTCTGCTGCTTCCACCTTAAAAGGCAAAACTAAAAATACTGAAACAACTAAAATTAAAACAAACTTTTTCATTTTATCACACTCTCTATTCTAGAAAAAATTATACCAAAAAAAATACAATAAAAAAAGAGGATAATATTACTTATCCTCAGTTTGAAGAACATATTGATCATTTTTATAATCTATGAAAACTGTATCTTTAGGTTTAACTTTACCTTCAATAATCATTCTCGCAAGTAAAGTCTCAATCGTACGACTTACCAATCTCTTTAATGGTCTAGCCCCATAGTTAACATCATAGCCATCTTCTATTAATTGATGTCTTGCTTTATCACTTATCGCAATCTTAATACGAACATCGCTTAAACGTCCTTCTATCTCTGTTAAAATCTTATCAAGTATTGAATTAATTGCTTCTTTTGATAATGGATCAAATACAATAATTTCATCGATTCTGTTAATAAACTCTGGTCTAAAGTAATTTCTAACATCATCCATTACTTTAGAAGCATCTCCATTTAGAATATGTTCACTTCCTAAATTAGAAGTCATAATGATGATTGTATTTTTAAAGTCCACTGTACGACCATTAGAATCAGTAATTCTACCATCATCTAATACTTGTAAAAGTAAGTTCAACACTTCAGGATGAGCTTTTTCTATCTCATCAAATAAAACTATACTATAAGGATTACGTCTAACAGCCTCTGTTAATTGTCCACCTTCTTCATATCCAACATATCCTGGAGGCGAACCAATTAATCTAGACACACTAAACTTCTCCATATATTCACTCATATCAATTCTAATCATATGAGTTTCATCATCAAATAACTCATAAGCAAGCGTTCTAGCAATCTCAGTCTTACCAACACCAGTAGGTCCTAAAAACATAAATGATGCAATTGGTCTATTAGGATCTTTTATACCAGCACGAGACTTCAAGATAGCATCACTTACTAATTTTATAGCCTTATCTTGTCCCATAACACGTTTTTTCATGTTATCTTCCAAGGCTAGTAATTTTTCTTTTTCACTACTTACTAACTTTGAAATAGGAATATTAGTCCATCTAGAAATAACTTCTGCAATATCATCACTCGTAACAGTATCACTAAGTATTTTATTTTTCTCTGTATTATTTAACTCTTCCAACTCTTTTTCAAGTCTTGGAATTTCACCATGTCTAAGTATTGCGGCTCTTTCCAAATCATATTTATTCTCAGCTTTTTCTAGTTCAAACTTAGCCTCTTCAATTTCTGCTTTTTTCTTCTTAATATCGACATTTAAGTTTTTCTCTTTATTCCAAGCCTCAGTTAATTCTTTCTCTTTAGCCTGTAACTTTTCAACTTCCGCATCAATCTCTTCCCTACGTTTCTTAGAAATCTCATCTTTTTCTTTCTTGATAGCTTCTCTCTCTATTTGTAATCTCATAATTTTATGAGTCAAATTATCCAAATTCTCTGGAACAGAATCCATCTGTACTCTAATCGTAGCACAAGCCTCATCTACCAAATCAATGGCTTTATCTGGTAAATAACGATCTGTAATATAACGATTAGATAATGTAGCGGCTGATATTAAAGCCTTATCCTGAATAGTAACACCATGATGTATTTCAAATCTTTCTTTTAGTCCACGTAATATGGTAATAGTATCTTCAACAGTTGGCTCAGATACTTTAATCTTTTGAAAACGTCTTTCTAGTGCTCCATCTTTTTCAATATATTGACGATACTCATTCAAAGTCGTTGCCCCAATTACATGTATTTCTCCACGAGCAAGCATTGGTTTTAATATATTAGAAGTGTCCATTGCTCCCTCAGTTCTACCAGTACCAACAATCATATGTATCTCATCGATAAACATGATTATATCGCCTTCACTCTTCTTAACTTCGTTTAAAACTTTCTTTAAACGTTCCTCGAATTCACCACGATATTTAGCACCAGCCACTAAAGCCGCCATATCCAACTCCCAAATAGTTTTATTCTTTAAACTAGCCGGAACATCTCCCTTTATAATTCTTAAAGCAAGACCTTCTACTATTGCTGTTTTACCAACACCAGGTTCACCTATTAAAACTGGATTATTCTTAGTTTTTCTTGATAATACACGAGTGATACTACGTATTTCTTCATCACGACCAATAACAGGATCAATCTTGCCACGTTTAGCAGCCTCAGTTATATCACGACCATATTTTTCTAATACATTTTCATCTTGTTCTTCTTGATAATTATTATACATACTCTATCACCTCTTCCAGTATATATTATATGCTATATTTTAGCACTTGTCAATATAGAGTGCTAATTATTTTTAAAAAGAAAATGTATAAAATCATACATTCCTTCTTTATTCACTCTTACTAATTTTACCATCATTAACTAACTTTTTATAACACTTTGAAACATCCGTTTCCCCATTACTACCAATAACATCTCTTACTTTTTGTTGCCAGCTACCAGCATGTATAATTCTAAAGCATTTCTCATGTCCAATAAGTTCTTTTTTACTTAAATGTGACAACTCATAAAAATCTCCAAAATCCATAACATAAATAGCACTGTCTCTAGCAAGCCTTCCCTTACTCACATTTTCAAAATACTTATCTAAAATAACTTTACCATTCGGATAAACATAAGCAAAATATCCATCAAAAGTATTTATTCCTCGAAGTATTGAATAAGGATCAGAAGATTCATAAAGACTCTTCTTATCTAAGTAAAGACTCGCTAACTTTTCTTGTTGTATTCTTCTATCTTCTTCATTCATATTAGAAGTACCAACCTTAACCATCTTACTAAATGCCTCATCCAAACTACCCTTAGGTATCATTTCCCAATTAGCCGATAATTCCTCTAAATATCCTTTCATAAATTGTTCTACTTCTGTCGGAATCATCGTAGAAAAATCAACTGAATTAAGTCTAACTATTTTTAAATTAGGATTACTAATAAGTATCTTTTTATATCTTTCTAATAAACTTTTCTGAGTAATAGTCTCTTTCTTTTCCCCATTAAGTTTAAATACATCAATCGAAATATCTTCATCTAAATCACTTCCTAATTCTAAGAAATAATTTGATACATAGTATAAATAATCTTGTTTATCTTTATCTGGCACTAATGAAACATATTCCAAATACTTACTAGCAACATATAACTCAAACTTCTTCTTTTCCTTCTCACTAGAAAGTGCTAAATCAATCGGATGTTCATAGAAAAAATCTACTAACTCATCTGTATTTTTAACTACAAACTCAAATAAATCAGCACACTTATTCGCAAAAATTCTAGGACTAAGTAAAACATCCGCTTTCTTCAAGAAATTCTCTACTGCTTCTTCTGTTCCAAATGCCCTTATTAATGCTTCTTTTGCTATTTTTTTCTCTTTCCAAGTTGCACTATATCCATCAAGTGTATGTCTATAACTTTGTGCAAGCCTCTTACATTGTACCTCATCATCATAGGCTTTATATAAAGCCGGAAAACATCTCTGAAATTTCTTTTCTGCCGAAATTTTTCTTAACTCATTAATCCCATCTACTAATCTTTCTTTATCTTGACTTAACTTATCTAAGGCTACATCATTAATATTTAAATTATAAGCCAAAGTTAATATAATTGAATCTTCTGAATAACAAAGTCTCTTAACTATAGAATCAAGTCCTTGAACAATTCTAAATACTTGAAAAAAAGAAAGTTCCGGACATTCTACCTTCTTATCTTTAAAATACTCTAAGACTACTCTAACCGAATCTTTAATAGCATCTTCTGCTTGTTTCTTATCATCACATAAACTTAAAATATCTTGTGGATACAAAAGCATCGAAGCATTTACTGGTATTCCTTTATTAATAATATTACTAACTGCCTCACTCAATCTAAATTCCCCCTCATTTACTTGCCTATTATACCACGAATTCAAAAAAAAGAAAGGAAAACTCCTCTCTAATCAATATAATTAGTTAGTATTTTCTTCTCCATTGCTGGAAAATCAACACCAATTTTCTTTCCTGCATCAATACATTTTAATAACCAAGCCATATTATTACCAAGTACTCTCATTGTCTGTAATCCTTCTAAATCTTTCTCTGCATCCTCTGCATTAAATCCAAATACTCCATTCCAATAATTACTTGAAACAATCGGCATACAAGAATAACTAAAATACTTATTTAATCTATCAAAAGCCTCAATAGTACCTGCTCTTCTACAGCAAGCAATACCAGCCGCTACTTTTCCTTTAAATAAATTTCCTTTTCCATAAAAAACTCTATCCATAAAAGAATTCATACTACCATTAACTCCCGCAAAATGAACAGGAACACCAAAGACAAATCCATCACATTCTTCTACTTTTTCTAAAAATTCATTAACTACATCATTATAGATACATCTCTTACTTTTAAAACACTTACTACATCCAATACATCCCATAATTGGTTTAATTCCTATCCAAAATATTTCTGTATCAATCCCATTTTCCTCAAGAGTCTTACTAATTTCTTCTAATGCCCTATTAGTAGTACCCTTCTTATTAGGACTTCCATTAACTAATAAAACCTTCATCAAATCACCCTACATACTTTTTATATAATTTTTCCAAATTCTTCTTAGTAATAACTTTATTTACTCCAAAATTACTAACATCAGTATAAACTTTCGTAAGTAAGAAATCAATCTTCGGATTAATCTTTGCTGTTTCTCTTACCTTCATCCAATAATTAAGTTGATACTCTTTAGTCCAATGTTTACCTTTATAAATCATTCCTGCTGCTAAAGCATCACATACCATCTCTGCAAAATACTTATACGGTATAATTGGAGTTGGTTCTATAGTTGCATAATCATACCAATATTCATAATGATGTTTATTTCTTCCTTTATGATGTAACCAAGCCGTAGAATAGCCATTAGCTTTCTTACAAGTAATTATTGGACTAAAATCTTTTGAAAAATACTTAGTCCCTTCTAAAAACTCCGTAAATGAATATTTAGATAAATCATGTACTAACCCTCTCCAAGGAATACCTGCTCTAACACATAAACAAAATACTTTAAATCTATGTTTATTAACAACATGTAAATGTCCAAAAAATTTACCTACTGTTATCTTATACTTATCTTTTTTTCTTCTTGCCATATACTACCACCTTCTAAAGTATACCATATAAAAGAAAAAATTTCTAATCTTTCCCAAAAATTAAAAAAAGCAGCTATCATCACAAACAACTGCCTTTTATCATCTTAGTAACTGTTTCCAACTCCTCCACAAGAAATTGCTCCAATATTACCTTTCTTAGTATTAAGATTATAACTATATTCTATACAAGTTTCCTTATCTCCAACTTTATAAAACTGAAACAACAATTCTCCCTCATGTTCAAGCATAAAGTTAAGACTCTCTACATCTGTTGCCTCTCCAAAACTAAATAATAGTTTCCCAGTTATAGTTATTAATAATATTTTATCATTAGCATTAACCAATACATAATTACCATTAGTAATTCCATAAACATTTTTATATCCTGATCCAATAATTTCTTTACCATCTAAATCATATATAACTCCATCTACTCCATACTTAACACAAGCATATAAATAATCTCCAATTTTATTAATATATGTATAAGTAAATGGTATAACTTCTCTTCCACCAGTATAATCAATAACTCCATACATATTATTTTTATAGGCAATTACTAAATTATTTTTAATTGGCTGAATAACAGACATTGGTCCCATAGTAGAATTACTATTTCCATTACTAAATCCATCAAAACTAGCCGCAACCACTGCTTTCCCAGTATCTATATTATATATTCCCCATTTATTATCTATAAGTACCGCCAAATACTTAGTATTATAACCATTCTTATTTCCAAATGGTAATACTGCTTTATAAGAAATATTTTCTAATACTTTTTTATTAGTAACGTAATTTTTAACTTGTGTATAATACTCATCATTCTGATATAAAACATATTGTGTATCTCCAAACAAACTAGCATTCTGATAAACTTCTCCACAATCAACTACATACACATCATAATTTTTAAGATCAGAAGGCTTATCTAAACTAGCCTTACCTGTCTTTTTACTTATAAAAACATTAATCTTTGTATTATCATCAACCACTTCTACTGGACCCTTCTCTTGTTTTACTCCATAAGAATATGTAGTCTTCTTTCCATTTAATGAACACTCATCTAAATATATTTTTAAGTCTTCATAAACTTCATGTATCTTACAATTAATATCATCTTTACTATCAACTAATTTTAAAGCCTCTTCATAACTCAAAATTACTTTATTTTTCTCATATGAACTAGCAATAACTTTCTCTAGTTTTTCTCCATATATTTTAATCTTCTCTTCCTTATCTTTTTCGCTTAACTTTTCTTCATTATAAACATCATCTTTAATCTTTTCTTTTTCCTTATCTTTCCTCCATCCAAGATAAAAATAAATTAACACAACTAAAATAATCATAACAATCAAAATAATTATTACTATCTTTTTCTTCTTATTTGTACTCTTAGTATTATCTTTCTCGCTTACTTCTTTCCTCACTTCATCAGTCTTTGTTTCATTATCTTTCTCTTCTTCATTATCTATCTCATTTTCTGCTTCTACTTCTACAATATCTTCTATTGTTTCAATTTCCTTAGTCTTTTCTAATTCTTCTTTTTCCATACACTCACCCTTTATACTAAAAGTATAACAAGACTCCCCATTCTTTTCCACCAAAAAAATGTAGAAATATCTACATTTTACATTAATTGTCCATATTGATTAAAATATTGATTTAGATTAGGATTATTACCAGTACTATTCATCATATTATGATTAACACTACTAGTCATATTTGTATTATTTCCCATTCCCATATTATTGTTATTGTTCATCCCCATATTTGTATTATTCATATTAGTATTATTATTCATTTTCTTATCATAATAATCAAATAATTCTTTAAATCTTGTATAATGTACAATTTCTCTTTGTCTTAGCCATAACAATGGTCCTATAACATCTGGATCATTTGTTAAATCAATTAAGTTTTCATAAACTGCTCTAGCCTTCTGTTCTGCAGCCATATCTTCTGATAAATCTGCTAATGGATCTCCTGTAGAAGCAAAATACCCTACTGTAAATGGTACGCCATTCGCATCTGTTGGATATAAAGCATAAGCATGTTCTGCATAATGTGTATCAAGTCCAGCCTCTTTTATCTCCGCAAGAGTTGCATCTTTCATTAACTGATAAATCATCGTAGAAATCATTTCAACATGGGCTAACTCTTCTGTACCTATATCAGTAAGTAAAGCCTTACCTCTCTCATCTGGCATCGTAAATCTTTGATTCAAATAACGAAGTGATGCTGCTAGCTCACCATTTGCGCCGCCATATTGTGTAACCAAATACTTAGCCATTTTTAAATCTTTTTTCTTAATATCAACTGGATATTGTAATCTCTTATTATAACTAAACATTATTACTATCCTCCCATGGCCAAGGACCATTAATCCACTTAAATGGACCATTCTCTAAACTATTACTGCTAATATTCAAAGGCCCAAACTTAGCCTCATATTGTGAAATTAATTCATCAGCAGATTTTCTATAGTCATTAAATAAAGTTAACATAGACTCATCATTTGGATATAAATCTAAATATAAATTAAGATCATGTGCCGCAAAAGATACTCTTCCTATCTCTAATAACATTCTCTCTTTCTCTGTATTAGCCGATAATTGAGCAGGTCTATAATTTTTATATTGACTATATAAATTAGAAAACATATTCCCGTTATTATAACCTTCACTAGGTGTAAATAAAGAACTATTTCTATTAGCACTACGCATAGAATTCATTCTCATATTTTGATACATCGTATCATTCAAATAATCATAGTTATACATAATATCTCCCTTCTCTTTAATTTATGTCTAACTAGGTATTAATGTATAGATAAATACCCAATTCATGAAAAAAGTACCAATTAGTCAAAAAAGACTTGCTTTTTTTCTATATCTATAATAAAATAGAGAAGTCAAATGTGACATGGCGCCGTTGGTGAAGTGGTTAACACGCTAGTTTGTGGCACTAGTATGCAAGGGTTCGATTCCCTTACGACGCCCCATATTTTGAAATAAAATTCATAGCAAATAAACTATGAATTTTTTTATTCCTAGGACTCTATTATTATCAACATTTATCCTTTATAAATATAATATATTGAAAGGAGATATATTTATGATGTACGGATATCCTGCCTATAATTATAATGAATCTAATGGTACTAACTGGTTTTGGATTATAATTATTATTTTAATTATTTTCTTTGTTCTATTCTGGAATACTGGTAGTTCTAAAAATAATTGCTGCAACTAAAAAGAGTACACTAAAGTACTCTTTTCTTATGTCTCAATAAGTATGCTTTATAAGTATTATATCCCAGTTCTAAAACAGTCATTTGTCCAACTCCCCCAGGTACCGGAGTAATATAAGAACACTTAGAGGAAACATTATCAAAGTCTACATCTCCACATAAACTACCATCTTCTGCTCTATTAATTCCAACATCAACTACAACTGCTCCTTCTTTAACCATTTCACTCTTTATAAATTTACTCTTACCAACTGCTACAATTAAAATATCTGCACCTCTTGTAATACTAGTAAGATCTTTAGTCTTAGAATGACACAAAGTAACAGTAGCATCCTTATTAATCATAACCTCTGACATAGGTCTGCCAACTAAATTACTTCTGCCTACAACAACAACATTTGCTCCTGAAATATCTATATCATAAAATGTCAACAATTCATAAATACCTAATGGTGTACAAGGCATTAAACATTCTCTTCCATGAACAAGTCTTCCCATATTAACATCTGTCAATCCATCAACATCCTTCTCTGGATCAATAGCGTTCTGTATAACTCTAGCCTCTAAATGTTTAGGTATTGGCATCTGTACTAAAATACCATCAACCATCTCATCTTTATTAAGTTCATCTATAATTCCAAGAACTTCACTCTCCAAAACATTCTCCTCTAATTTTACATGGCTAAAATTAAAACCAAGTTCTAAAGCCATCTTCGACTTCTGTTTAACATAAATATTGCTTGCTGGATCATTTCCAATTTGAATAACTACCAATCCTAATGCCCTATCTAGTTTAGAAACCTTATCCTTTAATTCTTCTAACTTAATACGTTTTACTTCTCTACCATCTAATATCCTCATATGGTATCACCTCAAACAAAATTATAAAATAAAACTCCCAATAAGTAAATGAAAAGAGCAATTCCTAAAATTGCTCTTATTTTTATCTAACTTCTCGTATCAATTAAATATGGATAATCAGCACTACCATCACCAGTTATATAAGAGGTTGTTCCCCTCAAGGATACAACTGGTCTTACTCCAAGTTCATCTTCTATATCAACACCATATGCACCTGCTAAACCTTCACCTTCAGTATCAGCAAACGTTTGAATAGGACTGCTTAACCACAAAACACCAGGAGAAAGAAGCCAATATTCATTGCCTGTTGCCAAATAATTATTTGACCTAGCACTGCTATCATAAGCAATATTTGCCTCATGTGCCGAAAGCAAAGCAACCGGATAAGTCAAACTATTATTACCAAAACCAGATGTACCGCCTGCTGCCACACTTAGAGTATAATTATCTGTAATATTTTTACAAGTTAACGATTTATAATCAAAAAGTGGAGTACTATCGGAAAGTGTTGCCGAATTAGGGTAAAGTCCATTATTTTCGTGATCTTCAAGCAATCTATTTCCACAAAACATTGTATCCTCCAAATACTTTGTAAAACCTATCATATTATTTTTATACCATGTATCAATAACGGTCTTAATCAAAGAATCATTAGTATTAACATCACTACCGTATAACATATCATTTACTATATTTTCAAATAATGTACCACTAGTCATAGTATAAGATATTAATGATATAGGTTCTGATAAATGTGTATTATATGAAAAAACATAATGAACAGTAGTACAAGATGTACTAGTAGACATACAAGTATAATGATAACTTCCTAATTGCCAACTATATGTATTAGTATTATACATTTGACTTGAAGTAAAAGTCTTGGTATTAGAAAGTCTATATCTTCCACCTGAATAAGTAACCGAAGTACCAAACGTATATCTACCAGAAGTCGTGGTATTAGTTGTAGTGGCTACATATAATTTATTGTACATATAACCTACATCTCCTAATGAAGAGCCATTAGAAGTAAATGCCGATGTAGTCTCAAGTTGAGAAGCATCTCCAGTATTATTACATCTACCCTCTGTATCAGGAGAACCATTATAAATCATCTTTACTCCACCAGTACTAGTCGTTCTAACGATCTTCCAACAGAAATTTCCAAATATAACATTATTATTAGTCACGCCACCATAGTAGTAATAGATATCATTACTACCAGAAAAAGTTTCTCCAGACTTTGGATAATTGTCATCATTTGAATCATACAACTTTACCCCATTACCGTTATCATAATCTCTCTTAACAGTTTTATACATAGTTAACTTCTCACTAATTGTTCCATCCATCTCTTTATTAATATTCGGTTTAGCCCAAATAGCCTTTAATGTAACATCATACTCCGGCATTATAAATGAACCATCATTATTTTTAGTAACACCTGTCGTAACTACTTTCCATTCTTTAAACTTATACCCAGCACACACTGGAACTTGACTAGATACCTTAATCGTATCAAAAACAAATCCTTCACTATTACTAGGTACATTAGATACTGTACATCCTGAAGGCGCATTTCCTTCATACGTAATTGTATAACTATTCGCTAATACTGGACTCTTTGTACTATTCACCGTATCAACAACACTCTTAATAGAAGTATCAATTAACTCCGAAGCATTAGTCTCATAAAAACCTCCAACATTTAGATAGTTACTCTTTAAAGAAACATCAATCGTCATCTTGGCACTAAATCCACTTCTAAAACTAGGTAACTCCCATAATACTTGGTTATCCGTAATGGTGGCATCACCATACGACGTCTCAATATTATCAATTATAAAATAATCACTAACTACATCTGTTATATTAAACTTATCATAAATAACTGAATCAATCGAAGTAATCTGAAATACTTCTAGTAAATTAACATTATCCGCAAGATATTGTGAATCACTAATCTTCTTTAAAGCATCATGTATCTCATCTCCTGCATCATACTGAATTGCATTTATTGTTAAAAATGGATACGTACTCTTCAAATAACTATACTTTGAAACTTCATTTGGAGTATCAACATTAGGATAGCCATCTGTAAAAAATACAACGACTGCTCTCCTATTAGAACTAGGAGTATAAGTTTTTAAAACCTCATCAACATTATTTAAGGCCGCATAATAATTAGTAGAGCCCGCTCCACCAAGTTCATCCATTCCAGCCTTTAATGTATTCACATCATTTGTAAATCCTGATAGAATCTTTGACTCTGAATCAAAACTAATTAACGAAACTCTATTATCAGAATTAGTTAATATCCCAGAAATCAGCCTATTAACATTATCCTTAACTAAATCCAACTTAGTCGAATACATTGACCCAGAATTATCAAGTACCAAAATTAAATCCAAATTATAATTATCTTTACTCATAAGAATAGTATTAACATCAAAAGTAATCCTAGCCTTTCCTTTAGAAGTCCAAGAAGCTGACTTATCAATATGCCACGCTCCTTCTTCCTGACTACTATAACTAGATTTACTAGATTCAATACTAACTTTTTTAACAACGACACCACTTGCATAAGACTTAGGAAAGATAGATACAAAAATGGCCATAAAAAGAACTATACAAAGTAAAACTTTGAAACTGTCATGTCTAAATATTTTAACAATCTTCTTCATAACTATCACCCTATCTTCTTTAATTTTACCACACAAAAAATCAAAAAGTAAATATATCAAAAAAACATATCAAATAATTAAATGATATTTTTTTTTATTCTCAATTTTTTATAGAAATAAAATCTATACCTCTATTCTTTCTCAACTTCTCGTATCAATTAAATATGGATAATCCGCACTACCATCACCGGTTATATAAGAGGTTGTTCCTTTCAAAGAAAGTGCTGGTCTTACACCTAGTGGATCATCAACACTATTACCATAAGCCCCAGCCAGAGCATTCCCATATGAAGAAGCAAACGTTATAAGTGGATTAACTATCCACACAACACCTGGCGAAAGAAGCCAATATTCATTTCCAGACGCCAAATAATTCTCTTCTTTAGCACTACTATCATAAGCAATTCGTGCTTCCTGCGCAGAAAGCAAAGCAACTGGATAAGTCAAACTATTACTACCAAAGCCAGCAGTACCACCTGCTGCCACACTTAAAGTATAATTATCAGTAGCATTAGGGCAAACTAAACGCCAATAATCAAAATATGGAGTATTATCAGCAATATCTGCTGAATTAGGATAAAGTCCATTATTCTCATGATTAGAAAGTAATCTATTTCCACAAAACATCGTATTTTCTAAGTACTTCGTAAGATCCGTCATATTATTTTTATACCAAGTATCAATAGCCGTTTTAATAACTGAACTATTAGTATTAACATCACTACCATATAACATTCCATCTACTACATTTTCAAATAATGTTCCCCCAGTCAATGCATAAGACCGCAAAGTTATAGGATCTGATGAACTAGTAGAATAAGAGAAAACATAGTGAACAGTAGTACAAGCTGTACTAGTGGACATACATGTATAATGATAATTTCCTAACTGCCAACTATATGTACTAGTATTATACATTTGACTTGAAGTAAAAGTCTTGGTATTAGAAAGTCTATATCTTCCACCGGAATAAGTAACCGAAGTACCAAACGTATATCTTCCAGAAGTTGTAGTTTTAGTGGATGTCGGCTCATAAAGTTTATTATACATGTATCCAATATAACCAAGTGAAGTCCAATCAGCACTAAATGCACTCTTACTAGAAAGTTCTGATGCATCACCCGTATTATTACATTTACCTTCCGTATCGGCCACTCCATTATAAATCATTTTTACTCCACCAGTACTAGTCGTTCTAACCATTTTCCAACAAAACTTTCCAAATACAACATTATTATTTTTTACATTACCATAGTAATAATAAATTTCATTATCTCCCGGAAAATTTTCAGTAGAAGAAGTATACAACTTTACCCCATTACCATTATCATAATCTCTCTTAACGGTTTTATACATAGTCAACTTCTCACTAATTGTTCCATCCATCTCTTTATTAATATTCGGTTTAGCCCAAATAGCCCTTAATGTAACATCATACTCTGGCATTATAAATGAACCATCATTATTTTTAGTAACACCTGTCGTAACTACTTTCCATTCTTTAAACTTATACCCAGC
>CAKPMY010000003.1 GCA_934168245.1 uncultured Bacilli bacterium
CTGATAAACCTTTTATGGGATTAACTACTTTTAAAGGTGATTTGCCAGTAATGAGTGATGTTATAATTGCTAAAAATTATTTAACAGAAGAAGAATTAAAAATTTTAAATAATTTAGTATCTGGATATTTTGATTTTGCTGAAATACAAGCAATTAGACATAATCCAATGCATATGGATGATTATATTAAGCAACTGGATACAATCCTTTCTAGTACTGGAGAAAAGCTACTTATTGGTGCAGGTACAATTAGTCATAATAAAGCAATAGAAAAAGCAAAAGATGAATATAAAAAATATCAAGTAAAAACAATAAGCCCAGTGGAAAAAGAGTATTTAGAAACTTTAAAAGCAATAAGTAATAAAATTGATGATAAATCAAAGAGTGAATAGAGTGTATCATGTAGGTATACTCTATTTTTAATCTTTAATAAATAATGAATATAATATATAATTATTATAGGAGTTGATACATATGGCTTTAAAATCAAGGAGAAAAGAACTAAAAAGAAAGTTTTTTCACCATTGGGCCTAATTACTATAAGCATTCTTGGTATTTCAGGTATATTACTAATGTATTATTCAGGAATCTTCCCAGTAAATAGTACAGAAACTAATACATCAAAGAATGGTACTATGCTAATAGCAGGGGCTTTCTTTAGTCTTACAGCCATATATTGTTGGGTACTTTATTTTTTGAATATTGTTGTAAAGCCATGTGAAGAAGTATTATATTTAACTACGGATAAAAGTAATGAAAAATACTTCATTAATAGAAAGGGTAGAAAAATCAATTATGATTTAGACATAGATAAGTTTGAAGAGGGCTATTATCGTGTTTTAAAAACGACCGATTATATCTATCAAGTTTTAGACAAAACCAATGATAGGTGGCCTCCAGCCCCAAAAAAGAGCTATTGGTTAGGTATAAATAATAACCGTAATAAAATTATCATTCTATATAATGCCTACGGATTTATATCACTTTCCATAAATAGACTATGCCAAAGTATAAAACTTAATATAATCAATAAAGGAGATGTAATTATGGAAAAAATCAAAATTCGCCGGTACAAAGATGGCGATGAGACTGAAATATGTAAGATAATTCAAAAAGATGTCCTTGCGGAAAATATAAAAGATTATACTCCTAAAGCAATCGAACGTTTAATTAAAACTCATAATGAAGAGTTAATAAGTAGAAGAGCCAAAGCCTTTCACACGTACGTATTTTTAATAAATGAAAAAATTATTGGTGTTGGAATGATTGGCCCATATTGGAACAGTTTAACTGAAAGTTCGTTTTTCACAATATTTATTAATCCAGAATACAAAGGAAAAGGCTTGGGGAGAAAAATAATTGAAACACTTGAAAGCGATGAGTATTACAAAAGAGCAACTAGAGTAGAAATACCTGCAAGTATAACAGCCATGGAGTTTTATAAACACTTTGGCTATGGTTTCAAAAAATTTGGCAACATAGTAGACAACGAAGGAATATATAGAATGGAAAAATACCCAAAATTGAGTAACGATAATACCGACAGTAGTCAGTATAATATGAGATCATATATTGATAATGAATATCATAACTATAAAGAATTTGTCTACCAAACATGGAAAGAAGCCTATCAAAAGTATATTGAAGAATATTTTGGACCTTGGAATGAAGAAGAGCAAAGAAAGGCCTTCCTCACCCATTTAATCAATAATCGTAAAAATTTCTGGATAATACAATTGAATGGAAAAGATATTGGATTCTACAGTGGAAAAATACTTGAGAATGGAAATTATGAAATTCAAAATATCTGTATAGTCCCTGCATATCAAGGCAAAAAAATAGGCACCCAAGTATTAAACGATATACTTGAATTACACAAAAACCAAGACATATATGTTCAGTATTTCAAGCAAATTCCAATTAGTGATATGTATAAAAGACTTGGATTTATATCAAATGGAGAAACTGAATTCTATTATCAAATGAAAAAAAATAAAGAAGATGAAAAAATATAAAAACCAAAGGAGCAAAACAATCATGATAGTAAAAAATAATTATAATGAATGTCTCACCAATTTAGCCTGTTCTATTAGAAAGTATTTTAATTTAGAGTACAAGCATAATACACTTGATTATATTGATAAAATACTTGCTGAAAAGAAACCTAAAAATGTAGTAACTATACTATGTGACGGTATGGGTTCAAACATAATGGATAGAAATTTAAAGCCAGATGATTTTCTAATCAAACATCGTCTTAAGCCAATAACTACTGTCTTTCCCGCCACAACTGTAGCAGCTACAACTTCTATGATGACAGGCCTTAATCCTGTTGAAACAGGTATGCTTGGCTGGGATATGTACTACAAAGATATAGATAAAACTATAACAACATTCTTTCATTCCGCCAAGGAAGATGAAGAACACAAGCCATTACCAGAAGCCCATGAATATAACCAAAAACACATGATTAGAAAGTCAATTATGGAAGAAATAACCGAAAAAGGAATTGATTCTGGATATATACTATTTCCATTTGGACCAAATCATTACAGCAACATAGATGATATGTTTGCTAGAATAGAATTACTATGCAATGAGCCTGGAAAAAAATACATATATGCTTATGATGAAGACCCAGATCATACCATGCATGAACTTGGCTGTGATACTGAAGAAATAAAAGAGATAATAAACGATATAAATAAAAAAGTAGAGGAACTAAGCCACAAACTAAAAGATACAATAATATTTGTTGTAGCAGACCATGGACATAAAAACGTAGAAAATATAAGACTTGAAGATTATAAAGATATAGTAGAGTGTCTAAAAAGAAATACTTCTCTTGAGCCCAGAGCCATAAACTTCTTTATAAAAGATGACAAAAAAGAAATCTTTCCAACCATATTTAACAAGCATTTTAAAGATGATTTTGATTTATATACAATGCAAGATGTTATCGACTCCAAACTTTTTGGTGACGGAGAAGAAAATGAAGTCTTTAGAGATATACTAGGAGACTATCTAGCAATTGCCAAAACCAATAAAACATTACTATATAATGGTTCCGAAGTTTTAAAGTCACAGCATGCCGGCTATACTGCTGATGAAATATTTGTACCATTAATTGTTATAGATACGGACAAAGTAAATTAAGTCCATAAGCCTTAAAACAGCATGCAATACTTCTAAATAGTTTCGTACATACATTAAAAAAAAAACAATATGACATTCAAATTATAAAAAATGATATACTATCACAAAAATAAGTATTAAATAAATGTAACAAAATACCATATTAAAAGATTTAAAGCCCATATCAAGTGCTTTAGCCCAACCATATATTATGATAGTTAGAGCCAATTATAAAAAATAAAAGACAAATTATATGATGCCAACTCTCTAAAAGTTCATCATTACTAATTTGTCTTTTTGTTTTATTTGTCCAAATGTTTAATCAATTTTCACAGTAGTTAATTTAGCGGAAGTCGTTCCATTAAGAATCAATTCGGTAGCCTGTTCAGAATTTATAAATAGTGTTAACTCATCGCCTTCCTTAAGCGTAAGTAATGCTGTGCCACTAACTTCGCAAAGTGTATTAGCCTTGGCCTGACATCTTATATCAGTTCCAGGAAGTTTTATATCAGTTGCCTTAAGAAAAATAGTGAAATTAGCATCAGTACTAGTAGCAGCATTAAGAAAGTAATTGATTTGATAAGTACCTTGTTTTTTTATATCAATAGCATAAGCAGTATCATATTCTACAAAAAAGGCTGTGCCTGTTGTTCTAAAGGAATAATTGTGTCCATATCAGCCGTAACATTGAATCTTTGACTATCCCTAGTATACCTTTCTCCATAAGCTCCAACTCCATAAGAATCACCATTTGGTCCTTGCATACCTTGTATCCCTTGAGGTCCAGTTGGACCAATCATTCCTTGTAAAACTTGAATACCCATATCACCTTTTGGACCAGTTGGACCTCCTATATGTCAGCATTTTCCCAGCTCATACTATCTTCATTCCAATAATACAAATAACCGTTTATTAAATAAGTATCTCCCATTTTTCCCTGTGGATAAGTTCTTTCTAATTCTTCAACACTATTAAAACTACCCTTAATATTTATATTAGTACCTGGCATTCCCCTAGGCCCAGTCGGACCAACAATGCTACATATTCCCAATCTTTTCAACTTGTTTCTAATTTTAGCAATCTCTAAAAAGTCATCAATATTACATTTTTCATTCATATAACTCACTCCTAGTAAACAGTATATTTTATGTAAAAAAAATAATTAAGTATAGTTAATACACATATATAACAAAAAAATAAAAAGTATTAGGCCAACCACGCAAAAAAATAATTTTCTCCGCCCATTCCTCTCAGTATGTTATACTAAAAGAAATGTTTGGAGGTGTAATATGATTTTAAATGTCTCAGGAAGAACAGATATTGTAGCCTTTTACACAGATTGGTTTATGAATCGTTACAAAGAAGGCTTTGTAGATGTTAGAAACCCATTCAATCAAAGTCTAGTTAGTAGAATATATTTTGAAGATGTTGACCTAATCCTTTTTTGTACCAAAAATCCTCTTCCTATCATACAGCACTTAAAAGGAATAAATATACCTATCATTTTTCAGGTCACTATAACTCCATACAAAACTGATATTGAACCAAATGTCCCTTCCAAAACTAAAACAATCACTGCCGTTAAAGAAATATCTAAAATAATTGGAATAGACAATCTAGCAATTAGATACGATCCTATATTTCTAAGTGCTAAATACACTGTTGACTATCATATTAAATCCTTCAAACGACTTTGTGAATTATTGAATGGCTCTGTTAATAAAATAATAGTATCTTTTATAGATGATTATAAAAATGTTAGAAAAAATGAAAGAACTCTTAATTATCGTCCCTTTACCGAAGCTGATTATAAGAGTATAGGTGAGAATTTTAGTAAAATTGCTAAAGAAAATAACATGACTGTTCAAACTTGTTTTGAAGAAAAAAATTTAGTAGAATATGGTTTCATAAAAGGAGAATGTCTATCTCATGAATTAGCCTATAAGTTAACTGGAAAAACATATAAATCTTGGACTGCTCGCAAAGAAAGAAAATGTAATTGTGTTCAAATGGTAGATATAGGTGTGTATAACTCTTGCAAGCATTTTTGTAAGTACTGTTATGCCAACTATGATGAAAAACAAGTTAATAGTAATTTTTTAAATCACGATAAAGAATCCTCTCTTTTAGTAGGAACTCTAAAAGATAATGACATTATAAAAAGAAGAATAAAATAAAATTTAGTTCATTTTGCTAAAATACCGCCTAAAAAAGATACCCATTCACAAACATTCAACTTTCCCATAAATCTAAACCACACAAATAACGTCCCGTTTTCCCATAAATCTAAACCATACCAATATCAACCAACTTGTAGTATAATAAAGTTACACATGAATAAATTTAATAAGAAAAGAGGAAAAAATATGAAAATTGAATTACCAAAATTAGAAGACTGTAAAAGAATAAATGAACTTGCTGTTAAATTACATGAATACCATGTAGAATGGAGACCAGATATTTTCGTTCACACTGACACAGTTATAACAGAAGAAGAATTACAAGATATGATTGAAAATAAAAAGATGCTTGTCGCTAAAGAGGATGGAGTCCTACTAGGCTACATAATTTTAGGCCCAATACGTGAAGATCATAAAAACGGCTACAACTATCGTAAACAATTAGAATTAGAAGCCTTAATTGTTGATGATACTGTTAGAAATAAAGGCGTAGGATCAGCACTAATGAAAAAAGCCCTAGATTATGCCAAAGAAAATAATTGTACAGATGTAAGATTAACTGTAAATGAAGAAAATACCAAAGCCATTAAACTATATGAAAAGTTAGGAATGAAAGTAAGAAACATTGCTTACACAATGAAAATAGATAAATAAAAAATTCTAAGGAACTTTCCACAACTATTGTGGAATAACCTAATATATTAACCATTTTTTCCATAAAAAACTGTGAAAAACTCTAATCACTAATAAAAAGTCAATCTAAGTAGAAAGATAATTACCAAAAAGTCACTCATTTCACACATTTTGTGGAAAAACTCCAACGAAAAAGTTGCTAGTAATATTTTATCCACAGACCTAGTGGAAAACAAAAATCTTGAAACAACAACTGTTAAAAAAACAACACTTTTAATTCGATTTTATCAACGAAGCATCTGCATTTACCTAAAAACTATTTACTAACACCTTTAAAAGTATTAAAATAAAAAGCAAAAATCTTTTACTAATAACAGGAGGACACGATGAAAATTACTACCAAAAATTTACAAACAATGACTAAAGAACAGGTTTATGAAATCATTTTACCTTCTGTTTATCAAATCTATAATCAATATAAATACGCTAAGATAAACGAAGCAGATTACACAAATCTAGTTTTAGCGGAAATAGAAGCATCTAAAGATGAATATACAGGCTCTCCAAGTTACTTAACCTACATGAAAAAAGCATTAAGGCGAAGAATTTCAGGCTATATTGCTAAAAAATTATCAACACCAGGAGAGGCTTGTCGTATTATCAATGATTATATAGATGAAAAGATTGCTCCAACATTTGCAGAAAATGAAATATTAACCTATTTTGATAAATTATCTAAATTTTTAGAAACCTATGATTTTTTTCCAGAGCCTGATATTTTAATCGACTTATTAAAAAACAACAAAACTTTAACAAAAATGGCTCAAACAATCTTTGAAAAAAATAAAGCCGAAATAATAGCAGGCAAAATAGACACAATATTTAATAATGACTTTTTAATAGAAACTGTAGAAACATATTGCATGTTAGAAAAAATAGAAATCAAAGAGATTGTCACTAATA
The DNA here is from genome assembly GCA_934168245.1 of uncultured Bacilli bacterium. Lineage (GTDB taxonomy): Bacteria > Bacillota_I > Bacilli_A > RF39 > UBA660 > CAG-877. The sequence continues at coordinate 6,912 of CAKPMY010000003.1, forward strand.
TAGAATATGAAGCAGATTATATAGGAACGGATATTACTAAACAAACCTTAAGAGATATTCGTCAGTATAAATTATTAACACCAGACGAAGAAAAAGAATTAGCCAAACGAGTAGCCGAAGGGGATCTGGAAGCCAGAAAATTATTTATCGAGTCTAATTTACGCCTTGTTACTAGTAGGGCTTACAAATATCTCAACAACGGTCTAGAGTATTTAGATTTAGTTCAAGAAGGAATGTTTGGACTAATGAAAGCCGTAGATAGATATGATGTAAGTAAAGGTTATAAGTTTTCAACATATGCTATTAACTGGATAAATCAAAGTATCAAAAGAGCGGTCGATGACCAAGGCAGTACAATTCGTTTACCAGTTCACGCCCGCGAACAATTAAGATTGTATAAAAGAGTCGCTGGTATTTTGAAAAGAGAATTAAATAGAAATCCTACAATGGAAGAAATAGCCGAAGCAACTGGTCTAAGTCTAGATCAAGTAAAAAACTTATCTACCAGTGATATTTCTATGATAAGTCTAAATGAACCTCTAAGAAATAAAAAGAATGAGGAATCAGATGAAATGGGAGATTTCATTCCTAATAGCGAAGCCGAAGTATTTGAAACTGTCAGTGATTCCATCTTAGCAGAAGAAGTTAACAATCTTTTAACAAAGACCGGCTTAAATGAAAGAGAAAAACTTGTTTTAACTCATCGGTATGGCCTAAATGGTGTTCCTATAATGACTTTAGAGGAGATCGGCCAACAATTAAATATTACTAGAGAAAGAGTTAGACAAATAGAGTCAAGAGCCATTAAAAGACTTAGAAATTCTAGGTATATTAAAGACTTTGCTGTATATATGGATCATCCCACTGAAGCAAAAAAAACTATAGACATTTTTAGAGAATTGTATGCAACAAATAAAAGTAACGGCAATTTCGTATACAAACTACTTCTTAGAGATGGTACTCTCGAAAGAATCAGAGAAATGTCAGCAAGCACAATAGATTCGACTACAGAAACGGAAGAAAATACAGAAAAGCAACAACCAGATAATTCATATCTTACACTAGAAACAACCACAGAAACGGGGGAAAATACAGTGGGAAATAAAGATAAAAGGAAAAAAACACTAAGTGAAATATTAGAAATAGACACAGAAACTATAAAAAAATTAGTATCACATCTAAGCGAGGAAGAAACACGAATTCTAGTTTCTAGATATGGCGAAAACCTAGAAGAATATAGAAATACTAACTTACAAGAAAAAGAAAGAACTCAATTATATAGTTCTATCCTTCCTAAACTACGAAGATGGCTAGAAAAAGGTGGTCCAAATCCACAAAAGGGAAGAACAAATAAATTAAAAGAATCCACAACGAAAGTGGAAAATATTCCTGTCGAAAGAACTGAAAAAGATGCTAATTCACTAATTCCTGTGGAAATTCCAAAGGAAAAATCAAAAAATTCCACTGAAAATGTGGAAAAATCTCTAAATATATCTGAAACAATACCAGAAAAAGTGGAAAACACTTCAATGCCTGTCACAAAAGAAAAATATTCCGAAATAAATTCGGAAAAATCCACAGACTCTGTGGATAGGGTTCAAGAAAAACCAAAAATTGAACAAATTTCCGTAATCGAAAAAGAAGATTGTGAAAGAATGCTTTGCCTATTAAGAATGCCCGCCTTTATCGATATGATGAAAGAAACTGATCCAAAAACAGCTATCATAATGGGATTAAGAATTGGATATGTTGATGAAAAATGCTTTACTAAAGAAGCTATCGCTAACTTTCTAGGAATGACTGAAGAAGAAGTAAGTGAGTCTATCAAAAAAGGTGTAAATATTTATAAGAATAATTTTGATAAATTTATTGATAAATTAATAGATGGAAGTATTGATTCTGCAAATACACCCGAAGCAAAGTATACTGTTTCCACAACAAGCAAACAACCAACATCTCAAGAAAAGGCCTCATATACCAAGACACGACTTGCTTCTGAAAAAAAATAAAGTATTTCTAAGGCAATTGTAAACTTAAAATACTAAAGAGAAAAGTAATTTAGAGTATTTCAAAAAGTAGACATAATAAATAACTAAACATCAAATAAAAAAGTTGCTTTTTATTATCCGTACTCAAATTACTTTTTTTAATTTTTAGTATTCTGTAACTAGCCCATAAGTGATATAATTTAATAACAGAGAATAATAAAAATAGTTAACAAAACTAACGCCTACAAACAATATACAAGGAGAAAATAAGATGAAAAAGAAAATAAAAAGTCAAAACTACTACAAAAACCTAGATTTACTAAGGCTCCTTTCTTGCATAGCCATCCTTTTATATCACTTAAACATTTTAAAAGGAGGCTATTTAGCCGTATGTACTTTCTTTGTTTTGACCAGTTATTTATCTTGCATATCAGAATTTAAAAAAGAGAAGTTCTCCCTTAAGGACTATTACCTAAAGCGTCTAGTAAAATTATATCTTCCACTAGCCTTAGTAGTCTTTATCTCTCTAGCAGCCATCTCGTTATTTTCAAATATCAGTTGGTTCAACCTAAAGCCAGAAACAACATCAGTCCTACTAGGCTACAACAACTTCTGGCAACTAAATGCTAACCTAGACTACTTTGCAAGACACATCAATTCTCCATTTATTCATTTCTGGTATATAGCAATTCTTCTTCAGTTTGACTTAGTATTCCCAATTATATTTGTACCATTACGTAAACTAGGAGACAAAGTTGCTAAATCTCTACCATGCCTAATAACAAGCACCGCCACCATAGCCGCAACCATCTACTTTTACAAGATGAGTATAACTCAAAATATGATGGTCACTTACTATGACACCTTTACCAGAGTCTTCTCCTTACTATTTGGTTTAACTCTAGGCTTTCTTCACACTTACTACCGCTCCCTTTTACCAAACAAATTTAAAGAAAAGCCATACAGTACCATTGTTTTATATTTTTATCTATTATTATTACTAGTACTATTCATCTTGATTGACTCAAAATCACCATACTTTGCCTTAAGCATGATAATTACTAGTATTCTAACTTGTCGAATAATTGACTATGCTACAATTTCTACAACATCAAACCTAAACATCATTGAAAAAATAATCAAGTCATTATCAAATATAAGTTATGAAATATACTTAACACAGTATCCAATAATATTTATCTTCCAATACATAACTTTGCAAGGCAACCTAAAATTACCAGCCATTATTTCACTTACAATCATCGTATCTTATATCCTTCGTTTTTCTCTAGCCAAAGTCAATAACGGTAAGGTGCTAAAATATATAGTTCTAACAATAATTCTTGCTATTTCTGGTTATGGAGCCTATCAATACTACCTTGCAGAAGATCATACTTTAGAAATGCAGCAACTAAAAGAGCAATTAGCCCAAAATGAACAGATGCTTAAAGAGTCTAAAGCAAAGTATGCTGATATGATGAAAAAAGAACAAGAAGACTGGACAAAACAACTTGAAAATCTAGAAGCAGATGAAAACAACTTAAACGAAGTAGTTGCAAATCTACCAGTCGTTGGAGTAGGTGACTCTGTAATGTTAGGTGCTCTATCCAATCTACAAACTCAGTTTCCTAATGGCTACTTTGATGCCAAAGTTTCTCGTACTGCCTGGAAAGTTGCTCCAATATTAAAAGACCTAGATGCTCAAGGAATGCTAGGAAGCCCTATAATTCTAAATCTAGGTGCCAATGGAGACTGTTCAAAATATTGTAAAAATGAAATCATGCAAATAGCCAAAGAACGCCAAGTATTCTGGTTAAACACCACAAACAATGAAACGGCCAATGCCAATCTCTCATCTCTAGCCGCTGACTATAAAAACCTTCATGTCATTGACTGGGCAAGTATCTCAGCAGGCCATAAAGAATATTTTTATGCCGACGGCATTCATCTAACAGCAACTGGAAGAGGAGTATATACACAAGTAATCTACGATGCAATCTATCAAGAATATCTAAATGAATACAAAGAAAAGAAAGCCTCAATTATAAGTGCTCACGAAGAAGAACAAAAAAATAAGATAAGTTTTTATGGTAACACCTTATTACTAAATTCATTTGATTACGTAGAAAAAGACTTTACTAATGCTTCTTTCACAACTAACAAAGAATACACCTACAAGATTCTAAAAAAAGATTTAGAAACTGCTCTAAAAAATAATACTCTAACAAATAAAGTAGTTTTCGTATTTGATAACACCACTAATATCAAAACAACAGAATATGAAGAATTGCTAGAACTATGCAAAAATAATGAACTATACATCCTAGCAACTAATAAAACAATTGCCAGTCTTTCCCTAAAAAATTACTCTAATTTAACCATTATGGATTTTACGAAGGAACTAAAAAAACATCCTGAGTACTTTTTAGCAGACGGCAAACATTTAAGTGACCAAGGTAATAAAGCCTTAAGTAATTTCTTAAGAGAAAAAATCCAAAAAGAAGATATATCTAACTAATAGGTATATCTTTTATTTTTTTCATTTCAATACCAAAAAAAGTATGATAATATGTTATTAGAAAATAAAGAGGTACTTGCTTGTAAAAAAATAAAATATCGCCACACTATTTCAAGTAATACTAACAATTATATCAATCCACCAAAAAAGTAAAAAGATGTCTATATTTATGAGTAAAAATACTAAAAAAATAATTTCAAAGATCTTATCTATTCTAAGAAGAACTAAAATTAAAAATGGAGTTGAATTTATGAGTAATAACACTAAGAAAATAATTGTAAGAATTGTATTTGTTCTAATCGGAGTAGGAGCCTGTTTTTTAGCACCAATGTTTAAAAACAGTTCTATACCATTACTACCAATGGTTCTTATGGAATTATTTGTAACTATTCATATGACTATATTTGTATTTTCTCCCCTAGCAGCCCTAATAAATGATGAATCAACTGAATATCGTAAGTCCCTTATAAGACTATCCGTAGCCAGAGCCTTATTCCTATTGCTTTATGATTTATTTATATCACCAGGTATTGCAATCATTGACTTTTTCCTAGTCTTTGTTGGTGCCTTTACGGTAGGAGTTACTGGAATATCTAAAGGTAAAATGCTAATACCAGCCCCAAACATCATTAAAAATGGTGATCAATCACTACCAACATCATTTACAATTAACGGTCAAACTGTTACTACTACAGGAACGACTACTTCAGTTCCTCTAGTAGCATCACAAAAAACAATAATAAGTCGTCAGGTAAGTCTTAAATGTCCAAACTGTGGAAACATGGTAAAAATAGAGTCAAAGTTCTGTCCAAACTGTGGAAAAGAAATTGATGAAAAAATGGTTCAAGACATAATGGCAACACTAGGAAAATTAGAACCACAATTAACGGCCTCATCAACACCAGGCACCATTGATCCAGCTGCCTTAAATGCGAAATTTGGCGAATTAAATGTTCAACCAATAACTTATGTTAAGCCAACAGACTTTGATCCAATGTATTCTTTAGAAAATACTCCTTTAATAGAGGCTTTCATTAAAAAAGCCCTAGACAAAGCCCATGTGGATAAAACTCTAATTCCGAAAGAAGTTTTAACAAGAAAACAAATTTTCTATATCATTTTCTGTATCCTGCTATTTTGTTATATTTCAATGATCTTTTTCCACTTTCCACTTTTAACATACATAGTAGGCCTAATCGTTTTACTACTTCTTTTAGTGAAATCTAAAAAATATAACATGCTGGAATATTTAAAAAAGGAATTAAATGCCAGACGTCAAGAAAAAATATCTAATATTGTTATGGCAACTAAAGAAAATGTTGTTCCAGATGGTAGTAAAAAACTTCTTATTTTAGGAACCATAGTCGCAATCATTGCTCCTTTAATACTATTTTCATCACCAAGAATACTATATGAAAAAACAGATGCTGGCTATGCCGTAAGATTCTATATCTTTGGCCTAACAAACTATAAAACAGCAACTATTCCTTCAACATATAAAGGCGAGCCTGTAGTAAGTCTTCGTGGTAATACTTTCTCTAACATGTTTTTTCTAGAAAAAGTAACACTACCAAACACTATCACTGAAATAAGAGGTCAAGCCTTCAAAAACGATATAAAATTGAAAGAAGTAGAACTACCTAAAGAACTTAATTACTTAGGCGGGGGAGCCTTCTATAATTGTGAGTCGCTTACTTCAATAGTTCTACCAGACACTCTAACCTATATGGGTGGCGAAGTCTTTATGAATGCCAGTTCTCTAGAAACTGTAGTCTTATCTGAAAATCTAACTGAAATAAGAGGTAACTCTTTTGAGAACTGTACATCTCTAAGTGGAATTGTTATTCCAGACAACATCAAAAGAATAGGTGGACATGCTTTCTACAATAACACTGCCTTAAGTGGAGTTTATATAAGTGAAAATAGTCAGTTACAAGAAATTGGTTCATCTGCCTTTAGATTGTGTCCAAATCTATATACAATCAATGTTCCCGCAACAACTTATATAAATGTTAGAGCCTTTAAAGAAAGTCCTACCATTGTCAATCGCTACAGTTAATACTAAAGTGAATGTAACATAATCATTCGCAACAGTCATTTCAAAAAAGATAAAAGGGTATAAATATATTACAATTAGGAGTAAATATGGAACAAAATCTAAAATACATACATTTATTATACGTACCAACTATGGCTTGTAACATGTGCTGCAAATACTGCTACTTAGAGGATAATACTAAAGATGAAAAAACAGAACATCAAGCCCTAGAAACTTTAAAATATGCCGTCTCAAAATTTAAAGAGTCTAACGTCATACCCTTTAACATTTCTCTTCATGGGGGAGAAGTAACAACTCTTGATAAAAAAACATTTCACGATATTATTGAATACATTTCCACATATTATAAAGAAAACAGAGAAATAATAACTGCTGGTAATTTTAAAGTAAATTCACCACATATCAAAACAAATCTTTATGATTTAGAAAAACATCTAGAAACAATCAAAGAATTTAATGTTTCAATATCCGGTAGTCTAGACTTACCTCTATCACTTCATGATGAGTATCGTATCACTAAAGGAAATAAAAAGACTCTAGACAAAATCTTAAAAAATATTGCACTTTTAAAAGATATTCCCAATAAAAAGAAAGTGTCTGCTACAATCTTTAAAGAACACTACAATCATATTGATGAAATAATAAACGACATCAAGTATCTTCACAAAAACACTTGCTTAGACATGAACGATTTCAATTTTATGATTGGCTTTGACTATAACTCAAATGGCCTTCTTCATCATATTACTGAAGAAGAACAGCTAGAGTTTTATAACAGAATGCATAAAGAGTTTGACGGTACCGACTTAGATGCTGGTGTAAATGGCCCTTGGTTTGACGAGTTTGGACCGAGTTATTGTACCAACTGTAACAACTGCGGAGAAAAGTTTTTTCTTCTTGAAAAAAATGGTGACATCTACTCCTGTGTTCGAGGCCAAAAAAATAAAGATTACTACTACGGCAACATTTACACAGATTCTGTGGAAAAAATCTTAACAACAGCCGCCTCAAAAATATACTTAAACCACAACAAACTACCCTTCAATGAAGAATGCAGTAAATGCGGCTATTTATATTTATGTAAAACTGGTTGTCCATTTGTAAAAAACACCTATAAGTCTAATAAAAGTTATACCTGTCTTCTTCAGCAACAACTATATAAAGATAGACTATATCAAAAAGATCCATACAATGAAGATTTTGTTTACGAATATATTCTAAAGATGCGTACCCAAGATCCCACACCTTATATTCCTAAGGAACAAAGTCCTACCTATCCACCATTAGAAGAACTAATCGTAAAAGATCAAAAATTAAAATATATCTATGCTGATGACGTTTTTATCCTAAAAGTTGCTAATTACGAGTATCCTCTTTCTTCACAAATTCTAAAAAAATCAAGAAATATAATTTACATTACACCAACCACCAAAGTAACAATATACATGAAGAAATCTTTAATAGAAGAAGAGTGTGATTATCCTGACAATAACTCCCTATACATTATGTTATTATCAGGTAACCTAGTTACTTATGGTGATGAAGAAAGAACCAAACAGTGCCATGTCGCAACCACTCAAATCTATAAAGGTGTTTTAGAAAATCGTCCATCAGATAAAAAAGAATATTATTCTTACGATATAACTAATTTCTTATCTGAATACAAAAACGACTTATCTAAAGAAAATCCTAATAACATTTTCTTCACCACTTCATCACTAAGAGATTATCACTACTTAAAACAAAAAAATAATGCCTATTATCACATCCAAGCCATAAACTTGCCATTCCAAAATATTGAATTTTATTACATAGAAAAGGAGTCCAAAAATGAATAAAGAAGCCGAAACATATGAAGAGTTATCTCTTCAAAAAAGATGTATAGAACTAACCAAATACTATAATTTAACCATGGAGCAATTAGAAGAAATATATGAATTTTTAAAAAATAATAGAAATGGTTCTGTAAGATGTGCTGCCGCCACTATCACTCTAAGTACTCCAACTAAAGTCTACTCAACAATTCAAACTCCCTGTCTTTCTTCATCCGTTGACGGCATTGTAATTAATGAACAAGACTTTAAAATAATACCACATTACACTACATCATATGGCGGCTCTTCTTCCTATGGTGGTTCCTCATCCAATAATAATAACAATAACAATAATAACAATAATAGGTAGGAGGTAAAGTATGCCTTTAATATCTGATAATTATCAACAAAAAAAATTAAATAATTATAAAATCAATATCAAAACAAAATACATAGTAAGTAATGAAATCTTAGAACGAAATACTGATAATAGTAAAAATGACGATATAGAAAATGGTATTAGATGTAAAAAAGAATATTATCAAAATGATACCTTACTTCACACCGAAAGTCTCTTTGATTCTAGAATTGAATACACCTTTATTTCTAAAACTATGGAAGAAAAAGAACAAACTTGTCCCAACTGTGGCATGCACTCTAAACTAAAAGACTTTATCGACGGTTGTCCTTATTGCCACACTTACTATAATATCGATTACACTAATAAAGATTTAGGCAGTAAATATCACTACGACCAAGTCCTAAGAAGTAACACCTACAGAATAGTAACCGCAATAGTTGACATCCTAGTAAGCCTCCTTCTAAGTTATCTATTCATAAAGTACACATCTAGAACGTTTAATAGTTATGACATATCCAAAATATTTATTTATGGTCTAATACTATCTTTAGTTTTATATTACTTCTTCTACATCTTAGATGCTTATCTAGTCTTAAGCCCTATAAGAGAATACAAAGAAAGAGAAAATAAAAAGCAACAAGCCTTTTGGGAGCAAACTAAGATAGATAAAAAGAAATTTTACAACAATCTAAACTACGAAGTACGAAAATACTACTATAGTAAAGAAGATATAATTGATTACGATGTCCTAGACTATCTAAAGTTTAAAAACTATACAAAAAATAATCAGTTATATGTAGAAGTAACTGCTGAAGTAAGGCTTGTCTACTATAAAAATAAGAAAATAACTTCAAAAATAAAAAAGGATACGTATCTTCTAAGACAACACAATAATGGAGTAGAGTCTTTAAACGAGGGAAGCAATATAATTAAATGCCATAACTGTGGCGCATCCATAGACATTACTCAAGAAGATTGTTCTTATTGCCATACCAAAACTAAGTACTTCCAAGAATGGATATTAGAAAATAAAAAATAAAAAAGAAACTACCAGACTAGTCATTAACTATCTAGTTAATTAGTTTCTTTTATTTTGTCCACATTTCACCTTTACGAGTATCTTCTTATCACCAAGTCCTTTGTAAACCCAGCCATTCATTATTAAAAATCATCAAATAAATTGTGCAAACTATTTCCTGGGCCTCTTTCTTAAAATAAATCAAACTACACAACAAGGTATGTGAAATACTAAAAACCATATCTTAGTTCTCTTCCACGACTAAAGGTCTAAATTCACTAATAGCAGCGACAAGTTTTGGATGTCTAATAACAAAGTGAATAACAGGGTTACAACTCTTAGAAATAATTACATATTTACCCTCAACAATACTAATAGTAATATTTTTAAATGTCTTATTATCACTAACTTCAACCATATAATTCTTATTTTCTCTAGCCAATTTTTTAGTCATATTAAAATGTTCCCTATACTCCTTAGCCGTATACTTAATTTTATCTTTATAAAATATTCCGTCTAACTCCAAGTAACAAGCATCATTCTTATCAAATTCATATATACAATCTGTAATTGTACTATGTCCTAATATTTCCATTGTGCTCTTACTCAATTCATTCTTGTACTTAACAATCATTTTAATATCTTCTTCACTGACATTATTATTCTTAAGAATTCTTTTTAATAACTCATTACTAATAGTAAACAACGGCAAAGTAGAAAGAATTCTTCTTCTATTACCACTTGTCATTTTATCCTTGCTGCTAAATTTCTTAAAACTACTCTCATCATTACTAGTATAAATATTCATAAGTGAGTTAGCCTTCTTTAACAATAACTCACTTTTTTCACGGTAATACTTTATTTCCTTACTATTATTAGTTAAATAATATTTTCCTTTATCATGAAATCCATTAATACATTCACCGGTCAAAGCCGCAACTCCAGACACATAATTAAAATGATGATAAACATTATTATTAACATCCTTTAAATAATATGGAGAAACTTGTCCAGTCATATAAATAGGAATCCAACTCTCAAGCCCAAGCATCATTTCATTAAATGGCCTATCTAAATTATGAATAATATTAAGATGCAATCCTTTTTTCAGACATAAAGCAATAGCGCCCATCCATTTTTTACCAAATTCTATATCTTTAGCCATATCTTCCATTGGCATATCACTACACATAAAGATATCCTCAGTATTTTTAGAAAGAACTGTTGCTTTAAAAAAGTCAATTTCTCCCTTTTTCATTTCGTTAACACCATAGTAAGTTCTACATTTAGCCTTATAAAAAGGAATGCTAGGCACCTTCAACTTATCAAATTTAATTGCCTTTATATACTGATTCAGATCAAAGTCATCTAAATTATATAAAAATTCATTTATATTTTTACCCTCATCATTTTTATTGGTAATAATCCAATTTTTAAACTTCTCAAAAGTAATTTTCTCATTATCTCCAACAAGCCCTTCAAAGGTCTCTTTATGAGTCTTAACATCATATTTTTTAAGTATAAAACTAACTAAAGAACTAACAAACTCCTCTTTATTAGAAGGAACTCTCTCACCACTTCTTATTCTAGATAAGTATGAAGCATCAAAATTCAATGCTTTAGCAAGTTCTCTTGCATTAATATTAAAAGTATCAATTACCTTGTTCAAGTTTTCTCTAACAATTTCAAAGTCAATACTAGAGTTTTCAACTACCACATTAAACTCATTAAATATATCCTCTCGCTTATACTTACCTTTAGATAAAGCAGACAAGGCCTCACTAATTTTTTCTAAATTAGTCTTATTAGGAACTCTACTCCCATTCTTATATCTACTAATAATTGACTCTGAAAGTTGTGTTTCACTGGCCAAGTCTTTAGAACTACATCCAACTAAATTAAAATACTTATTTAATACATCACTAAACTTCATATAATCACATCCATGTATAAACTATTATAACATAATATATACTAATATAATAAGCCTTCAACTTGTCAAATTGTCATTGACTATTTGGTAAATAAACTACAAAAGGTATCTTAATTATCTTATACTTTAATAAGAACAATATATAAGGAGAGTAAAAATATGTTAAAAAAAATAAAAGAAAATAAAAAAATAATAATAATAGTATTAGTAGTATTAGTTGCTGGAATACTACTATTTGCCTTTACAAACAAGCAAAAAATAGATCAAAAAGTAAAAATAAAATACACAGAAGCCAGTAAAATAACTTTAGAAGAGTATAAAAATGCCACTTTCAGTATGAAAAAGCCAAAAAACTGGACAGTTGATGCTGCCGGAACAGGAATGTATTATGCAATTCGAGTATATGATCCAGCAGAAACATCTAACCAAATCTTTTTAATGTTAAAAATTCAACCATTACTAAAGAGTAGTGCCGCAAAAAGTTTTTGGCAAGAATATTCTAGACTAAGTGGAAATAGTCCTCAATATAAAGTCTTCGCTGATGCAGTAGTTCTAGAACAACCAACTACTGAAGGTTTTTATACTTCGTTTAATGACATTGCTGATTATATAACTTCTATTGAACCAACATTATCAAATATGAACTTTCCAACTTTTTCCAATTTTAAAAAGGTTGAAGAATTTGCCTCTTCTGCTTCAATGAAAAGCTATGCTCTAGATAGTAAAGTTTTAAGAGGAACATTTACCTCTGAAAAAGGTAAAGAAGGAGAAGGTCTATTTCTAGCCTCAATCGTAAATTTTGGTAATCAATATCAAAATGGTGTAGATTTTCTATACTATATGGCCTATGATATTATGACTGTAACAGCCGTAAAAGATGAGTTCATTAATTATAAAGATATTCTTTTAGAATCAATAAATTCAATAGAGTTTTCTGATAGTTATGTAAAGCAAACAATAGATGATGGCAATGCACAAACTAAACAAGCCCTTGCTTTAAATGCTAGTGTACAAAAGTCATTTGATTCATACATGAGTGCTTGGGAAAATAGAAATAAGAGTTATGACATAATGAGTCAAAAACAAAGTGATGCAACTCTAGGCTACGAAAGAGTATATGATACTGAAACAAATGAAGTATACAAAGCCTACAATGGTTTTACTGATGACTATACAGGTGAAAGATACAAGGCTATATCCGATGAAATGTATACCGAAAAAGTATATGGATACATAGAAAAATAGGTGACCTATGAAAGATAAGAAAGAAATAATTAAGAAAGATAAGAAACCACTAATTTTAAAAGACAAGAAAACAATAATATTAATTGCCGGTTTGATTTTACTTGTTGCTGTAGCAATTATAGCCCTGTTACCAAAACATGATGCGAAACCAGCAAGAATCAACGATAAGGAACCAAAAACACTTGTAGATGCCGTATTAGAAAAAAATAATCAGACAAAAGAAACAACCACTTACAAAAAATTTATTTCTGGAGAAGTTCTAAATGAAAATACCAACTTTTTAGAGTATGCTTTTATAACTAATAATACTGCTTACATATTTAATCCAGAAAAATTAAAAGCCGAAGAGTTAAGTTATAAAAAGGTTTACGATATTCCAACAGATATAAAGATAATGAATATAGTACCAAGTCTAGGTGCAGATATAAACTTTGTTGATTATACAGATACCTTATATTCTATATATGACAGTAACATTGATAATGATCCTGTAGATGATTACTCTATGTTTAAAAATGCTATATATGAATTAAGAGTACTAGCCGAAAAAAACTATTCAGAAAAATACTTAGATAAAAAAATAGATTATGACTTTACTGCCAATAATTTATATGTAAAGAACAACATTCTATATAATGTGATTCCAGAATATTATCATTTTCAAAATAAAGTAACAGTACCAACATCATATGAAAAAATTTCTGGAAATTATGAAGGCGAAAAAATAATCCGTATCTATAATGAACGAATCTTAAAAACAGACAAGTCTTTCTATGAAATTATAGATTACTATGATACTGATGGTAAGAAAACAACGACTATGAAAATGGATTTATTATCAAAGTATTATGACGAAGTTTTAACTTTTACCTATGAATACGTAATTTTAAAAGACTATACTTTAATACCTATAAATGATTGCCTAAATAGACCTCAAAAATATCAAACAAACTACTATAGAGGTACTTTAAATGAAAAACCAGCAACTTTTATAGAATAATGAAGAAGACATTTCTGTCTTTTTTCTTTTACCTAAAACTTTATCTTAAACACTCCACATGTTATAATAAACAAAGAGGTGTTACAATGAATAAATTAAAGATTAATGGTATCTATAAACATTTTAAAGGAAACTATTACTTAGTAGTAGACACAGCCAAATACTCTGAAACAGGAGAAGAATGTGTCATCTATAGAGCACTATATGGTCCTAATAAATTATGGATAAGACCTAAAGATATGTTTTTAGGTGAAGTTGACCATAAAAAGTATCCAGATATCAAACAAAAATATCGTTTTGAATTACAAGAAATAGAAAGCGTTGCAAAGTAATAGACTATGTCCAAAGTATCAAATGTTATAACTTTATTAGAATTATTACAATCAGGACGTAAATACAGTATAAAAGAACTAGCAAGCATCTTAGAAGTATCAGAACGTATGATAAGAGTCTACAAAGAAGACTTAGAAAAAGCCGGAATTTATATTGATTCAATACTAGGCCCATATGGTGGATATGTCCTAACAAGACCAGTCAAAGTTCCTATTAGAAGATTTACTGAGAATGACTACAAAATATTAGATCAATACATAAAAAAAGAACAAGACGAAGAAAGAAAAGAAACTCTTATAACTCTTCAAAACAAAATTAAAGGTGTCTATATCGGTAGTAAACAAGATACTACAAAATTTAAACTAGATGATGAACTCCAAAAGAAATTTAATTTATTAACACGTGCTATTAGAGAAAAAAGAAAAGTAAAAATACGTTATTATTCATACAACAAAGGTGAAAATGAAAGAGTAATCGATCCAGCTGAAATGTTTTTATTTCAAGACGGCTGGTATTGTGCTGCTTTCTGTGAAAAGAAACACGACATTAGACATTTTGAACTAAAAAGAATTTTAGAATATGAATTATTAGATGAAAAATATGAGTAGAAAAATTGAAAAGAAAGAATAAGTAGACGAAATACTTCCTCCTCTTAAGTTATATTGAACTTGAGGAGGTATTTTTATGGAAAAAAACATGAAAATTAATTTTGCATATTTAAAGAGGAGGGTAGAAGATGCATTCGATAAAACTGATTTGGAATATATCAGAAAAAGTTTACTAGAATTAAAAGAACCCACGATTGTCTCTGGAGTAGGAGGATCGAGTGTCGTAAGTAGTTTTGGCAGTAAAGTTTTAAATAGAAAGAATAGTATTATCACACTAGATAGTGAGCCAAGAGACTTTATCTACCAAAACTTATCTGGCTTTAAAAATGTTCTTTCTTGTAGTTACAGTGGAAAAAATTATGGAGTTGACTTATCATTTGCCAATGACTTAAAAAAGTATCTATTATCAAATAACTCTTTTGATAATCCTGATGTAACATATTTGGAGTACAAGACAACAATTGATAAAGAAAGGAGTTTTATCTCTCTAGGTGCAACTCTAATTCCTATAAGCATTCTTTTAGATTATTACTTGGATGGAAATACAACTAGAATTATAGAACTAATCGAGCCAACAGATTTTTCATTTGATACTAATCCAAACATCTATGAAATATTTTCTGGATACGATACTAAAACATCATCCAAGTATCTAGAATCAACTATGATAGAGTCAGGTATAGGTATACCAATCGTCCATGATAAGTATTCTTATTGTCATGGCCGTTCAACAACTTCAACAGTTCATTGTAATAATGCAATCTATTTTGCTAGAGAAACAGACTTTGATAAAATGTTATTAGAAGAATTAAAACCATATTATAATGAAATAATAGTAATATCATCACCCTTCAAGGATCAAGTAGTTGCTGATTTTCATATGTTAGTTCAAGCCATGTACCTAACTAAGTATTTAGCCGAGCAACAACAAAAAGACTTATCCAAAGTAGAATATTCCCCAGTAGTCAAAAAAATATATAAATATTCCGGACAAATTTAGCGTAAAACATTAAACTAAAAGTAAAGTGCACAATTAAGTACATGAATTTAGGATAAAAAATAAAATTACAATGCTGAAATCTTTATATTTAAGACTACACATGATATACTAATGTCGGGTGAGGTTATGAATGAATATACAAGAAGACGAGTCATGGAAGAGGAACGTCATCAATTTATCTATGGTTATAATACTGAAGAAAGGCATAGATTTTTAAAGGACTTAGAAAGTGCCTATCCAATATTAACAGATTCTACAGAACCTGCCGCAATCTATATGAAAGACTTTTCTCTACCTTTAAGTAAACCAACAAATAAAACTATTAATTCTGAAAACTCTAGACTAATCGCAAGTAAATTCTTAGACTTTTCAATTTCAGAGAACATCATTAGAAGAATACTAGAACAGGAAAAACTAAATACTTCAATGTCAAAAATAAATGATTTATTAGAAAGAATAAATAGATTATATGGAAATAGAAAACATCAACAATCAAGATCATTAGAAGAACTTAAAAGTATCTTAGCAGAATCACGAAAGATGTATTCCAATTATTATGCTGAATACTTACAAGGTAATCAGTCTTACCTTGATACTGATAGCCTAACGATTCCTTTTATAAATGCAATTGATGTAGCAGCAAAAACAAAGCAAACTTTAAGCATAGATTCGTACTATGGATTGATATTTGAACAGGACGAAAGAATGCCTTTGGTATCATATCAAGCAATCAATGGCTTTGTTACAAGAAGATGTAATGGAGATCTTTCTATAAAAGTTGCTACGACTCCAGACGCCTGGCAAACTTTTTATGACTTAAATGGCACTTTGGCCGAAAAGATTCATGACTATGGAACCGTCGAGTTAGATGATTGCGTCAAACAATATACCAAGAAAATGAAAGAAATAAAGGAGAGTGAATAATTATGAAAGTAGTTGGAACAATGTTTTTCCAAGATGAAAAACTATTAATTGATAAGCCAAGAAAAAGACCAACTTATCAAATGATTGGTGGTCGAGTAGAGGAAAATGAAACTCCATTAGAAGCCGCTATTAGAGAATGTCATGAAGAACTAGGACCAAATGTTATCTTCAACGAAGATGCTCTTGAACTAGTAATGGAATTTGACGAGATAGCAACGAGTGATGGTAAAACTCCGATTCACTTCTATGTTTTCCTATCAAAAGAAAAATTTAAAGGTACACCAACAACCAGCGAAGAGATAGAAAACTTCCTATGGTATGATTCAACTCATGGTACAGATATTTTATCTAACACCTTAAAAAATGAAGTAGTACCATACTGTCTAAATAAAAAGTTAATAAAATAGATATGTTAAACGACAAAAATAGGAATAAAACTCCTGTTTTTCTCATTTAAAGGTCCTAAAAAACTAAAATAACTGGTCTTTTACCGTCTAAACAACACTTAGAACTAAAAAAACTAAAAAGTCAAAATTACAAATTATTTTTATTATTCATATTAAAAATCAAAAAAAGAGAGCCAAAAATGGCTCAATCTATTAACAGAGGATCTTCACACTATATAGTGAACCTTCCTCACTAATAATATATGCAATAATAATTTTTATTATACAAAAAATTAAAAATATGATAACATAATGCTAGAATATAAAATGTATAAAAAATAAAAAAACAAACATTATAATAAGAGAGGTACACTATGGAAATAAAAGAAGAAAAAAACACATTACATAAATACTTAGAAGAAATAGAAAATTATTGGAGGTTACTTTGACATAGATCAAAAAAAGTCTGACTTATTGTCCCTTCAAAAAGAAACTGAATCTCCTGATTTCTGGACAAATAGAGAGAAAAAAGATTCTGTACTTAGTGAAATTTCTAGTAAAAAAGAAACAATTACTAATGTTGAAGAAATAAAAAACAAAGTCAAAGACTCGATAGAACTTCTAGAATTAATAGAATTAGAACCAGATACAGATATTGAACAGCAAATAGAAAAAACTATTGAAGACCTACCTCAAGAGATGGAAGAATTAAATTTACTTCTCCTTCTTAATGGTCCATATGATAAAAATAACTGTATACTAGACATCCATTCCGGAGCCGGTGGAACAGAAGCCTGTGACTGGACCCTAATGCTATATCGAATGTATACTCGTTGGTGTGAAAAGAAAAACTATAAAATTGAACTTCTTGACTATCAAGATGGTGAAGAAGCCGGTATTAAAAGTGCCTCTTTACTAATAAAAGGCTACAATGCCTATGGCTATTTAAAAAACGAAAAAGGAGTTCATCGTCTAGTAAGGTTATCTCCATTTGATTCTAATAATCGCCGTCATACATCTTTTGCATCAATCGAAGTAACACCAGAAATAGAGCAAGACAACAGTATTGAAATAGATGAAAAGGACTTAAAAATTGATGTTTATCGTTCATCTGGCTGCGGCGGACAAGGTGTAAACACTACAGACTCAGCCGTAAGAATTACACACTTACCTACCAAAATAGTAGTTACTTGTCAAAATGAACGTAGTCAAATTCAAAATAAAGAACAGGCTATGAAAGTCTTAAAAAACAAACTATTACTAAGAAAAATAGAAGAACAAGAACAAGAACTAAATAAAATTAAAGGTAATCAAATGAATATCGAGTTTGGTTCTCAAATAAGAAGTTATGTTATGCATCCATATTCCATGGTAAAAGATCATCGTACAAACTATGAAACTAGTAATGTTACTAAAGTCTTAGATGGAAATATTGATGAATTTATAGAAAGCAATTTAAAAAGAGGGTTATAATATGAAATTTTTATCAAAAAAGGACAGTTTAAAAATTTTAGAACAAATAAGAGAAAAATCTAAATACAAAAGATTTCTAAAATTCTTTATTGGATGTCTTTTAGTATCTATCTCTTATAACTTATTTCTAGCACCAAATGACTTAGTTGCTGGTGGTGTAGGTGGTATTGCCATTATCTTAAACGATTTATTTGGTCTAGATTATTCAGTTGTAATATTAATAGGAAATATCATTCTCTTAACGATTAGTTTTATCTTCCTCGGTAAAGAAAAAACGAGAGGTTCAATTCTAGGATCTTTAGTTTTCCCTTTATGTGTAAAAATAACTTCTAATATTAATGCTTATATTAACGTAGAAACTTCTGAACTACTTTTAGCAGCCGTCTTTGGTGGTGTCTTATATGGCTTTGGTGCTGGTATGATATTTAAAGCCGGCTTTACAGGTGGAGGAACCGATGTTATAACTCAATTACTCAATAAATATTTAAAATTAAGTATGGGAAAAAGTCTTTTATGTACTGACGGAACAGTTGTCTTGTTATCATCATTCGTATTTGGTACCAATAAATTACTATACTCCATTATCACTTTATACATTATAAGTTTTATCTCAGATCGTGTTATTTTAGGAGTATCTGATAGTAAAGCCTTCTACATCATAACTGATGAGGAAATTGCCATCAAAGAATACATCTTAAAGTACTTAAACCATGGTGTAACAGTCTTCAATGCTAAAGGTGGTTTTGCTAAAGAAAAACAAACAGTTCTAATGTGTGTCTTACCAACAAAAGACTACTACAAATTAAAAGAAGGAATTGCCGAAATAGATCCAGATGCTTTCTTTGTTGTTACAGATGCCTATGAAGTATTTGGAGGCGAGTAATATGAAGGAATTAGTAGAAAAGTTTAAAGACAAAAAAGAACAAAAGAAAATCATTATGTTAATTATTTCCCTATTCTTTAGTGCCATAGTATATAACTTATTCCTACTACCAGTAAATCTAGTAACAGGTGGAGCCGGTGGTATAGCAACTATAACTAATTATGTTTATGAAATAGATCCAGCCTTAATGATTTTATTAATATCACTAACCTGTGCACTTCTAAGTTTCATGTACTTAGGCCCAAGAGTAACTGCTGTAACACTTTTAGCCAGTATTCTTTATCCAGCCTTTGTAGAACTAACCGAACCTTTAACGACAATCGTTCAAATAGACTATAGTGACATGTTCGTCATAACTATCTTTGCCGGTGTCTTAAACGGTATAGCAAACGGACTTATGTATAAGACAGGTTACAATAATGGCGGCCTTCCTGTCATAAGCCAAATTTTGGAAAAATATTACAAAGTACCAATAGCTAAAACTAGTGCTATTATGAATACAACCGTAGTTTTAATTGGTGGAGTCTTCTTTGGTTGGACTAATGTCATGTATGCTATTATTTTAATATACCTAAATACTATTATTATTAATAAAGTATTACTTGGCATCTCTAATAATAAAGCCTTCTATATCATAACTTCTGAAGAAGAACAAATTAAAGAATATATTATTAAAACGCTAGGACATAGTGTAACTGTCTTCGATGTAAAAGGCGGTTTCCTAAATAAAAAACACAAAGTCGTTCTAACTGTTGTTCCAACTAGAGAATATTACCGAGTCACTGAAGGTATAAAAACAATAGATAAAGACGCTTTCTTTGTTGTAACAGATTCCTACGAAGTAGTAGGTGGAAAATAATATCAAAGTTTATTAAGTGTAACTCTACAGTGTCAAGGGAGAAGTAAAATTTAACTTCTCTTTTATTGTGCAAAAAAATATGATATAATAAAGTGGCTAAGGTGGTTGATAAAATGGATTTAATCAGAATAAAACACGTTGAGAAGAAGTATCGCAACGGTGTTACAGCAATTTATGATCTAAATTTAGCAATCGAGAAAGGCTCATTTGTCTTTGTAATAGGTGGTTCTGGTTCCGGTAAAAGTACATTAATTAAAATGCTGTACCGTGAAGAAAAACCAACTAAAGGACAAATAATAGTCGGTGGCCTAGACGTTGCCAAGTTAAGAAATAAAAAAGTATATAAATTAAGACGTAAGTTAGGAATTGTCTTCCAAGACTATAGACTTCTTCCTAAATTAACAGTCTATGAAAATGTTGCCTTTGCTTTAGAAGTAATAGGTGCAAAAAGAGATGAAATACGTGTAAAAGTCTTAAAGGCTCTAGAAGATGTCGGTTTAAAAAATAAAATTCACAATTATCCAGATCAATTATCTGGTGGAGAACAACAACGTGTTGCGATAGCAAGAGCAATCGTTAATGATCCAAAATTATTATTATGTGACGAACCTACCGGAAACCTAGATCCTGAAAAGAGTATGGAAATCATGAAGGTCTTAGACAATATCAATAAGACAAGAGGTACAACAATCATTATGGCAACACACGATCAAGATATTGTTAATAGAATGAAAAAACAAGTTCTAATATTAAAAGATGGACACTTAGTAACCTTTAAAGAGAAAGGAGTCTATGATAATGAAGCTATTTAGAATGTTAGGAAGAAGTATCCGTGATGCTTTTAAAAGTGTCATCAGGAACTTTAGTTTATCATTAGCCTCTATTTCCTGTATAACTATAACATTAATAATAGTTGCTATTGCTATAATGGCCTCATTTAATATTAATAACTTTACAGCTGAAATAGAAAAAGATTTAACAATCGTCGTATTTCTAGATAGAGATGCTACTGAAGATGACATAAAAGATGTTAAAACAAATATTGAAAAAATATCTAATGTTGATAAAATAACTTATATTTCTAAAACTGAAGTAAAGAAAAATATGCAACAAGAATCCGAAGTATTAGATAAAGTTCTAGAAGGATATAAGGAAGGTGAAAGCCCTTTAAAAGATACTTATCAAGTAAAAGTAAAAGACATTGAACAAATAAAAGATACTGCTGATAGAATAAAGAAAATAAACTCTGTATCTGTAGTTAGATATGGCGAAGGTATGGTTGAAAAACTAGTCTCAGCCTTTGACTCTGTAAAGAAAGTAACTTATGGAGTAGTAATTGCCCTAGTAGTAGTAACTGTCTTCTTAATTGTTAATACTATTAAACTAACAATTTCTGCAAGGCGTCGTGAAATAGGTATCATGCGACTAGTAGGTGCTAGTAACTTTACTATTAAGACTCCATTCATAGTTGAAGGTATGATTCTTGGACTATTAGGTTCAATAATACCAGTTGTCTTTACAACATATGGTTACATGGCTTTCTACAAACATTTTGATGGTTATCTATTCTCAAAATTAATAGTTTTAATCAAGCCAGAACCATTTATTTATACAACATCATTAATGATAGTAATAATAGGAATCTTAGTTGGTATGATCGGTAGTGCGAGTGCCGTTAAGAAGTATTTAAAAATCTAATGAAAAAGAAAAAAATAATAAGTGTTCTATCAATAATAACTTTACTTCTTCCACTTGTAGCACTACCTATAAATACAAGTGCCAAAACTATTAAACAGTTTGAAGATGAAGTAAAAAAATATACTAAAAAACTAGAAGAACAAAAGGCCAATCTTGCTACTAATGATGCCGAAGTTGCTAAAATTAGAACCAAGATTGCTAATATTGAAAAACAAATAAAAGATGCCGAAGAAAAAATTAAATCTCTTCAAGCAGAAATCGATGCTAGTAATGAGGAAATAAAAGAAAAGGGCGAAGAAAGTAAACGAATCATTGAATATTATCAAATATCTAATGGTGATAATGCTTATCTAGAATATGCCTTTGGCGCAACTGATATAACTGATATGATTTATCGCTTATCTGTAGTAGAACAATTAACTGAGTATAATGAACAGTTAATCAAAGAACTAGAAGATTTAATTGAAAAAAATAAGAATCAACAAAAAGAGCAAAAAAGTCAAAAAGAGGAACTAAATAAGTTAAAGACATCATTAGAAGATGAACGTGCTAAAATACAAGCCGATTCCATGGCCATAAAAGAGACAATGCCAGGTATCGAAGAACAAATCAAAGCCGCTCAAGAAAACCTTAAGTACTATAAGGGCTTGGGCTGCGGAGACAATGAAGATATTCAAGCCTGTCAATACAGAATTAGCCAAGCTCAAACAGGAGACTCTATACCAAGTGTAAATGGCTTCTATCGACCAATCGAATATGGTTACCTTACTCAAGGCTTCTATGGTTATGGTGGTCACTTAGGTTTAGATGTTTCAAGTTCTGATAAAGCAATTCCTGTATATCCAATCGCTACAGGTAGAGTATGGAAAGTATATTATGATAACTGTATCTCTGGTGACTGGAGAAATGGTGGTAACTGTTCATACGGTTGTAACGGTAAAGCCTTAGTAGTAAAAATAAGGCACGATGTAAATGGAAAATATATCTATTCAACTTATGCTCATATGCGTAGTTTTGGCAACATCCAAGAAGGACAAATAGTAACACCATTTACTATAATTGGTTACATGGGAGCAACCGGTTGTGCGACTGGTCCACACGTACATCTAGAGATAACAAATTGTGACTGGTTTAAAGGTGGCGGCTGTACTTGGGATCAATACCAACGAAATGCTGTAAATCCTACCAAGTATGTAAATTTCCCAACTAAATGGAATAATCGTTAAACATATAGGAAACTATATGTTTTTCTTTTGTTAACAAAAAAAGGTTGACACATATAAAATATTATGTTACTATTGAACCATCAAACGAAAAGGAGTGAGAATATGATTAGAACAGTATATGACAAGACAAAGAGTAGTTTAATGAAAAATAATGATGACCTATTGGGAATAGAAGTATTCTCGCTTGTTTTAAACGTATAATAAAATATAACTAAAACAAAGAAGAGGTCATCAAGACCTCTTTTGTTGTGAAACAAAATTAATTATAACTATACAAAAAATATATAAGGAGATGAATTTATGCAAAAATATAACAATTTTAAAATATTATGGCATTATCTAAAAGATGAAAAATTAAAACTGACTTTCTACATTATTTTAGTATTTTCTTCATGCTTACCTACGTTATTAGCCGGTTATTTCTGGGGAAAAGCCTTAGAATTCCTAATTTTAAAAGACTTAATGGGCTTTCTCAAATACTTAGCAATATGGGAAGGCATGTACATACTATTATATTCATTATTACAAATACCTCGAGATAAAATTTATAACTACCTTGAAATAAAATTTATTGAAAATGTCAGTATGGACTTATACAAGAAAATAGATTGCTTACCAGCAAAGGCTTTTGAAGATATAGGGGTTGGTGAGTTTATAAATAGATTATATAATGATCCAGATCGAATAATGGAATTACTTGCTAAATTAATAAGATTAATCTGTAAAGCCTTAGCAATCGTAGCGATTGTAATCCTAGCCTTTACCATATCATGGCTTATTGGTTTAGAAATAATTGTCTTTGGAGTTATAATGGGCTTAATTTCAAACGTCTATTTCCCTAAAATCAAAAAGACTCAAGAGGAGATAAAAAAAGAGTCAGATACCTATGTCAAAATAGCAACCGAAAATATAACTGGTATCAGAGAAATAAAATCTCTAGGTATAAAGAAAAATATTGAAAAGAGAATTAATGCCCACCTAACATCATTATTTAAAAATACTAAGAAAAATAAAAATCACGAGGTTTGGTACTTTAGTCTCAATAATTTAGCCTATTTTGTCTTACAATTTATAATATTATTAACCTGTGGATATTTCTTTATTCAAGGAAAAATTGCTTATGCCACTTTTATAATGATGGAAATGTATATTTGGCGAATAGATGAAGTAGTAGAAAGTATTTCAGAATTTGGAGTTAGTTACAATAAAGTAACGGTTTCCCTAAAGAGAATAGATGAACTTATCAACAATAAACTATATAAGGATGAACACTTTGGAAAAAAAGTTCTAGTTAACAATCCTGGAGTAGTTGAATTTAAAAATGTAAAATTTAAGTATTCTGAAGATGAAGACTATACTTTGAATGGTCTAAATCTAAAAGTAGCACCAAATAAAAAGATTGCCATTGTCGGTAGATCTGGTAATGGTAAATCTACTATTTTCAATCTTTTACTAAGATATTTTGATTCAACAACTGGACAAATACTAATAGATGGAGTAGATATTAAAGATTTAACCGAAAAATCACTTCGAGAAAATATCTCCATTATAAGACAATCTCCATTCTTATTTAATTTGACAATATTAGAAAACTTTAAACTAGTAAAACCAAACGTAACATTAAAAGAAGTAAGAAAGTATTGTAAAGAAGCCTATATTGATGACTATATTATGTCTCTTCCGAATAAATACAATACAGTAATAGGCGAAGGTGGAATAAACTTATCCGGAGGTCAAAAACAACGATTAGCCATTGCTAGAACTTTATTATTAAATACCAAAATAATTCTCTTCGATGAAGCAACATCTGCCCTTGATAATGAATCTCAAGAATATATCAAAAAAACAATTAACGATCTAGTAAAAGATCATACTATTATAATTGTTGCTCATCGTCTTTCTACCATAGTAGATGCTGATATAATTAATATAATCGACAAAGGCAAACTAGAAAGTTCTGGTACTCATGAAGAATTACTAGAAAAATCAACAGTTTACCAAACTCTATATTCTAATGAAACGTCTAATTCAATCTAAAACTATTGCAATACTAACGTAATTTGTGGTATACATATATTATGAAAATAATTAGAAGGGTAGATTAAAATGAGAACATTTATTATAAGATTTATTGTAACAATTTTACTTCTTGTCAGTGCCGTTATCTTTATAATATTTATCCAAAATGTTGTGGATAAAGGTGAAGCAATGCGAATATTAGATAATAGATTAATAGTTGCTAAAGAAGATTATAAATCTTACGGAATCGATAAATATGATCTAGTAATAGCCCATGAGATAACCGCAGACAAAATAAAAAAAGGCCAAATAATTGCTTATTATACAAGTAATGAAGAATACAAGTTTACAAAAGTATTAAATATTGAAGGTGACAAAGTAGAAATAGAGACAACGAAAAAGGACAAAACTATCACTACAGATGCCGTAAAAGGACTTTATTTCCAAGATAAAGTTGCTAAAGTAGGCAAATACATATTATATCTTCAAAGCCTAAAAGGATTTTTAACTTCTATGGGTGTTGTATTTGGAATAATAATTGTAACCAGTCTATTTGAAAATATTAGTTTTGCTATACAGAAGATGTTTACAAAAAAAGCCTAAAATACTACTAAATATTGTAGTATTTTTCTTTTTCTCATAAAATTAAATTGTTAATACATAAAATTAATGCTATAATTAAACTAGATTATTATAACTAGAATAGAAAGTAGGGATAGTATGAATGATATTTTTGTGTGCGACTTTGATGAGGTAAATCGACTTTATGATACCATAACAGGAGACATTAATACTTTAGATGAAGACATTAATTCTAAAAAAGAGTCAACTCTAAATACGATATCAACTAATTGGTTGGGAAAAGCATCTACGGCTTTTACCAATAGTCTTGATGCACAACATTCTAAAATAGATACAAATATTGAAAATGCCAGAAGTATGATTAAATTTATAAAAAGTGCTAGTGATCAAATTCAACAATTGGAAACTGAACTCACTAGTTATGAAATATAGGAGGGTTTATGAATAATACTTTTAAAGTTACTGACTATACTGCTTTAGATGATGCTTCAGCAAGTATTGTTGATAATGTAAATACTTCAGAAAGTAATTTGGATATTGTAAAAAACGATGTAAATAACCTTATGTCACCTAATGTTTTTGCAGGACCAATCGCAACTGATACAGAGGGAAATTGGAATACTATTTATAATGATTTACAAAACAATATTGCTCGTTTAGCTTTGGCTTCAACCGGATTAAATGACATCAATGCTAATTATCAAAATACTGATAGTACTAACTCTAGTTCAATATCAGGTGTATAGGAGATGAAATGTTATGTTTAAATTAAATTGTGCAGAAGCAAGCCAAATTGCAACCGCTATAGGTAATGACAGTACTAATATGGCCGCTATAACCTCAACAGTTAGTGGAATGAATCCAGGTTCTGGCGAGTTTGATTTTGCAGGAGCAATTAGTGCCATAAATTCCAATATTAATGGTGCCTCTGATAAAATGAGTAATACTCAAAAGTATATAGCAACAGTAGTTGATAGTCATACCAATCTACAAGCAACCTTAAGAATGGAAGCAGTAACCTCAAATAGCACGCCAATAACAGCAGGTCAAGGCACCACAACAACTCCTGAAGTAAAAGATCCTCTAGCCGCAACAGACCAAACAACCGAGGTAAAAGATCCTCTAGCAGCCTCACAAACGACGACTTCTGATGGCCTAACAGCACAGAAAACATTTACAATTCCAGAAGGCAACGGAACAAAGATGAAATATGAAACTGGTTGGGAAGATATCACTGATGAAACATCAAGACAATGGAGATTGAGACAGAAGTTAGGAAACGATTTTCAATGGGATAGCGAAGGCTTTGGTAAAGTTGGCGATAGGTATTTAATTGCCTGTACAACTACATATGGTCACGTTGGCGAATATGTTGATTTCAAACTAGATGATGGGACTGTTATACCTTGTATAATTGGTGATAGTAAAGGTGGTCCAAATAATTGTGCAGATGATAGTGTATATAAAGTAAATGAGTGGGGCCATGAAAATGGTAAAAATGTAATAGAATTTATCGTTGATAAAAGAAGTTGGTATGATCCAGACAATTCAATTGTAAAAAATAATCCAGGTACAGATAGTAATCATCCAGAATGGAATCACAGAGTTGTAGAGGCTACAACTTATGGAAATTACTATTTTGATTAGAAAGGGGTAACAAAATGAGTGCAAGAGCTGAAGTTACAACAGTCTTTAACAATTACCTTAACAGGGTTAATAATATAGGGGTAGATATTTGGAATGGTGTTTCTAAAGACCATCTTACTAGTATGGCAAGGTCTTTTGATAGTGAATATAGAAGTCCTATTCTTACTCAACTATCTCAACTAGAAAGTGCCATTTCTAATTATGCCAAATGGCAAGTTGCAAAGCAAAATTATGAAAGAGCGAAAAGCAACTATAATAGCTGCTCTGGTGATACAGAAGAATCTAGAAGCCGCAGAAGCTATTATGCTAGACTTATGCGACAATACAAAGCCGAAATGGAACAACTTGCCAAAGCAATAAACAGTGCACTTGAAAGTATTAAAGATGCCAGAATTAAATCTCAAGCAAACTTTGTTCAATACTATCAATATAATTATAAAGATGCAGGTTATGGCTATGGAACAACTATTGCAGAAGCAGGTTGTGGACCTACTGCTATGGCTATGGTTATATCAACCTTAACAGATAAAGAAGTAACACCTGTAGATGCTGCCAATTGGAGTTTGGATCATGGCTTTAGATGTTATGGTAATGGTACATATTGGTCTTACTTTGATGCCTATGCCAAAGAAAATGGTCTTGAGTGTACTCAGTCAACAATAAATGCTGATTCTATAACTTCAAACTTAAAAGATGGGAATCCTGTTATTGTCTCAGTTGGACCGGGAACATTTACTAAAAATGGTCACTTTGTAGTTCTAACCGGAATGACTGATGATGGTCAAGTTACTATAGCGGATCCTAATAGCGAGGAAAGATCAAGTAAAACATATGACCTTAATGTTTTCTTAAATGAAGGAACTCAGCAATGGGTCATCAAATAAAAAATAAATTATATCAATTCAAAACTACTTTCATCTAAATGAAAGTAGTTTTTGCTTTCCTGTATTATAACTTAACTATATTCAAATATGCATTAGTACCAGAAACAGGTGAAATAGTAACTGCCGTAGTAGACTCAATACTTAAACTTATATTATCACCAGCCGCAAAAGAATTAATTGAACTACCAACAAAATCACTATCATTATTAGTTGTCGTATCTTTTACAATTGTCGTACTACCAATTGGAGTAGTATTTTGATTAATTTCAACTGTTACATTAGCATCAGTACTAGGTGATCCTGAGAAGAAATAATCAACTTTATAAGTTCCGGCTTCATTTATAGTTAAGGCATTTTGTGTACCTGTTGTAATACCAGAATTAGGTCCTGTACTTCCAAGTGGAATTGTCTGACTAACATTAGCCTCTAAAGTAATGTTATTAGTAGCATTGTCATATTTTCTACCAAAAGTTGCTACTGCTGAAGTACCTGGAGGCCCTGCTGGCCCGGTTGGACCAGTTGGACCAGTCGGACCAGTCTCTCCTGTCAAACCTGTATTTCCTTGCGGTCCCTGTACACCTTGTGGTCCCTGTGGACCGATAGGACCTGTGTCCCCAGTGTTTCCTCTAGGAATAGTAAAACTTAATACTACATTTTCTGCAGTACCCGTATTTGTTACACTAGCACTTGTACCAGGTGCTCCTGTTGTAGTTTGACCAACCGTAATAGTAGCCGCTCCTGCTGGCCCAGTTGGACCAGTCGGACCTAATACATAACAAACTTTCTTTGGAAATGAACCAGAACAATTATTTTCATTACACATAAAACTTCTCCTTTCTGTAATAATTTATGTTTCTTAAAAATAAATGAACATTACTTAATCCTAAGAACAGACGAAAAAGATTTGTTAAACAGTACTAAATCTGGTATATTATACTTGTTAAAAAAGGAGAAATATTATTATCTATACTGAACATAATAATATTAAATCAAGTTATATGAATGAGATTTTAAAATCTGCTGAAATAATTTATAATTACCTAAACATCCCAAATTATTTGGCTTAGAAACAGTAAAAATAGATAAATCAGTCCTAGACTCTTATTATTATCTAAAAAAGAAAGGGTATAATAAATATTGTTTATGACCTATTGATTTATCTCTAAAAATGTAATATAAAAGATAATTGTGAAAGGAGTTTTCATATGTTCAAACTAGTCTCAAAATATAAACCATCTGGTGATCAACCAGAAGCCATAAAAGAACTCGTCGAAGGTATAACCTCCGGAAAAAAAGAACAAGTTCTACTAGGAGCAACCGGTACTGGTAAAACTTTTACAATCGCTAATGTAATAGAAAAAGTTAATAAACCAACTTTAGTACTTGCTCACAACAAAACTCTAGCAGGTCAATTATATTCTGAATTAAAGGAACTATTTCCAGAAAATAAAGTTGAATACTTTGTATCTTACTATGACTACTACCAACCAGAAGCCTACGTTCCTTCAACTGATACTTATATTGAAAAAGACTCATCTATTAACGACGAAATAGATGAGCTTCGCCATGCTGCTACCTCTGCGCTTCTTTCTAGAGATGACGTTATTGTAGTAGCCTCAGTTTCTTGTATCTATGGTATTGGTGAAGTAGAAGAATATAAAAATAAAATGTTAACTTTAAGTGTAGGAGATCAAACTGACCGTAATAAAGTCTTAACCAAACTAGTAGATATGCTATATGAACGTAATGATCTAGATTTTAAACGTGGTACCTTTAGAGTTCGTGGCGATACTTTAGAAATAATACCTGCCAATCAAAACACAACCGGATATAGAATTGAGTTTTTTGGTGATGAAATAGACAGGATAAGTGAAATTGATACTCTAACCGGAGCCATTATCAATAACAAAAAAAATATAAGTATCTTTCCAGCGAGCCACTTCGTAGTTAGTGATGAAAAACTACATGCTGCTATCGAAAGAATAAGAGTCGAATTACGAGAAAGATTAACTGAACTTCGTAATGATCATAAATTAGTTGCTGCCGAGCGACTAGAACAAAGAACCAATTATGATATTGAAATGTTAGAAGAAACCGGTTTCTGCTCTGGTATCGAAAATTATTCAGCACCTATGGCTGGTCGAGGAAGAGGGGAAACACCAACAACTCTAATGGATTTCTTTCCTAAAGATTATTTGCTAGTAGTAGATGAGTCTCACGTAACCTTACCTCAAGTACGAGGAATGTTTAATGGCGATAGAGCCAGAAAAATGAATCTAGTCGACTATGGTTTCCGTCTACCAAGTGCTCTAGATAATAGACCATTAAAGTATGATGAATTTGAAAAGAAAATAAACCAAGTCATATATGTTTCCGCAACTCCTGGTGACTTAGAACTTGAACATACTAATAACGAGTTTGTCGAACAAATAATAAGACCAACAGGCCTACTAGATCCAACTATTGAGGTAAGAAAAACAGAAGGTCAAATCGACGACTTAGTCGGTGAAATAAGAGAGCGCATTGCCAAAAATGAAAGGGTTCTAGTAACAACACTAACCATTCGCATGTCTGAAGAGTTAACTAACTACTTAAAAGAACTAGATATTAAAGTAGCCTATCTCCACTCAGAAGTTAAAACTCTAGAAAGAATGCAAATAATTCATGATTTACGTACTGGTAAATATGATGTTATAGTTGGAATTAACTTATTGAGAGAAGGAATCGATATCCCAGAAGTATCTTTAATTGCTATTTTAGATGCTGATAAAGAAGGTTTCTTACGTAGTACCAGAAGCCTAATTCAAACAATTGGCCGCTGTGCTCGTAATGCTAACGGCCACGTAATTATGTATGGTGATAAAATAACTGACTCCATGCAAGCAGCCATCTCTGAAACAGCAAGACGTCGTTCAATTCAAGAAAAATATAATGAGGAACACGGTATCATTCCAAAGACAATCAATAAAGAAATAAGAGATATCATCAGCAATGTTGATACAAACAAAACAAAGAAAACTAAAAAGATGTCTAAAAAAGAACAAGAACTATTTATGGAAAACATTGAAGAACAAATGAAAGAAGCCGCTAAAAATCTTGACTTTGAACGTGCTATGGAACTACGAGATATTTTATTTGAAATGAAAACAAAGTAGGCATAGTTCAAAACTAAAAGAAAGTAAAAAGCATAAGTTTCCCCCCAAGTATAAAAAACACAAAATAAATATAAAACTAATTAAAAGTAAACACTAAATATATGAATCATTTCCAATATCTAAAAAAGATTCATAAAAAAAGATGTGTTTACTTTTTTAAACACCATCTTTATACTTAACACCTTCTAAAAGTAAAACTAATTTTTCTCTTAGAATATTACATATCTGATCTATATCACTACTGCTAGTTGCTCCCATACTTAGCGATAACTGATAGAAGTCATTATCCTTAGGCTCTAAAAAATAGGCAAATATTTGGCATACTAAATTATTTTCTTTTTCCATATATTGTAAGAAAACTCTAAAAGTAAATACATTGTTTGTAAAATCACCTAGTAATTTAAAGTTATCATCAGTTATTTTTACTTTATCTTTAACTAAAGAATCTTTAATTTCCTTTATGCTTTTATTAACTCTATCTTCAAAAGTCTCATTTTTATTTAATGCTCCATCAGAAATAAATTGTTCTAAGCAGAAATTATCTCCAGCCGCAAATATAACATTAGCCTCATTAGAAGGAATCTCTTTAAATCCTTCTATCATTGGAACGTCTAATTTCATCGCATGTTCACGGTAATTAAATTTCTTTGCCATATCAATAGCAACATCTATTTTTTTCTTCATAGCATCCCCATCCTATATTAGGATTATATAATAACTGTTCTAAAAATAAAAGTACAATATTGTCTTCTAAACCTAAAAAACGTAATTTCTAATGCAAAATTGTGTAAAATGCCTTGTAAAAACCTATCAAATAAAAAAAAGATATGTTATATTGTAAATATAATAAAGGAGGAATAAAATGTCAGGATTACATGTAGATTCTGGAACTATGAATACTCAAGGTATGAATACAGTTTCATCAGCTCAAGAATTAGAAAATCAAATTAGTAACTTAAATTCAAATGTTGAGGGACTAATGACAATCTGGAGAGGTCCAGCCGCAAGTGAGTTTAAAACTGCATTTGACCAACAATTGGGTAATTTAAGAAGTTTTCAAGAATTGTTAAATGAATTAGGAGAAAGAATAACTGCCGGAGCAAGAAAATTCGATCAAAACGAAGAAGAAAATATTGCTAGAGCATCAGGGTTATTTGATTAGGAGGTATTATGAACGAGTTTGAACAAAAAGATTATGAAGGCGCAAGAACTTCAGCAGATCAAGTAAAAACTACAGCAGATAATATTATGGGAATTTTTGATAATATTGATCAAGTAATGAATACTTTATATAACGATGCTTGGCAAAGTACAGGTGCCGAAGGCGCTAGAGGTCGTTATAACGAAATAAGAAAGAATTATGAAGTGTTCTACAATAATGTTGTAGCCATGAAAAATCATATATATACAGTAACTGCATCTAACGAAGCACAAGATGCTGCTGTTAGTAACACAATTGCTGAACTATAAGAAGAGAAATCTTCTTTTTTTTTCACAATTTTTGTGGAAAAATCCAAACAAAAGTAAAAAAGATTAAACAATCTATGTGGAAAAAAGTAAAAATATATTTCAAAAACTTAACCATATTATCAAATATAGTTCCACCTTTCTTATATTTTTAATAGCCTATCCACAGTAATGTGCAAAAAAAGCCAGAAATATCAAAAAATTTCCACAATGCGTGTGAAAAAAATACCTAAGTTTTGAATTTTCTCCACAGACCATGTGTAAAAGTTGACAAAAGGTAAAAAGTTATCCTCAATCATGTGTGAAAGTTGGCAAAAGGTAAAAGGTTATCCTCAATCATGTGCAAAACAACATAAAATGCCAAACTCTTCCACAATATAAAAACTTAATCCACAGGAAAACTTTTTCAATAAAAAAATTTCTCCACAAAATACTCTTAAAAAAATTAATCTCTCACAACAGTCCTAAATATTCTTTCTAAAAAAACAACTCTTCTCACACCTATACCTTCCACAAACACCCGTATATTTTTATAAATTTTCCTTCCTAAAAACTCGCTTAACTCACAATTAAATTTTTCCATAAATTGTTAAATTATATCTTAAAAAATATGTTATAATATGTCTCAGGTGATTTACATGGATAAAATTATAGTAAAAGGTGCTAGAGAAAATAATTTAAAGAATATAGATATTGAACTACCAAAGAATAAACTTATTGTCATGACTGGTTTATCTGGTTCTGGTAAGAGTAGTTTAGCCTTTGATACAATTTATGCGGAAGGACAACGCCGCTACGTTGAAAGTCTATCTGCTTATGCCAGACAATTCTTAGGTAATTCTGAAAAACCAGATGTTGATAGTATTGAAGGTTTGTCTCCCGCTATCAGTATCGACCAAAAGACAACTTCCAACAACCCAAGGTCAACTGTTGGAACTGTAACAGAAATCTACGATTATCTAAGACTTTTATTTGCTCGTGTAGGTGTACCATATTGTCCAACCCACAATATACCAATTACTTCGCAAAGTATTGAAGAAATGACAAATAAAGTTTTAGAGTACAAAGAAGACACTAGAATAATCATTATGGCTCCAGTTGTTCATGGGGAAAAAGGTAGTCACAAAGAACTACTAGAAAAACTTCGCAAAGATGGTTTTGTAAGAGTTCGTGTTAATGGTGAAATGCTAGACTTAAGTGAAAACATAGAATTAGAAAAAAATAAGAAAGACTGTATCGATGTCATTGTTGATAGAATTGTCCTAAAAGAAGATTCTAGAAGTAGAGTATTCGAAGCCCTAGAAATAGCAACTAAACTTGCCAAAGGAAAAGCCGTTGTTCAAATACTAGGTGAAAATGCTAAAGAACTAGTTTTCTCTGAACAGTTTGCCTGCCCTCACTGTGAATTCTCCCTTCCTGAACTAGAACCAAGACTATTTAGTTTTAATGCCCCATACGGTGCTTGCCCAGATTGTAAAGGTCTAGGAATAAAACTTCAAATCGATGTTGACTTGGTTATTCCAGATAAAACCTTAAGTATTAACGAAGGTTGTATTAAGACACTTAGTGATGACCAAGACGGTATCTATTACAAAAAACTAGAATGCGTCTGCAAACACTATAAAATTGATATGGATAAACCATTTAAGAAACTTTCTCAAGAAGAACAAGAAATTATTCTATATGGAACAACTGAACCAATTAGATTCAATTACTCAACTAAATCAGGTAACATTATGAATTCTATGGACTATTATGAAGGAATAATTAATAATCTACAAAGACGTTATATGGAAACAAGTTCTTCTTGGATTAGAGAATGGCTAGAAAACTACATGGTTGAATACGAATGTGATACTTGCCATGGTGCTAGATTGAAAGATGAAGTTTTATCAGTTAAAATAGCCGGTAAAAATATCTACGAAGTTACCTGCATGAGTATCAAACAATTACTAGAAATGTATAAAGATTTACATTTATCAGAGGAAAAGAAACAAATTGCTAATCTAGTTTTAAAAGAAATAAATGAAAGATTATCTTTCCTATCTAATGTCGGACTAGGTTACTTAACTCTAAGTAGAAGTGCTGGAACTTTATCTGGCGGAGAAGCCCAACGTATTCGTCTTGCTACTCAAATTGGTTCGCATTTAACTGGAGTTTTATATGTCTTAGACGAACCAAGTATTGGACTTCATCAAAGAGATAATGAAAAACTAATCAATTCTATGAAAGAAATGCGTGACTTAGGTAACACCTTAATCGTTGTTGAACATGACACCGACACTATGTTAGCCAGTGATTATCTTGTTGACATTGGACCAGGAGCCGGAGATGCTGGTGGACATGTTGTTGCAGCTGGAACTCCAGAAGAAGTAATGGCTAATGAAAACAGTATTACAGGTCAATACTTATCCGGTAAAAAATGTATTAAAATTCCTGAAAAACGAAGAAAAGGCACCGGAAAAAGTTTAAAAATAAAAGGAGCAACTGAACATAATTTGAAAAATATTGATGTTGATATTCCTCTTGGAACCTTAACTTGTATAACGGGTGTTTCTGGTTCTGGTAAATCAACTCTTATAAATGAAATTTTATGTAAAGCCGTTGCTAGTAAACTATATAGTTCTAAAGAAAAACCAGGAGCTTACAAAAAAATTCTAGGCTTAGAAAACATCGACAAACTAGTTGCAATCTCTCAAAATCCAATTGGTAGAACTCCTCGTTCTAATCCAGCAACATATACCGGAGTCTTCGATGATATAAGAACTTTATTTACAACAACCAAAGAAGCCAAAATGTACGGTTTTGAAAAGAATCGTTTCTCCTTCAATGTAAAAGGTGGTCGTTGTGAAGCCTGTCGTGGAGATGGTGTCAAGAAAATAGAAATGCACTTCTTACCAGACGTTTATGTACCTTGCGAAGTCTGCCATGGTACAAGGTATAATAGAGAGACTCTAAACATAAAATATAAAAATAAAAATATTGCTGAAGTTTTAGACATGCGAGTAACTGAAGCCTTAAAATTCTTTGACAATGTTCCCAAAATAAAAAATAAACTTCAAGTATTAGAAGATGTTGGACTCGGTTACATCAAATTAGGTCAAAGTGCTCCAACCTTATCTGGCGGTGAAGCAGAACGTGTAAAACTAGCCAAAGAACTTCAAAAAAAGGCCACTGGTAAGACCTTATTTGTCCTAGACGAACCAACTACAGGATTACACTCAGATGACATTAAGCGATTACTTGCAATTTTACAGAAAATAGTAGATAATAAAGATACAGTTGTAGTTATCGAACACAACTTAGATGTCATAAAAGTAGCAGATTATATAATTGATCTAGGTCCAGAAGGCGGAGACGAAGGTGGTACCATAGTCGCAACAGGAACACCTGAAGCAGTCGCAAAAGTAAAAGAGTCTTATACTGGACAATTCCTAAAGAAGATATTACAGAGGTGATAAAATGCGTCTGGTTATAA
Organism: uncultured Bacilli bacterium; assembly: GCA_934168245.1. Taxonomy (GTDB): domain Bacteria; phylum Bacillota_I; class Bacilli_A; order RF39; family UBA660; genus CAG-877. Next base: position 43,470 of record CAKPMY010000003.1, read on the forward strand.
AAGAAAAAAATGCTGTAAGATTAAATAAGTTTATAGAATGGCTTATCTATATGTTTGGCTATATAGTCGTCTTTATTTTAGTAAGTCAACTATTTCCAAGTGTTCACATTGATGAAGACCATTTCTTTCTTTATTCAACATTAATAGTCTTTATCATTTATATACTAAATAAAACAGTTAAACCAATTCTATTTACTATAACAATTCCAATCATAGGAATAACACTTGGTTTATTTTATCCTTTCATAAACTTATTTATCTTAAAACTAGCCGACTGGATTTTAGGTAGTCACTTTAATTTAGAAAATATTTTTACAGCATTCTTTGTAGCCATCCTATTATCAGTAATGAACTTCATAATGGAAGAAGTAATAAAAGCAATAATAAAGAGGGTAAAGATTCATGGATAGAGTAGCAGTAGAATTAGGACCAATACAAATATATTGGTATTCAATATTTATATTTATAGGTTTGTTAGTAGCCAGTATTCTTATTTTTAGAGAGGCCAGAAAAAGAAACATAGATGAAGATTTTCTTGTCAACGTAATTTTTGATTCCATAATAATAGGCCTAATTGGTGCAAGATTGTATTATGTCTTGTTTAACCTTCCTTACTACATTTCTAATCCTCTAGAAATACTTGCAGTATGGAATGGTGGCTTAGCCATTCATGGTGGAATTTTTGCCGCTCTTGCTTTTATCTTATTATATTGTCGTAAGAAAAAAGTAAATGTGCTTCAACTTCTAGATGTCATAGTAGTAGGCCTAATTGTGGCTCAAGCCATTGGACGTTGGGGAAACTTTTTTAATAGTGAGGCATACGGTCAAGTAACAACCTTTGCTGAGTTAAAATCTCAACAAATTCCAACTTTTATTATAAATGGAATGTACATTCTAGGAGAATATCGTCAACCGACTTTCTTCTATGAATCAACCTGGTGTTTTGCTGGTTTTCTAGCCATGTTAATAATAAGAAGATATAAGTATTTAAAACTTGGTCAATTAACTGGATTTTATTTATTCTGGTATGGCCTAGGTAGATTATTAATTGAAAGTCTTCGCAGCGACTCCTTGCTGTTAGGCCCAATAAAAATAGCCCAAGTTGTTTCTGTATTATTTATTATAGGAGGTATAATTCTATTTGTTTACAACCTAGTAAAAAGTACCCCAACAGATAAAAGATTATACACAGAAAACTTAAGCAAAAAAGAAGATGAAGAAATGGTAATTTACTTTAAAAATGTAGGTGATGATTATGTATAAAAAAGTAGTAGTTTTAGGAGGTGGAACTGGGCTTTCTTACCTTCTTCGCGGTTTAAAAGATTTTCCTGTAGATATAACTGCTGTTATAACAGTTTCTGATAACGGTCGTTCAACCGGAAAATTACGTGAAGAATTCCATACTCCAGCCGTAGGTGATATTAGAAAAGTTATCACTTCTTTATCCGGCATAGATGATCCAATCAAAAAAATGATGGAATATCGCTTTAATACTTTTAGTGACTTAGATGGTCATGCTCTTGGTAATCTAATTCTAACTGCTATGTTAGATATTACCGGTTCCTTAAAAGACTCTATTGCCAGTTTAAGCAAACTACTAGACGTAAGACATACGGTTTTACCAATCTCAGAAGATTCCTCTTTAACTTTGATGGGTCAAGATATAGACGGTAACATCGTAGAAGGTGAAGAACAAATAACAACCTCTCATCGTAAATTTGAAAAAATATACTATAAAGAAGAGCCAAAGGTATTAGAAGAAGTCCTAGATGCCATCAAAACAGCCGACTTAATAATATTTAGTATGGGAAGTCTTTATACTTCAATTCTTCCAAACATCATATGTAAAGAAGTGAAAGTAGCCCTAAGTAAAACAAAGGCTCCAATTATGTATTTATGCAACTTTGTAACTCAGCCAGGAGAAACCGACGGCTTTACTGTAAGCGACCATATCTCTTTACTAAATCGTTATCTAGAAACTAAAAAAATAGATGTCGTTATTGCCAGCAACACCAAAATAAATAAAGAATATGCTAAAAAGTATTCAACAGCCGAGCAAAAAGAACCAGTAAAAATAGATCATAAAAATCTTGAAAAACTAGGGGTAGAGTTAATAGAAGATGACCTAATAATAGTTGAAGATAATATCTTAAGACATAACAGTCTAAAACTAAGTTCTCTTATCTTCTCTTATTTAATGAGGAATTAATATGTCGTATACAGTAGAAATAAAACAAGAAATATCTGAAATAAAAGCCACTAATTCAGAAATGATAGCCGAATTATCTGGCTTTATTCGTAATAATGCTTATCTAAATAACCACACACTTTATCTGACAACAGAAAATGAGTTTACTATCGAAAGATTTACTTCTTTCTTTAAAAAACTATATGAAGTGGAAGTAAAAGTAGATATAAAAGATAACCTAAACTTCAATAAAAAGAATCTTTATCTTTTATCAATAACAGACAAAGTAGACTTTATTCTAGAAGATATTGGTTACTACGATAATGAAAATAACTATCTAGATACACCTCCAACTTATATTGTTGGGGCCAATGAAGAAATAAGAGCCTACCTCCGCGGAGTATTTTTATGTACCGGTAGTATAAATAATCCAAAAACTTCTAGGTATCATATGGAACTTTTAATCTCTAAACCTAATGAAGCGGTCTTTATCCAAAAACTGTTAAATATCTTTGACTTAAATGCCAAAATACTAAATCGCGAAAAAGGTTACATGATATATATAAAAGAAGCCGAGAAAATAAGTGACTATATAAGGATACTAGGTGCCAATAGAGCAGTTTTATTCTTTGAAGATGCTAGAATTTATCGTGAAAAGAAAAATCAAACTAATCGCTTAAATAATTGTGAACAAGCAAATATGGACAAAGTATTTCTAACTGCCGAAAAACAATTAGAACAAATTAGAATTATAGAGGAATCAGACTCCTATGAATTACTAGACGATAGAACAAAACAAGCCTTTGATTATCGTAAGAAGTATCCTGAATCATCTCTAAAAGAACTAAGTGAAATTATTACTTTAGAAACAGGAAAGTCAATTACCAAATCAGGACTTAATCATCGCTTTAGAAAAATAAAAGACTTAGCCGAACAACTAGAAAAGATAAAACAAAGAGAAAATAAAAACTAATTATAGTGTGAGACGCATATTGCCTCACTATAACCTTATAAAACAAAAAGAGGAAATTACTATAAATCAATTCCCAATCTAAGAACTGGTTTATATCAATTTTTCCTCTTTTCTTTTTCCAAAATAATTTTATCAACAATTCCATACATAACAGCCTCTTTAGCATCCAAATAGTTATCTCTTTCTGTATCCTTTTCGATTTTTTTTAGTGCCTGTCCTGTATTTTTTGCTAAACATTTATTTAGCCTTTTTCGTAAATTAACAATCCTATCAGAAGCAATCTTTATATCAGTCGCCTGTCCTTGTGCTCCTCCTAACGGTTGATGTATCATTACATCTGCATTAGGAAGAATAAATCTTTTTCCCTTTTTCCCAGCCGCTAAAAGAAAGGCCGCCATACTAGCCGCAATTCCCAAACAAGTAGTAGATACATCACTCCCTAAAAAGTTAATAGTATCATAAATTGCCATTCCCGCCGAAACCGAACCACCTGGAGAATTAATATAAATATTTATATCATTATTGTTTAGAGAGTCCAAATAAAGTAATTCTGCAATGACATTATTAGCCATCAAGTCATCTATTTCACCAGTTATAAATACAATTCTATCTTTTAACAGCCTTGAAAAAATATCATAACTCTTCTCACTACCTAATTCCTTTTCTACAACAACAGGTACAAAGTTCATTATCATTCCTATAATTAATCGCCAAAATATAATTATATATTTTTCCTAATTAATTATCAAAATATAGTTATATACTTTTTAATCAAGCATCAAACTATAATCACACATTTCTTCTAATTAATTATCAAAATATAATTCTATCTTTTCCAATTAATCCCTTTCTCTTCTGTTTTAAACTTCTACATCTCCTATACATAGTATAGTGTAAAATTCCTAAAATATGCATATAATTATCAGTAACTTCATGTTATAATATTATAAGAATAAAAGGGTGATAAAATGATTGAAACATTAGAAATTAAAGTAAATAACCATAAATATCAAGTAAGTAAAGGTGTTACTCTAGAAGAGTTAGCCAGTCAATTTCAAAAAGAATATCGCTATCCAATTATCTTAGCCAAAGTAAATAATGTCTTAAAAGAGTTGACTAGTGAAATTACTAATCAAGCAACTATTGAGTTTCTTGACTTAACTTCGCGTGAAGGAAATAGAACTCATATTTCTGGTCTTACTTACGTCTTAATATATGCTATTAAAAAATTATATGGTAAAAATGCCGATGCTCTAGTGCAACATTCATTAGATAAAGGTATTTATATTGAAACAAACTTTAAATTGACTTCTAGTAAAGTAACAGCCATTAAAGAAGAAATGCAAAAAATAGTTGAAAGTGATATGCCAATTACTAAAATGACTATTGATAGACTAGAGGCCATTGATTATTTTGAAAAAATCGGTGAAAAAGTAAAGGCCGGTGTAATGCGTTACAATACTAACACCTATATAACTTTATATAGACTAGGTAACTACTATAATTATTTCTATAATTTAATGCCAACATCAACTGGCAAACTAGGTGCCTTTAATTTAACTTATATAAAAGAAAATGGTTTTTTACTACAATTCCCAACTGTCTATATAAGTGAAAAAATCAAACCATACCAACCACATCCAGGTATGTTTGAAGCTTTTCAAGAATATCGTGATTGGGCTAAAATAATGAAAGTTGAAAACTCAGTCGACTTAAACCGTGTAATTTCAACTGGTAAAATAAGTGACCTAATCAGAATTGATGAAACTTTACAAAGTAATAGACTATTAATGTTATCACGTCGTATCAACGAAAATAAAGACAAAATAAAAATAGTTTTATTAGCCGGACCTTCTTCATCAGGAAAAACAACAACTTCTCGTAAACTATGTATGTTCTTACAAAGTTTTGGACTTCATCCTAAAGTCTTATCAATGGATGATTACTTTGTAGAACGAGAAGAAAATCCAAAAGATGAAAATGGTAATCCAGACTACGAATGTCTAGAAGCCATCGACTTAAAATTATTCGATTCTCAGTTAAGCGATTTATTAAAAGGAAAAGAAGTAACTATTCCAACCTTCAACTTTGCTCTAGGCAAAAAAGAATATCGTGATAAATTAATGCTTCAAAACGATGACATTATCGTTATTGAAGGAATCCATGCTCTAGATCCAAAAATATTAACTAATATTCCAAGAGAAAATAAATTTAAAATCTATATTTCTCCATTAACTGAGTTAAATATGGATAATCAAAACCGAGTATCAACAACAGATAACCGTCTTCTAAGACGTATTATAAGAGATAATAGAACTAGAGGTTATGATGTAGAACATACCCTAAGGACTTGGGCTTCCGTAAGAGAAGGAGAAGAAAAATATATCTTCCCATATCAAGATGAGGCAGACTATACTATCAACTCCGCTCTAATATATGAAATTGGTGTACTTAAAACCTATGTTGAACCATTACTATATTCTGTACCTAATGATTCGCCATATTATGAAGAAGCAAAAAGACTAATCAATTTCTTAAGATTATTCTTACCAATTCCAGCCGATGACATTCCACAGGATTCTATCCTAAGAGAATTTATTGGTAACGGTTGTTTCCATGACTAAAAGTGTAAACAAAATATGAATATATTGAAACAAAAAATATAAGACTATATAATGATAATATAAGGAGGATTAAATATGATAAGAGTAGCAATAAATGGATTCGGAAGAATCGGACGCCTTGCTTTCCGTTTAATGGAAGAAGACAAGGACTATGAAGTTGTCGCAATCAATGACTTAACTGATGCTGAACAATTAGCCTATTTATTAAAATATGATACAAACCATAGAAACTATCGCATAGATGAAATAACATCAGAAGGAGATTATATTATAGTAGGAGGAAGAAGAGTACGCGTTTACTGTGAAAAAGATCCTGCTATGTTACCATGGAAGGATTTAGATATTGACGTTGTCTTAGAATGTACTGGTCTATTCGCATCTGATGAAAAGGCTATGGCTCATATCAATGCTGGTGCCAAAAAAGTAATTATTTCAGCACCTGCTAAAGGAGACGTTAAGACCATTGTTTACAATGTAAATCATGAAATATTAACAGGAGATGAAAAAATAATTTCAGCAGCAAGTTGTACAACAAACTGTTTGGCTCCAGTAGTTAATGTTATCGACAAAGTATTTGGTATTGAAAAGGGCTATATGACAACAGTTCATGCCTATACTAACGATCAAGCAACACTTGATATTGCTCATAAAAAAGGTATCAAGGCTCGTCGCGGTAGAGCCTGTGCTGCCAATATCGTTCCAGCCTCAACTGGAGCAGCCTCAGCCATCGGTAAAGTTTGTCCTAATCTAGAAGGCAAATTAGCCGGAGTTGCTATGAGAGTGCCTGTACCAACAGGTTCAGTTGTAGACCTAGTATTAGAATTAAAGAAAAATACTACAGTTGAAGAAGTAAACAATGCCCTAAAAGCCGCAACTAATGAAACATTAGAGTACACTGAAGATCCAATCGTTTCAAGTGATGTAATCGGTAGACGTGCTGGTTCCGTAGTTGATGGTCTATCTACAAATATCCTAGAAGTAGATGGCAAACAAATGCTAAAAGTAGTTGCTTGGTATGACAATGAAATGGGCTATACTGCTCAAATGGTAAGAACTGCTAAGTATTTAATGGAAAAATAAGATAAAAGTTAACGAAAAGAAGGCAACTTCTTTTTTTTTACCATAAAAAATGCTATACTTGAAATAAGACAGGAGGAATAGCCCATGAAAACCATAAAAGACATGGATATTGATAGTAAAAAAGTAATAATAAGATGTGATTTTAATGTACCAATAAAAGATGGTAAAATTATAGATGATACTAGAATTAAAGCCAGTTTAAAAACAATTAACTATTGTTTAGAACACAATGCCAAAATAATTCTTTTATCTCACCTAGGCCGTGTAAAAGAAGAAGCCGACTTACCAAAGAATGACTTGGCCCCAGTTGCTACTCGTTTAAGTGAACTATTAAACAAAGAAGTATTGTTCATACCTAAAACTAGAGGCAGCGAAGTAGAAGAGGCCATTTCTAAAATGCAGCCTACTGATATAGTTCTTCTTCAAAATACTAGATACGAAGATTTAGATGGTAAAAAAGAAAGTTCCAATGACCCTGAACTTGGAAAGTATTGGGCCTCTCTAGGCGATGTATTTATAAACGATGCCTTCGGTACAATTCATAGAGCCCATGCTTCGAATGTTGGTATAGCAAGTAATATTCCCGCCGCCGTTGGCTTCCTAATTGATGAAGAATTGACTGCTTTAAGTGAACTAAATGATCCTAAGCATCCATTTATTGTAATTTTAGGTGGAGCAAAAGTTTCAGACAAAATTGGAGTTATTGAAAACTTAGTAACTAAAGCCGATAAAATATTAATTGGTGGTGGCATGACTTTCACTTTCTTAAAAGCCGAAGGCTATGAAGTAGGAACATCTCTAGTAGACCAAGAAAATATTGAGTTCTGTACTAAGATGTTAAAAGAATATCCCGACAAAATCGTTTTACCAGTCGATGCCAAAGTAACTACTGAGTATTCAAACGATACTCCAACGACTATAAAAGACATAACAGAATTTGAATATAATGAAATGGGCTTAGATATCGGACCTAAAACAATACAAACCTTTGAAAGCCACTTAAAAGATGCCAGTATCGTTGTTTGGAATGGTCCATTAGGAGTATATGAATTTAGTAACTACCAAGGCGGTACCAAAGAACTATTAAAATATCTTGTTGATAATAATATAAAAGTTATTTTAGGAGGCGGAGACATTGTCGCAGCCGCAGCAACTCTAGGTTATAAAGACAAGGTATATCATGCCTCTACTGGCGGAGGAGCAACATTAGAATATTTAGAGGGTAAAAAATTACCAGGAATTGAAATAATAAAGTAGGTGACTTTTATGGCTAGGAGCCTTATGATTGCAAGTCCATACGATAACAAATGTTTAAATATGATTGCAAATTATGAGCAAAGTAATAATTTAAGTGATGCTATAACTAAACAATTAATACGTATTAGAGCAACTATCGAAGAGGAAAAATATGAAAAAAGCAATATGCTTTCTAACGAAATTACTCAATTCCTTTTCTTAAAGGATAACGACAAAGTAGTAGCCGGTTGCCAAATGCATGGATATAGAGATATGCGTGACTGCTACTTAAGTCTCTTACCTTCAACCTCATCAAAAGCAACTGCTAACTTACTCCAAAACGTAACTACCTATATCTTTGATGGCCTAGGTATGGAACAAGTCTTTGTTGAAATTGATGATCAAGATAAGAAAAATGCTTTTGCTCTAATTGATACTAACTATGAAAGTCTTGGCTCTGACGGCAAGAAGACTCAATACATGATCGAAAAAGGAAACTATGTCATGACGGAAGGATTACAAAATGGAAACTTTAAAAAACATTAAAAAAAACAGTCTAATACTATTATTAATCACAATTATCGTCTTATTCTTTCTTCTAAAAGATAGCGCCCAAGAAATATTTGCCACTTTATCAAAAATAAATATTTTTTATTTACTAATTGCTTTTCTTTTATATTTTCTTTATATAATTACAAAAGCCTATATTATATATAAATGTGTAAATGAAAAGGACAAACTATCATTTAAAGAAGCCATAAAACATAATATAATAACTCAGTTTTTCAACGGTATAACACCTTTTTCTACCGGTGGACAACCTATGGAAGTATATATGATTGCCGAACACAACATTAAAGTAAGTAAAGCAACCAGTGTTACTATTGAAAACTTTATCTTTTATCAAACAGCCCTAGTAATATATGGCGCAATCGCCGTAGCCTGTAATTGGATTTTTGATTTATTTCCAAAAGTTTCCATTCTTCAGCACCTAGTTTTATTGGGCTTCATTGTAAATATTTTAGTTGCTGTTGCACTATATGCTATAATGCTATCGAAAAAAGTTACTAAAAAAGTATCAAATCTTCTCATAAAACTTCTAGGCAAAGTAAAAATCATTAAAGATACCAAAAAGGCTCAAAATGATTGGTCTGAAAAACTAGAAGACTTTCACCATATCTCCAAAGATTTACTTCATCGAAAAGGTATCTTCTTTTTAGGAGTCTTCATCAATTTAGTAAGTCTAACTTGTCTATACATAATTCCATTATTTATTATGTATGGTCTTCATGACTTTACTAGTCTAACTCCAATAAGTGCCATTACTTCATCTGCTTATGTTCTTTTAATGGGTTCATTTGTACCTATTCCCGGTGCCTCAGGTGGAATTGAATATGGCTTTATAAAATTCTTCGGTAATTTCATGCCGGTAGTTTTATTAAATGCCTTATTAATAACATGGCGCTTCATAACTTACTATTTTGGAATGATTATCGGTGGTTTCTTATTTAGTATTGAAAAGGAAAGTGATAAATAATGCGTATTGGTTTATTTACAGACTCTTATCCTCCATATATTAATGGAGTATCTACAAGTGTCGCTATGCTAAAAAAGGCCCTTGAAAAAAAAGGCCACATCGTTTACGTCGTAACTGTAAGTAATAATGCCCTAAAATATGAATATGATGTTGAAAATAGAATTGTTAGAGTACCTGGTATTCCCATTGGTATTTATGACTATCGTTTAAGTAGAATTTATCCTTTGACTATGATAAATACTATGAAAAGTTGGAACCTAGAAGTTATCCATTCCCATACTGAATTTGGTATCGGTATTCTAGCAAGACTTCTAGCCAAACAATTTGATATACCTCTAGTTCATACATACCATACTCTCTATGAAGATTATACTCATTATATAACTCACGGGTATTTTGATAAATCAAGTAAAAAAATAGTAGAGTATCTAACCAAATTCTACTGTGACAAAACAGCCAACGAGTTAATTGTCCCTACTAATAAAATTTACAAACTATTTAAAGAAAAGTATGACTTTAAAAAGAATATCCACATTGTTCCAACTGGTATCGAGGTAGATAGGTTTTACACAGAAAATGTGGATAAAAGTTACGTCCAAACCTTAAAGAAAAAACTAAAACTCCAAAAAAAGGACTTTGTAATTTTATTTGTTGGTCGCCTAGCCGCTGAAAAAAACGTAGAATTTCTTCTAACAGCTGAACAAAAATTAATAAAAAAACATTCTAATATCAAACTATTAATAGTAGGCGATGGACCAGATAAAGAAAAATATGAAGAACTGGCCGCCAGTCTAAACATTTCTAAGAATGTTATTTTTAATGGCAAAGCGGCTTGGGAAGAAATGCCTTTTTACTACCACTGTGCTGATATTTTCGCAACCGCCTCAACTACCGAAACTCAAGGCCTAACCGTAATAGAAGCCATGGCTGCTGGAGTTGTTCCATTATGTATCAAAGATGAGTCTTTCTTAGGAACAGTCACTCACGAACTAAATGGTCTAATTTTCAACAGCGAAGAAGAATACATTTCTCAAGTATTATCTCTATATGATGATAATGCCTTATTACAAAAGTACAATAACCAAGCACGTATTCAGGCTGAGCACTGTAGTTCTGCAAGTTATGCCGAAAGAGTTTTAGAAGTATATAAACGTGCCATGATTGATAAAGAACAAGAAGATAGATTTGGTCTTATTTCTAAAATATCTAAAAAAATAAAGGGTGATTAAATGATTTTAGCGTTAAACAATAAATGTAACTTAACTAAAGAGGAATTCCTAGTTTATAATGAAAAACTAAATAATTTAGATTTTAGCAAAACAACAGTAATACTATTTCCAAGCAATGTATATCTAGGTCTCTTTTCATCAGATAAAATATTGCTTGGAAGTCAAGACGTAAGCAAGTTCTCATCTGGCCCTCACACTGGAGAAGTCTCAGCCGAGCAACTTCACTCACTAACTGTAAACTATTCTCTAGTTGGCCATTTTGAACGACGAGAAGAGCACCAAGAGTCAAGTAATTCTATAAATCAAAAAATTAAAAATCTTCTTTCAACAAACATAATCCCTATATTATGTATTGGAGAAGTTGCTGAAGAACAGGAAACTGCTCTTGCTGTATTAACAAGACAATTACAAGAGGCTTTAAAAGACCTATCTAACGAAGAAATAGAAAAAGTAATTATAGCCTATGAACCAATCTGGTCTATTGGTACTGGTATAATTCCTTCTTGCGATAAGATTAAAATTATAGTTAATTATTTAAAAAGTCTTTATCCAAACAATAAAGTTCTATATGGTGGCAGTGTTAATTTAGATAATGTTGAAATACTAACCACTGAAAACATTGTTGATGGTTATTTAATAGGAGGCTTAAGTCTTCATCTAGACAAAATTCAAACTCTCCTAAATACCATCGAAAAATAGACAAAATAGACGATTTCGACAAAAGTTGTCTTTTTTTTATCTATCAATTTATCGAAGTATGTTATATAATTAAAATGCGTGGTAGTATATGAGAGGAGAAAAGATGGATAAAACACGTTTATTAATCATTGACGACAATAGAAATTTAGTTGAAATGATTAAGGAATATTTTAATGATAATGCAGATATTAATGTTACTTTAACAGCCTACGATGGAGCAGAAGGCATGCTCTTAGTTGATAAAAAGAAAGATGAGTACGATGTTGTACTACTAGATTTAATAATGCCAAACAAAGATGGAGTTGCCGTACTGGAATATATGAAGAAAAAGAACATCGATAAAGATGTAATAATCCTAACTTCATATAATACTCAAGATATGATTAGAAAAGTATCTGAAATGGGAGTAAGTTACTTCATTTTAAAACCATTCGAACTGGTTGATTTGGAAAAAAGAATTATCGAGTTACGTGAGGGCTTAAAATCAGAAGGTCGTAATTTAGATTTATATCGTAACAGCCTCCAAAAGTCAGTAACAACGACTCTGCATGAGTTAGGTGTTCCATCGCATATAAAAGGATACCAATATATAAGAGAAGGTATAACACTAATTTATGAAAGGCCAGAACTTGTTGGTGGCATAACCAAGGAATTGTATCCAGAAATTGCTAAAAAATACAATACAACCATTTCTAGAGTAGAAAGAGCCATACGACATGCCATTGAAGTTAGTTGGAATCGTGGTAATTGGCAATTAATGGAAGAAATATTTGGACATAGCGTTGATATTGATAAAGCCAAACCAACAAACTCGGAGTTCATTGTCACTGTAGCCGATAAATTACGTTTAGAGTTTAATAAAAATACCGTTAATAATTAAGGTACCTACTAAGTACCAGACTATCAGCAAAATTTGTTAATAGTCTTTTTATTTTTTTAGTAACAAAAAATTACATACCTAAACTTAATATCAAAATGACAAGCCACTCCCAAAAAGAATCTCCTTCCAGCCTCTAAAAACTTTTCCTAACTCTTGACTATGTCCCAATAAAAAAGTATACTTAATTTATAAAATATGTATGGAGGTAACAATTTATGGAACGTAAAATAGAAACTTTTTTTCAAAAATGGCAAAAAGATTTGATTAGGAAGCCCTTAATCTTATATGGACCTAAGCAAGTAGGCAAGACTTTCACTGTATTGAATTTCGCTAAAAAGGAATATAAAAATACAGTTTACTTCAATACTGAAAACAATTCTGAACTTATAGAACTTTTTTCTAAAGAAAAAAACACCGAAAAAACAATTCTAAACTTATCTCTTATATCTGGAGAAACTATTTTAAAAGAAGATACTCTAATTGTTTTAGATAACTTAGATAGTATAGAAATTGTTAAGTCTTTAAAACTATTCGGCAGCGAACACAGTAAATACCACATAATTGCTATCACATCACGCAAGGAAAAACTAAATGAGTTTAAAGGCGAAGAACTGCAATTTAAAGGTATGAATGAAATGGACTTTGAAGAGTACTGTTGGGCCAAAGACGAAAAAGCCTTATCAACTCTAATAAGAGAATCTTTCACCAAGCATAAACTATGCCCATTTCATAAAGTGGCCCTAGATTTATTTCAAGAATATCTAATAACCGGTGGCCTACCAGAAGTAGTTCAAGCCGAACTAGATGGTAAGTCTCCATACGAAATAGATGCCATTAAACAAAAGATAATCGATATATATAAAAAGGAAATAAGTCTAAACAAAGTCCTAATCGATATTCCAAGAGGTATCGAAGTATTAGACTCGATTCCATCACAATTACGTAAGGATAATAAAAAGTTCCAATATGGTTGCATGGGTACTGGTAAAAGAGCCAAAGAATATGACTCAGCCATAAATTACCTTGTTAACAATCAATTAGTGTATCGAAGTTACAAAATAAAGAATGTAAAATCACCATTAAGTAGTTGCCGTGAAAAAGATAGTTTCAAATTATACTTACCAGATGACGGTCTACTATTTACGATGTTACATCTAAACTTAAAACAGTTTGCAACTGATGAAAAGATAAAAGAAACATTATACGAAAATCATATTGCTAAAACCTTAGTAGAAGCCGGTTATTCTCTATACTACTATCAATCTGAAGGAAAAGCCGAAGTAAACTTTGTCATTCAAAATAGAATGGGTCAAATTATTCCCATCGAAATAGCAACAAAAAGTATGTCTAAGGCCAAATCACTCTCTGTATTTATAAAGAAATTCATTACACAACAAGCCTATCGCATAACAGAAAATAATTTTTCAACCAAAAAAGAAGTAAGATACATACCCGTATATGCTGTATTCTGTTTAAATGATAAGAAAATATAAAATGAAAGGAATCAATAAAAAGAATTAATTTCTTAATATTGATCATGCGAGGATATATATGAAAAAACCATTAATTTTAACAATCTTAGATGGTTATGGTCTAAGAGAAGAAGAAAAGGGAAATGCTGTCAAACTAGCAAATAATAAAGTATTTGAAATGCTTTGGAATAAATATCCACATACAACACTAGAAGCATCTGGAAAAGCCGTTGGCCTTCCTGCCGGCCAAATGGGCAATAGTGAAGTAGGGCATATGAATATTGGTGCCGGTCGTATTGTTTATCAATCGCTTGAATTAATAAACAAAAGTATCGAAGACAAAGAATTTTTTCACAATAAAGAATTACTAGGTGCAATTAATCATGCTAAAGAAAACAACTCCAAACTTCATCTTTTAGGTCTAATAAGTGACGGTGGAGTTCATTCTCATATCAATCATCTTTTAGCCCTTTTAGAATTATGTAAACAAGAAAATTTTAGTAACGTTTATCTTCATTTATTTACTGACGGCCGCGATGTTTCTCCAACTAGTGCCTATTCTTATATTTCCGTAGTTGAAGATAAAATAGCAAGTCTTGGTCTTGGTACTATTGCAACTATTGGAGGTCGCTACTATGGTATGGACCGTGATAATAATTATGATCGCTTAAAGAAAGGCTACGATGCTATCGTAAATGGCATCGGTGAAAAGCCAACCTCTATCCGAGAATATATTGAAGAAAGTTATAGTAAAAATGTTACTGATGAATTCTTATTACCAGCAGTCTTTACTGAGACAGGTAAATTAGAAGAGAATGATAGTCTTATTGCTTTCAACTTCCGAAAAGATCGCTTACGTGAAATTTTAACAGCCATTACCAATCAGGCTTTTAATGAAATGGAAGTAACTAAATTTAATAACGTTAAGACTGTTACTATGCTACCAGTAGTTGAATCAGTTATTGCTCCACATGCTTTTGATGATCCTAAATTAACAAATATTTTAGGTGAATATATTGCTGCCAAAGGCTTATCTCAATTAAGAATTGCTGAGACCGAAAAATATGCTCATGTAACCTTCTTCTTCGACGGTGGTAAAGAAGTAGAGTATCCAAAAGAGAAGAAGATATTGATTCCTTCTCCTAAAGTAGCAACTTACGATTTACAACCAGAAATGAGTGCTATTACCGTAACAGATAGCCTCTTAGAATGTTTAGCAGACTATGACTTAGTAATTCTAAATTTTGCTAATGGTGATATGGTAGGCCATACTGGTGTCCTAGAAGCTGCAATCAAAGCCGTAGAAACAGTTGATGACTGCCTAGGCCGTATCTATAATAAAATAGAAGAATTAGGTGGCACTATGGTAATTATTGCTGACCATGGTAACTGTGAAGAGATGATAGATAAAGACGGTAACGTATTAACATCACATACTACTAATCCAGTCCCATTAATTATTACTAGAGAAAATCTTACTCTAGAGCCAGGTAAATTAGGAGACGTTGCTCCAACCATTCTAGATTTAATGAACATAGAAAAACCAGTAGAAATGACCGGTGTTAGTTTAATACAAAAATAAAACAAACCTCATATTCGCTCTGAATATGAGGTTTTAAATTCACTATTTTTGAATAAGCTCGTCCATATCTAAATCAAAAAGTAAACCTGGACTAATATTTAGTGCTAAAGATATCTTCCAAATTGTATCAACCGAAAAAGTCTTAACACCTTTCTTAGATTCAATTCTTCTTATAAATTCATGAGAAACACCAACTCGTTCAGCAAGTACTGCCTGAGTAATTCCTGCCTCATGTCGATATTTTTTAATATTACGTGCAATTTGCTCATAAATGTTTATTTCATATTTATTCATAATATCACCAACCAACCTTAGTATGTACTAAAATAAATAAAAAATATGTAAACTACGATTATACATTAATTAAAGACTAAGTCGGATTGAAAAAATCGAAAAAATGTTCTATAATATAAACAAACGGAGGGATATTATGCATGAAAGAATTGTTTTCCACATAGATGTTAATAATGCTTTTTTATCATGGACTGCCGTTAAACTACTAAAAGAAGGCTATAAAGAAGATATTCGAAAAATACCATCAGTCATTGCTGGTGAAGAAAAAGAACGAAGAGGAATTGTCTTAGCCAAGTCTCCAATTGCCAAAAAATACCATATCGTAACAGCAGAAACTCTATATCAAGCCCGAAAAAAATGCCCTTCACTAAAAGTATTTGCTCCAGACTATAAATGGTATAGCGAAAAGTCCAAAGAACTATTCACATATTTATCCCAGTATTCACCAACTATGGAACAATTCTCTATCGACGAGTGCTTCATGGATATGACTGGAACAAACTACCTATATAAGGACTATCAAAAACTTGCCTATTATATAAAGGATGATATAAAGAAAAGATTTGGCTATACCGTAAATATTGGAATTGGTAATAATAAACTTTGTGCTAAAATGGCATCAGACTTCGAAAAGCCTGATAAAGTTCACACTCTATTAAAAAACGAAATTGTTCAAAAACTCTGGCCACTAGATGTTGGTGATTTATTAATGGTCGGCAAAAGTACCAAAGAAACTCTAAATAAACTAAACATCTATACCGTTGAACAACTAGCCAAAACAGATTTAAAACTCCTAACCCGCCATTTTAAAAGTCAAGCTGAGTATTTACATAATGCTGCTTATGGAATAGACGATTCAAAAGTCGCTAAAAGAAATTCCAAAACTAAAAGTGTTAGTATTTCAGAAACCCTTCCATATGACTGTAACAATGAAGATAAATTAGCTGAAATGATTCTAACCTTTGTAGAAACTACGACCAGGGACTTACGAAAACAAAAACAATTTGCAACAACTGTAGCCATCTTCTATAAAAATAGTGATTTTGAAAATTATTCTGCCCAAGAAAAACTAAAAAGGCCTAGCAACAATATAAAAGACATCTATAAACTAGCCTTAGAAATATTTAGAAAAAGTTACAAAGGCGATAAAATAAGACTAATTGGTCTACGTCTTGCTGATTTAACGACCAATAATGACTACCAATTATCTTTATTTGAAGAAGAAAAACCTGATGAAACAGATGAAATCCAAGAAACACTTGACAAAATTAATGCTAAATTTGGTAAATCTTTAATAGCGCCAGCCTCTATAAAATTGATAACAAATAATAAAAAGGAAAGAGTACGTTTAGACAAAAAATCATAAATGTGCTTTTTTTCCTTGTAAAATAACAAAATTATTGAAAAAACACTTGCAAATAAATAGGACACCTGTTATAATTAACCATGTGTGACTGCTTAGATGTGCGAGGTTGCTGATACACCAGGTTAAGTTGTTAATTGGTTATCGGGTTATTTGCACGGAGCAAGTCTATACTAGATATAGGCGAAGGGAGGATTTAAAATGTCAACAGAAAAAATTCGCATCAGAATTAAAGCGTACGATCACAGAGTACTTGATAATGCTGCTAAGAAAATTGTTGAAACTGCTAAAAGATCAGGTGGAGTAATTTCTGGTCCAGTACCACTACCAACTGAAATTGAAAAAGTTACAATTTTACGTGCTGTACACAAATACAAGGATTCACGTGAACAATTCGAAAGACGTACACACAAAAGACTTATTGATATCAAGAATCCTAGCAAGGAAACTATTGAGGCATTAGCTCATTTAGATTTACCAAGCGGAGTAGATATTCAAATCACAACAAAATAATAGGAGGAAATAGTGATGAAAGGAATCTTAGGTAAAAAAATCGGAATGACTCAAACATTTACTAAAGATGGTAAATTAATTCCGGTTACTGTTATTGAAGTAGAACCAAATGTAGTTACTCAAATCAAAACAGTTGAAAAAGATGGTTATGATGCTATTCAACTTGCAACAGATACTGTAAGAGAAAACTTAAGCAACAAACCAAAAATGGGTCATACAAACAAAGCTAACACAACACCTAAGCGCTTCTTAAAAGAAATTAGAGGAGTAAACGTTAATGACTATACATTAGGACAAACAGTTAACGTTGACGTTTTTGAAGCTGGGGAAATGGTTGATGTTACAGGAACAAGTAAAGGTAAAGGTTTCCAAGGCGTTATTAAACGTTATAACCAAACAAGAGGTCCAATGGGACACGGTTCTCAATACCATAGAGGTGTTGGTTCACTAGGTACATTATTACCAATGCACGTATTAAAAGGTAAGAAGATGCCTGGACAAATGGGTAATGTTCAAAGAACAGTTCAAAACTTAGAGGTAATTTCAGTAGATACTGAAAACAATGTAATTTTAGTTAAAGGTAATGTTCCAGGTCCAAAGAAATCATTTGTTATGATTCGTACTGCAGTAAAGAAACCTAATGTTAAATTAGCAGCTGCTGACTTAATAACTTATGCTGCACCAGTAACTGTAGAAGAAGTTGTTGAAGAAACAGTAACTGAAGAAAACACAGAAACATCAGCTGAATAAAATCATCACGCTATATAATAAAGAAAGAAAATTCAATAATATAAGTGATGAAAGGAGGAATCGTAGATGAAAAAAGTAGAACTTTTAAATCTAAAAGGTGAAAAAGTAAAGGACATTAATTTAAACGAAGAAATATTTGGAATTACCCCAAACAAAGCTGTTTTAAACGATGCAATCATCTTAACAATGGCATCATTAAGACAAGGAACACATAAAACTAAAAACCGCTCAGAAGTTTCTGGTGGAGGAAGAAAACCATGGAGACAAAAAGGAACAGGACGTGCTCGTCAAGGTTCAATTAGAGCTGTTCAATGGGTAGGTGGAGGAAATTATGGAACTCCAGTGCCTAGAGATTATAGTAAAAAACAAAACAGAAAAGAAAGAAGATTAGCTTTAAAATCAGCATTAAGTGATAAGGCTTTAGAAAAAGCAATTATGGTTGTTGAAAGCATCAGTTTATCAACTCCAAAAACAAAAGAAATGCTTAGTTTATTAGAAGCATTAAAAGTTGCTGATAAAAAAGTATTACTAGTTGTTAAAGAATTTGATGACAACTTAATCTTAGCTTCTAGAAACTTACAAAACGTTGTATTAATAGCTGCTGAAGAAATCAATGTATTAGACTTAGTTAGCACAGACGTTATGGTAATTACAGAAGAAGCATTAAAAACAGTTGAGGAGGTGCTTAAATAATGAAAGACACTAAGTATTTAGAAATAATCAAAGCACCAGTTATTACTGAAAAATCACAAATTGCAAAAGCAGAAGGAAAATATACTTTCAAAGTTGCTCCAAATGCTACAAAATTAGAAATTAAAGATGCAATTGAAAAAATCTTTAAAGTAAAGGTTACATCAGTAAGAACAATGAATGTAAAACCTAAGAAAAGAAGAGTTGGTCGTTACACAGGATTAACAAATCGTACAAAGAAGGCAATTGTTACTCTTGCAGAAGGACAAACAATTGATCTTGGTTAAGGAGGAGAAAAATTATGGCAATCAGAACTTTTAAACCTACTACACCAGGACGTAGAAAAATGACTGCACTAGTTAATGATGAAATTACAACTAGTACACCAGAGAAATCACTTGTTGCTCCAATAAAGAAAAATAGTGGACGTAACAATCAAGGTAAGATAACAGTTCGTCATCAAGGTGGCGGTGTTAAAAGAAAATATCGTATCATTGATTTCAAGAGAAACAAATTAAACGTACCTGGAACAGTAGCAAGCATTGAATACGATCCAAATAGAACTGCAAACATTGCATTAATCAATTATGCAGATGGAGAAAAAAGATATATAATCGCTCCAAAAGGATTAACTGTTGGTATGACAGTAGTAGCAGGAGCAGATGCTGATATCAAAGTTGGTAATGCATTACCAATAATTAACATTCCAGTAGGTACAATGATTCATAACATTGAACTTCGTCCAGGAAAAGGTGGAGAACTAGCAAGAAGTGCTGGTACATCTGCACAAATACTTGGTCGTGAAGATAACTATGTAATGGTTCGTTTATCATCTGGAGAACAAAGAAAAATATTAGAATCATGTATGGCAACAGTTGGAGAAGTTGGTAATGAAGACTCTTCACTAGTTAAAATCGGAAAAGCAGGACGTAAACGTCATATGGGTATTAGACCAACAGTTCGTGGTTCTGTTATGAACCCTAATGACCATCCACATGGTGGTGGTGAAGGACGTGCTCCAGTAGGACGTAAAGCACCAATGACTCCATGGGGTAAACCTGCACTTGGATTAAAGACACGTAAGAAAAAACAATCTGACAAGTTCATAGTACGTCGTCGCAATAGTAAATAGGAAAGGATGATTAAAAGATGGCAAGAAGTTTAAAAAAAGGACCTTATGTTTTCGATAGATTACTAAAGAAGGTTCAAGAATTAAATAAGTCTGGAAAAAAAGAAGTCATTAAAACTTGGTCACGCCGTTCCACTATTTTTCCTGATTTCATAGGACACACATTCGCAGTACACAATGGTAAAGAATTTATACCAGTATATGTTACTGAAGATATGGTTGGACACAAATTAGGAGAATTTGCTTTAACACGTAAATTTGGTGGACATGGTTCAGACAAAAAGAAATAAAAAAATGACTAGGAGGGTAAATATATGGAAGCAAAAGCAATTGCTAAAGGATTAAGATTATCACCTATTAGAGCTCGCTTAGTAGCAGATATGATTCGTGGTAAAAGCGTTCAAGAAGCATTAACCATATTAAATAATGTTAATAATAAGTCAGCAAGACTTACAAAAAAAGTATTAGACTCTGCTATTGCTAACGCTGTTAATAATAATGGTGCAGATGCTGCAACACTTTATGTTAAAGAAGCAAGAGTAGATGCTGGTCCTGTTATGAAACGTCATTTCTTCGATTCACGTTCTCATATTGGACATAGAGATCATAGAACTAGTCACATCGTTATAGTAGTGGCTACAAAAAACTAATAAGGAGGTTACAAAATGGGACAAAAGGTAAATCCTAATGGACTAAGACTTGGCATTAACAAGGATTGGGAAGCAAAATGGTATGCTAACAATAAAGATTTCGCTAAGTTTTTAGCAAAAGACGTTAAGATTCGTGATTATATTACAAAGAATCTAAAAAACGCTGGTGTTGCTAAAGTTGAAATCGAAAGAAATGCAAAAAGATGCGAAGTTGTAATTCACTCTTCAAAACCTGGTGTTATTATTGGACACGGTGGAGAAGAAATGGATAAATTAAGAAAACAACTATCAAAGGTTGCTGATGAAAATGTTCAAATCACAATCGTTGATATTAAAAAAGCAGATTTAAACGCTCAATTAGTTGCTGATTCAATCGCTAATCAAATAACTAACAGAGCATCATTCCGTATGGCTCAAAAACGTGCAATCAAAAATGCAATGAAAGCAGGAGCTAAGGGAATCAAAACAAGCGTATCTGGACGTTTAGGTGGTGCTGATATGGCACGTAGTGAAGGATACACTGAAGGAACTATTCCTCTACATACATTAAGAGCTGATATTGATTATGCTACATCAGAAGCAGATACAACATTCGGTAAGATTGGTGTAAAGGTTTGGATCTATAAAGGAGAAATCCTAAATAAAAAGGCTAAAGGAGGTAATTAATATGTTAATACCGTCAAGAACTAAATATCGTCGTGTACATAGATTACCTTATGAAGGTAGATCTCGTGGAAACAGAGAATTACACTTCGGAGATTATGGTCTACAAGCAAAAGAAGGAGCTTGGATTACTGCTAATCAAATCGAGGCTGCTCGTATTGCTATGACACGTTATATGAAACGTGGTGGTAAAGTATGGATTAATATTTTCCCACACATGCCAT
The DNA here is from genome assembly GCA_934168245.1 of uncultured Bacilli bacterium. Taxonomy (GTDB): domain Bacteria; phylum Bacillota_I; class Bacilli_A; order RF39; family UBA660; genus CAG-877. Next base: position 65,246 of record CAKPMY010000003.1, read on the forward strand.
TAACTAAAAAGCCTATTGGTACAAGACAAGGTAAAGGTAAAGGTAACGTTGAAGGATGGGTTGCTGTAGTTAAAGAAGGAAAAATCATGTTTGAAATTTCTGGAGTAACTGAAGAAGTAGCTCGCGAAGCATTACGCCTTGCCTCTCATAAATTACCAGTAGCAACAAAATTCGTAATGAAAGAAAGCAAAGGTGAGTAAAATGAAGGTTAAAGAAATTAGAGAACTATCAACTGAAGAAATTAACAAAAAACTAGTTGAAGCAAAAGAAGAATTATTTAATTTACGTTTCCAACAAGCAACAGGTAACCTAGAAAAACCTTCTAGAATCAGAGAATTAAGACACACCGTTGCAAGATATAAAACCGTTCTAAGAGAACGTGAGATTAGCGAATAGGAGGGTATAAAGTGGAAAAGAAAGTTAGTAAAGAATTAGTTGGTAAAGTAGTTAACGCAACTAATGATAAAACAATAAGCGTATTAGTTGAAACTTATAAAAACCATCCGTTATATCACAAAAGAGTTAAAAGCTCTAAGAAATATTGTGTACATGATGAAAAGAATATAGCAAAAGTTGGAGATATAGTTAGAATAGTAGAAACTAGACCATTATCAAAAACTAAGCATTTCTATTTAAAAGAAATCGTAAAAGAAGCAGTTATTATTTAACGCTTAGATGAGAAGGAGGAATAATCTATGTTACAACAAGAAAGCCGTATGAAGGTTGCTGACAACTCTGGAGCTCGTGAATTATTAGTAATCCGTGTTCTAGGTGGAAGTAAAGTTAAAACAGGTAACATTGGTGATGTAGTAGTTGGAACAGTAAAAAATGCCATTCCAAATTCACCAATTCCAAAAGGAAAAGTTGTAAAAGCAGTTATCGTTCGTAGTCGTCAAGGCGTTCGTCGTGAAGATGGAAGTTATATTAAGTTCGATGACAATGCTTGTGTTATCATTCGTGATGACAAGAGTCCAGTAGGTACTCGTATTTTTGGACCAGTAGCAAGAGAACTTCGTGATAAAGATTACATGAAAATCGTATCTTTAGCAAAAGAAGTACTATAAGAGGAGGATAAATATGAACTTTAAAGTAGGAGATGAAGTTGTAGTTATCGCTGGTTCTGACAAAGGTAAAAAAGGAAAAATAATTAAAACATTAAGAGCAGAAAATAAAGTTATTGTTGAAGGTGTTCACGTTGTTAAAAAACATCAAAAACCTACAGGACAAGAATCTGGTGGAATCTTAGAAATAGAAGCACCAATCAATGCATCAAATGTTATGATAATTGATCCTAAAACTAAAAAAAGAACTAGAATAGGACATACAACAGATACAAAAACAGGTAAAAAAATAAGAATAGCAAAAAAATCAAACGAGAAGCTTGATTAGTTGGAAGGAGGGTAACTATGAACCGCCTAAAAGAGAAATACTTAAATGAAGTTGTTCCAAGTTTAATGGAGAAATATAATTATAAGTCAAAAATGGAAGTTCCAAAGTTAGAAAAAATTGTTATTAATATTGGAGTAGGTGATGCAACATCAAATTCTAAATTATTAGATGCAGCTGTAGCAGACCTTGCTAAATTATCAGGACAAAAACCAGTAGTTACAAAAGCAAAGAAGTCAATTGCTGGATTTAAAGTAAGAGAAGGTCAACCAATCGGTTGCAAAGTTACACTAAGAGGAGAAAATATGTATAACTTTATGGATAAGTTAATCTCAATTTCACTTCCACGTGTAAGAGACTTCCGTGGTGTTAGTGCAAAAGCCTTTGATGGTAGAGGAAACTACACTATGGGAATTAAAGAACAATTAATCTTTTCTGAAATAGATTATGATGATGTTGTTAAAGTAAGAGGTATGGATATCGTATTCGTAACAACAGCTAAATCTAATGAAGAATCATTTGACTTATTAAATGGACTTGGAATTCCTTTTAAAAAGTAATGGGAGGAATATTATGGCAAAGAAAAGTATGATTATAAAAGCTAATCGCCCACAAAAATACAAAGTACGTGAGTATACAAGATGTAGTCGTTGTGGTCGTCCACACGCAGTTTTAAGCAAGTTCGGAATCTGCCGTATTTGCTTCCGTGAATTAGCTTATAAAGGACAAATACCAGGAATTAAAAAATCAAGTTGGTAATTGGAAAGGAGGAGTCAAAATGGCAGTAGTAACAGATACAATTGCAGATATGTTAACACGTATTCGTAATGCTAACCAAATGCGTTATGAAGAAGTAAGCGTTCCTGCTTCTACAATAAAGAAAGAAATCGCTAAGATTTTAAAAGAAGAAGGATTTATTAAAGATTATAAAATAGTTAAAGATGATGCTCAAGGAACAATTGTTTTAACATTAAAGTATAACAAGAAAGAAAGAGTTATCACTGGGCTAAAAAGAATTTCCAAGCCAGGACTTCGTGTTTACGTTAAAAACGATGAAGTACCTAAAGTATTAAATGGTTTAGGAATAGCAATTATTTCTACATCAAAAGGAATTATGACTGATAAACAAGCTCGTAAAGAAAATATAGGTGGGGAAGTTCTAGCTTATATTTGGTAATTGAATAAAATATAAGGAGGTGTCAATATGAGCCGTATTGGAAATCGTATAATTACAGTTCCAGAGGGAGTTACTGTTGAAAATATCGATAATGTTGTCACTGTAAAAGGACCTAAGGGTACTCTAACACAACCAATGTTAAAAGATATTACAATGAAACAAGAAGGTAACACAATTATTTTAGAACGTTTAAATGAAAGTGCTAAAGCAATGCACGGTACAATGAATGCCCTAATCAATAACATGATTATTGGTGTAACTAATGGATATTCAAAATCATTAGAAATCATTGGTGTAGGTTACCGTTTCAATGTTCAAGGTGATAAATTAGTAATTAATGCTGGATATTCACATCCAGTAGAAATGAAAGTTCCAGCTGGATTAACAGTAGAGGCAAATGGTAATACTGAAATCGCTATCAAAGGTATTGATAAAGTATTAGTTGGTGAATTTGCTGCTAACGTTAGAAAAGTAAGACAACCTGAACCATATAAGGGTAAAGGTATTCGTTACAAAGACGAACATATTCGTCGTAAAGAAGGAAAGAAAGCTGCTTAATAGGTAGGAAGGAGAAATAAAAATGATAAAAAAAGAATCTCGTAATAGTATGCGTATTAATCGTCATGAAAGAATTCGTAAAACACTTATGGGAACAAGCGCAGTACCTAGATTATGTGTATTCCGTTCAAACAAAGACATTTATGCACAAATAATCGATGATACAGCTAATACTACTCTAGTATCTGCTTCCTCATTAGACAAAGATTTAAAGATTGAAAACGGAAGTAATGTAGAAGCAGCAAAGGTTGTTGGAAAAGCAATCGCTGAAAAAGCAAAAAAAGCAAAAATTACAAAAGTAGTATTCGATAGAGGTGGATACCTTTATCACGGACGTGTACAAGCTTTAGCTGAAGCAGCACGTGAAAATGGATTAGAATTCTAATAGGAGGGTATTATGCAAAAGAAATCTCGTGAGACTAAAGACAAACTTTTAGAAGAATTAGTAATTGATGTTAAAAGCGTTGTTAAAGTTAACAAAGGTGGACGTCAAAGAAGATATTCTGCTATCGTAGTTGTCGGAGATCGTAAAGGTAAAGTTGGTTTAGGAATCGGAAAAGCTAACGAAGTACCTGATGCAATCAAAAAAGCAATTCAAGATGCTAATAAAAATTTAATCACAATACCTCTAATTGATGGAAGAACAGTTGCACACGAAGCAATCGGAACTGCTGGAGCTGCTAGAGTTATAATTAAACCTGCTGCTGCTGGTACTGGTATCATTGCTGGTGGATCTGTTCGTGCTATCTTAGATTTAGCAGGAATTCGTGATGTTGTTTCTAAATCATTAGGAGCAAGAACAAAATTAAATATGGCTACAGCTGCCCTAAATGCTTTAAAGTCAATTAAGACTCCAGAGCAAGTAGCAGAACTTCGTGGCAAAACAGTAGAGGAGATATTAGGATAATGAAATTACATGAATTAGAAAAAAATATCGGTGCTACTCATGCTAAAAAACGTGTTGGACGTGGACCAGGCTCTGGTATTGGAAAAACTTCAGGAAAGGGTCAAAAAGGACAAAAAGCACGTTCTGGTGGTAGTATCAATCCAGTATTCGAGGGTGGACAATTACCATTATTTAGAAGACTTCCAAAGAGAGGTTTTAAAAACTATAATTTTAGAACAAGATACGCTGTTATCAATTTAGATAGTCTAAATAGATTTGAAGAAGGAACAGTTGTTACACCAGCTTTATTAAAAGAAACTGGAATAATTAAAAATCAATTAGATGGAGTAAAAGTTTTAGGTAATGGAACATTAGAAAAGAAACTTACAATCCAAGCTAATAAATTCTCAGCAAGTGCATTAGAAAAGATTAAAGAGTCAGGTAGCAAAGCTGAGGTGATCTAATATGTTTAAGTCTATGAAGCAATTATTCACAGCGACAAATAAAGATTTAAGACATAGAATATATTTTACACTTGGTGCTCTAACAATATTCATTTTAGGAATATCAATAAGAGTTCCAGGAACAAAGGATCTTACAAGTAATTTAGGATTCTTAGAGTTAATCAATACAATGGGTGGAGGAGCCTTAAAGAACTTCTCAATATTCGCCCTAGGTGTAATGCCATACATTACTGCTTCAATTATCATGCAATTATTACAAATGGACATTATTCCTTATTTTTCAGAGTTGAGTAAACAAGGACCAACAGGAAGACAAAAAATAAATCAAATTACAAGATACATGGGTATTGTGTTTGCCTTTATTGAAGGTTATGCCTTTGCATTTGCTTTCATCGGTAAAACTGGTACTCCAATGGAATATTTATATATTTCAACAGTTCTAACTGCTGGTACATCTTTCCTATTATGGTTAGGTGATCAAATTACTCAAAAGGGTATTGGAAATGGAATGAGTTTAATAATCATGGCTGGTATTATAGCAACACTTCCACAAATGTTTATTGATGCCTTTAAAGGTTTAATAACTTTTGAAGGAACAACGCAAGTAATTACTTTAGGTATTATAAAATTCCTAATCTTCGTAATTATTTACTTTGCAATCGTTGTTGGAGTTATCTTCATTCAGGAAGCTGAACGTAGAATTCCAATTCAATATGCAAACAAGTCAACATCTGCATTTGGAAGTGCCGCTCAAAGTTTCATGCCAATTAAACTTAATTCAGCAAACGTAATTCCAGTAATCTTTGCATCAAGTTTATTATCAATACCAAGTATTATTGCTCAGGTAATAAAAAATGAATCATTCACTGTATTTGTACAAAAGTATTTAACTTATACAACTCCAGTTGGATTCTTAATTTATGTAGTATTCATTTTCTTCTTTGCGTACTTCTATACATTTATTCAATTAAAACCAGAAGAATTTGCAAAGAACTTACAAGAAAATGGTGGTTACATCCCTGGAATAAGACCTGGTGAAGAAACTAAAAAGTACATTGATAAAGTATTATCAAGACTAACAATACTAGGAGCAACATTCTTAGTAGTTATAGCAGGCTTACCAATACTTTTCGCTAAGTTTACAAGTCTACCAACATCAGTAACAATTGGTGGTACAGGATTATTAATCGTTGTAGGTGTAGCTCTTGAAACATATAAACAATTAGAAGGAAGTTTATTAAGCCGTAGTTATAAAAGAGGATATAGTAGAAGGTAATGTAATGAAAAATATTATGTTTATTGCCCCACCTGCTGCAGGTAAAGGGACACAAGCTGAACTAGTAGTTGCTAAATACCATATTCCTCACATCTCAACTGGTGATATTTTAAGAGAAATATCAAAAGAAGATAGTGAACTAGGACATTATGTATTTGAGACACTAGCCTCAGGAAAATTAGTAAAAGATGAAATTACTTATCAATTAATTCAAGATAGATTATCAAAAGACGATTGTAAAAACGGCTTTATAATTGATGGTTTTCCTAGAAATTTAGAGCAAGCAATCGAATATGACAAAATCTTAGCAAACTTAGGTTATACAATAGGTAATGTAATTTATATAAACATCAATGAAAAAACACTAGAAAAAAGAATAACTGGTCGAAGAATATGTGAAGACTGCAAAACAATTTTCAATATCAACGACCCAGCTAGTGCTCCACAAATTGAATCAGTTTGTGATAATTGTGGTGGAAAGTTATATCAACGTAATGATGATAACCTAGAGGCTTTCCAAACTAGATATCAAATGTATCTAGAAAAAACAGAACCAATTATAGAGCACTATAGAAAACAAAATGTATTACATGAAGTAAACGGTGAAGACACTGTTGAAAATGTATTCAAAGAGATAGATAAAATTATTAGTGAAAATTAATGGAGATGATCAAATGATTACAATTAAAAGCAAACGTGAAATTGAACTACTCCAAGTAGCTGGTAACATTGTCTATAAAACACATCAATACATAAAACCATATGTAAAAGAAGGAATCAAAACAAAAGAATTAGATAGATTAGCCGAGGCTTTTATTAGAAGTCAAGGAGCAACACCTTCTTTTAAGGGATATGAAGGGTTTCCAACCGCTTTATGTATAAGTGTTAATTCAGAAGTAGTCCATGGTTTTCCAAGTGATTATGTTCTAAAAAATGGAGATATAGTATCTTTAGATATCGGAGCATGCTACAAAGGTTATCATGGCGATTCTGCATGGACCTATAAAGTTGGAGATGTTTCAAAAGAAGTAGACTATTTATTAGAACATACTGAAAAATCTTTATTTGTCGGATTAGAACAAGTAAAGCCAGGTAATAGAATTGGTGATATAGGACATGCCATAGAAACATATGCTAAAGAACACAAGTTAGGTGTAGTTAGAGAATTATGTGGACATGGCGTTGGAACTTCAGTTCATGAAGATCCAGAAGTTCCAAATTATGGAACCCCAAATACCGGACCTAGACTAAGAGAAGGAATGGTAATTGCTGTTGAACCAATGCTAACATTAGGAAGCCCTAGAATCTTTGTTCATGATAATGATTGGACAATAGATACACAAGACGGAAGTCCATCAGCCCACTTTGAACATACAGTAGTTGTTACTGCCGATGGATATAAAATATTGACAGGAGAGTGAAAAGATGGCTAAAGAAGATACAATAGAAATAGAGGGTAAAGTTCTTGAAATCATCCCAGGAGGGAAATTCAAAGTTCAACTAGAAAATGGACACATTGTGGAAGCCCACGTTTCTGGTAAAATACGAATGAACTATATTCGTATCTTAGCAGGAGATACCGTAATGATAGAACTATCGCCTTATGACCTAACACGTGGGCGTATTACCTATCGTAAATAATAGGAGGGATATTATGAAAGTAAAAGCATCAGTAAAACCAATTTGCGAAAAATGTAAAGTTGTAAAACGCAAAGGTAAAATAAGAATTATTTGTGAAAATCCAAAACACAAACAAGTTCAAGGATAATAATAGGAGGTGTACTAAATGGCACGTATTAAGGGTGTAGATATTCCAAACGATAAGCATATCTGTATATCATTAACTTACATTTATGGTATCGGAAGAAATCTAGCAAAACAAATTCTTAAAGAAGTAAATATTGATCCAACAACAAAAACAAAGGATTTATCTCAAGAAGATTTAGTTAAAATCCGTGATGAAATTAATAAACATCTAACTGAAGGTGACTTACGTCGTGAAATCAGTATGAATATTAAGACAAAAATGGAGATTAACTCTTATCAAGGAAGCCGTCATAAAAAAGGATTACCTGTAAGAGGACAAAGAACTAATCGTAACGCTCGTACTCGTAAGGGTAAAGGAAAAGTTGTTGCAAATAAAAAGAAAGTTTAGTTAAAAGGTAAAAATTAAAAAAGGAGGTAAGACTTATGGCTTATAAAACTAGAAAGAAAAAAGTTAAAAAGAATGTTCCAGAAGGAATAGCACATATCCATTCAACATTTAACAATACAATTACAACACTAACTGATAAAGATGGTAATGTAATTAGTTGGGCATCATCTGGTGCTATTGGTTTTAAAGGAAGTAAAAAATCAACTCCATTCGCTGCTGGAATGGCTGCTGAAAATGCAGGAAAAGCTGCTTACGACATGGGAATGCGTAAAGTTGAAGTTCGCGTTAAAGGTTTAGGACCAGGTCGTGAGACTGCAATTCGTTCATTACAAACTGCTGGATTAGAAGTAACAGCAATTACAGATGTTACACCTATTCCACATAATGGATGCCGTCCACCAAAACGTCCACGTGGATAATAAAAAATAAAAAGACTGGCAAAGAGGAGGTTAGTTTCATGTTACAATTTGAAAAACCAATTTATAAAATAACAGATTCTATAGAGAGTAATTTTTATGGTAGATTTGAATTAGAACCATTAGAAAGAGGATTTGGTACTACAATCGGTAATGCTTTAAGAAGAGTAATGTTATCATCTCTACCAGGTAGTGCAATTAGTAGTATTAAAATCGATGGTGTCCTTCATGAATTCCAAACTATTGACGGAGTATATGAAGACGTAACTACTATTATCTTAAATTTAAAAGGTGTAGTATTTAAAAATCATTCAAATGAACCAAAGGTAGTTCGTATACATGCTACCAAAGAAGGAGAAGTAACTGCTGGTGATATAGAACACGATGCTGATATCGAAGTAATCAATAAAGATAAAGTAATTGCAACTTTATCAAAAGGTGGTTCTCTAAATATGGAAATGACTGTTACAAATGGTCGTGGATATGTTAAGAGTGAAGCAAATAAGAAGATATATGACATAAAGAAAGCAGGGGTTATTGCTATTGATTCATTATATTCTCCTATCGAAAGAGTTTCTTACGAAGTAGGAAGTGCTCGTGTTGGACAAGATGAAAGTTATGACAAGTTAATCTTAGATGTTTGGACAAATGGTTCAATTAAACCAGAAGAAGCAATCGCTTTAGCTTCACGTATTTTAATTGAACATTTCACAATTTTAACAGACCTTTCAGCAATTGCTGACGTAAGTGGAATGATGATTGAAAAAACTGAAGATCCAAAAGTAAAAGCATTAGAAACTTCAATCGAAGATTTAGATTTCTCAGTAAGAGCATATAACTGCTTAAAGAGAGCTGGAATTCATACTTTACAAGACCTTGTAAATAAAAGTGAATCTGATATGATGAAAATACGTAATTTAGGTAAAAAATCTCTAAAAGAAGTATTAGACAAAATTAGAGATATGGGTCTAGTATTACGTGATGACGATTAATAAGTAAGGAGGATTTAACTATGGCATATAGAAAATTAGGAAGAGATAACAAACATAGAAGAAGTATGCTAGCTACAATGACTAAACAAGTAGTATTAAACGAAAGTATTACTACTACTGAAACTAGAGCCAAAGAAGTACGTAAGTTCGTTGAAAAAATGATTACTTATGGTAAAAAAGGCGATTTAGTTTCTCGTCGTAAAGCATTAGCATTCTTACATAACGATAAAGCTGTTGTTGATAAAATTTTCAACGATTTAGCAAAACGTTATGAAAATCGTAATGGTGGATATACACAAATCTTAAAACTAACTGAAAGACGTGGCGATGACGCGTTAATGGTTATTTTAAAATTAGTAGATGAAGCTAAGCCAAGCGAAGAAAAAACTGAAAAGAAAGCTGCTAAAAAAGCAAAAAAAGCAGAATAATGATATGAAAAAGCACTAGAAATAGTGTCTTTTTTTGTATATACTAATTTTCTTTTTTTACCAAATATTGTATAATTAAATAGTAGATAACATAAAAGGAGGTTAGCATGAAAGTATTAATAACAGGGGCCTCATCTGGTATAGGACTAGATATGGCCAGATATTTAGCAAGTAAAAAATATGAATTAATTTTAGTAGGTCGTGATAAAGAAAAGCTAGAACATGTTCAAGAAACACTACCTACCAAGGTAACTATAATAGTAGCCGATTTAGCCAATATGCAAAAAGTAAAAGAACTATATGTTTTAACCGCTAAAGAAAATATAGATATTTTAATAAATAATGCCGGTTTTGGCGACTTCGGTTATTTCACAGAAACAGATCTTTCAAAAGAACTATCTATGATTGATACTAATGTAAAAGCCGTACACATATTAACAAAGGCCTTTTTAAAAGACATGGAAAAGAAAAATTCTGGCTATATATTAAATGTTGCTTCATCAGCAGCCTTCCAGCCAGGACCATTAATGGCAACATACTATGCCACTAAATCATATGTTTATCAATTAACGGAAGCACTATATTATGAACAAAAAAAGAAAAAAAGTAATGTCCACATTTCTGTATTATGTCCAGGTCCAGTCGCAACAAACTTCAACAATGTTGCCGGTGTAAGATTTGGAGTAAAACCATTATCAAGTCAATATGTTGCTAAATATGCAATCGATGAAATGTTTAAAAATAAAATGTTAATCATCCCTGGTTTTAAAATGAAATGTGCTAAGTTCTTTAGTCGTTTTGTATCCGACAAATTCTTACTTAGAATAACATACCGAATTCAAAAGAAAAAAGTCAACTAAAGGTTGGCTTTTAATAACTATTATTATATAATAAATAAGCAAAGTGGGTGGTATAAATGCAAAATAATATAATAGAAATTACAAACTTAACATTACCATATGCCTTTACCAACTTTTCAATTACTTTTCCTAAAAATACTTTAACTATTTTATCAGGCCCAAATAATTGTGGAAAAACTACATTAATTAGAACTTTAGATAGTCAAATTTCTACAAAAAATCAAATATTTTTAGGAACAGTAGGCTTAGAACACTATCAAATTACAGATCTTGCCTTAAAAATTAAAACAATAATTCCTAACGAGTACTCATTTGATGCTAAAACAGTTGAAGAAGAAATTGTCATAACTCTAACTAAACGTTTTCATAATATAAAACGTGCTACTATAAAAGAGATTTTAAAACAAAGCAAACTAACTAAATATCAAAAGAGTAATCCTAATTCCCTAGACTATTTTCACCAACTAAAACTATATTTATGTCTTTGCCTAATTCAAAAACCAGAGCTTCTTCTCCTAGACGATATTCTTGTAAAATTAACCGAAGCAGAAAAGCAAGAATTAATAACTATGATTAATAACTATCGCCAAGAAAATAAAATCTCTATAATTATGACAGTTTCAAACCTTGAAGACAGTTTGTTTGGAGACTATTTATACATTATAAAAGACAGTCAAGTAGTTTTAGAAGGCTCACCTATAAAGGTATTAGAAAATGATAATGTTATAAATAAAATAGGTTTAGAATTGCCATTTATGATAGATTTATCAGTGAAGTTACGTGATTATGAACTAATAAGTAATATTGAAACAGATATGGATAGGTTGGTGAATACTTTATGGAAATAAGATATGAACCAAGTAAAGACTTTACTTTTGTAATCAACAGCAGCAATATAACTGGTATTGCTACTTCAAATCATGAAGCAATCCTTTCAATCCTATCCCTAGAAAATATAGATAAAATAGATGTATACATCAATAATGAAAAATTATCTTTAGAAGAAAAAGATCAATTAAAACAAAGAATAAGTATAATTAAAGAACTAAATAGTCTCTTCTTTATAAAAACAGTTGAAGACTACATGAACTATGTCATAAAAAAAGATCTTTTAAAAATAAAAGACCCTGTAAAAAAGAAAATAGACTCACTTCGCATCGTTGGCCTAGATCAAACGTATTTAAAGAGAGAAATAGAAACACTTTCTACTTCTGAAAAATTCTTTTTACAACTTGCTGTTTCTCTATTATCAAATCCCAATATCTTAATATTTGATAATCCATTTACTTATATTGATCTTCAACAAGAAAAGAAATTGCTTCAATTATTGACTCGCTTAAAAGAACAATTTAATAAAACTATAATATTTGTAGAAGACAACAGTGATAAATTATATAAATATACCAATAAAATGTTATTTATAAAAAACAATGAAGTAATTTTATCTTCTCCTACTTCAGAAGCCTATACAAGAGTAGACTTCTTAAAAAAGAACCGTTTCAAAGTACCAAGTATAATTCAACTAACTTATTTAGCCAAAAAATCTAAAGGTACTAAAATAATTTATCATAAGGATATAAGAGATTTAATAAAGGATATATATAAACATGTATAGGAGGTAACTTATGCGCTTTCTTTTAAAATTTTCCTATGACGGAACAAACTATTCTGGCTTTCAAACTCAGCCTGGCCTAAACACCATTCAGCAGCAACTAGAAAGTGCCTTAGAAAAGGTAAATAATGGTCAAATAACTTCAATTTGTGCAACAGGTAGAACCGACAAAGGAGTTCATGCTTTATGTCAATGTGCTCATACAGATTTGTCTATAGATATAACAGAAGCCAAACTAAAAAGAGCACTAAATAGTAATTTACCAGATGATATTCATATAATTTCCACAACTATTGTGGATAAAGATTTTCATGCTAGATATAATGTCAAAGGAAAAGAGTATAAATATTATATTAATTTAGGAGAATATAATCCTCTTGAAAGAAATTATGTTTTCCAATACAACCATGAACTAGATATAGAAAGTATGTCTAAAGCCATAAAATATTTTATTGGAACACATGATTTTAGGGCCTTTGTAACAGAAAATAAAGAAAAAGAAAATTGTATTAGAACTATCGATAAGGCCTCAATTGAGAAAAAGTCTGATAAGTTAATTATAACTTTCCATGGAAATGGTTTTTTAAGATATCAAGTTCGCAATATGGTTGGAATTTTAATTAGAGTAGGAGAAAATAAATTATCCCCAGAAGCTGTTGAAAAAATTTTAGCAAGTAAAGACCGCACTAAATCTGGAAAAACTGCTCCTCCTCAAGGACTATATCTAACAAATATAGAATATTAATTATTCTAGATAAATACTACCAAATAATTGCAATCAGCCGTGTGAAAAAAGGTTTTGATTGCTTTTTTTTGACTTTTGTGGTAAAATAAGAGCCATTCAAAGAGAAATAACTAGATAAAAAGGGGATTTGGTTATGAAGAAGAAATTAACGAAAGAGGAATATCAAAAGAAAATAGTCCTCTGTGAAAGACTTGGCGCTAAATGGTTTCAACAAGTGGTACTTAAAGTTGAAAATTTAAAATTTAAACTTCTAAAAAAGTACTTTCCAAATTGTACAGAAAAGTATGATAAAAAGTGTGATAAGAAGTGTAAGAAAAAATTAAAAAAAGCGAAAACTGAGGAAGAGAGAAAATTAATAATATTGCATTATCGTGAACAAAAGATGCTCTTTAGAAAAGAAATGAATAGGGAGCAAAATAGAAATTATCACCTAGATCGTAAAAGGCCATCAGATACACTTAAGTATTTAAACTGGAATAAAAGAGTTCATCAAGATAGTCTACTAACTAACCTGATTTCTATACCTATACTAACAGGAATAGCCCTGGCCGGTTTTCCAATTGCCCTATCGTTTCTAGCCATTGAAGCCGCTTCTGCATTTATAAACTTCCAGTGCATCAATACTCAAAACTATAATATATATCGTCTTGAACAAAAACAGGAAACCTTCAAAAAACTAGAAGACGGGCAACAAAGAAAAAGCACAGAAGAATATGGAAAAGCCGCCGAAGTAATTAATACAGTGATGGAGGAAAAATCTAAAACAGATAATCCTATAGCACTACCAAGTATAGATGAGATAATAGCTAAAATGAATGCTGAACAACTACAACAATTTAGAACCATGTTAAAAAAAGAACAATGCGAACGTGAACAAATATCACAAGCCAAAAAAGGAGGATGTAAAAATGGTAATTAATTTTAATGCAACAACATTAGCAGCAACAGCAACTGGAACAGCAGTAGGATTGGGTAAAATCTACTTAAACAAAAATAAAACAGATGATGAAAAAGCCGTAATACTTGGAGGAATCACACTTGCTACTTCAATTACTGCCGTAGGCAATAGTATTGCAAACAGTATAGTAATAGCAAACGCCGAAGAGTTTGTTGCCTCATTAACAGATGAACAACTTGCTCAGTATAGTGAGGTTATAGACAAAGCAACACCACAAGAAGATACTATAACTATACCTATTGAAAATTCCAAAGATGTAGTTAAAGTAAAAACCAAGTTTTAATGTTTAAATCAAAAATATAAAAGCCTTAAGTCATCAAATAAATTAAGCATATACATTATTTGTACATGCTTTTTTTCGTGGATTTTACTCTTATTATAATTGAAACTTTTAATGGCAAAATACTAATCATATTTGTTAATCATTAATATAGCGTTTCTCATTAAGACACCTTGATAGCATATTATATATAAAGGTAAGACATCCTTAAAAGACAACCATTAAGATATTATCGCAAGATAAACATAAACAACCGCAAAATAAACAAAAAAAGTATTGATTTTTAATACTTTTTTTAGTATAATCATAATCGGTACATTCGAATATCCCCACATAAATTGAGTCCTGGGAAAACTCGATTTAAGTAAAAGGAGAAAAAAATATGACAAGTTATATGCAAAAAAAAGAAACTGTAAATCGTAAATGGTATGTAATTGATGCTGAAGGTAAATCTTTAGGTAGAGTTGCTTCATTAGCTGCTACATATCTACGTGGTAAACACAAACCAACTTATACTCCACACATCGACTGTGGTGATAACATCATTATTGTTAATGCAGAAAAAGTTAACCTAACTGGTAACAAGTTAGAAAACAAGATGTATTACAATCACTCTCAATATGTTGGTGGTTTAAGAGAAAGAACTGCTAAAGTTATGAGAGAACAGTATCCAGTTGAAATGATGGAAAGAGCTGTAAAAGGTATGCTTCCACATAATAGACTAGGAAGAGAAATGGCAAAGAAATTATTCGTATATGCCGGAAGCGAGCACAAACAAATGGCACAAAAACCAGAAGTGCTTGAAGTAAAATAGGAAAGGGATTAGGTTTATGGCAAAAGAAAAGAAAAATATTTATACTGGAACTGGACATAGAAAAACAAGTGTAGCACGTGTTACATTAACTCCAGGAAAAGGAAAGATTACAATCAATGGTAAAGATGTTCATGACTACTTACCTTTCGAAGTATTAGTAATGGATTTATGTCAACCATTAGATGTTACAAACACTAGAGAAATGTTCGATGTAGATGCTAAAGTAAAAGGTGGCGGATTCCAAGGACAAACAGGAGCAATCCGTTTAGGAATTACAAGAGCTTTATTAGATTATGATAAAACTACTCCAGCTGATTCTGAAAATAGCTTTAGAAAAGTTCTTAAAGCCAAAGGCTTCATAACAAGAGATCCTCGTAAGAAGGAACGTAAGAAACCAGGTTTAAAGAAAGCACGTCGTGCACCACAATTCTCAAAACGTTAATTATACAGTTTCAAACCTTGGATTTATCCAAGGTTTTCTTTTGCCAAAAATTGTCTTCACACTATTATAATATTTCATAAAATCAATTGCCATTTCCAGCATTGCACGAAAATCCTTCTTCATACATACCAAAATTTTCGCAAAGAATCTATTATTCAAAGACTCATCTTAAAAATTCGTAACCAAAATTACGTGTCCGCATATAATACCATAGAGGAGGTAAGAATGTTAAAATTAGAATATTTAAGAGAATCCTTAGTAATCGCGGTAGCCTTAAGCACAATAACCTGTGCCTTTGTTCAAAAAACAAAATGCTGTTTCAAAAGTAGTCATTATCTAGCAATCTACTCATTATTTGTTAACATATTTGTAGGAATAGTCTTCTGTATGACATTTACTAGTATTGATTTTCCAAACAGTCTCTGGATCGGAATGTTTTCCTTCCTTGGCGCTGACACTATTTACAAAACCTTAGAAGGTAAAGTGTCATCATATACCGATATAACCAAACAAAAAGGTTTATATATATCAAAAGATAATATAATTAATAAGGAGGAGGGAATCTAATGGAAAAGCCCTTGTATCCTTGTCCAAACATGCGAATAACACAAGGATATGGAGAAGGCACACATGCAGACAGTTATGCAATAGATGATGCCGGAAAAGATACAAGCATAAGTAAAATAAGGGCCCCTTTCACAGGAATAATAAAAAAAATCTATCCTGAAGATGCCAATGAAGTTTGGCTAGAAAGCATAGATAAAGTAGAATACCCAGATGGTACTAAGGATTATCTCACTATGATGTTTGCTCATGCTAATGACGTAAGTAACTTATTTGTAGGCAAAAAAGTAGTCCAAAACGAAGAGTTTTATAGTGAAGGAACAAAAGGAAATGCTACTGGTAATCATTGCCATATCGAATGTGGAAAAGGCAAGTTTACAGGAACTGGTTGGCATAAAAATAACCAAGGCTACTATTCCATAAACAATCCAAAGAAACCAGAAGAGTGTTTATGGATAGATAAAACAATAAATATAATTAATGACTACAATTATAAATTTAAAATGATTGAAGAAGAAAAATTACCAGTAGAAGAGCCAACAACTCCAAAAACACCAACAGCTCCAACAGACACAACCAAGCAACCCATATTTATCTGTCAAAAAAGTGACTTATATGGAATCTACCTAAAAGCAGGGCAAAAATTATACCTAGAGTAAATAAAAGGACAGGTTTAATCAAAAACCTGTCTTTTTAATTTATATCCAGTTTTAGCTCAATTCATACCTATCCTAATCTACCCAAGTGCCACATCCAAAATCATCATTATTGAAAAGCCAATTAAAGTAAATAGTGCCATCAAATCCTTTCTCGTATTAGACTGACTCTCCGGAATTAATTCTTCAACAACAACATATACCATTGCTCCAGCCGCAAATGCTAACAAGAACGGTAATATAGTCTGAATTTTTAAAACCAGTATTGCTCCAATAACAGCCGCAATAGGCTCGACCATTCCACTTAATTGTCCTATAAAAAACGCCTTACCACGACTCATTCCATCTCTTCTTAAGGGCAAACTAACAGCACTACCTTCTGGGAAGTTTTGAAGACCAATCCCAATAGCCAAAGTAATAGCCGAAGCCAAAGTTGCTCCTTCAATTCCATATGCCAAAGAACCAAACGCTACTCCAACTACTAAGCCCTCCGGAATATTATGCAGCGTTATTGAAAATATTAGCATTAAACATCTTTTAAACTTCCCGACACTAGTATCATTACTCTTAGAAGAAAAATGATTAAACACTTTATCCCCAATAAATAGTAATAGTCCACCTGCTAAAAAACCAGAAACCGCCACAACCCATGCCGTCATATTAAGACTTTCTGCTAACTCTATCGAAGGGCTAAGAAGTGACCAAAACGATGCCGAAATCATAACTCCCGCCGAAAACCCCAATAAAGCATCCATTATACTTTTTCTAACTTCCTTAAAGAAAAAAACAATTGCCGCTCCAAGCATTGTAACACTCCAAGTAAAAAGTGCCGCAATCAAAGCCTGTGAAACATGCGATAAATTAGAAAACCATAAAAACATTATCCTCACCAATATAAAGTATGCCAAAAACAAAAAATAGGCTAGGCAATAAACTAAAAATATTGTTATTAATTAAATATTGTGCTAGTATATTAAGAAAAAATGAATGGATGATGTATATGTCAGAGTATCAACGTTTAGAAAATAAAATAACTAGTTACTTAAAACGAGGTAATATTAAACCAACTCAAACTATAATCAGTTTCTATGATTTATATAAAGCTCTTGAAAGTAAATTCAGTGAACTAAAAGAAGTCCAAGTAAATTCTAAACTAATAGAAAAAATAAACAAAGATAACACCATTGTCAAAAGAACTGGAAAAATCTTCAAAGAAACAGAAGTAATTTATACCAAAATACTAGATAACATTCTAGCAACTACTTCAAACAACACCTCTAAAATAACTTTCTTTTACGGAATTGGTTCTCATCCTGAAACATTTACCATTCTAAAAGATTTTGATGACAACGATATTTACTTTGACAACGACACTAAACCAAACAAACCATTTGTAACAAAATACTACGATGATATAATGTTTATTTTTCATACCTTAGAATCATTCTCCGAAATTATGAAAATAGACATTGGCCTAACTACTGAAACTGACAAATTAAAACCAATTGTTTTTACCGATGGTTTCCTAACTTTAAAAATAAACTATGACGTCTATGGAAATGTAAATACTAATATATCTATCAATAGTAAAGAAGATACAACTGGTATCTATCAACGAGAATGGTTTACTAGAAAAAAACTATCCGAATTAGTTTCTGAAAATAATGATGAAATCCTAAAAAAGATTCCCATAAATATCAAAGACCTAGACACAAAGTACCAACTTCTAGTATCCGAATATAAATCAAACAATTCAAGCAACTAAAAATATGAGACAAGGCAACAATTCAAACAACAAAAAGTATAAACCATTCCAATGGTACAAGTCATTAAAAGTCAAAACTCAATTTAATAATCCAAACAATAAAAGCACTACCCAAATCTAATACATTTCTGGTGCTTTTTAATTTGTAAAAAACATTTCAAAACAGTTCAACTGCATGACATACTATTGAAAATAAACCATTATTATTATAAAATATACTTACAATGGGTAAAATTATAAAGTAATTACCACATAAAAAGAGGTGAGGCCATATCAAAAAGGCATTAAATAAAAAATCAATTAAAAAGAAAATACACAATATTCTTCATTATGAAAATACTATGGTTCATTCCACTTTTGATGAAAAGAACTTTTCTAAAGCCTTAAAAAGATTTACTGAAAATGATCCTGAAACGGTATCTTCATTTAGAAGTTTAGGAAAAAGAAAAGATCACAAGCCCTTCTATCCTGAAATTCAAAAAATAGATGAGGCTTACAATCTTCTTTATCGTGACTTAGAAGAATATAATGATGAAAATGTTCCTAAAGTAGATGAATGGTTCTCTGTACGTAATGGTAATCCCCTTAGATATAAACCATTTCCTTTATGTCGTGAATACATGCTAAAAGCCATTTTCAGTAGATACTTATATATATATCCAACTACCGTAGCCGGAGATAATTCTTGTCGTGCCAGTGTTATCAACTACCTTGAAAAAGAAGGCTTCAAAACAGAAAAATCAAAAAACTATGATGGCCTTGGTATTGAAAATGTAGCCTTTGCTTATTCTACTTCACATGCTTATAATCTAATAGTAAATGCTATCGCCAGACCTAATGATGTTATTTTAATGACTGCTCCAAACTACGGTATTTTTGCCGCTTTTACTGAAATAGATAATGCCCGAGTAGAAGTAATAAAACTACGCGAAGAAGATGACTTCTATATAAATCCTAAATTACTAGGTGAACGTATAGATGAAATAAATACAAACCTAAAAAAAGAATTTGCTAATGAATCCTACATTCCAAGAGTAGTTGCTTTTTTAAATATGAATCCTCATAATCCATTAGGCAAAGTCCTAAACAGTAAAAAAATGGATATTCTAGAACAATTAGGTGACATCTGTCTTGAAAAAGGAGTCTTTGTTATCGATGACTTAATTTACCGTGACATCGGTTTTGATCAAGAAGATAAAGCCTTCTTTCTCGCAAGTATTCCAAAATACTTCAACAACACTATTACTTTAATTGGTCTATCTAAATCATATGGTCTAGCCCAGGTAAGAGCCGGAGCCATTATTGCACCAATTCCTATAATAAATGATGTAACAGCCCAAATATCCCACGAAGTAGATGCCTTATCTTATATTCAATCTGCTGCTTTAGCCGGAGCCTTCAATGGTACAGCAAGACGATATAAACAAGCCGACAAATACTTTAAAGGCCTAATTAAAGAATATAAATATCACTTAAATCTAATAGAAGCCTTAATATATGGAATTGACTATAAAAACTGTGAGTCTAACCGCAATGAAATCATGAAAGATATCAGAAACTATACAATAGATGAAGAAAAAATAAAAATAATAACTTCTGGTACTCCAGGTCTAAAAATAAAAGATCACACCTACCCAGAAGGTGGTTTCTTCATAGTAGCCGACTTCACAGAACTAAAAGGGAAAAAATATAAAGATATGGTTATTACAGATGAAAAAGAACTAGTTAAATATATCTATCTAAAAACAAAAATAAACTTCTTAATCGGACTAAGTTTTTCTTGGCCAAATGAAGGTGAAATGGTTGCTAGAATAAACTTTGCCATTGATAGAAAAGATTTAATCCATAATTTATATTTAATAAATAAAGCAGTGAGGGAATTAAAATGAAACAGTTAAGAAATCTAAAATTCAGCTTACTAAAACTTCTAAATAAAATCTACGTCTTTTTCCACAGAAAAAGTCTAAAAGAAGACGTAATAATCGCCTCATCCAGTACTTGGGCAAATAAACTAAGAGAAGATTTTTTCCTAAAAGATGCCCTTAATAAAGCCGGTATCAATGCCAAAATAATGCCTTGGGAAGAATTAAACAATCTAAATAATGAGACTATCCTAATAAAGTCTACCTGGGGCTTTCATAGAAAAATATCTACCTGGAATGACTGGTTAAAATATTTAGAAGAAAACAACATAAAAACTTTAAACCCTTTAAATATTATTAAAGACAACTATGATAAAGAAAAACAATTTTCTATCCTAGATAAAAATAATATTAAACACATTGATACTTTATTTATTGAAAATGATCAAGAATCAGAAACTAAAATACTTCCCTTCTTGAAAAAGTACAAAACCATTGTCTTAAAACCAGCAATATCAGAAAGTGGCTACCATACTTACAAAGTATCAACCAAAGAAGAACTAAAAGAACTACTTCCTAAATTTAAAAATGCCAAAATACTAGTTCAACCATATATAAAAGATATTGATAAAGGTGAATATTCCTTAGTATATATTGCTGACAAGTTAGTAAATGTCGTTCTAAAATATAATGATATCTTTATGGATCGTAACTCTGTGCAATACATAGAAGAAGATAAAGTCCCAAAAGAACTTTTATCTCTAGGTTCTAAAATACTAAAAGTACCAAACTATAAAGGTTACTTATTTATGCGTTTAGACGTAGTTAAAAATGGTTCTAACTACGAAATAATGGAAGTAGAACTACTAGATCCAAATCTATACTTAAACTTTATTCCAAATAAAGAACAAAAAAGAAAAACTTATAAATACTTTGCTGAAAGTATAAAAAGAAGACTTACTAAGAAATAGTCAAACAGAGCCAAGATCTTAAGTATAAGACAAGTCTCCGTAAGACTATTTCTTTTATTTACAAAACTTATGCTATAATATATTTAATTTTAATTTAATAAAACAAATATATACTTATTAAGAGGGATGAGTTATGAGAATATTAATTATTGAAGATGAATACAATCTTGCTGATGCTATCAGAGATAAACTATTAAAAGAAAACTACCTAGTTGACATATACCAAGACGGTGAAGAAGGTCTAAATGAAGCCTTAACTGGTATATATGATTTAATCATCCTAGATGTTCTGTTACCTAGTAAAAATGGTTTTGAAATTCTAAAAGAAATAAGAAAAAATAACATCCAAAGCAAGGTAATAATGCTAACGGCTAAGTCGATGTTAGATGACAAATTAGAAGGCTTTAATCTTGGAGCAAATGATTATCTAACTAAACCATTTCATATTGAAGAACTCCTCGCCAGAGTAAACGTCCAATTAAAAGGAACTAGTGAAGAAAATAAAGACATTATAAAATACAATGACTTAGAATTAAATACCAAAACATCCAAACTAACTTGTACTAAGTCAAATGAATCTGTAGAGTTAGTTTGCAAAGAGTTTATGCTTCTTGAATACTTTATAAACAACAAAGAACAAGTATTATCTAAAGAACAAATATATGATAAAGTTTGGGGAGTATACAATGAAATAGAATCAAATAACTTAGAAGTGTATTTATCCTTCATTAGAAAAAAACTAAAAGCCATCGATTCAAATGTCAATATAAAATCACTACGAGGACTAGGCTATAAAATGGAGGTAAAAGATGAATAAATTAACTAAAAAAGTATTTTATACAATTTTCTTAATCTTAACCATAACCTCTCTAAGTTATATTATTACATATAATACAGGTAAATATATAGAGCAATACAAAAGTATAAATAACAGTTTAAATATTGTCTCCAATAATAAAAATGAAAAATTACCACTAGATAAACAGTCAGAAGTCAAAGCCCCACCTGAAAAGAAAGAACCAATCCAACTTGATGAGAACATTAAATTTATGGATTCTACTATATATACAATCTTAATAGATGAAAATAACTCTATAAAAGAAATAATTAATCATTCCAATAACACCATCTCAAATAAAAAAATTTCATCTATCGCAACAACTATTCTAACTAGTAAAGATTTAAAGACTAGATATATAGGTAATCTTTATCTTACAAAATATTCTTATGCCTATAATGAAAATGACTCTCTAATCGTTTTAGATAACACTAAGTCTAAACAAACTCTAACCATGTCTTTACTAAATTCATTCATTATATTTATTCTTCTAGAAATCCTAATATTTATAATATCAAAGTATATAACGAAATGGATAACTACCCCTGTAAAAACAAGTTTTGAAAAGCAAAAACAATTCATAGAAGATGCTTCTCACGAACTAAAAACACCATTATCTGTGATTATTGCTAGTACTGAAGCCTTAGAAGAAAGTCCTAAAGAAGGAAAATGGTTAAAAAATATAAAAAGTGAATCTTCTAGAATGGCTAATCTTTTAAGTGATTTACTAGACTTAGCCTCATCAGAAAAAAAAGAAACGTACGACTTTAAAAAGAATAATTTATCTAAGACTATTGAGTTATCAGTATTAACATTTGAAGCCAAAGCCTATGAATCTGGTATAAAATTAACTTATTCAATAGATGAAAACATATCAATGTCCTATGATGAAAACAGTATCCGACAATTAATTGAAATATTATTAGATAATGCTATAAAACATTCTAAAGCCAAAGAAGTTGTGAAACTATCTCTAACTGCTTCTAATAATAATATTGTTCTAACTGTTGCCAATAAAGGAGAAGAAATTCCTAAAGGAGAGGAAGAAAAAATATTTGAAAGATTTTATCGTGTCGATAAATCTCGTAACCGTAAAGAAAATAGATATGGCTTAGGCCTTGCTATTGCTAAAAATATTGTTCTAAATCATCATGGAGAAATAACTGCTACATCCTCAAATGGCACGACTACCTTTAAAGTTTTATTCAAAAAATAAAACTTTTTTCTTTATATTAATTTTCGTTTAATAAATAAGTACTATTCTAATATCAAGAAAGGAGATATTTATGAAAAAGTTATAAAAGTAAACATCATGACTCGACAAAATAATAAATAATTTCGTAGTAACATCAATACAAAAGTGTTATTACTTTATACTTGATAAACTAATATGTAAAATGAATAAGGAGGAAATATTATGAGTAAAAGAGTTGTAAAAAATATAGTTGTATCACTCATAATGCTACTAAGTATTGGTTCAATTTATTTTACAATGACTTATGTAAAAAATAATGTAAAGACAACAACAGATATGTCAAGACCTGAAATGAATAATAATATGACACCACCTGATATGCCAGGTACAAATTCTAATAATGAAAACACGACTGGAGATAGTAACACTAACAATCAAACACCTCCGGAAAAGCCTGATGGAGAACAAAATCAAACTACTGATTCTAAAACTCCATCAGCAAAACCGGACTCTGCTCAAGCAGAAACAACCCAAAAACAACAAAATAATTCAGTTACTGAAAGTGACAATACCAGTCAAGGCAGTAACAACGCTAGTCAAGCCAGTGACAACAATGAGTCAAGTAATATGCCAAGTGACATGCCAAGCAATATGCCTAGTATGCCAAACATGTCAACTACTCAAACACTCCCAACTCTATATTATGTAATCTTTGGTCTAGAAGGCTTAGTTCTAGCAGTCTCTATTATTTACATGATAATGTCTAACTTCAACAAAAAAAGAGCAAAAGAAGTATTTATAAATAAAGACAAAATAACTATCATGATTTTATCAACCATAATTTTAACAGCACCTTTAACATATACTTCATCTTTAGTAACAACAAAGTACTTTTTAAATACCAACACTACTCAAACAGAAACTAACAAAAGTACAACTACTACATACTCTGCCAAGACAGAGATAACTAAAGATGAAACCATTACATCTGGTACCTACACTTCAACAACAAAAGACGAAAATGCTCTATCAATATCCGGAGATATAACTTCTACAATATCCAATATAACAGTTACTAAAACAGGAGATTCTGATGGTGGAGATAATACCAGTTTTTATGGTACCAATTCTGCAATAATCGCTAAAGATGGAGCCAATCTAACCTTGAAAAATATAACAGTCGAAACATCCGCAACTGGAGCAAATGGAGTATTTAGTTATGGTGGTAGTGCTACTACTAATAATTCTAAAAGTGATGGTACGACTATAACTATTAGTGACTCAAAAATCACAACTACAAAAGATAATTCTGGTGGTATTATGACAACTGGTGGTGGTACTATGATTGCCTCAAACTTAACAATCACAACAGCCGGTACCTCAAGTGCCGCTATTAGAACTGATAGAGGGGTGGAACTGTAACAGTCGATAAAGGAACATATACCACAACAGGGCAAGGATCTCCAACTATATATTCAACTGCTGATATAACCGTAAAAAATGCCAAGTTAATTTCCAAAGCCTCAGAAGGAATCGTAATCGAAGGTAAAAACTCCGTAACTATTGAAGATTGTGAATTAGAAGATACAAATAATAAACTAAATGGTAAATCAACCACTTACAAAAATATTTTCTTATATCAATCAATGTCTGGTGATGCTGCTGAAGGTAGTGCAACTTTTACTGCTACTTCTTCGAAGATAACTACTAATAAAGGTGACTCTTTCTATGTAACCAATACTAAAGCCACTATCAATCTAACTAATAATACTATAATAAATAATGACTCAACTGGTAAATTTTTACGTATTCAAAAAGATTCATGGGGCAATACAGGTTCAAATGGTGGAGAAGTAACTCTTAATATGAAAGATCAACAAGTAACTGGAAATATCGTAGTTGATTCTATCTCGACGCTAGAAATGAATCTAAAGAATAAATCAACTTATGAAGGTGCCATAAATACAGATAATACAGCCAAGTCAATAAAACTAACTTTAGACAAAACTTCAAAAATAAAATTAACTGCTGACTCTTATATAACGAGTCTAGAAGATGCCGATGAAAGTTATTCTAATATTGATTTCAATGGTTACAAATTATATGTAAATGGAAAATCTATAAATTAATATTCCAATCAAAAAGAGGAAAACTAAAATTTCCTCTTTTTTCTTTTCTATACTAATTACTTAATTCACTACTATACCAATAATACTTACCTTCACTATTTATTTTAAAAGTATGTTTATAAGTATTTCCTAACTCAATATTATCTAAAGCATATTTAGAAGCCTCGTCATTATTAGTAAATGTTTGAAGTGCTTCATTGGTATCACTAGTAGTAGTCTTTAACACTAAAACATTAGTAGATATATTAGCCGTAAATAAAACTTTTTCATAAATAACTAAATCATTATCTTTAATTTCATATTTAACTAACTTACTATATCTATCTAATTTTGTTGCTCCTCTAGCGAAAAAAGCGGCATAATATCCACCCGTAAATTCAACTCCACCACCAGCAACAGTGAAATTAGTAGCTTTTATAGTATCGATATTATACATATCTTTAACTACTCTTAAAAGTTCTTCTTCTTTTACATATTCATTAGCGGCACACTTCCCACATATTGAAGCCTCAACTTCTTCTGTAGTATTAGTACGTTCAGCATACCTATAAGCATGAGCAAGTAGTAATTTTTCATTTAAGTCACTAGAAGTTACCTTCTCTCTACGATAAGCATCTTCTTTATAGTCATATAAATTATCGATAGTATACTCTGGTAAATATGGAACATCTTTCAAATAACCAGTTAACTCTTCATCCCTAAATTTCTTTTGTTTAACTTCAACTGTAGGATTATTTTTCTTATCAGAATCAGTATTAGTCTTTTCTTTATCTAATAAACTTCTCTGATAAAGCACAAATCCCCCTAATCCTAATATTATTAATAAAAGTATTACTATAATAATTGTCGTACTCTTATTACTTTTATTAGTACTTACATCTTTCTTTTCTTCCATTAACTCACTCCTTTACTATAGAATAGCATAAAAAGAAATGTCTAACATGCTTTTCCTCTAAAAAGAAAAGGAGTAGACATCAAAAAATGTAAATAAAAACTCACTCCCTATATGATAAAAGTTTCACTAAAACAGATGCAACATTTACTTAAAGATGATATAATCTAAAATAATAAGAGTGTAGTAGAAAGTAAAGAGTAGAGTAGTGAAATAAAAAATTAATGTTTAATTAACTATATAGAAATTTATGAATAACATCGCTCTATATAGAAAGTAGAGGTTTTAAAATGATTTGCCCTAAATGTAATTCCATAAATGGAGATAGTTCCAGTACCTGTTCAGTATGTGGTAGTAGTTTACTTCCGAATACTAGCCAGCCTAGTCCCATACCAACAACACCAACTGTCATTTCTAATCAAGTTCAACAAGAGAATGTTACTCAACCAATAAATGTACCAGTTGCGGCACCACAACAAGTGCAAGCATCGTCAAATCAAGTGTCACAATATCAACAAAATTTTACCCAAGGATTGCCGAATCCTCAACAGTCACCTCAAGCAAACTATGGATTTCAACAACAGGATTTAAGAAATATATCATCTTCAGTAATAAATCAACAGTCCCCAATAGAAAAATCTGTTCTCAATCCCAATACTGATCAAGTAAATCAACCAGACAAGAAAAAATCTAAGCTCCCATTTATAATAATTTTAATAATAATGGTTTGTATAATAGGAATAGTTTTCTTTATTCTTTCCAAGAAAGGCAATTTAACCGAGAAAAATGGAAACACCGAATATTCAGCTGCTTTTTTTATAGAGGAAAACCATAAATATGCTTTATTTAATGATAAAGGTGAACAATTAACTGGATTTGACTTTGATTATGTTTCTGATTTTAGAAATAAAACAGCAACAGTAGAACAAGATGACAAAACTGCAATTATAAATACAAAAGGAAAGTTCACTGTAAACTTTGATAAATTTGATGATATTGATGTACAAAATTATTTATACAGTGCAAGAAAAGGTGATAAAGATTATCTAATAGATGCATCTGGCAGAATCATATATGACATATCAAATGCCAGTGTATCAGGTTATCTTGGTAATGAAAAATATGTTGTAGTAACTGATAAACAAAAAAAAGTCTTTAAAATCATAAATCATAAAGGTAAAGAAATTTTCAGTCAACCTTTTTCATCTGAAGAAGATAAAATAGAAAAAGTATCGTATAAAAATGATAATTATCTTTCTATATTTTATAAAAATAAAACTTATATTTTTGATCTAAACAATGGAAAACAACTTGCTACCTTTGAAGATCATAATAGATATTGTATCTTCTATGTTTCAAATGATAAAAAAGTAATTGGTTTAAATTCTTGCGTTGCAGTTTACGAAACAGCAGAAGAACATCACTATAAACTTATTATAAATGGTAAAATAGAAAATATGGATGATAAATGTGACCAGATATACGAAGCACATGATTTAATTTGCAAAAAGGATGGTACAAGTTATTTGCTTACTAATAAATATGAGAAAGGAATTGCACTAACTGATACAGACTACATTGATAATAAAAACTATGCTATAGAAAAAGAAGATTCTAATAGAAATCCGTATGTTGAATTTTACACAGATGGTAAACTTGTTAAAACTGTTTCCTGTAGGAGAATAGGAAGAGATGGTTATGTCAACAGTAACTATATATTAAAGGTTAGTTGTAGAGAAAACAACGATTCTTCGTATGGTAAAGATGAATATTATACAAAAGATGGTCAAAGAATTGGAAATGATGTCTATAAAAAAACGACTCTATTTGATGAAAATGGTTTCGCAACAGTCAGTCAAGATGGAGAAAAATATTATCTAATTAATTCTAAAGGAGAAAAAGTAACAGATGAATATGATAGTATAATCCAATATGATAAAAATTATTCGGTATTAAAAAATGACAAATATGGACTACTAGATAATAAAGGAAAAAAATTGATTGATACTATATATAAAAGTATGATCAGAATAGAGAAAAATGATAGCCTATATTATATGGCAGAATCATCTAATTCAGAATACGTAATTTTAGACAAAAATATGAAAGAACTTTTTAAGTTGCCATCAGAGCCAAAATACAATGAACATTATTTATATATAACAAAAGAGGGCAAAACCCAATATTATTCTTATAATGGAAAAATGTTTTATGAAAGTTCAAAGTAAAAAAGATAAGTAAAAAGGAGGAATTATATGTATTGTCCAAATTGTGGAAAAAATATAAAAGAGAGTGAAGTTTGTCCAGAATGTGGAAAACAGATAAACATCCAAAATAAAAAAGAAAGAGAAGTAGTAATAAGTGGTATAAATATAAGTGCTCAAACATCCTCCCAGCCAAAGAATAATAATCAAACAACAAGAATAAATGATATAAAAGAAAAGATTATAAAAAATAAAAAACAAGTAACAATAGCCGTAGCAAGTGTATTAGGAGTAATAGTCATACTATTGTTATATAATGCCTTTATAGGCTTTGAAAAATTAAGTTGGGATAATAAATATTTAGATAAAAAAACAACTTGTGTTACTCAATCAATTATTAAACTAGGAATTAAGTTTTCCAATCCTAAGAAAGCCAATTTAATAAAATACACAACAAACTGTGGAAAAGTTAAATCATCAGGTTTAAAACTATCTTGGAATTTAACTGACTCCAAAGGAAAATGCCAAATAACTGCCCGTTATAAAGGCAAGAAAATATCTAAAGAATTAACTGTAACCACCCAAAATATGGATGAAGAAGAATTGTATTTAGATTATGAAATTGATGAATCTTCAGATGAAGATTTAGACTTAGACGGTCTAACTAACAAACAGGAAAAGGAATACAATACTAATCCTGAACTATCAGATAGTGATCTAGATGGCCTTGATGATTATTATGAGATATTCACAAGTAAAACTGATCCAAATAAAAAAGATACTGACGGTGATGGTCTAAATGACTATGATGAGATACAATTAGGCCTAAATCCTACAAAGGCCGATTCCAATGGTGATGGTATAAAAGATGGCCAAAGAACTCTAACCTATAATTATAAAACAGACAAAGTTCAAATAAACATAACCGGCAAAGGAAATATAGCCAGTATAACTGCAAATGTTAATACTAATACAAAAATAACTGATAAAGTCGGTCTAATTGATAACTTATATACTTTATATGCTGATGCTACCATAGAAGAAGCCGAGTTAACGGTTTTCTATACTGACGAAGAACTAAAAGCAAAAGAACTAAAGGAAGACAACTTATCAATTTACTATTATAATCCAACTACTTCCACATATGAAAAAATTCCAAGTACAGTAAACAAGGAAAATAAAACAGTAACCGCAACATTAAAACATTTCTCTGATTATGTAGTTGGTGATGAAACAAAAGTAAAAGAAAAAGTAGAAAGTGAAATTCTCTTTGTTTTAGATAATTCTTGGAGTATGTATTCTGTTTCTCAATATGAAGAATATAGTGGAAAAAAATATTCTACCACTTTAGGTGAATTAGTAGGAAACGATCAAGAAGGAAAAAGATTCAGTCTAACAAGTGAATTAGTAAAAAGATTATCAAAAAAGAATTTTAAAATTGGTCTATCAGAATTTAGAAGAGATTATGCTAATGCTGTCTCAATAGGAACTGACTATGACAAAATAACTTCCCAACTAACCAAAATGCAAGGTAAATTTATTACTAAGTCTGAAGGTACCAATATTGGTATTGCTATAAGTTCAGGAATTGATGAATTTTCTAGTGATAGTGCCAATAAATATATAGTAATTCTTACTGATGGTGATGATAATGCCGGTCTATATTATAAAAAGAAATCTCTTATTAATTCCGCAATCAGTAAAAATGTAAAAATCTGTTCTATCGGTTTTGGTGAAGGTGCTGCTAATAGTGAATTATCAAACATTTCTAATAGTACGGGTTGTAAGTTCTATTCAGCAGCCAATGCTATGGGTCTAGAAGAATTATTTGATAATTTAGGAACAGAAGTAGATGATGGTCAAGTAGATATAGATGGTGATGGTATTATCGATGGAACCTTAATTGCCGACTCTGGTTTCATAGTAAATAGAGATGGTTTCTCATTTAAAAACTATGGTACAAATCTTGCAAATGGTGGACACTGTTATGGTATGGCAACATTTGCTGAATTATACTATAGAAATGTTTTACCATTACAACTAGATAGTAAAACAGCTAAAAAGGATAAGTCCTATGCTTATAATTTGAGTAATAGTCATTTTACCAATTATTCTAGTCTATATGACTATAAATTAAAATCTGAAATATTAAAATATACCTTTGGTTTTGATTACTTTGGAAAAGAAGCACCTACTGACTTAAGAGTAATCTCAAACAACAATTACATATATAAAGATGAATTTAAAAAAGAGTTAGAGGCTTCTAAAGTATATGATATAGAATTAAAAACGACCAGCCAAGCCCAAAGAAAAGAATATGATAACAAATTTAAAAAACATGAAAAGGCTTTATTAAATGAAGATAAAATGCAAACAAATTCAATAATAAATAAAGATGACAGAAATCTTCTAAATGCCATATATGCTTCATATATAAAACAGAATCAAGATGAATACTATGCATCCGGTACAGACTTTTATATATGGTTAAGAGATTTAACTGGAAAAGCACCTATTGTAAATGACGGTAAAGCCGGTTTTATAAATGTTCTTACTCAAAGACTTCAAGCCAAAGACCCAGTTGTGCTATCAGCATTTTTTACATCTGGTTATCATGCTATAAATGCTATAACTCTAGTACAAGATAACAAAAACCCTAATATTTATTATATTGGTGTTTATGATAATAATTATCCTGGTGAAAAAAGATATGTTGATATAGAATGCAATAGTGAAGCATGTTTTACTAAGAAAAATAAATACTATAGTAGAGAAAAAGAAGTAATTAGAATTACTGAATCCCTAGAAAAAGATCTAGCGTACTTTAACTAATGTAACTTATACAAAGAATAAAATAATCATATGGAAAAATCCTATGGTTATTTTTTTGCTTTACTGAAAGCACTTTACAATACTCCTATCTTGAACAATAGATTGTATATCAAAATCCAACCTCCATACAAATTGTCTTTCCTATCTTTGTCATTATAATCATATACTTACTTAGGTGATACTTATGTTAAAACATAAACTTAAATCAATAATTATAATAACTATTATAATTCTACTATCATCAATAGACTTAATAGCCGCTCAACAATTACCACTCCTAGGCATCGTTATAACAATAGATCCAGGTCACGGTGGAAGAGACCCAGGAACTATGTATGGCTCCATAAAAGAAAAAGACCTAAATCTAGAGATTTCCAAAAAACTGGAAACTGAACTAACTAAAAATGGAGCCGTCGTCTATATGATTAGAGATTCTGACATAGACTTATCTTCTATATATGATTCTAAAAAGAAAAGGGGAGACCTTTATCGCAGACTTCTAAAAATCAAGGAAAATAAAAGTGATTTATATATTTCAATTCACATTAACTGGTATGAAAACCCAAAACATAGAGGGGCAGAAGTCCTATATAATTCCATTAACCCAAACAATAAAATTTTAGCCGAATCAATAATGGAACAATTTAAAACAAATCAAAAAAGTAAAAGAGACATCAAAAAAACAAATCTTTATATGTATAAAAATACAACAGTACCAGGTGTCTTGATAGAAACAGGCTTTTTATCCAATAAAACAGAACGTACCTTACTGCAAACACCAACTTATCAAGAAGAACTATCCAAATCTATAACTGAAGGCATAAAAAATTATTTAAAAGCAATAAATAAGGTAGAAGACAATAGCATCAATTTATTTTTATAAAAGTTCTACGTACCATAATTCTCCCATTTACCAAGTAAATAACTCTAATTCACTATTGTAAAACCCTAGAAAACAGGCTATAATTATCATAGAATAGAATAATAAAGGGTGATTTCTAGTGATAGTAAGACTTATCAAAAAAACTAAAATTTATAACTTTACACTCCCAACTAAAGTAGCCGGAAATTACTGGATAACAGATAATGACTATCTAGGAAACACTAGGAATCTAATTAACGTTGAAGAATTTGATGGCCACTGGAAAATAAAAAGTGACTTTGAAACTAAAATAATGCTAGGAGAAAATGAAATAGAATCAGCAATACTAAGTGAATACAGCCTTTTCTTCTTAAAAATAAATACGGATAATGAATATGTAATATTATATTGTTCCCCATCCATCGAACCTAATATAAACAGAGTTCGTCTAAGAGGAGACTGTGAAATAACAATCGGTAACGATCCTCAAGCGACAATCTGCTACAACTATCCTTTAGTTTCTAGGCAACAAGCACGTCTAATATATAATAAAGGTATTTGGGTAGTACAAGATTTAAACAGTAAATATGGAACCTATGCTAATAATTTAGCTATTTCATCTAAACAATTAGAATATGGGGACATTATTTTTATCATGGGTCTAAAAATAATCGTTTTAAAAGACTCTCTTATTATCAATCGAATAAGTAATATTGTAAACTATGATCAACGTCTTCTAGAACCAGATCATCCATGGATTCAAAATCAAACGGAAATGGATAATCCCGATGAAGAAAATATTGAATTCTTTAAAGAAGACGATTATTTCTATCGTGCTCCAAGATTTAAAACCAAAATAGAACCAATTAATGTTACTATCGATAGTCCTCCTGGTAAACAAGAGGAAGACAAAACACCTTTAATTTATACCGTAGGTCCAATGCTTACTATGTCAATGATGTCTGCAACAACTGGTATAAGTGCCTTACAGGCCTTAGCCGATGGCTCTAAAGACTTTAAAGCCGTAGCCCCATCATTGATAACAACAGGTGTCATGTTATCAACAATGATTTTATGGCCAAGTCTAACTAAGATGTATCAGAAAAAGCAAAGTCGTAAAAAAGAACAAATGCGCCAAGATATGTATACAAAATATGTAAATTCTAAAAGAACTGAAATTCAAAATGCCATGAAGGTTCAACGTCAAATACTTGTTGACAATTACCTTCCTTTACAAGAAACTAAGGAAATTATTTTTGGCAAAAAAAGAAATTTATGGGAACGTGAAATAGATCAAGCTGATTTCCTAGACTTACGTCTTGGCATCGGTACAACTGAGTTAGCCGGAACCATTGGTTTTCCACAGCAACACTTTTCTCTAGATTCTGATAATCTTCTTCAAGAGGTCTACAAACTAGGTGCCGAATCCAGAATGCTAGAAAATGTTCCGATATCCACATCTTTTGTGGAAAAAAATATTACAGCCATCATTGGTAATGCTGAGATAAAACAAAAATTTATTGAAGGCTTAATTCTACAAATGATTGCTTATCATAGTTATGAAGATTTAAAAATAGTCTTATTAACGAACGAGAAAAACTCTAGTAAATGGGAATACTTAAAAGTATGTCCTCATTGCTGGAGTAATGATAAAACTATTCGTTATTATGCGACTAACTTAGACGAGGCTAAAGAAATCTCTCTTGCTCTAGAGCAAGAACTACAAGCCCGTAAATATAAAGATGTAAATGGAACAAGGGAATTAAACTCTACTGATTATAAAAAATATAAACCATACTATGTAATTATCACTGATGATTATAAAACTGTCCGTGATGTTGAATTATTAAAAGACGTCTCAGAAATGACTATAAATGTTGGCTTCAGTTTAATCGTTATAAGCCCAAGGTTAGTAAATTTACCAAATGAATGTAAAACTTTTATCAGTATTGGTGATAAAAAATCTGGAATCTTTGAAAATGAGTTAGTTTCCAACAAACAAAAAGAATTTGATGCCGATATTGATATATCATTAAATATGTATGAGTGCTGTAAGCAATTAGCAAATATACCAATAGATATAGCCAAAGCCAATCAAACATTACCTCTAAGTCTAACTTTCTTAGAAATGTATAACGTTGGTATGGTAGAACAGTTAAATATTCTAAACCGCTGGAAGTCAAATGATCCAACCAAGACTCTTCAGACTGCCGTAGGTGTTGATAAATCTGGTGAATTATTTAAACTAGACTTGCATGAAAAGGCACATGGACCACATGGTTTAATTGCCGGTATGACTGGTTCTGGTAAATCTGAATTTATCATTACTTATATCTTATCAATGGCTCTAAACTATCATCCATATGAAGTATCCTTTGTCCTTATCGATTACAAAGGTGGAGGCTTAGCCGGTGTTTTCCAAAATAAGGAAACCGGTATGAAACTTCCACATCTTGCTGGAACTATTACAAACCTTGATACTGTTGAAATGAACCGTTCTTTGGCCTCTATTCAAAGTGAACTTCGTAAGCGTCAAAGAATGTTTAATGAAGCCCGTGATAAATTAGATGAAAGTACCATTGATATATACAAATATCAAGCCCTATATCGCAAAGGCTTAGTTGAACGCCCGATCTCTCACTTATTTATCATTTCTGATGAGTTTGCTGAGTTAAAAGATCAAAGGCCAGAATTTATGGAACAACTAATTTCTACTGCTCGTATTGGTCGTTCTCTAGGTGTCCATCTTATTCTAGCAACCCAGAAACCAGCCGGTGTAGTTAATGATCAAATTTGGTCCAACTCTAAATTCCGTGTTTGTTTAAAAGTTCAAGACAAATCAGATAGTATGGATATGATTAAATGTCCAGATGCTGCTTCTTTAAAAAATGCTGGTCGTTTCTTCTTACAAGTCGGTTATAACGAACTATTTGCTCAAGGACAAGCAGCCTGGGCTGGAGCTCAATATTATCCTGCTGAAAAAAGAAAGAAAAAAGTTGACCAAAGTATTACTTTTATAGATGATACTGGTAATACTATTAAGAGTCTTGATAATAAGCAAAATGAAGTTCAAGTAACTTCTAAAGGTGAAGAAATTACTAATATAATAAAATATATTGTAGAAGAAGCCCGTCAAGAATCTGTCTCAATTCCACAACTATGGTTAGACAGAATTCCAAATTATATATATGTTGAAGATTTAAAATTAAAATATTCTTATCCAACGAAAGCCAATAATATTAACCCAATTATTGGTGAGTACGATGATCCAGACAATCAAAGACAAAACGTTTTAACTTTACCATTGTCTTCAGAAGGAAATGCTATTGTCTTTGGTTCCGCTGGTTCTGGAAAAGAATTAATGCTATCTACAATCATCTATTCAGCAATCACTACTCATGATTCTAGTGAAGTAAACTTCTATTTACTAGACTTTGGTGCTGAAACTCTAACTATGTTTAGAAATGCTCCACATGTAGGTGAAGTATTACTATCATCAGAATCTGAAAAAATTGCTAACTTATTTAAAATGATTGCTCAAATAATGGATGAAAGGAAAAAAGTATTTGTTGATTATAACGGTTCTTACGATTTTTATATAAATCATGGTGGTAAACAAATACCTTTAATAGTAATTGTTATAAATAATGTTGAAGGCTTCTTAGAAATGTATCCAGACTATGAAGATGCCCTTGGTCAAATAACAAGAGAATGTCTAAAATATGGTATTGTCTTTGTTCTAAGTACTAATGGTCCGAATACAGTTAGATACCGTCTACGTCAGAACTTCTCTCAAAATGTAGTTCTTCAATTTAATGATCCATCTGACTATTCTAGTGTCCTACCTGGAGTACGTAAAAAAGAACCTTCTAAAGGTTATGGTCGTGGTCTAATAAACTTAGATGGTATTTTCGAATTTCAAACGGCCTATCCATTTAAAGAAGAAAAAATGGTTGATTACGTAAAAGTTATTTGTAATAAACTAAATCAAATATGTGACTATAAGGCAAAAAGAATTCCAATCTTGCCTGAAACAGTTAAAGTTGATGATATTATTTCATCTTTACGTGGTATCCTATCAATACCAGTTGGTGTCGAAAAAGAAACTCTAGAAATTTCTACTATTTCTTTAAAGAATACTATATACAATATAACTGGAGAAGACATTACCTCTCTCCAACCATTTATACTTGGTCTAACTAAAATGATAACTAAAATTCAAAATAGTAAATGCCTAGTATTAGATGCTCTAAGTATTCTAACTGATAATCCTCCATCTGATGTTGAATATGATATGGGAAATTGTACTATAGGAGTTGACAAAGTCTTAGAAACTATCTCAGCAAAGCAAACAACTCCTGATGAAAATCCAGTAGTAATAATCATGACTGGTATCTCATCTTTACTATCTAAACTAGACTCTGTTAAAAAGGCCTCTTTCACAACTGCTATAACTGAAGCCTCTAAGTTAGGTACAATTAAATTTATTTTAATAGAAACTATTGATAATATTAAGTCACTTAATTACGAACCTTGGTACAAAGCCAATGTTGATTTATCTGAAGGTATCTGGGCTGGTAATGGTCTAGGTAACCAATTCACTCTAAAAGTAACAACAAATTCTCGTCAATTAAGAACAGAACTAGAGCCAAACTTTGGTTATACTATTGCTAAAGGTAAAGCAGCAGTTGTTAAATTATTAGAAGAATAGTAGGAGGTAATTATGAATAAAAATAAAATATTAATATGTTTATATATTCCTCTAATTGAAAAGTCTTATGACTTATTCATTCCAATCAATAAAAAGATTGGTACAATTAAACGGTTAATTGAAGAAGGTCTAATCGAAATAACTGAAAATGACTACGTTATAAGTCCTGAAACTAATTTTTATA
Source organism: uncultured Bacilli bacterium (assembly GCA_934168245.1). GTDB lineage: Bacteria > Bacillota_I > Bacilli_A > RF39 > UBA660 > CAG-877. Next base: position 102,360 of record CAKPMY010000003.1, read on the forward strand.
GTAAGGATACTGGTCAAGTATATGATGTTAATAAAACAGTTAAAGATACAGACTTAAAAAATGGTTCTAGAATAATTCTTGTATAGGAGGTACTTATGTCTGAATATGAACAATATGTAGATTCTGTCAATAAAATATATGGCTATTTAGAAGTAATGAAAACTGTCTGGACAGATCAAGATAATCTAAGTTATTTAGATAATCTAGAAACTTATAAGCAAATTGTAATTAATAATGCTAATCTATTTGATCCTAATAAAAAGGTATCAACTCAAGAAATGGAGGAATTAGGAAATGACTAATGATTCTATCAGTGTAAATCAAATAGCCAATGAATTAAGACAAAATGCTGCTATTATTAGAAATCTACTTCAAGGAAAAGATGCTCCTCAATTAACTGAATTTGTAGATGCCGTTGATGATTATGCTAAATATATAGATAGTATTTTAGAACTAGAAACCGCTGCTGATAAAGCACTTCAAGGTCTAATTGATTTAAAAAAATAGAACCTTTACAGCACAATAACAAAGTCCATTTTATTGATATAATAATCGATCAAAAAAGAGCTTTCACTATGAGAGCTCTTTTATATATTTGTTTAATGTAACTTTAGGAAAATAATATTTTAAAATATTAGCATAATCACAGCCATTTCTAGCAATTTCATTAGCCCCAAATATACTAAGTCCTAAAAACTCTCCATATCCACGACAAATAAATCTAATATAGTCTTTATTAACTATTATATTGATTGCTCTAGATTTTAACCCAAGTAATTTAACTATATCTTTCCCTATATAAATACTTCCATCTATCTTTAATTTATTAACAAGTCCATTATTATCTACATCAATCGCTACAATTTCACTTTCTTCACTAATATTACCCTTTAGTATTTTACTAAGATTTATATAAGAAAAATCTTTTATATTAACATAATTAGGTGAAGCCATATCCCAACTACTAGAAACAGTACTCAAGTATGGATATTTAGCCTCTTCTAATGTCTTTCCATAATTAGAATAATGGATAAAAGGTAAGATATAGTATTGATTATATGTCAAAAATAAACAATCAGTCTCTTCAACAACATCTTTTAATAATTTCTCAGTCTCATCATAATTACTAAACCAAGAAAGTTTATAATAGGATAATGGTCTATAATTAACAAACTCATTAAAAGCCATTATATATCTTTTCTCACTCATCTCTTTAAATGCATAAGTTCTATATAAAATAGCCAGTGCTTTTAAAGTCTCTCTCTCTAATCCATTATAATAAGTACTAGCTAAACATCCCATCAAATATTCCTTCAAGGTAACTTCTATTGTTGCCATATTCTCTAATTTTATACTAACCATATAATAGTCATTAGCATAATATAAATCTTCTTTTAATACTTCAACTTCACTACTTTTCTTACTAATATCCAAACTTTTAACAACAATTCCATCTATAACTAAATAAACTTTACTCCCATCATAATCAATTCCATTATTTAATACAAAGTTCTTAGTCCTTCTCGTTAACTCTTTATCTGAAGAATTAAACCCAATTTCCTTAGAAAATTCATAATTCATTGTCAAATACAAGTATAATACATCCTCAGTACCATTATTTCTAATTTCATATTTATAAAACATATATATCACCTAAAATTAGTATGTAATTAATATGCCTAAATATACAAAAAAGAACTTAAAATTCAAAATATTTAAGTTCTTTTTTCTTATCACAATCAAGCCCCGTAATATAACTCATATTAGTAAATACTTTATCTAATTCTATATCTTTTCCATCTAAGTAATCAAAACTAGCACATATAATTACTTTTGTCATCTTCAGTGCTTTTAAATATAAATCTAAAAAACTCTCAGTACTAGTCATATCATAAGTAGTAGGATTTCTCCATAGTTTATGTTCTTCATTCAAGTAATTATGTCTATCTTCTAGCGGATAATAATAACTAATAGCCTCAAATCTAAATGTCTTTCTACTTGTAAATGTATCAATCAACTTATAAAAGAATTTCTTAACACCTACTGGATCATACCTAAATATTCTAAGATCTTTTTTCATTTGTTTTAACGACTTATAATATATTCTATCCATATTTTTTATATTAAATGTCTCTTCAAATGTTTTATTTAGAGTATCGTTAAGTTTCCTAGAAAAATGTCTTGTATCAAAACAAAATCTATTTATTTTAAACCTATATGGATTAATATCTTCTCTTCTTTTTATCATGTCGTTATCTAAATATGTTTCCATAAATGTATGTACGTTATTATATTTATATGTATTTTTTTTATTTTTATCAAAATATCCCGTCTTATAATATATATAAGGATGTACAGTTGCATCCAACACGTAATGGCAAATTGCTCCTCCTAAAAACGAACATACATCACTGTCATTTTCATAATTATTATCTTTTATATTGTTTATCAACTTAATGAAAAACTCCTGTGTCTTATTCTCATGAAAATACTTTTGAAATTTTCTTATTTTCCGTCCTGGCAAAATACTAAAAAGATTATAAAACATCAATGAATCTGTACCCTGCCCAAACATTTTTAATCTCTGAATATCTATTTTTTTCTTTATAGTACTAGGCAAAATATCATAAACATCCTGTGCAAAATACCCATGAACAACTGTTGCTGGCATAACTGAACCCTCCTAAACATATAAAATATTGTATAACTTCCCTGATAAAACTCGAAAATATTATATCATAATTTTGAAAAATTTTCATATTTTTACCATACTTTCTAAAGAATGTTATGATATAATTTATACTAGGTGAGATTATGTTAGAGAAACAGTTTAAAACATTAGATGAACAAATAGAAATTTTTAAGCATAAAGGACTAATCATCAAAGATGAAAAATATGCTAAAGAGGTCTTATTACGCGAAAACTATTTCTTTTTAAATGGTTATCGTCATTTATTCTACAAATCTGAAACGGAAAAAGTCTTTATTCCGGGTACAACTTTTGAAGAGCTATATAGTATGTTTTTATTTGATCGGTCTTTTAGAAATGTCTTATTCAAATATCTTTTAGTAATCGAAAACAACTTAAAGTCTATAACATCTTATCAGTTATCTAAAAAATATGGTTACAAAGAAAAAGATTATTTAAAGGTCAAGAATTTTACCCAGATTCCTGAACGACAAAGACAAGTAAACGATCTTATCAAAAAAATGAAACGTCAAATAAGAATAAATGGTTCTCAGCATTCCGCAACTTCCCATTATGTATCTCATTATGGCTATATTCCTTTATGGATATTAGTAAAAGTATTATCATTTGGAGTAATTAGTGAAATGGTCTCAATCTTAAAACCAGAAGATCAACGCGATATAAGTAATATCTATGGTATTAATACTGATGACTTTATTGGTTATCTACCAATCCTCGCTAATTATCGAAATCTTTGTGCACACGAAGATATTCTATATGAAAACAGAACTCAAAAAGAAATATCTGATACTATTTTCCACAAGGTACTAAATATTCCAAGAAATGAAGAAGGATACATCTATGGTAAAAATGACTTATTTGCCTTGATAATTATTATGAAGCAAATGTTATTAAAGGAGGATTTTAAAAATATGACTCTTGAACTGGAAAACATAGTTCAAACTCTTAATTATAATCTAACCAGTATTAAAATAGATAAAGTATTAAATCAGATGGGCTTCCCACTAAATTGGGAGGATCTATCTAAAATAGAAAGGCCAATAAATGATGAAGAATAAAGAAAATATTAAATTAGTACCTTTAATTATCTTTTCTTTTGTAATTGGAGGAGTTGTTACTTTATCAATATTAAAATGGACCCCAATCCTAGATCAAATAATCGGTAGTAGAAATACCGTTATAACTAAAAATGGTACTCAAGTATATGAAAAAGGTTCCCTTGCTGCTTCTGTGGAAAAAATATATGATGCCGTTGTAGTAGTTCAAGGTTATTCTAATAATCAGTTATCATCAACTGGAACAGGTTTTGTCTATAAAACTGATGATAAATATGGTTATATTCTAACTAATCAACATGTTATTAGTACTCTAAATAAAATTACAGTTTTATTTACTAATGATAAAGAAGTAGAAACAACAGTCCTAGGTAGTGATGAATATCTAGATTTAGCCGTTCTACGAGTACCTAAGGAAGAAGTTCTAATGGTTGCTACTATCGGTAGTAGTGAAAAAGTAAGCCTAGGAGACTCAGTCTTTACAGTTGGTTCTCCATTAGGTGCTGACTATCGTGGTAGTGTCACGTCAGGTGTTTTATCTGGTAAAGACAGAATGGTATCAGTTACAGTTTCTAATACTAGAAGTAGTGACTGGGTAATGCGAGTATTACAAATAGATGCTTCTATCAATCCTGGTAACTCAGGAGGCCCATTATTAAATGTAAATGGTGAAGTAATAGGTATTTGTTCCATGAAATTAGTTGATGATGAAATAGAAGGTATGGGATTTGCTATTCCAATAGAGTATGCTATGAATCATGCTGACTCCCTAGAAAAAGGCGAAGCCATTAAATGGCCAGTTCTAGGTATCAGAATGGTAAATCTTACTGATACTGCTACTTTAAGACAATACGGAATATCAATAAGTAGCGATGTAACGTCAGGAACAGTAGTAATAGAAGCCGTAAAAGATTCTGCTGCTGAAAAAGCCGGTATCGAAAAAGGCGATATAATTACTAAAGTAGATGGTAATAAAGTAAAAGATTATGCTTATCTAAGATATGAACTATATCAACACCAAGCCGGTGATACTATAGAAATAACTTATTTAAGAAATGGTAAAGAACATACCACTAAAGTAACATTAGGAAGTAATTAAAGGTAAAAGACAAAGTAAAAGAGCAGGAGAACCTGTTCTTTTTTTTGTATATAAGGAAAGTACGTTTAGGTTTTCATTAAACCAAAAAAGGACCCGATAGAATTGAATCCACATCAAAAAGATTAAAACTAAAAACTCTAATTTTTTATTTATAAGGATTTATAGTTAATTTATACTCCCTGTACGCAGAATTTATCTATACTTGTAAGTATAAGTACCAGTTTTAGCCAAATGTAAATCTATGGTTATAAGCGCCATTTGCAGAAGTATAACCCGTATTGTTCCAATAGTATTCAATTTACATATAAACTAGCGTCATTTGAATCAGTAACTGTTTTAGAAAAGTATACAAATTAGTCAATTCATAACTATAAACAGGCAACAAAAAAGTCTACTCATGACGTTAACTTTAATAGTAACCATCAATCTGTAGACTCTTTATTATTGTTCATTTACTTTTTTTCTTTTAACGGTAACAGATATAATCATAATACCAAATAGTCCAACAATAGCACCAAATATGTAAGGTGCAGCCGAACTAAATCTACCAGTATCTGGAACTTCTACATCATTTTTCATAACTACTGGAAGAATAGTAGAATTATCAACTGTAAAATCAATACATGTTGTATTAAGAACATATCCTGTAGGAGCAAGCGTTTCACACAATGTATAACTACCATCCTCTAAAGCAATATAATGTGGAGTATTAGTAGATACCCATTCCCATTTCTTAGTTGTATCATCTTTATTAGTAATAACTAACGTAGCCCCAGGTAACTCTTCTTTTGTAGTAGCATCAATCTTACTAATCTTAACAAAGTTACCTAAAGATAAATTAACTAAAACTCTATTAACAGGAGTAAATCCTAAAGTAACATTAGAAAATACTTGTTTCTTATTAACGTTAACAATAGCCTCTCCAGCTGTCTTAGTAACATAATATTCATATCCTTTACCAGCAAGGAAAGTACCGTAAACATTAATTTTTACTGTAGTCAAATCCATTGTACTAACATCATCTTTTAATGGAACAACTACTTTAAATGCTCCAGTCATAGCATTAGTATTTGTAATTCTCGAATTATTTTGATCAACTAAGTAAACTCCATAATTATTAGGATCTTCTATTTCTACTGTGTAATATAAGTAATTATTTTTATTTGTATTAGGTAGAGGAGTAATAGCCTCTGTTGTAAATAAATTACCAGCAGAATTAATTGTATAAGCAAGTTTATCATTAGCCAAAGGTGCCATAGTAGAAGTCTCTACTGTTGTAGCACTATTAGCATTATTAACTAATTCTAAAATATAATTTAGATAGTTATAACCAGTTTTATTAGCCGCTGCACTAATAATATTTCTAACATCAGTAGCACTAATTACGGTAGTAGTATCTTGAATATAGAAACTACAAGCATTTAAGTTCTTAGTATTAGTATCCATACAATAAGTATTAGTAAATTTAGCACTATTCTCATAAATGTATAACCATAAAGCAACTTGTGTAATATATTGTTTTACATCATTATCAGAAACTGCTCCATACTTATTTGCTGTAAATACTGTATTTGTAGTATTCGTAGCACTATATCCATGATTAATGATATATAGAATACCTAAATCACTAATTTCACTTGGATTAGTATCATGCAATTCAACTACTTCATCAGTCTCAGGAACTTTCATATTTTTCATAAGCTCATATAGCGGAGTATCAGTATTATTAATCTTATAATCGGTTGCGGTATTAAAATTATGTAAGTAACTAGCATAAGCAGTATCACTTGCTAAAGCCTTAGAAATATAATTACTATAATTAGTAGAACCAACTGCAAAATTAGAATTAAAATCACCAGTCGGAAGTCCAGTCTCATCAAGACCTACTGGAACTGCATAACTTCTACCAAATAAACTAAAAGCTGTATACAAGATAGCAAAAGTAGAAATCATTACTATAAATAAATATCCTTGTACTTTAAGTACATTTTTAAAATTCACTTATTATATCACCTCTATATTATGAAATAATTATAACACTTCTTTATAAAAAAATATATAAAATATTTTCACTTCTTAATGAAATTGAATTTTATATTAGAAAGCAAGAGTTAAATTAAAAGTAAAGCATATATCGATTTTGTACTTTTAAATTTAACATATATTAGAAAATAAGAAATGAAAAGTAGCAAGAAACGAAAAAAGTCTACCGAAACCTTTAAGTCTTACATTATCCATGTTATAATAATATTGAGGGATGAGAATGAGTTTTTCTATAACTAAAAATTTATTTATAAGTATCTGTCGTAGGAATAACTGCAACCTAATCTCATCTACTACTATGTAAAAAGGGAATATAACATTCTCTTTTTCTTGTTTTATAGGAGGAAAAATGGAAATAAAAACTAATAATTTACGCTTACTTGTAATGGACAATTTTGAGGAATTCGGAAGAAAAGTAGATGGTCACTTAAAACTAATGCGTGGGATTGCTGATCCAACTGCTACTTTTATTGTTCCTACAAGGTTAACTAGATTTGCATCAGGCGAAGGAAAAGGTGAAATACTAGAAAGCATTCGTGGTAAGGAAACTTATATTTTAACTGATGTTATGAATCATAGTTGTACTTATGAAATGCATGGCTACTTGAACCATAAAAGTCCTGATGATCATTATCAAGATTTAAAAAGAGTCATTTCTGCTATGGATGGCGCCGAAGAAAAATTAACTGTAATTATGCCATTTATATATGAAGGGAGACAGCATAAAAGAAAGGGTAGGGAATCTAAAGATTGTTCATTAATGCTTCAAGAATTAGAGTCTCTTGGAGTAACGTCTTTTATAACTTTTGATGCTCACGATCCAAGTATTAGAAACTCTCTTCACCGCTGCTCCTTCGACTCAATCTATCCCACTTATAATATATTGAAAGAGTTTATTGAAAATGAACCTATAGAACTTAATAATTTCTTAGTAGCAAGTCCTGATATGGGAGCCATTGAACGTGCCAAATGTTATGCTGAATTACTTAATACCCCATTTGGTTTTTGCTATAAAAGAAGAGATATGACTAAGGTTGTAAATGGAAAAAATCCAATAATTGCTCATGAATATTTAGGAACTTCTGTTGAAGGTAAAAATGTTATCGTCGTAGATGACATGATAGCATCAGGTCAATCAATGTTAGAAGTCGCTGAACAATTAAAAGAAAAAGGTGCTGCCAATATCTATCTAATCGCTTCATTTGCCTTATTTAGTGACGGTCAAAAAAGTATTGATGCCTTTAACGAGGCTTATCAAAAAGGAGTTTTTAAAAGATGCTATACAAGTAACTTATGCTATATCCCAGAAGAAGCTAGAAGTCAAGAATGGTTAAAGACCGGGGATAATTCTAAATATGTAGCCAAACTAATTGACACCCTAAATAAACATGAATCAATAAGTCCCTTACTAGATAGTAAAAGTAAAATATTATCAAAAGTCCAAGATTTAAGAAATACTAGAAAGTAATTGCCAGGAGTTATTGAAAAAAAACAGAATATAAATTCATTGCAAAGAATCAGAGAAAATCTAAATTTAGTAACACACTTATTTTTTCGAATACACATCTTTTAAAAGGTAAAGATTCAAAAAATAATCTGTCTCTTTTGAACTGTAAAAAACGATTTTTGAATATGTAAAATAGTTTTAAAATATTTATGTTAAAAATTATCCATGATATAATTAAATAGTAGGAGGAATGATATATGTCAAGAACAGTAGGAACAGTAGTAAGAGGAATAAGAACCCCAATTATCAAAGAAAGTGATGATTTAAAACAAATAGTAATAAATTCTATTTTAACTGCTAGTAAAGAAGAAAATTTTGAATTTAAAGATCGTGATATTATTGCTATAACAGAAGCTGTACTAGGAATAAGCACTGGTAACTATGCAACGATCGATGATATAGCCGAAGATGTAAAAAATAAATTTACAGGCAATCATATTGGTATAGTATTTCCAATTTTAAGTAGAAATAGATTTGCTGTCTGCCTAAAAGCCTTTGCTAGAGCCGCAGACAAAATAACTATGCTACTTAGTTACCCATCAGATGAAGTAGGAAATGATATTTTAGATAAAGAAAGACTAGAAGAATCTGGCATAAATCCATATTCTGATGTTATAAGTGAAGCGGAATACACTGAAAAATTTGGTGATTTTAAACATATATTTACCGGTGTTAACATGGTTGACTTTTATCGTGAAGTAGCACAAGGAGAAAATTGTGAAATTGAATTTGTTTTCAGTAATAAATCGGAAGAAATTTTAAAGTATACTGATGAAGTGTTAGCCTGCGATATTCATACTAGAACAAAAACTAAAGAAAAATTAAAAAGAGCAGGAGGCAAAACTGTTCTTGGAATGGATGACATACTAACAACCAGTATAAATGGTTCTGGTTATAATAGTAAATATGGCTTATTAGGTTCTAATAGAGCAACCGAAAACAAAGTAAAACTATTCCCAGAAAAAGGTGAAGAATTAGTAAATGAAATCCAAAGAGAATTAAAAGAAATAACTGGTAAAACTATTGAAGTAATGATTTATGGCGATGGCGCCTTTAAAGATCCAGTAGGGAAAATATGGGAATTAGCCGATCCAGTAGTAAGTCCATTCTATACAAAAGGACTAGAAGGAAGCCCAAATGAATTAAAATTAAAATACTTATCTGATAATAAGTATAGTAATTTAAAAGGCGAAGAATTACAAAGTGCCATTCGTAAAGAAATAGAAGAAAAGGATAAAAACTTAAAAGGTAAAATTGAAACTCAAGGAACAACACCAAGAAGATATACTGACTTAATTGGTTCATTATGCGACTTAACATCAGGTTCTGGCGATAAAGGAACACCAGTTGTATTTATTCAAGACTATTTTACAAATTATGCTGATTAATTAGTATAAATATAAAAAGTTTAACCGAGAAAGTATTTATTAAAACTAAAAAAGTAGGAAAATAAACTTGTCTTATCTCTTAATTTAAGAAATAACCATGTTTATATTAAATTCCTACTTTTTTAACTATTATTTTTACAAACAAAAAAGTTTAGTCCTGACAAACTAAACCTTCGAGTTTAAATGGAAAACCACCAAAGGAACCAAGCCACAGTTTTACACCTTTCTCAAATAACCATTAGCTACCTGAGAAACACCGATAAAACAACTCAAACCCATATCCTTAATAAAGTCAGCATTAAGGTGCGGTTACCTATCAATTGCGAGTGACTTTCTCGCTACACGTGTACACTTAGATCTTGATAGGATAGTAGTAAGCTAAACAAACTACATATTCCAACAACGATACCAAATTAATACTAATAAACTAACCATCAAATCCACAAGGACTAAAATAATTAGAAAATATTAACCGATACCTGATAAACCGACCCAGCAACAATACCAATAAATCAATATCAAATATTATGCCTATCAATTATTATCATCATATCTAAGATGTTTATATCTTATCATAGTAAAAACCAAAATGCAATACTTTTTTGTAAAAAAAACGACATTTTTTTACAAAATTTTTATAATAGTTAAAACATCTAATAATATCAACAAAAAACAAAGTATGATATAATGAATTTGGTGATAAAAATGTCAAAAAATAAAAGAAAAGAAGCAGAGGAGCTAGGTGCCTATGTAGTCTTCGGTGTAATAGTAGGCTTCTTTGCTTTAATATTTTATTTTGTAAAATTAGTAATAAAGGAAATGACTCACATTATAAAAGAAAATAGGCGAAAAGAAAAAAGTAGTTTAAAAGTTCAAAATAAAGATGATCAAAATAAATATGTGGAAAGTTTTAACACAATAAAGCAAAGAAAGGATACAAGAAAAGAAAAAATAATGAATGAAGTAGCACGAGAAGAAAATTTACAAAACATCACTAAAGAGGAAATGCTTGATAATTTAACTAGCCTTATCTCTCAAGCAGAAGAAATATATGATGAAGCCTTATTCAATAGTATTGATTTAGATAGTGACTACTTGCAAGTATATAATATTAAGGATGAACTAGAAGATGAAAATATTGAACAAGCCTTAATTACTCATCTTGAAATGTTAGAAGAAGAATTATTAATCATTATAGATGATATGAATCAAAAGATTGGACAAGCCAAAGAAGACAAAGATGCAAAATTAAAGGTTGCTTCAGTATTATTAGCCGAAAAGTATTTGTTTGAAGATGAGGCTGAAGAAGAATAAACTAAACAGCAAATTAAAAGTAAAGAATAAATGAACCAACTCTCTTTAATTATAATTTTCATTAGGAAATATGTCGAAATTATGATAAAATAATATTGAGATGAGCAGTATTAATCTTTGATGGGTTTAATATTGCTTTTTTTCATAAAAAAATAACAACAAGATGTACAGTTGCTGTGTACAGTGAAAATGTGTATAATAAAATAAAAAAAGGACCACTAACAGTCCACTACACATTTGTGAGTATTTAGGGTAAAACCTTTATTTTAACTCTCTATGTCATCTTGAATGGTATCAAGACAATCTAATCATAACAGAAGTAAGGAGGTATGTCAATATGAAATCGTATAATATTGGTCTTGACATTGGAACAAGCTCAGTAGGCTGGGCTGTAGTTGAGGAAGACACTCAAAAAATAGTAAAAAAGGCAAAAAAAGCCTTATGGGGTGTTAGACTTTTTGAACCAGCAACAACCGCTGTAGGTAGAAGAACATGTAGGAGTACTCGAAGAAGATACGATCGCCGCAGAAAAAGAATAGAATTATTACAAGAAGAATTTAAAGAGGAAATAAACAAAGTTGATTCATCTTTTTTTACTAAACTAAAAGAATCTAAATATAATAAAAATGATGTAGCAAACAAAACAATAGTAATCTCAAAAGAAGAACAGAAAAAAATAAATGAATATAACGAAAAATACCCAACTATATATCATTTAAGAAAACATTTAATAGATGACACTGAAAAAGAAGATATTAGATTGGTTTACTTAGCATTACATCACATGATAAAATATCGCGGCAACTTTTTATATAATGGTGAAAATTTTAATGTTAATAACTTAAATATAGAGGAAAGGCTAGAAGAAGTGCTTTTAAACCTAGTTGAATTGGCTCCAAATCTTGGTATTCCAGAAAACTATAATGAAATTTTAAATTTAAAAAGAATATCAGAAATAATAGTTAGTCCTTCAAAAAATGACATAAAAGTAGAGCTAAAAAGTGAATTGGAAAAAGTAAGTGATAATAAAAAATTTATAAGTGAGTTTATTAAATTAATTACTGGAAATAAATTTAATATTAAAGATTTGTTAATGTTAGATGAAATTGAAAAGAAGACTATTAGTTTTGATGATAGCAATTATGAAGAAGAATATAACGAATTACAAGAGGTATTGGGAGACTCAATTGAAATTATTGATTCCTTCAAACAACTTTATGATTCTGCTTTCTTAAAGAAAATATTTAAGGGCAGTAATAATACAAGCCTATCCGCTTTAATGGTAGAAAGGTACAATACACATAAAGAAGAGCTTAGATTTTTAAAAGAAATATTAAATACGAATAGGCAAGTATATAATTCTGTTTTTCGTACAAAAGATAAAAAATGCCTATACGAAAAATACATTCATAATGAACTATCATATGAAGAGTTTAAAAAAGACTTATTAAAACACTTAGAAACAGTATTTGATAATTTAAAGGATGTTACACTAATTGAAAAATATAACAAAAACAAACTAAGAATTGAAAATGGCGCTTTCTTACCAAGAATAACAGAAACAGAAAATGGCCGATACCCATATCAACTAAACAAGGATGAACTAATCAAAATAATTGAAAATCAAGGGAAGTATTATCCATTTCTATTAGAAAAAGTAGGCAACACATATAGAATAGTAAAACTACTAGAATTTAGAATTCCATACTATGTAGGTCCATTAAACACAACTACAAATTTGAAAAACGTAAAAAATAATAATGCCTGGTTAGTAAAGCAAGTGGATAATATCAAGATAACTCCATATAATTTTGATGAAATAATTGACAAAAGTGCAACTGCAGAACAATTTATAAAGCGAATGGTATCACATTGTACGTATTTATTAAATGAATATGCTCTTCCAAATAATTCAATTCTATATTCTAAATATAAAGTAATGAATGAATTAAAACAAATTAAAGTTAATGGTGAAAAAATTGAAAATGATATTCAACATAAAATTGTAAAAGAATTATTTGAAAAGACTTCTGGAACAATCACAGATGCAAAATTTAAAATGTATCTATATTCTAGTGCTGATTTTGACATGTACAATGGAGATATAAATGTAACAGGATATTCTGCAGATGGAAAATTTGCCAACAACTTACAGTCATATATTGACTTTTTTGGTGAAAACGGTATTTTTTCTGGAACAGAATACAAAGAAAACGATGCCGAACAGATTATTGAATGGATAACTATTTTTGATGATAAGGATATTTTAGAAGATAAAGTAAGAACAGAATATCCTGCTTTAAATAATAAGCAAATTAAACAAATAGTAGATAAAAAGTATTCTGGGTGGGGAAGTTTATCAAATAAATTATTAACCACCAAATACTATAAAGACAAAGAAACTGGTTTGAAAAAATCAATTCTAGATTTAATGTATGAAACAGATGAAAACTTCATGCAAATAATTAACAATGACGAGTATGGTTTTCAGTCAATGATAAAAGAAAATAATATATTAAAAGATACTACTAAAATATCTTACGGTCTAGTAAAAGAACTTGCAACTTCACCAGCAACAAAAAGAGGTATCTATCAAGCACTAAAAGTAGTGGACGAATTAGTAAAATATATTGGTTATGAACCAAAAAATATCGTTGTTGAAATGGCTCGTTCTGAAGATAAAAAGGAAAGAAAAGATGACAGAAAGAAATATTTAGTAAAATTATATGACAAGTTCAAAGATGAAATAAAGAATTATAATCAACTAATGTCAGAAATGAAAGACTACGAAAAAATAGATACTCAAAGATTATTTCTATACTTTATTCAAGAAGGAAAATGTTTATACACTGGAACTCCACTAAATATAGAAGATTTGGATAAGTATGAAATTGATCACATCATTCCAAGAACACTTATAAAGGATGATTCGCTAGACAACAAAGCCTTAGTTTTAAAAGAATGTAATCAAATAAAAAAAGCAGGCCTAGTATTACCTAGTGAATATAGAACATCACAAAATATTGTCTGGTGGACTCACTTAAGAAAAATAGGATTAATGTCAGCCTCAAAGTTTTATAAACTAACGAGAAAAGCATATAGTGATGAAGATATTCAAGGGTTTATCAATAGACAACTAGTAGAAACAAGGCAAATTACAAAGCATGTTGCCAATATATTGAATAATTTTTATAAAAAAACCAAAATTGTATATTTAAAAGCAAATCTATCTCATAACTATCGAGAAAGATATGAATTGTTCAAATTTAGAGAAATAAATGATTATCATCATGCACACGATGCATATCTAGCAGCGGTATTAGGTGAATATAAAGAAAAATATATGAAAAAGACATTTAATTATAAAATGATAACTGAATTAAATATTCGATTAAAAGAATTGGGTAATTACAACAAATTAAAATACGGATATGTAATAAATAGTCTCGATAGTGATGTAAATGACATAGTTAATGAACTATCAAAAAGCCTTGTAGATGAAGAAAATGGTGAAGTATTATTTGATGCAGAAAAATTTAATAAGATTGTAGAAGATACTCTATATAGAAATGATATTTTAGTAAGCAAAAAAACAGAAATCAGAACTGGAGAATTCTATAACCAAACAAAACAGACAAAGGGTAAAAAAGGTGTACAATTAAAATCCAATATGCCAACAGAAATGTATGGCTCATATACAAGTTTGAATCCTGCATATGCAACTATGATTAATTATACTAAAAAAGGCAAAGAAACAAGAAAAATGGTTGGTTTTCCAATATACCTAAATAGTCGAAATGAATTTGAAGTGTTAGAATACTATAGAAAATTATTAGATTTAGAAAAAGACGATTCAGTCAGCATAGAGAATATTAAAATACCATTTTACTCATATCTTATATGGAATGATCAAGTTTGTTATTTGGTAGGGGCATCTGATAGAGTGGAAGTTTGCAATGCAAAACAATTTAAGTATGACAAAGAATTTATGAAAAAGCATAAAAAAGTCCTAAATGAAATTTTTAACAAAAAAGGAACTAATTATAATGAGTATCAGAATGATATTAATGAAATTATTACATACATAGTAGATAAAATAGAAAGTGACTATAAACTTTTTGAAAATCTCATACCAGAATTGAAGGTAATTGTAAATTATAAGAAATATGAAAATTTCACTGTTGAAGAAAAAATAAATATTATAAAACAATTAACAAAGTTATTAAATTGTAAAAGTGATAATGCTAACTTTAAGTTTTTAAACGAAAAGTATTCATCTGCATTTGGCAAGAAGAATGGCAGAATAATTGAAAGTACCACAATTAATAGCTTTTCTGTAACAGGAATATTTTGTAATAAGGAAAGACAAATATGAGTTTCAGAACAGTTGTTATAACAAGGCAATCAAAAATAAGTTATAAGAATAGGTTTTTGGTAGTAAAACAAGATAATAACGAAAAATTTATTCATTTATCAGAAATAGATACAATAATCGTTGATTCGATTTCAGTATCTATTTCTGCCTACCTTTTAAAAGAACTGTCAGATAATAAAATAAACATAATTTTTTGTGATGAAAGGCATAATCCATTTGGTGAATTGAAGTCATATTATTCAAGACACAACACAAGTAAAAAAATAAAAGAGCAAATTGCATGGAAAAATATAGAAAAAGATAATC
This sequence comes from uncultured Bacilli bacterium, assembly GCA_934168245.1. Taxonomy (GTDB): domain Bacteria; phylum Bacillota_I; class Bacilli_A; order RF39; family UBA660; genus CAG-877. Next base: position 118,157 of record CAKPMY010000003.1, read on the forward strand.
TATGGTCAAAAATAGTTCAAAATAAAATTCTTAATCAAGCAATGCTTCTAAAAAAGATTCACTCCGATAAATGTAATTTGCTTTTAAGTTATGTAGACGAAGTGAAAATAGGCGATAAAACAAACAGAGAAGGTCACTCCGCAAAGGTGTACTTTAATGCCTTATTTGGAATGAAATTTATTAGAAATAATGACGATAATATTAATGCTGCTCTAAACTATGGTTATGCAATATTGTTATCTACAATTAATAAAGAAGTTATAAGTAATGGCTTTTTAACACAACTAGGTATACACCATAAAAATGAATTTAATGAATTTAATCTAACATGCGATTTGATGGAACCATTTAGAGTTATAATTGATAACTTTGTATATTTTAATCAAGAAAGAGAATTAGATACAAACTATAAGTTGGATATTGTCAACATTTTTAATAATCAATATAAATATTTAGGTAAAAAATACATACTAAAGGACATAATTACTATGTTTGTAAAAAACACATTGAATTCAATAAATAACTCGGAAAACTATAAGGAATTTTTCTTTCATGAGGGATAGGATTGTGAGAACTATAGTATTTTTTGATTTGCCAAATATCTATGCTAGAGATAAGAAAAATTATTTAAAGTTTAGAAAATATTTACTGAATGAAGGATTTATAATGATGCAAGAATCAGTGTATTCTAAGCTGATTTTAAATACACAACAGTCAGAATTACTAGTTGAAAGAATAAGAAAACAGGCACCTAAAAAAGGGCTGATACAGGTTTTAACTATAACAGAAAAGCAATATTCACAGATAGAGTATATAATTGGAGAAGGAAAAACAAAAATTATTAATAACGAAGATAGGTTGGTTGTGTTATGAACATGAACATTGATTATTTTGATAATAAAATAAATTTTAATGGCGAATATATAAATGTCATAGAAATCGAAAACAAAAAGTATTTTTATAGATTTGTAAAAGATTTATACACGATATTCTTAGACGGCTGTACAAATGACATTACTTTCTTTGAAAATGACAAAGAAAAAAATATGAACGGTAAATTAAAAGTATTTACAGACTTTTTTAATTTTGAGTTTGATTCAAAAAAATATACAAATGATATTAGTAAATATGTAAATGAAAATATTGATGAAAAAGAAAAAAATGCATTATTATCACTATATAATAAAATTATCAAAATATACATTAGAATACTAAATAATACAGATTTACCATTAAATGTAGAAAATGATGCTACAGTTGAAAATATTACAAAGTTTGTAAAAATTTCAATAGATAAAACAGATGAACTATTGGAGTCAATGTTTTTACTAATAGATTTAGAAAGTGTATTATCGACTAATAATACATTATTCTTTATAAATTTAAAACAATATTTAACTAAATCAGAATTGTTGGAATTATATAAATATGCACTATATAATAAAATAGAAATTGTATTAATTGATTCTCAAAGTTATGGAACTGCCTTAAAATACGAAAAAAAATACATAATTGACGAGAATTTAGATGAATTTGTGTTATAATAAAGCATATAAATGACATAGAAGTTTACCATTCGTAAAGTATTATTACTCTATGATAATATGGATATAGATTTATAATTTGAGGTTTTAGATCTATGTCATCCTGAATGGTATGAAAACATATATTATGGCGTACAAAAAGAAACTGCCGTTTTAGATCTATGTCATCCTGAATGGTATGAAAACCTTGTTGTAAATGGATCACTTTAACTTATGGTTTTAGATCTATGTCATCCTGAATGGTATGAAAACTATTGATTCAGACGATGACAAAATCATTTTGTTTTAGATCTATGTCATCCTGAATGGTATGAAAACTATTTCACAATAAAAAATATACTTACTATGGTTTTAGATCTATGTCATCCTGAATGGTATGAAAACGCTATCAACTTTATTAACATCAAACCCATTGTTTTAGATCTATGTCATCCTGAATGGTATGAAAACTTCTCATGAAAATGACATGGTACAGAGATTGTTTTAGATCTATGTCATCCTGAATGGTATGAAAACAGCAAGTATAATTAGTTATATAACTGAATTGTTTTAGATCTATGTCATCCTGAATGGTATGAAAACTTTTATTTAAACTTGGTTATGGTGTATTGGTTTTAGATCTATGTCATCCTGAATGGTATGAAAACCCAACGGTATGTCGTGTGTCGAATACCATAGTTTTAGATCTATGTCATCCTGAATGGTATGAAAACTTATTGACTTTTCTTGCGTACCAGACTTATGTTTTAGATCTATGTCATCCTGAATGGTATGAAAACCCACAAATAACTATTATGAGAGTAGAGTCAGTTTTAGATCTATGTCATCCTGAATGGTATGAAAACCCATATTGTCATCATAGTTTTAAGCCACAAGTTTTAGATCTATGTCATCCTGAATGGTATGAAAACGCAAAGAATTTATCTTCTGTAAGACCTTCTGTTTTAGATCTATGTCATCCTGAATGGTATGAAAACTCTAGTTCTTCCTCTGTCATCTTGGTCTTGGTTTTAGAACTATGTCATCCTGAATGGTATGAAAACATAAACTTTATCGTTATGATTGGAAATGGTGTTTTAGATCTATGTCATCCTGAATGGTATGAAAACATGGTAAAAAAGTTGCAGTATTAAATAAAAGTTTTAGATCTATGTCATCTTGAATGGTATGAAAACAACTGAACCTCCCTATTTATACAACGAAAAAAAGACACTAAATAGTGCCCACATATCATAAGAACAAAGAAGTGCTCGGATTTCAACCGAAGTCTCTACTATCATAGTGTAATCACCCTATACTACTACCTCTTTGCTTCTAGATTATACTATATTTTATTTACATAATCAACCATTCGTTTTTCTTGGAATGTTAAATTATGTGTTCCATTCTCAGTTTTAGATTTATGTCATCTTGAATGGTATGAAAAAAAGCAACAATGTTGATACTTGATAATAAAAAGTAACATAACTATTTTTATCTGTCACATCTCAACTTAATCAAAGGTGAAAATATAGGTACAAATCAACATAATCAAATATCACAAGCCATTAAAAAATATAAAAGGAAAGGAATCTAATATAGGATAGTTAGATCATAATTAGATTGTAGTAGAAATATGAATGTAAAAGAGGAAGCACTAAAGTTAAGAAATTTTGAGGAGTATGAAAAGAAAATTGATGAATTGAATGCAAGAGGTCTTGTCTTAGATGAAGAAGTTGTTAAACATTTTTCTAAAATATTACCAAAAGCCTATAATCCATATGATGAAGAAAATGACATAGTATACGATTTACCAGGGTTAGGGCAAAAAAAGAAAATAGAATTTGTAAAAAAGAAAATGTAAACTGATAATTTAATATAACCATATTTCAAGTTTATAATAAAGCATATAATATATCCAACAGTGAGATGTATTCTTTGCAATATGGCAATATAAAAAAGGTAACATTCTAAAATATACTTAATATAGAGTTAATTTTCAGAGAAAAAAGTGATATTAATGAATAAATTTAATGAATTAGATGAAGTTAAAATTATATCATCAGGTAAAATAGGAATAATAGTGGATTTATATAAATCAGAAGATAAATGGTACTATCAAGTGGAACTAATAGAAAAGATTATTGGCAAGGATATAATTGAGTGCCAAGAGGGTGAGCTTAAAAGATTAAAGAATAGCAAATAGTATTTTTGATATATATTACTAAAAATTCACAGTGTTTTGCGGCATAGAAAATAAACAAAAGAAAAGCCATTTAATGTTTCAAAAGCATATTCATTATAAAATTATTAATGATTATCAATCACTATAAGTGTTGCCATATACAGGTGACAATACTATAATAGTTAAAAGTCGGTGTATTTATATGAGAAAAAGAATCATTGTCATTAAAACAAAAATTGATTATATAAAATTTATAAAAAGCATTAATTTATACAAAAGTTTTTTATTTTATAATACTGAATTTCAATTAAAAGGAACATATCAAAATGAAAAAATGTTACAAATAATAAAAGGGCTAAACATAAAAAGAAGAAAAGAAAGAATTAAATATGTATACGACACAGCTTGCAACATAATAGACAATAACATTGCAGGAGAAAATATATGTGGATTTAAAAATGGCAAGTGTTATATTCAACAAAAACAAAATAATAATAAATGTAATGGTTGTTGCAGGATGTGTAAATATCAGAATAAAAATGGTTGCCCTACAAAAAATCTTGCTTGTAAACTATTTAATTGTTCAGAAGTAAAACAACGTCATAAAATCATTGAATATAAAGACTTAGACATCTTAAAACTTTTATCACTAAAAAACAGGTTAATTGTAAAATCTGACTATTTTACTACTAGGGAAGAGGTGTTAAAAGATTTATATCCATATACATTAACTTATTCAATATTAAGAATACTATTTAGAATTATAGTAGGTAGCATTGCTAAAATAAGAAAAAGAATGTAAACCCATTCTAAAAAAGTATTATCTTTAGTAACCAAGGAAGTTAAAAGACATAAAATACTACAGGTGATAAATATGTATAATAGAGCAACAAAAAAAGTTGTTATAGATGCCGGCCATGGTGGAAATGATCCAGGTGCTTTATCTGGAAATTTAAAAGAAAAAGATCTAAATTTGGAAGCAGCACAATACATGTATAAGCGATTACAAGAATTAGGCATACCATCTACAATTGTTAGAAATGCAGATGAAACACTAGAAAGAAAAGAACGAATTAATAGAATAATGAATGCATATGGTAATAGTTCAGATGTAATACTAATATCTAATCACATAAATGCAGGCGGTGGCGAAGGCGCCGAAATAGTCTACGCTCTTCGTAATTCTCCAACTCTAGCCGAAATGGCTCTAGACAATATTGGAGCTGCCGGTCAAATAGAAAGAAAGGTATATCAACGTCGTCTTCCTGAAAATCCTAACAAGGACTATTATTTTATAATTCGTGACACTGGCAATCTAGAATCTTTACTTGTCGAATACGGTTTCATTGACAACGCCAGAGATGCCGTAAAACTACAAAATAATTTAACTGACTATGTAGAAGGTGTTGTAAAGGCCATAGCGGATTATTCTAACGTGCCATATACACCACCTACAACAGAGATAGTAGATGGCTATTATACCGTAAAAAGAGGCGATACATTATACAGTATAGCCAATCAGTTCTCGACTACTGTTCAAAAACTAAAATCATTAAACAATCTAACATCAAATAATCTACAAATAGGTCAGGTTCTTTTAGTAACAGAATCTATATACCCAAATGTTTCCACATACACTGTGGAAAAAGGTGATACATTATATGGTATAGCAAACAAATTCTCAACGACAGTTCAAGAAATAAAAGCCCTAAACAATCTAACTACTAACACACTACTTCCAGGACAAATAATATATATTCCAGCCTCATCAACCACAGTTACTCCTCCAACACCTGAAACACCTACTCAACCAACACAACCATCAGAACCAGAAACTCCATATCTAATATACACAGTACAAAAGGGTGATAGTCTTTGGAAAATATCACAAAAGTATGGTGTACCAGTAAACGAAATAATTGCCTTTAACAACTTAAATTCAGTCAATTTACAAGTAGGCGACGAACTACAAATACCAATTTCATCTCTCGATGACAATACATCTAATCAACTTACTTACACAGTACAAAACGGCGACACCTTATGGTCAATAGCCAAGAAATTTGATGTCACTGTAGATAGCATCAAAACCACTAACAACCTTACCTCAAACTTATTAACAGTAGGTCAAACTCTAACAATTATTCAGTAAAACTATGTTTCACAGTCAAACATAGTTTTTTTATGTATTCGCCCAACTTCCATCCACACAAAAAAAGAACCTTCAATGAAATCTGTTTCCACAACAGCGAAACAATTTCACCAACTAAAGGTTCTTTTACTTTAAAAGCAATTTTAATTATACTGTTTTCTTTCTAGCAACAACAACACCATAAGTAATACCTGCAACTACAAGTAAAATAATTATTAATGCCATCGCATCATTTGATTTACTAGTATTAGTATTCTTAATATCACCACTAGCAAAATCAACATAGTTTGCTATATCATATCTGTCAGCAACATCTTTTTCATACTCAGATTTAATAGCCTCTTTTATATCATCAGCATATGAATCATCATATCCAGACCAAGATTTATCACCGATCAAAATATAAGGAACTCCAGAAATTTTTTCTTTTCTTACTTCTCCTACTTTTTGTAATAAATCTGCATTATCACTATCATACCAAGTTTCATAATCTAAAATTTTATAATATTGACCATATTCTTCTTCAATACTATTAAAGAATTCCTCAGCATCAGCACAATGTGGACATCCTTCACCACGGAAGAAATAGATTTTAACTTTGTTGTCCTCTACTGCAACTTCTGACTCTCCTGAAGTAACTTCAACATTATCTTCACTAGTACCTTCATCAGCAAGAACTGCTAATGGCATTGCAAACAAGCACATTATAATTGCTAAAAATAATTTTACTTTCTTCATATTTACCTCCATATTCATAATAACACAAAAGCAAAAAATAGAAAACAAAAGTTACAAAAATTGTCATAAAATCAACAAAAAAACGATATTTTAACCCAAAAAATATCGAAAAAGCACTCTATAAATATCATAAAAGTTTCAATCCCACTCAGAAAAAATAAACCACCATCACTTTAACAGTTCACCATGTTATTTATTTTTTCTATCACCAACATTATTATTACTATCACTCTTACTATTGCCGTTGACATCAACACCAACATCCTCTAATGGCACATATAACTTACATCTACAAACCCTATCATTTACAAACTCATCGCAAGGACACAAAGTAGAATCATCTACATTAATACGACACGGACAATGTCCATCCTTTCGCTCCAAGCCTTCCATAATAACAGAAACTAACTTTTTATCAGGATTAATTCTAAAACCTCTCATATTATCACTCCAATACAATTATAAATACTTTCCATCCCATAACAAAATCATGTACCACAACTTAAATCTTCGAAAAGTCAAAGTCCGGAATAAAACTCTTATCCTGCGTATCTCCTTCTTGAATAAAAGCCATTTCTACTCCCAAATCACAAGCATAGTCAATTACTTCATTATATTCATCCTCTGTTACTTTTCTGTTTAAATTCGGATATTCTTCAATTTCACCCATAGGAGTATATTGATTCATTATACTAATAATTATATTATCTCCATACTTACCATATAAGTACTTAATTATCTTTTTACTATCCTCAACATATCCAGGTAAAACTAAAACGCGAACTATCACTCCAGCCTTCATTAATTCATCTTCTATTTTGAATCGTCCGACTTGCTTATACATTTCATCTATTGCCACACTAGCAACTTCAAAATAATTATTACAGTTTGAATATCGGCATCCTAATTCATCATCAAAATACTTTAAATCAGCCAAATAAATATCAACAAGCCCATTTAATAAATCAATTGTACCACGATTCTCATAACTACTAGTATTATATACAACTGGTATTCTCAATTCCCGTCCTTTTATTTCTCGCAAAACATCGACTATTTGCGGTACATACAGAGTAGGGGTGACTAAATTAATATTATGTGCTCCTTTTTCCTGTAGTTCCAAAAATATCTCCTTTAGTCTTTCTACAGTTATTTCTTTTCCATATCCACCAGTACTTATTTTTTTATTTTGACAAAAAATACATTTCAAATTACAATGTGAAAAAAATACAGTCCCAGATCCAACACTTCCTGAAATAACAGGCTCTTCCCATTGATGCAAACTATAGTAAGCAACCTTAATTTTATCACTAGCCCTACAAAAGCCAGTAGTCTCATATCTGTTGATACCACAATTTCTCGGACACAAATTACATTTTTTTAATATATCATTCATACAAAAACCTCTAGTTACATAGTTTAACACAAAAATTCATAAAAGTTAAAAAACATTAACAATTTATCTTACAGAACTACCAAGTAACAAAGTTTCAGCATCTGTTTTTTCCCATGACATCACTTTAGAAAGCTATACAGTCTTTTATCTATCTCTTTCTATCGCCATTAATCAGCCTTACTCTAAGTTCTGCCTTTTCATCTTCGCTAATAAAAGCACAATCTATAGCATTCAAATTGAATCTAAGAAAATCAGTTTCTGTAAATCCAAATGCCTTTTCCAATTTTTCATATTCTTTATTTAAACTTGTATTAGATACAGTTCTATTATCTGTATTAATAGTAACTCTAATTCCATTATCAACCAATTTCTTTATTGGATGAATTTCCATACTCAAAACAGCCTTAGTATTAATATTACTTGTAGGACAAATCTCTAATGTAATCTTTTCCCGACAAAGTTTACCCAAAACAGCCTCCGATTCAATACTTCTAATACCATGACCAATTCTTGTTGCTCCAAATAATATTGCATCAACTACACTCTCATATCCATCTGCTTCTCCTGCATGAATAGTAAATGGTATTTTTTCTTTACCGATAATATTAAACAACTCACTAAAGTCCCGTGTCTTATATTTTGCCTCGTCTCCAGCCAAGTCAATTCCAACAACCCCATTACCTAAAAATCTCTTTGTAAGTTGAATTACTTTATAATTATCCTCAAAACTAAAGTTTCTCATCATACAAAAGATTAAATTAATCTTCACATAACTAACTTTCCCAAACCCACGTTTCATAGCAGCCACAACATCATCTATACTATTTTTTTCTATATGAAATAACGGACAAAGTCTAACTTCGGCATAAATGACTTCATCCTTTTCTAAGGCCTTAGCAAGCAAATAAGCATACATCTCAATATTATCTAAATCTTGTAATAACCGTATAGGTAACTTAAACTTTTCTAAATATTCTCCCAGGCTAGAAGAATTTCCATCTATTAATTCACTGCTAGCATCATATCCCAATAATTGATTAGTATATGAAACATCAATTGACCCATCAAAATGTAAATGCAATTCAACTTTTCTCACAATATCACAACCCTTATTGTATATCATTATACCATGTATATATATAAATATGTAAAAGAATTAACAAAAATCATCAAATCTTAAAAATGACCCAGGTATTTTTTCAAATCTACATCACTGCAAAATAAGTCTAAAATCGTAACTTATACATACATCCACACCCTCCTTCATATATTTCAACAAGGAGGAAAATATGTACACAGGACTAAATAATGAAGAGGTTATAGCAAGTAGGAAGAAATATGGAACCAATGCAATTACTAGCAAAAAGAAAAATAGTTTTTTCAAACTATTCATGGAGACTCTAGCGGATCCCATTATCAAAATTTTACTTATAGCCTTAGCAATTAAAACTATATTTTTATTTCACGATTTTGACTGGTTTGAAACAATCGGCATTGTTGTAGCCATTTTAGTAGCATCCTTAATTTCATCAATATCCGAATACGGAAGTGAGTCAGCCTTTGAACGGCTCCAAGAAGAATCGTCTAAAATAAACTGTAAAGTAAAAAGAAATAACAAAGTAAGTGAAATTCCAATAGATGACGTAGTCGTTGATGATATAGTCATTCTTCAATCTGGTGACAAAGTTCCAGCCGACGGTATTATAGTCTCTGGTGAAATAGATGTTGATGAATCCAGTCTAAATGGTGAAGCCATCGAAGTAACTAAAAACTCAAACATAAACAACAAATTATACCGTGGCACAGTAGTTTATTCCAAAGAAGCCTTAATGCAAGTAAAAGAAATAGGGGATAATACCTATTATGGAAAAATGACTCAGGAACTACAGGAAAAAACTCCAGATAGCCCTCTAAAAATTCGTCTTAGAAAACTAGCCTCAACCATCAGTATTATTGGTTATATTAGTGCAGCTCTAGTAAGTTTTTCATATTTATTTTCCGAAATCGTTGTTCAAAACAATTTTATCCTATCAGACATTATCACAACAGTGACCAACATTCCCTTAATGTTCAAATATATTTTATATGCCCTTACCCTAAGTGTAACTATAATTGTCGTAGCAGTACCAGAAGGTTTGCCAATGATGATAACTCTAGTTCTATCATCTAATATGAAAAAAATGCTCAAAAGTAATGTCCTAGTTCGCAAATTAGTTGGTATTGAAACAGCAGGAAGTTTAAACATTTTATTTACCGATAAAACAGGTACCTTAACAAAAGGACAACTTGAAGTAGTAGGGCTATTAACCGGCGAAAAGAAAGAATTTCTCTCCGAAAAAGAATTATTAAATCACCAAGATTTTTCCACTTATCTAAAGTATGCCTGTGTCTACAACAATTCCAGTTATTACAACAACAAAATGCAGGCCGTAGGAGGCAACATCACCGATAGAGCCATCTTGGAGTTCATTAAAAGTCCACTTCAAACTAACATCAAAAAGTTAAAGACAACACCATTCGATAGCAACAAAAAATATTCATCAACTATCCTAAATCTAACTACTCCAACCAATTTTATAAAAGGTGCACCCGAAAAAATACTTCCTCTATGTACAACGTATCTATCTTTAGAAGGCAGAAAAAAAACTCTCCTCGAAAAAGATATTCTTCAAAAAGACATAAACAAAAAAACAAGTAACGGTATAAGAGCCATTCTTTTAGCTTACAATGATAACTATCACTACGAAGAACTAAATCGCTTAACTCTAATAGGAATTCTCTATCTCAAGGATGAAGTAAGAAAAGAAGCCATCGAAGGAATTGAATTAGTAAAAAATGCTGGTATTCAAACTGTCATGATAACCGGAGATAGTAAAGAAACTGCTCTAAGTATAGCCAAAGAAACCAAACTTGTAACTAGCGAAAACGACATAGTCTTAACTCACCAAGAATTAGAAAACTACACAGACACAGAACTAAAAAAGATTATTCCAAATCTAAGAGTAGTCGCAAGGAGCCTTCCTCAAGATAAAAGTCGTCTAGTAAAAGTATCCGAAGAATTAAACTTAGTAACTGGTATGACTGGTGATGGAGTAAATGATGCCCCTGCTCTAAAGAAAGCCGATGTCGGATTTGCTATGGGATCAGGCTCAGAAGTTTGCAAAGAGGCCAGTGACATAGTTATTTTAGATGACAATTTTTTATCCATTGCCAATGCCATTTTATTTGGTAGAACAATATTTAAAAGCATTAGAAAATTCATCATATTTCAATTAACGATAAATCTTTGTGCCGTAAGTCTCTCTATTATTGGACCATTTATTGGGATTGAAACTCCAGTAACTATAGTTCAAATGCTTTGGATAAATATGATTATGGACACTTTAGCCGGCATTGCCTTTTCATATGAACCAGCCTTAAAATCCTACATGAATGAAAAGCCTAAGAAAAAGGAAGAACCAATCATTAACAAATATATGTATGGCGAAATACTATTCACTGGTTTTTATTCCTCCATACTATGTCTAATATTTTTAACAAGTAGTACCATTCGTTCTTTCTATCGTTATGATCCAACTGATAAATATTTTATGACGGCCTTTTTCGCCTTGTTTATCTTTATGGGTATTTTTAACAGCTTTAATGCCAGAACAACCAGAATAAATATTCTCTCTAACCTATCTAAAAATAAAGCCTTCCTAATAGTCACTCTAATAATAGTTCTAGTTCAATTATATTTAATATACTATGGTGGAGAATTATTCAGAGCCTTTGGTCTAACCCTTAAAGAAATCCAAATAACAATCCTTCTCGCCGCAACAGTAATTCCTATAGACTGGATACGAAAACTAATAGTAAAAAGGACTCATTCGTCAATCTAAAATACACTAATTCAAAAAAATTCAACTCCACCAGAGATAATTCACAAAAAACCACAATTCAGCTCTACCAGATATAATCCACAAAAAAACGACATTCGACTTCAACAGAAATAAACACTCATCCACAACCAGTAGAAATAATTCCTCCACAAGTCTAAAACTCCTACCTTGACACATAACCAACAAAAAAACTTTGACCAAACAGAAATGCCAACTCTAAAGGAGCCATTTCAAATTAAGTCAAAGTTTTATTTTTGTACTTATGTCAGCAACTTAATGCCATTAATTTATACCAAAAATCTAAAAAATTAATTCTATATCTTATGCCCTTGCTACCATCAAATTACTTGATGAGTATCTTTTTAAGCCTTTGTAAAATATTAAGAAAGAAAGACTAACTAATATAGTTGTAACTGCGATAACTAACAAGAATAAATAAATATCAAACTTAACAATAATAGAAGTTGGAATATATACCGTTAAACCAACTGGTATTAATGTATATAATAATATTTTAACAACTCCTTTAAATATTCCATCTGGATATGTTGAAAACTGTATCATTAAAGAATTCCCTGTATCTGCTATAAAATCAGATTTATTAAACCAGAAACTTAAACTTCCAAGTATAACAGCGATAGCAGTCAACATTAAACTACCTGTAACCGCAAAAGTCACAAACAACAAAAATGTTTTTATTGAAAATCCATATATGAATAAAACTATCATTCCGTAAATCATATCTCCAATAGCCGAAGTAGAAATACTTGCTGTTATCGTAGAAAGTAACACATTCTTAGGTTGTACCAAAAAGGCATCTAATTTTCCGGTATTGATTGTATCAGACAACTTATATGCACTCTCAAAGAAGAAATGGGAAATACCAAATATAGAAGAAGTTAATCCCCATAGTAATAAAACTTGCTTCAACCCATAACCACCGATATTGTCTCTTAAAGAAAAAAGTATTACCCATTGAACAATAAAACAAGCATTATTAAGTATCATGAACACAACATTCATAAAAAATGTTGTTTTATTTAGCATTTCTCTCATCAGTCCATATTTAATAGCCAAAAAGTTTACTCTTAACTGATTTTTAACCTCCATTAACATTTAATTTTCTCACTCCTTTCACATATAGTCCCATACAAAGTAAATAGGCAAATATTAAATAAATAACTTGTACTAACACCACCTTAAGCCCAAGTTCCCAACTAAAATCAACAAACATTTTAGCCGGTCCATACGAAACAACATAAATAGGACTATAAGAAATTACCGGTTGTAACCAACTTGGAAAATATTCTATCGGAAATATTGTCCCCAGTACTAAAATAAACTTACTATATAACCAATACAATGGATTGGCATCTTCTATGTAAAAGGAAATTAATCCTATAAAAGTTATCAACAATGTACTTATAAAAGTAGCAAGTATCATTGAAACTACAACTAACAATACTCCCCAAATATTGATATTTGGTATTCCACCCAAGAAGCCAACCCCAATCCCAGCACCAATAATAAACAAAAGTACAAATTTAATCGTAACTTCTCCAAGATGACTAAAAGCCGAATATAAAACATAGTTATAAGGCTTGTTAATGTTATAGGCAATATTTCCACCTTTAACATCACTTGCTATTTTTTTACATAACTTTCGTCCACCTAAAGCCATCCACAAAACTTCCGTAACAATAACATACCAGATCATTTGACTCATACTGTATCCATTGATTAACTGTTTCGGATCACTATACAAATATCCCCATAGATTATAAAATATAAGCATCAAAACACAAAATCCAACAAATCCAACTAAAATGTTAAATATATACTGCAAATTACTCATAAGTTCATACTTATATATTAATAAATACTTTCTCATTTTTTCTCTCCATTTTTATAAATATTACTAATTATATCTTCAAGTGGAGTATTAGAAATATTAATATCTACTATATTATCTGGATTAAGTAATTTTAAAGCATCCGCTACACTTCTTTTTGTTGTATCAACTTCAATCTTTAAATTATATCCTTTATCTTTCAATATTGTAAGTCCATCCTCATCATCTAAATTTACTTTTTCTCTCATTTTTACTTCTACAATTTTTTTATTCAAATAGTGATACTTTAAATTCTCCATCGAATCATCTAAAACAACTTGTCCATTATTGATAATAATAACTCTTTTACACAGTTTTTCTATATCAGAAACATCATGACTTGTTAAAAATATTGTAGTTTTATATTCTTTATTCATTCGTTTAATCAATGTACGGATATTTTCTTTAACGACTGGATCAAGACCTATTGTAGGTTCATCTAAAAATAGTACACTTGGCTCGTGAATCAATGATGCGACTATTTCACAACGAATCCTTTGTCCCAAACTTAGACTTCTAACAGGAGTATCAATAAATTCTTCTAATTCAAATACTTGTGTCAATTCTTCAATTTTCTTTTCTAGGGCATATTCCGGAATATCATAAATCGCTCCAAAGAACTTAAAATTATCATACGGAGTTAAATGCATCCATAACTGTTCCTTCTGCCCAAACACGGTTCCAATATTATAAGCAAGTTTCTTTCTTTCTTTTCTAGGATCAATATCCATTACTTTTATATCACCTTTATCAGGATAAAGAATACCCGTTAGCATCTTAATAGTCGTACTTTTTCCCGCTCCATTAGGTCCTATAAAAGCAATCATTTCTCCCTTATCTACTTTAAAACTTATATTTTTAACGGCCTTTATTTCTTTATATTTAGGTTTAAAAATAGAATTAATACTACCTTTAAAGCCTTTACCCTTAATTTTTACTCTAAAGTTTTTCGATAGATTTTTAACTTCAATTATTGCCATAAAATAATCACATCCTTTCTCTTATCTTCAGTTTATTATTAATATTATATGACATAAGTACCATAAAACTAAAGACATAATTTGGTCGAGCATACAAAAAAAGCCACTTCAAAAAATGAAGTGACTCCGTACTTTTTGTTCGTGTAGGACTAATCCCTATGCAGCTCGATAAATCTTATGCATACTCACTCGACTTGCCAACATGATAACATAGTATAAAGCGACTGTCAACCATAATTCATTCACATATTGTTTTAAAAGGTAAAAACAAATCAAAATATTAAATTTTTCTTTATAATTAACTGAAATATTAAATTTTCATTTTATTACCAGCCAAAATATCAACTTTCAATTCTTATAAAATGCAATTAATAGTCTTCACCTGTCAAATTGTCCATAACTTCTTTACCTTTCTTCAAGCCTTACATTCAAAAATACTATTTTCGTATCTTCCTAACTAACTCATTAAAGTAGTAGAACCAATTAATTGGTAGATAGAAGTCTCCAATAAGTTCTTCTACATGCCCACCAAAACCTTTTTTAAATTCATAAACACCATCAGCATTCTTACCAGTACTAAAATCTCCTTTAATACCATAAAAATTATATTTTTTATACTTCTTTTCAACCGCGTATTTAATCATTATCCATTGAATTAAATATTGTGCATAAAAATTATTATACTTATCAACATTACCACTAAATAAATAAATAACTTCATCGCCATATAACATAAACATTGAAGCAGATATTGGTATCATATCTTCATCATACTTTGATATTTCACTTAATCTATTAGTAAGTACATCAATATTTTTCTTAACTTCTTTGGCACTATTATTCTCTTTGTTATAGAATTTATCATACTTTTTATTATAACTATCTAATTCTTCTGTAATTTGCTTCTTATATTTAACAACATCTAAATAAGCAATCAAAAATCTAACATCCTTACCAAAAGATTTATACATTTCCTGATAATATTCCAAACTTCTATCTGAAAAACCAATCAACTTACTTGTCTGTTCTGTAATTTTTTTAAAAGTAGGTAAGTCATCATATTCAATATCTTTAACAATAATGCCAAACTTTTCCGCTTTTTTAATTTTACTTAAATGATGTGGCTTAAAGTCTTTAACAACTTCATCAAAAGTCTTGTTCTCCAAATCTATTACATACTGCCATCTAACCTGGTATCTAGTATCATATCCAACTGTATATCCCGCATGAACATAGCCATGTTTTTTTAGTATTTCAACTATATCTGTATTATCATACTCATCAGTAACTTCACCATTAGCATCTCGACTTTTACATAAAATATTTGGATCAATATGTAATACATATCCTTTTTTCTCTTTAATAAATTTTCTTAATTCACTAGTAAAAAAACTCAATACTTCTTCGTTTTTATAATCAAGAAGTAGTCCTCTTGGCGAATAAAAATAGTTGTATCCAAATCTATTCTTTCTGGAAGTTAGCCTAGCTGCAGCAACCACTCTTTTTCCCTGTAAAACTCCTACATAATATGAACAAACACCTTTTATATCCATTTTAGGAGACTGCATAAAACTATCTAATTCACTCTTAGTTAAATATGAAACAAACTCTTTCTCACTTAATTCTCTAAATTCCATATATACACTCCTTATAAAATAGTTTTTAATCTATTTTGAACGACTAATATCATTTATTATTATGAGTAGGGCACATTTATCTATACAATAAATTCTCTAATTCACTAATAACTATATTAATATAACAACTGCTCTTCTAGCACCCAATAACCCTATCAGCAAAATAAAACTATTATTTTATCTCCCCATTAGTAATTTTATCTTTCAAGCCATCTTCCATATTAATGCTTGTTGGAATTATATATTTTGCATGAACTCTATGTGAAATGACATTAGTAAGCATCTTCATTGCTCTAGAACCGTCAAACCATAATGGATTATCACTAGTATTTTTTATCTCATCAAGCGAAGCCGTTAAACAATCTTTATCATATTTATCACTTGTTCTAATACCAATCATATACTTCTGCTTATCATTATTATATAAGGTATTTTCATTTAATTTATAATGCGCATTATTATACCAATATGGATGATCTCCACCAGCCAATATCAATACATCACATTTTACATCAAAATCTCCAATCAAAGAATCTATATAAGACGTAACCTCCTCAAAACTACACTTTGCTACGTCATCTTTTAAAGTTCCAAACTTATTAGTAATGTCAACAACACCAAAGTTCAAATACTTTCTTTCAATAATCTCTTTATTATTAACAACTATTAACTCCGTAGAGCCACCGCCACCAATAAAGATACAAATATTGCCCTCATAGTCTATATCGCTGTAGCAACCATACGCCGTATATAAAGCCTCATCCTCTTGTGAAACGACTCTAATTTTTAACCCAAACTTTTCTCCTAAAGTATTATTAATTTCCATCAATTCTTCATCAGAAATAAGTCTAAAAATACTACATCCAAAAATATACACATTCTTAGTATATTGTAAAACATCTTCAATAACTTCATATAGTTTATTTAAGTCATCTTTTACTATGTTTTTATCAATACCATAATTTTTCTTAAACTCAATTGTCATAACTCCATTATATACAACCTTACCATTGTCATAAACATGAGTTTTAGTATTATTGCTTCCAATTTCTATAATTGCAAAAATATTATTATTCAAATTAATCACCCAACTTAATTATATAATATAAAAGACTTAAAGTCTTTAAAAAGTCATACATTTTTCTAAAACATAAAAAAATTAAACATTTATTTTAAAATCAACTCCTCAAAACAGTATTTTCATATAAACCAATGTCATTAATCATTTCTATTTTATGTAAACAATTCACATTTTCTAAATAAAAGTCGACATGTTTATCGAAAAAACAAAATAAAATATTTAAAAATCTAATATAATTTGATAATATTATTAAAGGTGATTAATTTTATGTTAAAAAAATATTTAATAGTTTTTCTAGTATCAATGGTACCATTAATTGAATTACGTGGAGCCATACCTTATGCAGTAGGTTATAACTTACCACTTCTTCAATCCTATATTATAGCGATAATTGGTAATATGCTACCCGTCCCAATAATATATTTATTTGCTCGTCGAGTCCTAGAGTGGGGCTGTGACAAAAAATATATTGGCAAGTTTTTTACTTGGTGTTTAAAAAAAGGTGAAGCCGGAGGTAAAAAATTACAAGAAAAAGCCGGCAAAGGTTTATACTGGGCTTTATTTGTCTTTGTTGGAATTCCACTTCCAGGAACTGGTGCTTGGACAGGTACTCTAGCCGCCTCAATTCTAGATATGGATTTTAAAAAGAGTGTCGTTGCTGTAATGGGCGGCGTAATTTTAGCCGGAATAATTATGGGTATTCTTTCTCTTGGAGTATTTAAAGGTATTTTAGGCTAACTGAAAGTAATAAAAGTAAGTAATCATATCTTATCAGCAAGTGAATTTACATATTTTAAACCAACGGAAAACAACAAAAAAAGAAGAGTCATCTGTATACAGTCAACATCTGTTTACACACAACTCTTCTTTTATTTTTTTATTATAACTTTTTCTAGTAATAGTCTCTTCTGAAAAGCCCCATTTTTAACAGCCTTTTTATCGGCTTCTTGAATTATATCATCTAAAGTAAATCCATTAAATTCCGCCATTGCTCTAATAAGTTCCAACTTATCAGCAAGTTCCTTTTTTCGTTCCTCAACTGATTCTGCCTCACGAACTTCCATCAATTCCTCTGTATCTTTTTTTAGCAAGTATTGCCAATACTCATCATCTCCTAATACTCGGCATATTGGCTCTTCGCCATTTTTCTTAATAATTTCCGGTATATTATCGCGAACTAATTTATCATAGAATTGTTCCATAATCATCCTCCTACGTTTTTTCATCTACATACATAATAACACAATTTTTATCTCTCTTTAAATAAAATCTCACAAATATCAACAGTCTATCTAAAGTGTCATGGCCCTAAGGTATCATAACTTCTAAGAACACCACATTAAGAAAAGATAAAATGCTCTTTAATATGAACTTTATGCTCAACATTATCCGTGTTATAATAAATTTAAAGAAAGGAAGCAAAAAATATGAAAACATTAATTTTTACTCATAGAAGTGACATTGATGGAATGGGTGGTGCAGTTCTTGCCAAATTGGCTTTTAAAAATGTAGACTATGTTTTATCTGAGGCCTATAATCTTCATGAACATATCCTAAACTATATTAATTCAAACAAGATTTACGAATATGATCAAATTTTTGTAACCGATTTATCACTAGAAGAGCCAACGCTAACTCAAGTCGCAACAGATCAAAAACTAAATGGTAAATTTTTCCTATTTGATCATCATGAATCAGCAAAAGAAGCCAAATTAGACAAATATCCATTTACGACCATAAAAATAGAATCCCAAACTGGCTTATGCTCAGGCACAAGTTTATTTTATGAATATTTACTAGAAAAAGGCTTTTTTAAAAACAACAAAGCAATAAAAGAATTTTCAGAACTGACTAGAAAATATGACACTTGGGAATGGCAAACAAAATACGAAAATGAAAAGCCAAGAGAATTATCCTTATTATTTGATATTTTAGGACCAGACGGCTATATAGCATTAATGACAAAAAAACTATCTACCCGTGAACTTTCCAACTTTGAATTTGATGATGTTGAAAAAATGCTAATTTCAAATAAGAAACATCAAGTAGAAAGTAAATTAAAATCATATTATGAAAAGGCCCATTACAAAACCATTTTAAATAAACAGGCGGCCATCGTTTTCATTGACTACGAATATCGTAATGACATTGCAGAGTATTTTAGAAAAAATAATGTGAATGTAGATTTTGTTATGCTAATAGCCCTAGATCATCAAACTATTTCCTATCGCACTATAAAGAATAACACCAATGTTAGAATTATTGCCGAAAGTTTTGGTGGCAAAGGTCACGACTATGCTGCTGGAAGTCAACTTTCTAGTGAGACCTTAAATAAAATAATTGACATAATTACAAAATAAAGAGTTAAGTTTTCTATATTAAGTTACAAAGTAAAAGTAGACATTTTTGCTATGGCTCTTGTCCCACACTTATTCAAGAAGCCAGTCACAATTCATTTAATGTCTACTTTTTTGTCCTATTTTTCTACACTCTCATCTTCTAATATTTTTATTTTAATTCTTTAAATACATTTACCATATCTTCATGAATAACCAAACTAGCAACGTCATCATAAGGAGTAGGGGAATCATTAATTATTACCAAGTTCTTACCATTGAAGATTCTTACTAAACTTGCCGCTGGTTCTACTGTAAGTGAAGTTCCAGCCACGATTAGTAAATCAGCACAATAAATATATTTAGTAGCAAGTTCAAATGATTCTGGCAACATTTCACCATATAAAACAACATTTGGTTTTATGATACCACCACAGCTGCACCTAGGTACACCATCACTATTAAAAACATACTCAGCACTATATTCTTTATCACATTCAATACAATGATTTTTATATATCGTGCCATGTATTTCTAAAACATTATGACTACCGGCTTTTTGATGTAGTCCATCAATGTTTTGTGTTACTACTGCTGCTAGTTTGCCTTTGCTTTCTAATTTGGCCAAGTATTTGTGCACAACATTTGGCTTAGCATCCATACAGTTCATATTTTCTCTGTAATAATCATAAAAAATCTCCGGCTTACTATAAAATAAAGCACTACTTAACATATATTCAGGAGGCATACCATCTATATTTAAAGAATTCTTCTTATAAAGTCCATTTTTACCTCGAAAGTCCTTTATTCCGCTAGCCGTAGAAACTCCAGCACCGCCAAAAAAGACAATATTTTTAGATTTATCGATTAATTCCTGTAACTTTGCAACATTATTCATACCTTTTTCCTCCCTATCTACATAGAGTATAACATGCTAACAACAAAATATAAAGTCATCAAAAAAAGACAAACTATTAAGTTTGCCTTACATAATTACTTATCAAAATGTCCAAACTTGGCCTTATCTTCATAGCAAATATTTTTTAAATCTAAATCTTTAATTATATTTTTAGGAGTACATTCTTTATACATGGCCTTATCAGCCTCAATTTCTCCCAAATTAGTTTTAATATTTATCGCCAAAGGTTCATCTATTCCAATAGCATAAGAAAGTTGAATCAAGCACCAGTTATATATATCATCTGATAAAACAATTTTTTTAGCAAGTTCTCTCGCTTTATATGCTCCAGATCTATCAACTTTTGTAGGATCTTTTCCAGAAAAAGCCCCACCACCAACATTAGCAAAAGATTGGTAACTATCAACAACAATTTTTCTACCAGTTAGTCCAGCATCTCCTTCAAATCCCCCAATACAAAATCTACCAGTTGGATTAATTAAAAATTCTTCAATCTCAACATCGTAATCTTTAGTAATATCTTTACATATATCAATAATTATCTTATCAGTTGTTTCTCTTTCTTCTTCTGTATTTTGGTAACATACTGTAAATGTTTTGATTTTTAAAAGTCTATTTTCATCATCATAAATACCCGTAATTTGCGCTTTTCCATCGGCTAAAAACCGCTTATCTTTCTTTCTAAGTTCATCATATTCTTTGCTAAGCCTTTGTAAAATAACCATAGCAGTAGGTAATAATTCTTTTGTATCTTTACAAGCATACCCAAACATCATTCCATTATCCCCAGCACCCGCAACATCATCATTTGTACCAAGAGCAATGTCTACACTCTGTCTACCTAAATTGTCAATTACTTCATACTTGTCACTATAGCCAACATCTCTTAACACTCTCTTTACAATTTTCTCAACATCGAGCGTTGCCTTTGAAGTAACTTCACCTGTTACAAATATTTTTCCTTTTCCACCCATTACCTCAATTCCACATCTAGAATTTTTATCCTGCTTTAAACATTCATCCAAAAGAGCATCACTTATTTGATCGCAAACTTTATCCGGATGACCTCTAAATACTATTTCATTACTATATAATTTCATAAAACTCCTCCTTCAATCTAATAGTAATTATTCCTGAAAAAAATCATTCAAACTCTCACTAATAATTTTTTTATCCTCCTTTCCACATCTTATAAAAAAACACCCAAGTAACTTTTGTTTCTTGAGTGTCAAAGTTACCTTATAGATCTAGCATTACCACCTAAATTAATAGGTTGGTGTGACTTCATAGGGCTAGTCCCTCCATCACTCTTTATAAGATGTAATTTAATTATACTACAACTTTTCTAGTTTTTAAATAACTTTTCTAAAAAATATCAAACTCTTCCTCCAACAAGATCATCTCTTACTGTAAAACAAACATTATTTAATTAAACATCATTAGTAAAATTATTTTATATACAACATTTTAAATTATGATACAATAATCCTAGTTAAATACAAAAACAGTTTCAAAGGAAGTGTAAAAATGAAGAAATTCTTAAACAAAATAAAAATTTCATCTTGGCCGTTAATATTCCTATTAATTGCTCTAAGTATAGCCTTCCTTCTTTTCTTAATAACTGAAAAGTACATTTATACAATAATTATATTGTGCCTTATTGCTATTCTGTCTTTTAAAATAAAGATTCCCAAATTTCCTATATTTTTATTTATTATATCTCTCTTAGCCAAGATATTAGTAATTCTAGTTATAAAACCTCCGATTGAATCTGATTTTTTAACTATGTATGAAGCCGCAAAGTTACTCAGGGTAGGGGATTTAAGTTACACGAATTTAGACTATTTTATAAAATGGGGCTACCAAGTAGGCCATGTTTTCTATCAAGCAATGCTACTAAAAGTATTTAACAGCATCTTTTTTCTGAAAATAGTAAATTGCCTTGCTTTATCAGGAACAACGGTTCTAATATATATGACCATAAAAGAAATAATAAATGAAAAATCCGCAAAATTTGCCAGTTTGTTATATGCATTTTATCCACATCCAGTATTACTAACAACTGTTCTAACTAACCAACATGTCCCAACATTTTTATTTTTCTTGGCACTATATATTACAATCAAAAAAGATTTTTTCACTTCAAAACCAATTTTAAAATATTTACTTGTTGGTTTCTTAATAGGACTTGGAAATATCATGCGCCCAGAAGGAATAATATTTATTTTAACTATAGCAATTTATCTATTTTGTATTTGTTATAAGTCTGAAAACTTTAAACCATTAATTTCCAAAATATTAGTTTTACTTATAAGTTATTTAGTAATCTCCCAAGGCTGTTCATTTGCTTTTAAGACTTTCAATATAAGTAAAAACGGTCTTAGTAATCAGGACCCATTATGGAAATTTGTTTTAGGTACAAACTACGAAAGCCAAGGTCGATATAGCGAAAATGATTTAGTTTATTTAGCCGACACAAAAAAAGAGTTAACCATTATAAAAGATAGAACTATAAAAAATCCAGTCCAATTTACTAAACTTTTAGCAGTAAAAGCAAAAATATTTTGGACTGGTAACAACTTATACTGGTCAAACAACTATCTAGAAACTGAAAATATAACTATTCTTTCTCATGAAATATCCGGCAGAAAAGTAAATGAGTATTTGAACTCACTAAATGAACAAATTTATTTAATAAGTTTCATCTTAGCCTTAATAGGATTATTCTCATTAATAAAAAATAAGTACAAAAAAGAAATAAATTTATTCATTATATTATTATCACTATATTTTATAGTCTATCTATTTATTGAAATAATGAATAGATATACCTATACTCCAAGAGTTGCCATATTTATGTTGGCAGGAGTTGGACTTGATTATTTATTAAAGAAAGGTAAAAATATAAAAAAACACTTTAATTAAATTTGATAACGAAATTAATAAAGCCCTTAGTTTTATCTAAGGGCTTTGTTTATCTATAAACTTCACTATCAGGAGCATTATAGAAGAAAACACCATAGTAAGTTGTTCCACATTCATCAACAATCTCACGACAACCGTATGAGAAGATATCACTATTACCATCCTCTGTTATATCCATAAATAAAATGTTACCCTCTCTTTTGCATTCTTCCATTGTCGCATAGGCATATGAATATGTTCCTTCAAATTTCTTTGGAGTACAAGTAGGAGTAGTTGCTTGAGTAGGAGTCTGCGCAGGAGCCTGAGCAGGAGTTTGTTCATTATCTACAACTTCATTAGTTGGTTGTTCAGCAACAGTATTATCCTCTTCATTAGTAACTGTATTATCCTCTTTTTTATCAGTATCCGTAACAGTTTCCTTTAAAGTATTGTCTTCTTTAGTCTTATCCATTTTTGCATCATTAGAACAGCCAACAACTAAAAGCATCATAGCAATTATTATTAATAATTTTTTCTTCATAAAAACACCTCATAAATAAAAGTATGGAGTTCATACCAAATCGAAAATATAAACATTCAATATATACTTTAAGTAAATCTTAAAATCTTATCCTTGGTGCTCTATCCTATGTCATATTCAATATAAGATATAAATTCCTTCCTAATTATACAAAATCATAAATACTTTATCAACATATATTGTGGAAAAAATTATCGTAATGCTAAATAGGGCAAAAGTAGAAATATATAAGAAATTGCCAAAATTAGAAATAACCAACCCATAAATAAGTTTAATTTCATCTATACCAGTGGAAGTAATTGCCAAATCAAAAAAAGTGTCAATCTAAAAAATAATCACTTACAACAAAAAAAGCAACACCACCGTTGCTTATAACCTAAATAATGCGATTTCAAAAACGTTGCCAATTCTATTTATCTGCTTAATACTTTAACTTTACCACAATTTTGACATTCAAATGTTGCAGATTCACACGTAACAGTCCAGCCTATACGATCTTCTGGATGACCATAATGATCTGCATATTCGATATATGATGTTTTCTGCCAATCACTAGTCTGTTTCCAAATATGATCTCGCTCGGTTTTACATTTGGTTAGTTCCTGCCTAATCTCTTTTAATAATTCTTTTTGCATCTTACCTTCACTCCCTAAAATAAATAATTTATAAAAAAACTCCAATTTGGGGTTATCATCTAATGGCAGGGGATGAGAGAATCGAACTCCCAACAGTGGTTTTGGAGTTTTCACTCATCATACCATAGACCCATACATAGATTTTAGTATATTTTACAATATATAATAATGAAATCTCATATATATAAATTACACTTTCAGTATAAAGTAATTCAAGTGTTTATGCAAGTAGAAATGGCACATTTCTACTTCTTTTTTTTGAGTTGGAGCGCGACAACTCAAAAATCGCGTGCTTCGCCGGTAAGTGCAGTTTCTAAAATAGTCATTGATTTTTACTAAAAGTATATAAATCGTAATTAAAATCAAAACAAAAGAATCGCAAGGAGGTGTGGGGAAAGCGATTCTTTTATTTTATATTTTTTCTGATATTTCACGTAAACTTTCATTTATGTTGTTTAAAAGTTTTTGTGTTGCATCATGAGAACTATTACTTTTGTCTGTGGATATTACACTATGAATATATTTTGAACTTAATAAAAAACTTTCTTTATATTTTTTCCCTAATGTCTCATACTCAATTGTAACTGTGAAATCTTCAACATCATGATCTATAAAATTATACCATGAAGAAATTTTTTGATTTGGTGCTAATATATAATTTTCTCGCTGAAAAATATTTTTGTATTTCTTACTATTTATACCTAATATTTTATTGAGATCAATATTTTTATCTAAAGTCACTCGAAGAACTTTTCCAACACTATTGCCTAAATTCTTTATTACAATGTAACTATTAGAGGTTTTTGATATGTGCTCAATATAGCAAATAATATTTGCTCTTGTTTCTTCTCGTTTAAATTTATTATTTTGTCTCAAAGTAATAATAGAAATAATAAAACTCACTATAATTCCTATAGCAGTTACTATTGTTGATATAATTTGAATCTTATCAGTAATATTTGTTTTACTTAATATATAAATTAATTCTTTCATAATATTTCTTTATTTCTCCTTCTATTAATGATTTTAATCTAAGTCATCAAAACTATCTTCTTGTTTATAATCGTTAATAATTATATCTATATATGCTTTAAAGTCACTGTTTATATCTAATAATTTATCAACGTTAGTTGCATCCAAGATAGTAGAAATATAGTGTGCAACTACTTCTTTACCGGATATACTATTTTCTTGTTTGATTTTTTCTATCTCATCTCTTTTATAATAATCTTCTAATTCGCCATTATGTAGAATTAATATATTCTGTTCTTTTAGATAATTGAAAATTACATCCATAGAAGATTGATTTTCTTGATCTAATTCAAAATATTTTTTTAGACCTGATGTTTTACCTTTTATTTGATTTAATAAATTTTTCATATCTTCCGAAAGAAAATCATTAACTACTTCTTTAAAATTATCATAATCGCCAATGATATATACATTTTTTCCAAGTTTCTCTAGCATTTTTTTATAAATAGAGAAAAATGATTTACCACCAACTTGTATTACTGAAATATTATTATAATCTAAAAATAAATTATCTTTGTATATTTCAAAAAGTTTTTTAATAATATATTTCTCTCCACCTTCCACTAAAATTACTGTATCGGCGAAATACATTTCTGCATTTTCTGTTTTAGTAATTATATTCATTTTCTGAAATTCTTTTTCTGTAAAATCATCTTCCAAAACTTTATATTTTTCGCTTTTATTGTTTTTCTTAGAGATAAATGTTAACTGCTTTATATCGAAAATTGATAAAAACTGTTCGGAGTGTGTAGTAATAATTGTTTGATTACTATTTCCCATTAGAAACTGGTCAATTTTTTTTGACAAGACACTTCTAGCCTGTGGATGCAAGAAAACTTCGGGTTCCTCAACAATCAAACATGAAGAAAATTTATGATATTTTTTACAATATAATTTAAATAACTCTATAATTATTAAACTTTTAATTCCTGAACCTTTATCATCAAGTAAACTATAATATCCATCATCTAACAATATTTTTATTCCCTTATAATAATCTGTTTTAGTATCTTGTATCAATTTAAACTCCAATTTATTATACGGAATAGCATCTTTTACTGACTCGCCTAACTCATTAGTAAGATTTTCAAAAATAGAATTTGTTACAGCAGATAAATTTTTATTATTCTGACTTAAGCTTTCATTATTTTCTTCGCTCATATTTTGCCATACTAATTTTATTAGCTTCCCATACCAAGAATAATTATTAACAACTAACTCATTTTTTAAATTTCTTTCTGAAGGAATTATGGCAGAAGTAATAAATGATGATAATAACTCTTGGGCAAAAAATTTAAATTTATACAAATGACCATCGCCTTTTTCTAATGTAAGGGTATAAATTGTATCCTCATCTTTCTTACTAAAAAGCGAAATATAAATATGTGTAGCGCTTTGTATCAAATCAATAACAGCTTCTTTATTTTCCCATTCGGCTTTGAGTCCTTCTTCATCCAATTCATCAGGGCTTTTTATTAAATATGAAGCGTCTAAACCAAGAGTATATATACCTATTGCTTTATTGTAATTTTGTAAATAAGTTTTATCAAATTCAGTACAACGCGATAGTTGTAGTATTATAAAAAATTCATCAGCATTTTGGAAATAAAACTTTTCATCAAATCTTTTTGGTGGATATTTTTCTCCTATTACTAAATTTATTGCAGAAATAATATTGCTTTTACCGGAATTATTTTGACCAACAATAATATTTTTACCCTCTACAAATTCTAAAGCCATATTTTCAATACTTTTGTAGTTTTTTAATTTTAATTTTGATATTATCATAGATACCTCCAAACAAAAAAGTATCATTATATTAATGATACAGAACTATGATAATTATATCACATAACAGTATATATTCGTCGCAAATTTAATAAAAAATACTAATTACAATAAATCTAAATTAGTCCTTGAAAATTTATGCAATATAGTATAACGTAACGCACATTTAACATACCATAATAAAAAAATGAATAAGTCTAGTCATTAAACAAGAAATGAAAAAAAGAAGATAGAAGATTAGAGAGCAGCATCTAATCTTTTGTTTTAAATATCTTCCAAAAAGTTCAAAATTATTTGAAAAAAGGGAAATAAAATGTTAATATATAAACATAACAATAAATAACCGGAGGATAAAATGAAAATTGATAAAGTAAAAGTAAAAGAAGCAATGGAAAAAAATAAAATTAAAACACAAACTGAATTAGCAGAGAAACTAGGAATAACAAAAAATCAATTATCTTTAATGCTGTCGGGTAAATATGATCCGGTAAAAACAAGAGTATTAGAATTATCGAAAATATTAAATGTTTTACCAACTGATATTATGGAAGGTGAAGACATGAAAAATTTTGACATAGAAATAGAAAATGATGGTAGTAGTGTAACATCAATAGAATTATTTGCAGGGGCAGGTGGACTTGCATTAGGTTTAGAAAAGGCAGGAATTGAAACTAAAGCGTTTGTTGAAGTGGATAAATATTGTTGCGAAACCTTAAGAAGAAATAGACCTGATTGGAATGTTATTAATGAAGATGTTTCAAAAGTTGATTTTAAACAATATAAAGGAAAGATTGATTTGGTAACAGGTGGATTTCCATGTCAAGCATTTAGTTATGCAGGAAAAAAATTAGGATTCAATGATATCAGAGGAACTCTATTTTATGAATTTGCTAGATGTATCAAAGAGGTTGAACCGCTAATGTTTATGGGAGAAAATGTAAGAGGTTTAAAATCTCATGATAATGGGAGAACGCTAAATACAATATTAGATGTGTTAGAATCATTAGGGTACGATGTGCAATATAAAGTATTGAATGCTTGTGAATATGGTGTGGCTCAAAAGAGAGAAAGACTTGTTATAATCGGAACAAAAAAAGGCTTAGATATAAAATTTAAGTATCCAACTCCATATGAAAAAATAACGGTTTTAAAAGAAGCTCTAAAAGACTGCCCAAAAAGTGAGGGTCAAGAATATAGTGAGAAGAAGAGAAATGTTTTAAAATTAGTTCCGCCAGGAGGTTGCTGGATAGATTTACCTGAAGCAATACAAAAAGAATATATGGGAAAATCATATTATTCTGGTGGAGGAAAAAGAGGAATGGCTAGAAGAATAAGTTGGGATGAACCATGTTTAACCTTAACATGTTCACCATCACAAAAACAGACAGAAAGATGTCATCCAGATGAAACTAGACCATTTACAGTGAGGGAATATGCACGAATTCAATCTTTTCCTGATGAATGGGAATTTAGTGGTGGAATTGGTGAAAAATATAAGCAAATTGGAAATGCTGTTCCGGTAGAACTAGCCAGAAATGTTGGAGAAGAAATAGTTAATTCAATTATTGAATATAAAAATAGAGAGGAAATTTAAATTTCCTCTCTTATTGATTCTGCTAATTGATTAATAATTGAATCTAAATCAAATGTTGTTACTTCACTAGCTGCTTCTCCAAATGTATTAATTAAATCAGAGTAAAAATCAGGATCACCTGTTAGTCTATGCCAAAACTCCTCACCAGCAAATACAGGGTATTCCTTAGCAATACTTTTATAACATCCCGATAGATCTTCTTGTGCTCCATAGAAAACCCCAACAATGCAATCGGTCATAGGATTAAAATCTGCTATACGATTAGTTCTTGCTAGATTTTTAATAGCAGTAAAATGACTTTTAATAGTTGTAACGTCATCGTTATTAATTGTGGAAGGCCCGGCCTTTACCTGACAATATTTTTTTCTTCCATCAATAGCGTCAATAAATTCGATATCTATTCCAGAAGTAGTAGATGCATAAGAACTTAATACTTCGTTACAGAAAAATTGAAGTTGATTACCAAATGTTGTATTAATAGATGTACCTAATACCCTTGGATAAATTAATGCTTTTGCCATACTTTCTTCAGACATATCTCCAAAAACAAAGTTAGCTAAATACTTAAGCAAAAATGGATTTTGGTTAAATGCGTCTATTTTAGAAAGTTTTTGAGTATTATGGATATGGTTTGTTACAATTCTTTCAATAAAGAAAGTTTTTGCTTTTGCTAAAATATCATTTTTTTCATTTTCAGTCATACTTCTCCTCACTTTCATCTAATTCAATTATAAACCATAAAGGAAAACAAGACAAATACTTTAATATAAAGAAGAATTTGTAAAATCATATTTTAACAATCTACATACTAGGAGAGAAGGTACAAACAAGATGCCTCGGTCATAAGATTATAAAATAAAAGAACCGCTTTCCCCACACCTATTGAGATTCTGACTTTTGATTTTAATTACTATTTATCAATACTTTTTAAAAAGAAACGACTATTTTAAAACTACCGCTTTCGGGCGAAGCACGCGATTTTTGACTTGTCGCGCTCCAAATCAAAAAAAGAAGTAGAAATGTCCCATTTCTACTTGCGTAAACATCTAATTTACTTCATACTTAAAGTGTAATTTATATATATGAGATTCATTATTATATAATTATAAAACGTACTGAAATTTATTGGTAGGTCTATAATATATTGGGTCAAATCTCCAAAGGATTTGGAGGTGATAAAAATTGCTTCCAAAACACCCTAAAAACCAATAAAATAAAACCTATCACACTCATTTGGCATCTATTTTATACACTACAATTTGATTTAATATAATACTTTTGCCACCAAAAGTGCCAACAAATGATTAAAAAAAAAGCTATAAAGGTCTTTCAAACTACAATACTAGAAAATTTCTGTTCAAATAAAAAAAAACACCCACAATTTTGTGGGTGTTATTATATGTTTATGATTTCGTACTATCTGCTAATATTTGTTTTAATTTAACTCACATAATTAAAAACAATATTAAGTTAGAGTGGAACTTAAATGTGTTTCACTCTTTTATTGAGTTAA
>CAKPMY010000004.1 GCA_934168245.1 uncultured Bacilli bacterium
AATAATTACAAAATAACTATATCATATTGCCTTTAATTTTTTTATAAATTTTGTCTCACATCATTTACAATTATACAGAGTAAAAAAAAAGAAATAAGTAATTACTTATTTTCTTCTTTGTTAATATTATCTATTATTTCATCTATATGATTACCATATTCGATTGAAGTATCATAAATAAATTTTAACTCTGGAGTATGTCTTACTTCTACTCTTTCAGCTAGTTTTCCTCTTATAAATGAGGCAGCACCATTTAGAGCTTCTAGAGTTGATTTTCTCTTTGTATCATCTAAAACTGTAAAGTATACTTTGGCATAACTTAAATCAGAAGTTGTTTCTACACCAGTTATTGTTACAAATTTAATGTCTTCATCTTTTATTTCAGTCATTAGAATCATACTTATTTCTTCTTGAAAAGCATGATTTAGTCGTTCTATTTTAACATTTGCCATGATGAGTACCTCCTAAATTATCGTTTTATTTCTACTAGGTCGTATACTTCAATTATGTCTTTTTCTTTATAATCTTGGCAATTTTCTAGAGTTAGACCACAGTCCATATCTTTTTTAACTTCTTTTACTTGGTCTTTTTCATGTTGTAGAGATTTTATTGAACCATTATATACTACAACATCATCTCTAATTATTCTGGCTTTTTCATTATTCTTAATTGTACCAGACAAGACATGGCAGCCAGCGATTAGGCCAACTTTTGAGAATTTGAAGATTTGTCTTATTTCTAGAGTACCAGTTACTTTTTCTTCATATTCAGGATCTAACATACCTTTCATAGCTTTTTCCATATCTTCAACAACTTTATAAATAATGTCATATGTTTTAATAGATACGCCGTATTGTTTAGCAATATCCATAGTTTTTGAACTTCCACGAACATTGAAACCAATAATTAAGGCATCTGAGGCACTGGCTAGAACAATATCACTTTCAGTGATTGCGCCTACGGCTCCTCTTATTACATTTACTTTGACACCGTCGACAGTAATTTTTTCTAAAGAGTTTTTAACCGCTTCTAGACTTCCGTTTACATCGGCTTTTAAAACTACTTTGATTTCTTTTACGCCTTCTTTAATTCTTCCGAATAAATCTTCTAAACTCATACCAGAAAGATTAGTATCTTGTTCACGACTACGTAATTTTCTTTCTTCGGCAATTTGTTTGGCTTGTTTTTCTGATTCGAAAGCCATAAATTTATCTCCAGCACTTGGTACTTCTGAAATACCAGTTACTTCTACTGGAGTTGAAGGAGTTGCTTCTACAATGTTTTGACCTAAGTCATTTTTTAGAGTACGTACTTTACCAAATGAATTACCAATTACTATTGGGTCTCCTAAACGTAGAGTACCATTTTGAATTAATAAAGTTACTACGGAACCAACTTTACTATCTTTTTTTGATTCAATAACGGCACCTGAGGCATAACGAGATGGATTGGCTTTATAACCTTCCATTTCGGCAATTAGTAAAATGTTTTCTAGTAATTCATCAACATTTTCTCCAGTGGCAGCAGATATTTTATTTACAATTATATCTCCACCCCATTCTTCTGGAGTTAGGCCATTTTCAACTAGACCTGTCATAATACGTTCAATGTTTGCTTCTGGTTTATCAATTTTATTTATAGCCACAATGATTGGTACACCTGCGGCTTTAGCATGATCAATCGCTTCTCTTGTTTGAGGCATGATACCGTCATCGGCTGCGACTATGATAATAACAATATCAGTAATTGAGGCTCCTCTAGCACGCATTTCTGTAAAAGCAGCATGTCCTGGAGTATCAATAAATGTTATTGACTTATCTTTATATTTTACAGAGTAAGCACCAATTGCTTGAGTAATTCCACCGGCTTCACCTGAGGCAACATTCGACTTTCTAATGTAGTCTAGTAAAGTAGTTTTACCATGATCTACATGTCCCATGATAGTTACTACTGGTGGACGTTCTACTAAGTCTTTTTCATCATCTTCAATTTCAAAATTTTCAAAGTTAGAAATATCAGCAGTTTCAGCCTTCTTTAAAACCTTGTCATATTCTGAGACAATTACTTCGGCACTATCGTAATCAATTGATTGATTGATAGAAGCCATTACCCCTAGTCCCATTAATTTTTTAACTATTTCAACAGCACCTACTTCTAGAGCATTTGCTAAATCTGTAACTGTCATTCCTTGATTATAAAGAATAACATTTTCATCTTGAGTTACTTCATTACTTTGAAGTTTTTCACGATGTTTATATATCTTTTTTCTTTCCTTTAAAAAGTCTTTTTTATTTTCTGTTTTCTTGGCTTGTTTACTTTTTACTTTTTCAAATTTTGTTCCATTGTCTAAATCGAACTTCGTATTCATAGCAAGCATTTCGGCTTTATCGCTTACTTCTTCATCTAAGATTTTTTCTTCTAAATCCTCAATGTCGCCTGTTACGTAATCTTCGGCATCTTGTAATTCATTATCAAGTAAAATAATATCAGTTTCATCTAAAGGAGTTTTTTCGTCTTTGTAGTTGATACCAATCTTATCACATAATGCTTTAATCTCATCTATAGTTTTCCCAACATCTAATGCATAGTCTTCTATAGTCATCATAAAGACTCACCTCACTTTTCTATAATTTTTCTTATTTCTTCATAAACAGCATCCTCTATATTGCATTCTAATTTCTTTTCTAGGGCTTTTGACTTAATTGCTTTTTCTAGGACTGCAATATCTTTTTTAATATATGCACCATGTCCGTTCATTTTTCCTGTTTCGTCTACAGCAACATAACCTTCTGGTGCTCTAACGACACGTAATAATTCTTGTTTAGGTAGTTTTTCTTTAGTAATTATGCAAGTTCTTTGAGGAATTTTTTTTACTTTCATAGAAACCTCCTATCTGAAATTTATACCTGCTTCACGAGCCTGTTCAGTTGTTTTAATATCAATTTTATAGTGTGTTAATTTGCTTGCTAAACGAGCATTTTGACCTTTTTTACCAATGGCTAATGAGAAGTTGTCTCCGTCGGCTATTACCATGGCTTCTTGTTTTTTAGGATCAGTTACAGCAACTGTTAATTCTTTAGCGGGAGCAAGAGCATTTTCAATAAATACGGCTGGATCTTTGTCGTATTTTACAACGTCTAATTTTTCGCCGTGTAGTTCTTCGATAATTCTAGCAATTCTACTACCCTTTTCACCAATGCAGGCACCGATTGGATCGATGTTTGCTCTTTCTGAATAAACAGCAACTTTACTTCTATTACCTGGGTCTCTTGCAACACTATAGATTAATACTGTACCGTCATTTATTTCTGGTATTTCTAACTCAAATAATCTTTTTACGAAGCCATAGTGAGTTCTACTTAGTAAGACTAATAAGTTTTTACCATTGTTATCTACTTTAGAAACATAGACTTTTATTTGAGAGCCCATTTCTATTTTCTCGCCTGGAATTATATCTTTCTTTGGTAAGATACCATTTGTTCTTCCTAAGTCAATGAAATAATTATCAGTGTCTTCTAGAGCAACTGTACCAATTAAAAGTTCGTCTTGTTTGTCCCCAAACTCTTCTAGAATACTGTTTCTTTCAGCTTCTCTTATTTTTTGGACTACTACTTGTTTTGCAGTTGATGCTGCTACACGGCCGAAGTCTTTTGGAGTTACTTCATTGTCTATTGTATCTCCTACTTCTAGAGTCTTATCAATCTTTTTAGCATCACTTACTTTGATTTCAGTTTCAGGATTGAAGTAACTAATTTGAGGAGTCTCGGCTTGTTCTTCGCCTTCTTCACCTTCTACTTCCTCTTCCTCATCATCTTCATCAGTATAATGTTCGAATAAGTAATCTTCATATTCTTCTTTTGTCATTTTGTCATCTGGTACAACAGTAAGGTATGAATATACTTTAATCTCACCAGTTGCACGATCAAATAAAACCTTTACATTTGTTTTAGAGTTAAAGTTCTTTTTGTAGGCAGAAGTTAGAGCAAGTTCCATTGCTTCATAAACTACTTCTGGGTCAATGTCTTTTTCTTTAACAATATTATCAAGGGCTTTTTTAAATTCTTTACCGTTCATTTTTATTCTCCTTTCTCTTTAGAATAAATATCTAATTCATCTGCTTCTTCTAATAAATAATTATTCTTATCAATTATCTTGTTTATTATTCTTGATGCTTCTGTAATACGATTTAAGTCGATTACTTCTTCACTATCAAGTACGATATTAAATATCTTTTTTCCTTCTACATTTTCAAAAAAAGCATCTGAAACAAAGACATTTAACTCCTTTATTTCTTCATCTACAAGTTGTGCGATTGTCTCTTTCATGGCCACCTCCTAGAAATAATAAGAGTGGGAATTTTTTCTTTCCCACTCCTTTCTAAAGTGTATTATATCATAGTTTTAATAAAATACAAACATTTATTTTTGATAAAAATCGCATTTACCTATTTAACTAATCTTTATTTTTGGTAAAAATTACATTTAACTATTTATCTAACCTTTATTTTTGATAATTGCTTTATGAAGTAACTGTAATTTTATTTTTATAGGTGTTAAAAGAATATTACAGATACATAGTAGACAGCAAATATTAGTAACATAGTTAAACCTTCGACTTTGGAAATGGTTCTTTCACTTCTCGCAAACAAGTATAAATCTAGAGATGTTAAGAAGACTGCTACTATATCAATCATTGAAAAGTTTGCTAAGGAGATGTCGCCGTAGATTGTTACTGGTAAGCCTAGAACGATACAGATATTAAAAATGTTAGTTCCAATAATGTTACCAATGGCCATATCAAATTCGCCTTTTCTTGCACTACTTACTGTCATAAACATTTCTGGTAGAGATGTTCCAATTACAATGGCCGTCATGGTAATTAATTTTTCACTTACGTGAAGGCTTTCGGCTATTTTTACAGCATTATCTACGATTATATTACTACTTAGAGATATTAAGATTATTGAGAGAATCAATATTATTATCGCTAGAGGAATACTTTCATATTTTACTTGCATATTTTCGCTAGATTTTTCTTTTTTTCTAGATAACTGAACTAGGTACATTACAAACATTAGGAATAAAGCCATTAAGACTATGCCGTCTACTCTAGAAAAGACATTAGGATTGGCTTTATTAAAGACACTGTCTAGCATTAGTACTGAGAAACTGGTTGTTATTAAGAGTAAGATTGGTAACTCTTTTTTGACGGTGTCATGTTTTACTTTGATTGGATGAAGTAAGGAGGCCAATCCTATGATTAGGAAGACGTTTACAATACAACTTCCAATTACATTAGCAAAGGCTATCGTACCGTTTTTATTTATGACACTAGTAAATGATATAGCAATCTCCGGAGCACAAGTACCAAATGATACAATGGTAAGGGCTATTAGCATCTTAGGAACCTTACATTTTATTGCTATTGATGTGGCACTGTCAACTAGTATATCGCTTGCTTTAATAATTACAACAAAACCTATTAGTAAAAAAATGTATTTTAGCATTTATCTCACTACCTTCTTGTATATTATACTATATTAGATAACGAGAAAAAAGAGAGAAAATGGCGATTTATGAAAAAATAGGTCTACTTAACTGTAAACCTATTTTGCTTTTCTCACTAAGCAATATACTTTGCCTTTTTCTTCTGTTGTTAGTAATTCATAACCGTTATTGGAACTAGCATTGTATGATTCCATTAGGGAATTTGCTCTTGTTAGTCTTAAATTCAAGGTAGGATCGGTTGCTTCGGTACAGAAACCAAAGGCTTTATCTTGTGGAAACTTGCTGGCAGCAAAAGATGTAGTACTTATTCCGGCACCAAGAATTAAATCAAACTCATTGATATTTGGCAGGTTTTTGCCTTGAATTTTATAGGTTAAAATCCTTCGTTTGGGAAGAATGATACCTTCCTCGGTTAGAGTTCCATTTTCACCGATAAGTCCTAGTTCAGATAATTCTTCTTCAGTTACTAAATTATTTAGAAGATAGGTTGGCTTATTTAGATACATTGCTAAAGATTCGGTTGGCGGATTTAGAATTTCTAAAATCCTTTGATAATTATTTTGATCAAGAACTTGCTCTTTTAAGAATTCAGCAAATAATTTTATATTTTCCATTAATTTGTACCGTTTAAAGCACTTTTAGTATAAGTTTGGGCTTCTTCTTTTTGAGTAGTTAATTCGTCTGATGTAGGGAAAGTTGGAACCATTAATGTTCTAGATTGTACTGTATAGTGCTTTTCTCCTCTTCTATTAGTTACTTCGATTGCTTCTTTATTTAAAAGAGCTAGTGTTTCAACATCCGTTTCATTTTGTAGGGCAAATTCTCTTAGCGAAATATTTCCTCTATATTGTTTTGAACTTTGATAGTAACTCAAATCTTCTTTAGAGATAAAGTATGGAATATTTATAGTTTGACCGAAAGCAACATTATCATCAGTTAGGTCATTTACTTCCATAATATACTCGATTGGAGTATTTGATTCTTCAGCAAGATTGGCTAATGTCTCTTCTTTTCCAACTATGTGAACTCTGTTTAAGACGATTGTTTCTTCTGGGTCATAGTCAGCAATTATGGAAGTGTCGTCTTTATTAAAAATAAGTTTGGAGTCGTTAACTAGCGGATTATCAAAACTTGATTTGTCAATATCAGTAATTGTTGTTTGTGGTTCATCTATAACAGGTATTTTTTCATTACTTTTGGCTTGGGATGAGGAAGCAACTAGGATTGCTGCTGCGGTTGCGGCAATATTTATTCTATTTCTCATAATGAATTTTATAGGACCATCCTTAGTAATGTATGATAGCTTGATTAATTGATGAACACCTTCAGCAGTAACATGTAGAAGACCACTTTTTAAACGATACCAACCTTCACTAAGGACATTAGGATTGGCTGGATAATGAGCCTTATGAATATTTTTTTCAATATCTTTATGTCTTTCCTTTAATGGGTAGGCCTTTTCATCTTCTCTTACTTCTTGCCATGAATCTTTGATAGTTTCGCCAAGTGTCTTTGGCTTGGCCAAACGTTTACCACCTGGTTCTTTACTTTTTGGTGTTTTCTTAGGTGCAGTTTGATAGATAAGAATAAATGGATCTTCAGTTTTTGATTTTTCAGTTTCAAAAGTTGATTGGTGTGGTTCTTCTTTTTGTTTTGCTTCTGGCTCTAGTTTTTGTTTTTTTTGTGTTTGCTGATTTTGGTTCTCTGAAGGTGTTTTGCCAGGCTGAGTATTTTTTGGTAATTCTTCTTGAGGTTCTGGTTGTTTTTTTGCAACAGGTTGAGTGGCTTGTTTTATTTCTTCTTCAATATTTTCTACGGTATTTAAAAATTCTTGTTCTAAACCTTTTACATTTTCTCCTAGAGTTTTAACTTTCTTTGATATTTCTTTTTCTACTTCCTCAGCAGTCTTTTCTAATTGCTGAGTGGCAGTTTGGGATTCTGTTCCTTTAAAATTAAAAGTTGTGTCTTCTGGAGATTTAGAAGTTACGCTCGCATCTTCTTGATTATTTTTAGGAGATCTGTCTTTTCTAGGAAAACGTTTTTCAAAATATTGTCTTTCTTCATCTAAGTAACTTAGGCGACTTTCTTCATCTTTTAGAGAGTCATAGCTGCTCTTTAAAAGTGTATATATTTTTCCTATTAGTTCTTTAGTTTCTTCATCCTTACTAGCATTGATTGCTAAGTCTGGATGATAAGAATAGGCATGAGTTAAAAACGCTTCTTCTATTTCATTATCTGTTGCATCTCTAGATACTTCTAATACCTTACGTTTATCAACCATTCCAAAACTTAATGAAGTCGTAAATTTAGTATAGGCTGCTTCGTCTTTTGCTTTTAATGTGCTTTCGACTGAGGCGGCATTTTCTCCTAAATAATCGTTATAGACTTCTTTTCCTGCTGAATATTTCAAAACAATATAGGCAAATTCTAGTTCTTTTGCTATATATGTCCTTATTTTTTCTTCAATAGGATCAATATTTTCATTTTCTGAACTTGATGTAAACTTGCTTAATTCTCTTTCATAGGCGGCTGTAATTTCTTCTAGTGTTGCATCGCTACTAACTCCTAGAAGTTCATAATAGTTTAATTTTCTTGGTAAATTCATGAAGATTCCCCCCTTTGCTTTATTGCTGTATGATTATAACACAGATTCCTTTATTTGTAAATAATATCAGCCGTTTTTGTTATTGAGATGCGGTTGATTTTTCTAATTAAACAAAGTTTTTCCATACACGTAGTTTTTCGTCTTTAAGTTCATAGATTCCTAATAGTTCATTGGTTTTAGAAAGAAAGATTACCTTGTCGGCAATATGATACGTATTTTCTAATATTTGACCGGTTCTTACTTTAAATTCTTCCTTTGGATCTAATATTACTTTAGGATAACCTAGAATATCTTCAATTTTATGAAGAGTATAATTTCCTCGTTCAATATTTTCTAAAGTAGTAGCCTCAGAGAGAGAAAATTTGCCTTGTTTTGTTCTAATTAAGTTAGTCATACTGGCATATGTATTGAGGCTTTTTCCGATATCTCTAATTAGGCTTCTAATGTAGCAGCCTTTGGAAACAACTGTTCTAAATGTAAATGTATTGCGATCAGTTGCTAAAAGTTCTATTTCTTTTATAGTTACTTCTTTTTTAGGAAGAACTACCTCTTTATTTTGACGGGCGTACTCATATAGCTTTTTGCCATTTACTTTAACGGCTGAATATATTGGTACTTCTTGAAGATAAGTCTTTTTGAAACTGGTTAAAACCTTTTCGATTGGCAGATTATCGAGAACTATTTTAGTTTTTTGAATGGTACCAGTAATATCTAGAGTATCAGTTTCGACACCTAATAGGACGCCGGCTTCATATTCTTTGTAAGTTGCCGTTAGTAGTTCTCCTATTTTGGTGGCTTTGCCAATGGTTACTACTAAAACTCCGGTTGCTAGTGGGTCTAGAGTGCCGGTATGACCTACTCTTTTAATACCTAATGTTTTAGAAATTGTATTTACAACATCGAATGAAGTAATGCCTTGTTTTTTGTTTACAATAATTATACCGGAATAATTATTCAAGTATTCTTCTAAAGTGTAATTCTCTTTGGCAATGATACTGGCAACTACTGGTGTAACGTATCTAAAGTGCCATGGTTCATAGGGATAGCCAGTTATATTTTCTTTTCCTTGTGGATAGCGAAGAATAAAGCCGAATTTAGCAAGGTATTTGTGAACTTTCTTTAACTCATTTTCTTGATTCATTAATTCATTATTATCTTTTGGCCAGGTACCATTAACATTAATATTTATGTCAATGGCAAGACCGGTATGGTGCTCTGAGTGTCCTACTGGAGCAACAATTTTATCAGCATATTCTTTGCCATATTCGGCGGTAAATTCATCATAAAGAGAGGCTTGGTAGTCTTTACTTCTATAGGCTGATGATATACCAATAGTGATATTTTTAGACTTCAAAAACTCAGCTAGTTTTAAATAGGCATTATAAGTTTCTTTTTCTATTTGAATATCATTATTCTCAATATCTTTTATGGTTACTAGCTCTATTTTTGAAAGGTAATTTTCCTTTATTTTATGTTCTTTATTTACTAATACTTTGTACTTCATCTAATCAGTCCTTCTAAATTATTATATATGAATATATGAACTTTGGCTAAAAAAAATAGACTGCTCTATTTCTTTATTAACTCACAACGATATTTTACTTTTAAATTAGGATATTTGGCATGATCTATTTCGCTGAAAAACTCGTCTTTTTTTCTACTAAAGCAAGGCTTGTTGTCATCTTGTTTTTGATAGATAACATACTCCTCTAGTGTTTCACTATCTTTAGCAAGGGTTATTATCTTGTAAATATTTTTGCCTTTAAAGTGTTTAAATAATGAGGCATCATCAGGATTTTCAAGAATAGTTGTGAATTCTAATTCTTCATTGTCTGGTCTTACTATTTTCATGTTTTCCTCCTCTAATATGAGTATATTATTAGAGAATGTAAAAAGTCAAGATTTGGAAATTGTATATTTAGTAATATTTGGAGAACATCTTCGGTTGAAACTACACTTTTTAAATATTTGTGTACTTTACTTTTTATTTAACGACTACTTTTTTGATGATTTTTAGACTTTTCACAGGACTTTTATTTCCTTTTTAGTATAATATAAATGAAGATAAAAATATTTTTCGAGTACATAATAAAGGAGGGTGAAGAAATGAAGAAAAATAAATTAGAAACAATTACAAACTTATTTGAAAACAGTACTATTCGTAGTGTTTGGGATTCAGAAAAGGAAGAATACTATTTTAGTGTTGTTGATGTTATTGGAGCATTAACTAATAATGATTATCAAAAATCAAGAAATTACTGGAAATGGCTTAAAAATAAATTAAATAATGAAGGAAGTGAGTTGGTTAGTAGTACTAACCAACTGAAAATGAAATCAGCAGATGGTAAATACTATAGCACTGATGCACTTGATACAGCCGGAATATTTAGACTTATTGAATCAGTACCTAGTCCAAAGGCTGAACCTATGAAACTTTGGCTAGCATCACTTGGCAAAGAAAGAATTGATGAAGTATTTGATCCAGAGTTAGCAATTAATAGAGCCGTAGAATATTATAGACGGAAGGGTTATGGTGATGGCTGGATTAAGGAAAGATTAATTTCTATAGTGAATAGATTTAAGTTAACCGACATATGGAAAGAAGGTGGCATTGAAAAACCAATTGAGTTTGCGATGCTTACTAATGAAATATATAAATCTTGGGCTGGTATGAAAGCAAGTGAATATAAAGCCTATAAAGGTATTAGAAAAGAATCTTTACGAGATAATATGTCTGATATTGAAATTGCTTTAACAACTCTTGGAGAAATTGCTACTCGTGATATAGCAAAATCAGAAAATCCACATGGCTTATCTGAAAATATGAGAGTTGCTCGTAAAGGTGGTAAGGTTGCAAATGATGCAAAAAATTCATATGAAAAAGCAACTAACAGACCGGCTGTTTCTAGTGAAAATGCTTTAAACTATCAATATATAGATGATGTTAAATTAATTGATGACAAACAATAATAAAGTTTGTCTTTTTTTTGATTAATTATTAAAAAGATACTAAATAATTAGTATCTTAATTAAAATAATGATAATTGATTTGAGTCTGGTAAATCATTTAATAGACCCATAGATTTCATTTTGTCGATTAGTGTTTGTGATACTTTACCTCGTCTTTGGATGTCTTCAACGCTTAGGAATGGTTGCTTTTCACGTTCTTTGACGATATTTTTAGCAACTGTCTCACCTAGGCCATCGATGGCGATAAATGGTGGATATATTTCTTTATCATTTTTGGCTATCCATACCGTTGCATCACTTTCATATAAATCTACCTTTAAGAACTTTATACCACGAGCCGTTGCTTCTAGAGCAACCTTTAAACTTTCAGCCTGACCATTTTCTTTATTAGTTGCTTCGAAGCCTTTGGCTAAGATATCTTCTATTCTGGCTTTGATAGCATCATAGCCTTTAATCATGGCTTCAACATCGACATCTGTTGCTTTTGATGAATACCAAGATGAATAGAAGTAAACTG
Source organism: uncultured Bacilli bacterium (assembly GCA_934168245.1). Lineage (GTDB taxonomy): Bacteria > Bacillota_I > Bacilli_A > RF39 > UBA660 > CAG-877. The sequence goes on from CAKPMY010000004.1 coordinate 11,600, forward strand.
GCATATGAACTTTGTACCAGGCTATTCTAAAGGCACTCATTACATAGGCAGCCGCATGGGCTTTTGGGAACATGTATTTTATTTTATGACAAGACTCAATATACCATTCTGGAATGTTAGAGGCTTTCATTGTTTCGACATGTCCTTTCCAAGTTTCTGGATCTTTTGAGGCCTTTCCTTTACGAACAAACTCCATAATTTTGAAGGCTTTAATTGGAGCCATACCTTTATTTATTAAGTAAACCATGATGTCGTCACGACAGCCGATTGTTTCTTTAAATGGAACAATATTATTTTTGATTAAGTCTTGTGCATTGCCTAACCAAACATCGGTACCGTGAGAAAGTCCAGCAATTTTTATAAGTTCGCCAAAGGTTGTTGGTCTAGTATCTTCTACTAGTTTTATAGTAAATGAGGTACCAAATTCTGGAATACCTAGAGTTCCAGTATTACACATTATTTGTTCATTTGTTACGCCTAGAACATCAGTTGAGGTAAAAATACTCATAGTATCTTTATCATCCATTGGTACTTTCATAATATCTGTTCCAGATTGCATTTGGATAATACGTAATTGAGTTGGATCAGAATGACCTAGAATATCTAGTTTTAAAACACATTGATCGATAGCATGGTAATCGAAGTGTGTTGTTCGCCATTCAGCGGTTGCATCTTCGGCTGGGAATTGGAATGGTGTAAAGTCGTAAACTTCTTTGTAGTCTGGAATAACGACGATACCACCAGGATGTTGGCCGGTCGTTCTTTTGACACCAGTACAGCCCATAGCAAGGCGCTCTACTTCAGCTGTTCGCATATCTGGTATACCATGTTCCTCACAGTAGCCTTTTACGAAACCAAAGGCTGTCTTATCAGCAACGGTACCAATTGTACCAGCACGATAAACATTATCTTCACCAAATAAAACTTTAGTATAAGCATGAGCACTGGCTTGGTTTAAATCTGAGAAGTTTAAGTCAATATCTGGTACTTTATCAGCATTGAATCCTAAGAAGGTTGCGAATGGCATATCTTGTCCATCTTTATATAATGGAATATGACAATTAGGACATTCTTTATCTGGTAAATCAAAGCCTGATGAGTAATCAGCCGAGAATGTTTTTCCTTCATCATCAGTAAAAATACTAGTTTTACATTGTAGGCATCTGTAATGAGCAGGTAGCGGATTAACTTCAGTTATTCCCATCATGGTTGCGACGAAACTAGATCCTACGGAACCACGAGAACCAACTAAGTAGCCTTCATCATTGGAGTGTTTAACAAGACGTTGAGCAATTAGGTAGATCGGATCAAAACCACCACCGATGATACCGCCTAGTACTTTTTTGACCTGTTTTTCAAGGGCTTTTTCATCTAGTTCTTCTTCTGAAGTTTTCTTAACGTATTCTCTTACAATACTTTTAACATTGTCAAAACCTTTTATGATAGTATCGTGTAGTTCTTGATGGGCTACTTTTTCTAGTTCATCGCCGGATAAGGTTTCCTGTAAACGTTCTTTAGTTATTTTTAAGACAATATCACCATATAATTCGGTGGCGATACGTTCTTCTATATAATAAGGTAGTGGGTCTCCATACCAATCAGCGGCTTTAGTGTAAACTAAGTCGGTAACTACGGCCGGACAGTCTAGGTAACTTTTACCGTCATCACTTTTTACTCTTGGAGAGAATGGAATACCTCCGGTATCAGGAATTACTTCTATTATTTCTACCATGTCAGCAATTTTATTAGGATTTTCAACAACGATACGATAAGCAGTTTCTTTATCTAAGAATTTAAAATCTTCTAACATTTCATCGGTTGTACGGAAGTGTTGAGAAGGAATTTCCTTGATACTTGATTTGGCAAGAGGATGACGTCCACCACCTGGTACTTTTTGATTAACTATGATTTCACGATAAATTTTATCGTCTCTTTTAATATGATGAACATCTCCGGTTGCGACCATTATTTTACCAGCATCTTCGGTTACTCTGATTATCTTTTCGATGTTGGCGGCTAACTCTACTTCGTTAGCAAAGTCACCAGTTTGAATTAAGTGACCATAGCACTCTAGAGGTTGAACTTCTACATAGTCATAGAATCTAATGATATTTGATAATTCATCTTCACTTTTAGAAGTTGCTTCTTTAAAGACTTCACTTTCGTAGCAACCAGAGCCTACTAGGAGCCCTTCCCTATTCTTTTCAATTTCACTACGTAAGATTCTTGGTGTTTTATACAAATAAACTGTATTCGCAAGAGATACTAATTTGAAAAGATTTTTTAGACCGATATGGTTAGTTGCTAGAAGATTTACATGATGAGCACGACCATATTTATGAATTTCGTCTTTACTTACTAAATTATCTAATTGGTCCATTGTTTCAATGTTACGATTGGATAGTTTTTTTAACATTTTATGGAAAACTAAGGCCGTTCCTTCAGCATCGTAATCTCCACGGTGATGTGCCTCTTCATCCCAAGGAACATCATATCTTTTAACCAGGGCTGATAGGGAGTGTCTTGCATAAGTGTTGTCCATGGTTCTTGATAATTCTAATGTATCAATTACAGGATTAGTAAACTTACCTAAATTGTATTTTTTATGGGCCATTTCAAGGAAAGATACATCGAACTTGGCATTATGGGCTACCATTGGTAAGTCGCCATACCATTCAATAAATCTTCTTACGGCATTTTCTTCATTATCTTTTCCGGCTAACATGGCATCAGTAATATTGGTTACATCAATAATTTTTTGCGGTAATGGTCTACCTGGATTAATTAGTTCATCATAACGTTCTAGAATTTCGCCATTCTTAATTTTTACGGCACCTATTTCAATAATTGAATCAGCACCACCGGCATTAAAACCAGTTGTTTCAAAGTCGAAAACAACATAGGTCTGATCTAGTAGGACGTCTTTATTAGGTCGTAGGACAATATTTACGGTATCATCAATTAGGGTTAATTCTGTACCATAAATGGCTTTAAATGGTTCTTCGCCTTCTTTTAAGTTTTTATTATGTGAAGTTACTAGGTTGAAGACATGTGGAAAGGCTTGAACACCATTGTGATCGGTTATTGCTATGGCTTTATGGCCCCATTTCATGGCTTGTTTGACAAGTTGTTCTTCATCAGCAAGACCATCCATTTGACTCATTTTAGTATGGCAATGTAGTTCTACTCTTTTTACTTCAGCGGTATCTTTGACTACAGAAACTTCTTTTTCTATTTTTACAATATCTCTAGCATTTAAAACTAGTTCTTTAGAAAATTGATCATTTTTAGTATAGCCACGAATTTTAAACCAATTACCGGCTTTTAGTTCTTTACAAAGTCTGCCATACTCTTCTGGATCTCTAACAAAAACTTTACAATAAATACTATCGGAATAGTCAGTTATTTTTAGAGTTATTATTTTGAAATCGGTTTTAGAAGATTCAAAATAGTCTGTTCCAAAGACAAACCCTTCAACAACAACGTTGTTATCTTCACCAATTAAGGTTTTTATTTTTATTGGATCTTCTTTTATGCCTCGACCAATAACACTATTTGGATCTTTTGGTTCTTTATGATACTTTTTCTCAGGTGAGATTGATGTTTCTGGTTTTGGCTCTTTCTTTTCCTCTTTTATTGGTATTGGGGCTTCAACGATTAAATCTTGTTTAATTTCTTCAAGGATGTTTTCACCTTTTCGAATTATTACATCAATATTAAATTTGTATCCTAAGCATTTATAAAAAGTATTTATTTTAGAAAGACATGATTCTAGCCTTTCCTTTTCTACTTCGTTACTGACAATTAGTATTAAAAAATCATCTTCTATTTGAAGGGCATCTTCATATATTTCTAGTACTTTTAAATCTGGCTTTAGTAATTTTAAAAGATATGGATAGTATTCTTTGTAAGTATTTAGGTCCGGATTTTCAACATCAAAAATAAAACCTATTTCTTCCGCAGCCTCATCTAGGAGATGCTTTTTTTCTTCTAATTCTGTAAAGATTTCTATTGGTAAAGGTGTCGTTTTTTCAACAAAGATATTCCAACTACCTGTTTTAGAGTTTATTCTTATTTTGGATATTTTAGCATCAGAAAAATATTGATAATTATTCTTATCAATATTTATTTTGTCTAATAATATTTTAATTTTTTCATCCATACTATCACCAGATCCATTATATTAATTCTAATTGTTCTTCCCTAATTATTCTTTTTTTGTTTTGAATACAGAAATCAATAAAGTCTGTAATGTCTAGATTTTTTAAATTGTTTTCATACGGAAACTTGTCAACGTCAAATGTTATTTTATCACGGTTCATATATTTTGTCATTTGTTCTTTTGTAATTCCTAAATACATTAGCCAAAATGGATATATTTGTTGTTTTATACTTAATAATTTTCCTTCATTGGTCCAATAGGTACTGACGTGAGAAATTCTAGTTGCTAGTTCATTTTCTATGGCCATTTCGATTATGGCATTTGCAATAAGGCAATTATTATCTTTATAAGTATTTAGTTCTTTTTTTAGGATAGACTCAATAATAAACAAAATTAATTTCATTGGAGATTTGGTTGGTACTTTTTTACCTAGAATGGCAACCTTTACATCATCTGCTGCAATATTTGGAAGCTCTAAGACTTCTAGACGATTATCTATAAGATAGATTGTATAGTCTGGCAGAGGTTTGCGGATAAGTTTTTGAATTTCTGTTGATAATTTTTTGGTCCATAAACTTACTACCTCTAGACGATATTTTTCTGTTTCTTTTTTTATATCTTCATATTCTTTAGATTCTAAAACTATGTTGTAGATTGTATCATCATTTGGTATATAGTTTTTTACATCCTTTAGAATGATGATACGATCTTTGTAAGTACTGTTATATTGTTCTTTATAGGTATTCCATAGTTTTTGCTTTAAATTATATATAGGCTCTGAAACTGAGGCCTGAAATAGAATATTCCATATTAATACGTAGTCATTTATTATAAAGTTTAAATTCATGTAACCACTCCCACTGCTCTATATATATTATAATATAATTTTTGGTTTTTTTTGAAGTTTTATTTGTTTTTGTACATTTTTTGAATTTTTAGGATTTCGCTGTTTCTTTTGTGTGCTTTTTTTGTTTTAATGCTTTTTTGGAGACTTTTCCGTTTGAGTATTTGTACTGGCTTTTCTTTTTTTTTGTTTTGGTAGGCATTAACTAGTTTAAACTATGGTTTCATCCGTGTCTTTTCTATTTTGGGATACCAGTCCGGATATTCGGCTGTGTAATAATTCATTTCTTCTTGAATTAAGCCTGATTTATTTTTATAGGTTGAACTTGCAACGGTTGAATCATAATAGTAATATTTACCTTTATATTCTATAACATTCCACATGTGGTAACCAGTTGAGTTTCCTATAATTCCATAGGACTTTATACCAATGTTTTGGAATATTATTTGACTTGCCTTGGCAAAGCCAGCACAAACTGCTTCTTTATGAATGAAAACATTATAGGCAGATTGATTCTTGGCAGATAATGTAAAAGTCTGATCATATTTTGTGTTTTTTGCTATCCAACTGTAGACATAATCTATTTTGGCTAAGTCATTCATGTCCTTGGTTGCTTCTTTAATGTCGAAAATTATTCTTTTAATTTTTTCAACGCCTAGTTTTGCGAAAAGAGGATTGGTTGAATATTTGACATTTATTTCAACATCTAAGCCTTCCATGAAAACGTCTTTTACTCCACCAAATTCAATTAATTCTGGATGATCCACATAGAGAGCATTGTTTACTTTTGATACAACTTCATAGCAATCTTCAAAATCTTTACAACCAATTTCATATGAGGGAAAAGTTATTTGACGGACATGTTTTTTAGCATTTTGAAATAGTAAATCGTACATCTTTTTTTCTGTGTCATTTAAGTAGTTATTGTAGATTCTTCCATCAGACATGTATAGATCATTCACATAGTGATAACTATTTTTATTGATTTTATTATTTGGAGTAACGATTCTTGTATAATTTTGATAAATATATATTGAGAGAATAATTAAAAATATAGTAGTGAATTTGTGTTTCTTAAAAAATTCCACTGGTACTCCCCCTTAATATGTATAATAACCTTTTAGATAGGCTAAGATTGGGTACATAAGCATTGGTATTATGGCTGTTAAAATAGATACCTTCAAATTGTCACTATAAGCATCGGCTATTAGAAATGGTAAAAATACAATTATTAGAGTGGCAATGAACATACGGCATGGCAAAAGAATAAGACCTAGTCCTAGTATTGCTAATAAAAGAGGGGGTATTTTCAATATCACACACAGTATGTAAAGATTGTATATAGGAATTAAGCCCTGAAGCGGCTTGTAACCTGCTTTATAAAAAAATCCGGGTAAAGAAATATAGAAGCATATGAAATAAATTAATGGTAACATTTTATTTGAAGTATGTTTGGTAGATGAAGTAAACAGCAGCTACTATACAGACGATTACTAGTAGTATTAAGATTATTTTTAATGGCACCGGTAGAGATTTTTCTTTAAATTCGTCATCCATTTCAAAATCTTTGTCAGATAAATCCATGCTCCTAGTATAAAAATCACTGTCTGCTTCTTTTAAGTTACTATCTTTTTCTTCTATTATTTCTTGATCCAATTTATTTACTTGTTCAATTTGTTCTTTATTTAGTATTTCTCTAGAAAGGCCAAGATTAGTGCTGGTATTATCTTCTTTTTGCCTTTCTACTTTGTCTAAAATGCTTGTTGCCATTAGGTCGCTAAGTAAATTGACGCCAGTTGCTTGGTCTATTTCTCCGGCTAGAGTCTTAGAAGTAATGGTATTTATTAATTCTTTGATGTCATCGTCGTCGGCTCTATATACACGATTTAGTTTTTCTTGACGATACTTTTCTAATTCTTCAGGATTTAGACTGGTAACGATATTGTAGTTGCTATTTTTTAAGCGGCGTTTTTCTTCCTTATCATCATCCGTCCTTCTGTTTTTACGTGCTTCCTCTAGAACCCTATTTACGTCGTAGACTCTATTTTCACGAGTTTGATATAAATAGTTAAAGTCATCTAGTTCTTTTTTTACCTTTGGAACTTTGATATTTTGCCTGAACTCTTTCATTTGATGGTAGCCTTCCCTAGTGTTGGTTATTTTGGCAGCATTATCTAAGTCAATGGCATTAGCATTAGTTACATCGGTTAAGTTAGTAAATCTCGTATTACTACCGATATTTTGATATAATTCCTGATTTCTATTTGAACGACTATAGGTCTTTTCATCACCTTTATCTCTATAACGATCCATTCTACTTGACATACTAATCACCTTCTACTATAGATTAGTTTATCATAAGTTAAATAAAAACAAAAGTAGTAATTATTTCTTTACGTAAAAGATTATTTTGGTTATAATACTTTTTAAGGAGGATATAAAAATGAAAGTAAAAGTTAATGAAGATGCTTGTATTGGATGCGGTGCTTGTTGTGCTATCGCTGATACTGTTTTTGAGATTGGTGATTCTGGTTTATCAGAAGTAAAAAAAGATGAAATACAGGAAGACGAAAAACAAGCAGTTAGAGATGCGAGTGAGGCTTGCCCTACAGGAGCAATAGAAGTTAAAGAATAATTTATTTATTCTTTTTTGTTTGGATTTATTTAGTGTGGCTGGAGATTATGGTTTGAATTTATTTAACCTGTTTAGGTAGTAATTATAGTTTGAATTTATTTAACTTGTTTAGTTAGTAATTATAGTTTATACTTATCATAATGGTGGTGGTTTGATGGCTTATCCTAAGAATTGTCCTAAGTGTGGAAGACCAATGCATAGTTTTTGGTGTTTACATTGTGGTTACATGGTAAATGGAGAAATTATTACTAAGGAAAGTAAAAATCCAAATGCTTCTGATTTAGAAATATATTTAGGAGAGAGATTTGATGTTGTTTGTTATAACGAAAATAAGTTATTTGTCTTTTTACTTGGACCGTTTTATTTTTGTTTTAATAAACTTGGCTGGTTAGGGATTTCTTGTGCAATAGTAGATTATTTACTGTATGCTTTGGCTTATTATTTTTTGGGAATTTCTTTTAAATTTTTATTAGTTTTTCTTTTTATAAGACTGGTATATGTGACCGTTGCAAATATGACTTATATGGCTGTAATGAGGAAGAAACTGGAAAAAGTAAGGGAGAAGAATCCTGATAATTGTTTAGAAATATTGAGAAAAGCAAGTGATAAGACTACAAGTTTAAGAGATTTAGTTGTTAGTGCATTAATTTTAGCGATTATTTTTTTAGTGATGTTTATGCTGTTTAATAGACAAATATTTGCGTAAAAGAAAAACATGCTTTAGTTATTTAAAACATGTTTAGATATTTATAAATTCTACTTAGGTAGAGTTTTTTATTTGTTTTCTTCTAGTCCGTAGACTCTTTTTACTTCTTTTGGAGTTAGTTTTCTAAATTTACCAGACTGAAGATTTTTTAGATCGAAGAAACCTTCTTTTTCTCTTTTTAGTTTTACAACGTCAAAGCCTACAGCGGCAAACATCTTTTTAACTTGATGATTTTTTCCTTCACAGATTGTTATTTGAACCATACAAGTATTTGTTTTTGGATCGAATTTTTTTAGTTTTACTCGTTTGGCTGCTACTGTGATGTTATCATCGATGGTTACGCCTTCTTTTAAGGCTTCGATTTGTTCTTTTTTAATTATACCTTTAAGTTTAGCCATGTAAACTTTTTCGATATTGTTGCTGGGATGCATTAAGATGTTAGCAAATTCGCCATCGTTTGTGAGGATTAAGAGACCTGTTGTGTCGTAGTCTAATCTGCCAACTGGATAAATTCTTGCTGAAGTTGGAATTAGGTCTACTACAGTTTTACGAGAACGATCATCTGAAGTTGTAGTTAATACTCCTCTTGGCTTGTTTAGAAGATAGTATTCTTTTACTTCTTTGGTAATTGGTTCATTATTAACTAAAATTTTATCCTTATCGGATACTTTTGTACCTAGTTCAGTTACTACTTGTCCGTTTACTTTTACTTTTCCTCCTGTTATTAATTCTTCTGCTTTACGGCGAGAAGTTAAACCTGATGCCGCTATTACTTTTTGTAATCTTTCCATTAGTATCACATTAATCAATCTTATAAAAATAGCAATTGCTTTTTTTGATTGATCCCTTTCTGTATATATTTTTCTGTTTATATTTATATATTTTTTTATTTATATACTACATATTTTTATTATACAATAAATTTGGTTGCTTGACTATTATATCAAAGTTTTATTTTTTAGCAAGAATATTTTATTAATTGAATTGTTGGTACTTCATTATTTATAATTTTTTTCTAAATGCAAGCCAATTATTGAACACAATTTGTATTTTTCCATAAATTATTATAAGGAGGGACTTTTATGAATTCTTATAGAAATGTTTCTTATGGTATGAATAATAAGAATTATCCTACTTATGCTTACAATAGTAATGGTGAAAGATTCTTTTGGGCACCTTTTGTAGTTGGTGGACTTGCTGGTACAGCACTTGGATATGGTATTGCTAATAACAATCAAATAAATAATATGAATCCTAATAAAGTATATCCATATTATCCAGTATATCCAGTACCTTATTACCCATATGGTTACAATAGTTTTAGTAATAACTACTACTATCAATAAAGTCGAAAGACTTTTTTTCTTTAGGTGAGGCTTTTTTTCGAGTTTTACTTGTAAGTGTTGACTTATTATGCTAATATTTAGATAGGAAGCATTTAGTTAACTAAATGTCTACCTATTGTTTTGGTGACATTTAATTCTTACGAATTAAGTGCCTTTTTTTATTACAAGGATCAAAATTATGATTAGTAATAAAATGATAGAAAGAGAGTGTAAAAACTTTATAATGAAAGTCTTTGTTTTCATTCTTATCAACCTCCTTTTTATTATTAGAGGTAGACACTTAATAACTATTGCTTCCTATATATATTGTATTGACTTTTCATAAGTTTTCCGTAACTTTTTTATATTTTTATTGTATATTAAAATAGATTTATGTTATTATTTAGGTAGGAAGCATTTAGTTAACTAAATGTCTACCTATTGTGTGGATGACATTTAATTCTTACGAATTAAGTGCCTTTTTTATTTTGGAGGATGTTGTCTATTGTAAAATTACTAGAGAGATGATAAAATACATTACTTGTAAGTGAGAGTGTTATTGTGCAAAGATATGAAAATAAAAGTATTTGTAGTTCATGTGGCGGTGTTTGTTGCAAGAAATCTGGCTGTGACTACTATGTTAGTGATTTTCCTAGTATTACTAAGGGTGAAATATTGAAAGCATTAGAGACAGGAAATATATCGATTGTTGCCGGAATTGATATTCAAAAAATTAATAATAAATTAGTTGCTTCCCCTATTCTATATTTAAGGGCTAGAAATAAAGATAGAGATATAATCGATTTATTTTCTATGAAAAGAGAATGTTCTATGTTGACTGAGACTGGGTGTTCATATGATTTAGAACATAGACCGGCAGGTGGGGCTAATCTTATTCCTAAAAAAAGTATTTTGGGGATATATGAATGTAAGCCATCTGTTAATCATCTAGAAGAATTAGAAAAATGGTTACCCTATCAGAGTTTGCTTGGAAGAATAGTTAAACGCTATACTGGTAAAAGTGTTAACGAAGTTTTTAGAGAAGATGTAGAACGAGTATTTTATGAAGTAATGACTGAACAATTTGAAGGTGTTTCAGAATTGGAGATATATGATATTGGTCAGACTCTTCCACAACTTGCTGAATGTTTTCCAGTAGAACTTAATAATGCTAGAGAAAAATATAAAAAATCCCATAAAGTATATAAAAAAAATAGAGATTAGTTTTGAAGGTGATATTTAGTCACTTTCCTTACTAATCTCTTTTTAATTATTTGGTAGTGTTATAGTTACAGTTGTACCTTTATCTTTTTGAGATTTATAAGTCATGGTACCATTATGCATTTCTATTATTTCTTTAGATAGAACTACACCTAAGCCATTACCATTTGCTTTAGTAGTATAAAATATTTCCGTTATTCTATCCAATGTGTTTTTATCCATACCTATTCCATTGTCTTTAATTATTATCTTTATGTTGTTTAAGGACTTTTTTGCTTCTACTTGAACATTTAATGGCTCATTTTCTTTTCTTGCTTCTAGAGCATTTTTTAAGATATTTACAAAGACTTGTTTCATTCTTAGATAATCTAGACTTAAATAGATATCTTGTTTTATATTTAAGTAGATATTAGCATCATACTTTTTAAATAGCGGATTTAGAATAATTATTATTTCTTCTAATAATACTTGTAAATCTACTTCTTCTTTGTTTAGTTCTTTTAATTTTCCGAGAGATGAAAAATCATTTATTACCGATAGAGAACGTTCTATTTCACTAGAAATAATGGGTATATATTTAGGGGCTTTTTGATAACCATTCTTATCAATTATTTCTAAGTAACCTTTACATACAGAAATAGGATTTTTCAACTCGTGTGTTAGTTTAGATAAAGATTCAAATAATAATTTATCTTTTTTAGATTCTTTCATAATACTATAGAGATTAGTAATGTCTTCACCTTTTTCAAACAAGAATAAACTGGCATAGATGAAAATTATAAATATTAATGATGTTACAAGGAGGTATAGTATATTACTTATAATAGAGCCATTAGGATTAATTATATAAAATATTATGAAAGAGACCATAAATAGTTTTATTGATATAAAGATATTTATAAAGTTTGAGGATTTTGTTTTATACTTTGAAGTGTATAGATATATTATAAAATATAAGAAATATTCTAAGGCTAAAATAATTAAGGGAATACTTATGTAGATACTATAAAAGAAAATAATAGTTATAGAGAGAGTTATTATAGTTGGTATTTTTCCTTTTAAGTATGCAAGTAGTAAAGGAATATTATAAAAAAGAAGAATATAGATAGATTTATCATTAATATACCTAATTATTAAGAATAAGGCGGATATTAGAGAAATATCTAATAAAATGTTTTGTTCTTTCTTGTCCATGTTACTTAGATGAGTTATATAGATTAAGTAGCAAGTTATAGGGAAAAATAAAAATACGAATAATAAAATTACATTTTCAAATATTGGCATAAGTACACCTCTTAGTTTGAATTATATAATTTTAATATGTCGTATTTTGTCGAAATATGAAGAAAATGACAAATTTTGTCATTTTATTTCGTCTATGTACTTTTTTAATTGTTTAGATTCAGGACCTAAAATTATTTTTAATTGATTGTCTATTTCAACTATTCCTTTAGCGCCTAGTTTTTGAATGCCTTCTTTATTGGCTTTACTGACATCTTTTAAAGTAACTTTAAATCTAGATAAATTAATCTCAGTATCAATAATATTTTCTTTACCACCTAGATATTCAACTAATTTATTGAAGTCTAGTCCGGCATCTTTCTTATTAGCCTTTAGGAGTGCTAATAGAATAACAATTAATACGAGTGCTATTATAACATATTCCATTTTTATCACCATATTAATTATATAATAAGAGAAGAAAAAAATAAAGATATTTTAGTTAATACTACATATAATTATATAGGTATTTATAAACACCAAATATAAGTTTTTGAATACTTTATATTAGAAATAGATAAAGAGGTGGGGACTATGACTACTAATCGTTGTATTAAGAATTTGCTGAAACTAATTGCTCTACTACAAGATAATTCTCTTGATGAGTGTTGTGTAGAGGAAGGTTGCACTAAGCCTTTTTTAGGACCTACTATTAATTGTATTTGTTATAATACTAGAGTTATTACTTTATATAATAAGAAAGGTACTATATTAAGTGCTAATTATATGGATAGTAGTAATGTTATGCAGACTAGTACATTATTTAGAGTTCATAAAGTAGATGATGATTGTGTTACACTTAGGGTTTTATATAAAGATGGGGATAATTATGTTGCTAGTGGTAGTTTTATCAATGTTAATTTAGGTTGTATTTGTGCAATTCAATGTATAGAAGATGCTGTTGTTTCTAATTTATAGAAAGGAGGAGTTGTGAATATGGGTTGTGAAGATAAGAATCGTACTTGTTGTTTAGCAGATGTATTAAGAAAAATATTAGTACTTCAAAAACAAGATTTCGATAATGAAAGTTATTCTGGTTGTGATAAACCATTTTTAGGACCAGTATGTACTAGTATTTGCTATAATACTAGACCAATTACTTTATATAATTGTTGTACTGGTACTCAATGGAGTTTTCCTTATACATTAAATGGAGAAAGTAGACAATCAACTATATTTAGAATTGAAGCATTAGATGATTGCTGCTGTACATGTAGAATTTTATATCCTAATAGTACTAATGATGGGTATGTAAGTACTAATCAATTCTTTACATTAGATTTAGGTTGTGTTGGTGCATTACAATGTTTAGCAGATACTTATGTAGAATTATGCTAAGTAGAAAATGGCAATAAAAAAAGATTGTTAGTGACAAGATTATATTCTGAAGTCATAACAATCTTTTTAGTTTATTTGGAAATCTATTATGTCTGATATAGGAATGATGTCGTTATCTAGGGTGACTAAATTAGTAGCAGTTTTAGCAATTAGACTGGTGTTATAAGTGTGAGTGGTAGTTTTTATAGTTACGGGTATGTTGTATGAATAACCGTAGCCGGAAAAGACTTGATCTATTTTAGAGAGAATGGTTGGAATACCTTGATGGGGATCTAGAGATGATTCTTCTTTTAAGTAGCAGACAGTTTTATTATTGTTAATTTTTTTTGTAATTTCATTTTGATAAATTTTAGGTAGTTTTTTCATAAAATATTCTCCTTTTATTTATTCTTCTTTATATTTTATGAAATAAAAAAATAAAAATTGATAGATTTTAACATAATAGACATAATATAAATAGATAGAGGTAAAAAAATGGCATTTTACTATTTAACTAATTTAGGGATCAATGCCTACTGGTATAAACTTATCTACGTAAAAAAATGGCATTTTACTATTTAACTAATTTACTGGTGAAAAAATCAAGTAATATTTTTATGGGGCAGATGATCTTACATATAAGTGAAAGTAGTTTTTTCCAAAATAATTATAGGAGGTTTTAATAGATGAGTAAATTTAAACTTAATTATAGAATAGTTATTCCAATAATTTTAATGGCTATTATCAGTATTATTAGTATTTATAGTGCTCTAACTTATACATCAAAATCTCTTGGTAATTTGGCTTTAAAACAGACTGTTTGGTATATAGTCGGTGTGGGATTAGTTGCTATTCTAGTGAAGTTAAAAAATGAGTATTTATATAGGCATACGTGGATTTTGTATATTGTTGGTAATTTGTTATTGGTGGTGCTTTTGTTATTTGGTACTCCTATTAATAATAGTAAATGTTGGTTAATTATACCTGGTATTGGAAGTGTACAGCCAAGTGAATTTATGAAGATATTTATTATGTTGGTGCTTGCTAGTATGATACATAATTTTAGAAATAGATATAAAAATCCTAGTCTTTGGGAAGAATTTTTGTTTATTTTGAAGAGTTTGGGTGTTGTATTGATTCCTTCTATTCTTACTTTTTTAGAACCGGATACGGGAGCGGTTATTATTTATCTGATTATATATGTGGCAATGATGTTTGTATCAGGTATTAGAATTCGATGGTTTGTTATGGCTTTAATTTTATTTGGCATTGGAATGGGTAGTTTTTTAGGACTTTATTTTTTTAAAGAGGATGTCTTTATTAAGATATTTGGAAGTTCAATTTATTATAGGCTTGAAAGGTTATTTGATTGGCAGAATGGATCTGGGTTACAGTTAGAGAATGCTTTAGCGGCGATTGGGTCTTCCTCTGTTACGGGATATGGTTTTAATAAGACTCCAATTTATTTTCCGGAGTCGTCAACTGATTTTATATTTGGAGTGTTTGCATCTAATTTTGGTTTTATAGGTGTTTGTTTGTTACTTTTAATAATTCTTTATTTTGATCTTAATATTATTAGGCTGGCTAGAAGAAAAATTAGTGATACTGATAAGTATATTTTAATTGGAATTGTGGCGATGCTTTTATTTCAGCAAGTACAAAATATTGGTATGACAGTTGGACTTGTTCCTATTACAGGGATTACTCTACCCTTTATATCATATGGTGGATCTAGTTTACTTTCTTATATGATGATTGTAGGTATTATTTTGAATATATCTATGGAGAGGGATAGGAGGTTTAGAGTTGTATGAAGTGTTTGATAGTTGACATTGATTGTCACTGTTAGAAACTTTTATACAAAGAAAAAAAGAAACTACTCAGTAGTTTCCTTTTGTGTTGTTTCACCATTTTCATATTGTGTTTTGTATGCTTCGTAACCAGCATTAAGTATTTTTGATAATTCTTTTTGTTGTTCTGATTCATAACCTAAATAAATTATTTTTTCTATTTGGTCATGATTGAAGGCACAAGCCATATTACTATCTAAAATTCCTTCTGGATATACACAGCCACCATATTCATACATTTTTGGTGTTTCAGCAATGGCTTCTCCATTAGGTTTTTGAATTTTAGTTGGGAAGATACAATAACTTGTTATCATTACTTCTTTCTTTCCACCTTTTAGTAATAATACTGTACCAATTGGTAAAAATCTTTCTTTCATAAACTTTCTCCTTTTTATCTAAATAATTTTTTAAATTTCTCCTAAGTCATCATTATCTTCACTTGCTTCATTTACTATGTCGTTGAAGTTTAGACTTGCATCATCATCTTCTTTCCATTCATCTGCAAGAAGATTATCTTCATCGGTAAAGTTGAATTCTTCATCTGTTGCTTCATCATCTTCACCGTTATCATTATTCTTTTTGTTATCCATATATATTTTAGCACCTACACCTACAGCAGCGGCTGCTCCTAGGCCACCAAGTATTGGTAAGGCACTACTATTTTTCTTACCTGATTTAGTTGATGTAGTTGCTCCTGTTAGACCAGTTGGAATTGTGTATACGCTTTCACTTTCATCTGTTGGAAGTTCTGTATCTATCGTATCAGTTGGCTCTTCTATTGGTAATTCACCATCTGGTAATTCTGGTTCAACAACATCAACGTTACTGTCTGGAACTTGATCCCAAACGTTAGCATTGCCTCCATTATAACTTCCACCTGGATTATATCCGCCTCCAGTATTTCCTCCATGATCTATTCCACTGCTACCACTGTTATCGCTATTAGTTGGCGGAGTTGGTGTTGGCTCTGGATTTGTTATTGTTTTATCTGGAACTTCTGGAGTTGTTGGATTTTCTGGAGTTGTTGGTTCCTCTGGCGTTGTTGGCTTTTCAGGAATCACTGGTTCTTCAGGAGTTGTTGGTTCTGGAAGTACGATATCTTCATCTCCACCATTGACATTATTACTCCAGCCGTTACCACCAGTATTAGTTCCTCCATTACCATTATTTCCATTTGTAACTTGATTATTTGGAGTTTTGATATTTGAACCTAAATCAATCTTATCATCATAAACAGTTGATACATTTGATGGAACAGAGGCATTTAAGTCTTGGATATTTGCCGAAACGTTCATTCCGGTATCAGTAGCCATTCTAGCTTGAGCATTGGCATAGTTGTTTGCAACTCCAGTACCAATTCCAAATGCTTCCACGCCTGCAACTAAAGCCTTTCCTGCTACTGAAGACTGTTGTGCTACAGCGGCAGTCATGCCTTTTGCTATTTCTGCGGTTGTTTTTGCTGGGGCTGCTATCATATTGCCTGCAGCATTTTCCACTTTTCTTACTATACTTGGCGAATTGTTATACAATGTTTGAGCAGAGCTTTTTACTTTATCTAGAGGTGTTGAGTTAGCACCAAGTAGTTGTGATTGTGGATTATCAACCTTTGCACCAAGATTTTTGACACTGGTTGAAATATTTTTAGGAACACTTTTAACGGTTGCTACTAAGCCATCTTTTGCGGCTTGTTGGCCTGCTTTTTGTCCTGCTTGTGTTATTGAATCTGTGTAGCCTTGATATGAAGAAAGCTTTCTTTTACTCACTTCCGCCAAGTTTTGTGTTGCTTTTTCCAAATTTGACGTTGCTTCTGTAACCGTTGTTTGTGCTTTAGTTCCAGTGACTCCCGCCTTATCATATGCTTTGGCTGATGGGCCATACTCTTTTATGCTTTTCTCAGCCTGTTCAATTTGGCTTTTTGCAGTTCTTATGTCAGCACTTCTTTGAGCACTTTCGCCTAGTTTACCAAAAGCATAAGCCGTAGCGCCTTGAACAAAGCCTTGCAATGCACCTTTTCCAAAGGCTTCATTATATTCTAGGCCGTTATTTAAGCCTGTTTCGGTTCCTTGACCAATACCACCAACTGTTGCAATTGCGGTATTTATTCTAGTAGTAGATTTGGCAAATGTTCCAGCTGCTTTCAATAAACCTTTGCCCGATGTAGCCCATGAGGCACCCACACCGCTTGCAAAACCACCCAGTGCCAAGTAAGAGGCCGTTTGTCCGGCAACCTTGACGATTGAGGCTATACCACTGTCTTCTGTATATAAACTTGCTTTAGCAAGGTCACTATTATAATAAAAATTAAAGACATCATGTGACCAAGATTTCTTTATAAAATTAGCACAGCCATCTTGGAAAGATTTATTTCCTAAGGCTCCGCCAATATAACCTGCTACTGAAACAACACCGTCACCAATACTTTCAAATACTGATAAGATACCTTCTCCAAATTTGGCACCTGTCATGACAACAGTACTTCCAGCCTTTTTCAACCATGAGGCACTATCATAAGCCTTAATATCTGCCACTTTGGCATCTACTTGTTGAATTATGGCTTCAACGGCACTCTCGATATTATCATATATTTCATTAAAGGAATCTTCTTGAATATTTGCGACATATTCCATTCCCTTTACTTGATTTAATGCTCTTAATGCTTCTTGACAATTAAGTCTTTCTTCTTGGATTACCTTATTTTTTATATATTCAAGGTCTTCTTTAACAATTTTTACGTTTTCTTCATTCAAATATAAATCTGATTGTTTTTTACTTCTTCCGGTCCACCATTCTGCTTCCAATATTTTAGCCATTTTTGCAACACCCTTTCTTTAACATACTCTAATGACGTCTGTTCCCCAGCAACTAGATTCAGCGTTACTGTTCAATTGCTTTTGAATATCGTTATGTGCTTCTACGGCTCTAGTATAAACATCGTCTAATGCTGCACTCATTTGAACAGCGATCGGTGCTACATCGTCGTCACTAGTTCCACCGGCAATGCTTTCCGCAACAGAATCAATTACAGGTTGCATTGATGTATCTGCAGCCGATAAAGTTTGCTTGCCACAACTTACTTTGGAAATAGCTTTTCCGATTCTTTTAAAACCGTCACTTACCGTTTTTTCAAGGTCTTCAATTGCTTTTTTTACTTCTTCGGGATTGATGTATTCTGTTGTTGCATCTACGGCTGTACATCTCGTTTTACAGTTACCCTCTTTGTCATACCCACAATATGTTTCATTATCTATCATATTTACCAGCTCCTTTTTATTTTATACAAAGTCTAGTAAACAGAGAGAAAAGTCTCTCTATTTACTACACATTGCATACTGCAATGCATAGTTTTTATTATTGTTCTTGACTATATTTTAATGCTTGATCAACTGCTAAACGTAGGTTTGCAGCACTCATCTTCATTGCTTCCATAGCCTCTGGTACATCAGCACCATAGTAAGTTTCCCAATTGTTTCTTACTTCATCTGACCAAGTAGTTTCTACTCCGTTAGGAATATTTCTCTTGATTGCAGCATCTAATGTTTCCATTGCAGAACTGATATCATTGATGATGCTGTCGATTTGGCTAGCATCTTCTGTTGCTGCTCCTGGATTAATTGTTAAATTCATATATTTTCTCCACCTTTCCTTTTACTATTTCATTGATGATGATAAGTCTCCAATAAGACTTGTAAACTTTGTTTTTTGCATTCCCATGTACTCTTCTGCTTCATCAATTGTTTGAGCTAATCTTTTGAATGTTTCCTCTTTTGCTTGGAACTTTTGTAATAGATCGTTTGCTGGATCTCCTTGAATATCACCTGAAGTGATTTCGTTGATTAGATTTTGTAATCTTGTTAGTTTGTTTTTGTAATCTTCACCTGCTGTCTCTAGCGCATTTCTTAAATCATTTAATGCTTCTTCTTCTACATGAATTGCCATTCGTGCACCTCCTAATAATTTTTTCTAAGAATATTTATCCTTCAACCGAATCCATATCCTTAATATGATTGTAATATTAATTTCTTTTTTTTTCAAGCAATTTTTACATTTAGTGTAAAGTAAAAGAAGAGCTCTATTGACCTTCTACATCTTTAAAACATCTTCGTATACTTGCTTTAATTGTTCGCCTACTTTTTTTATATCTCTTTCTTCGGCTACTTTGTAGGCATTTTTTCCGACTTTTGGTAATTGTCCAGTGATAACTTTTCTTATTTTATCTTCGAATTCATCTAAGTTTTTGGCCTTATAGACATTTTTACCATCCTCCAGCATTTCTTCAAATATTGGAATATCTCTAATAATGGCGGTTGTTTTACAGGCACAGGCTTCTATTATTGGAATTCCTTCTGTTTCTTCTAATGTTGGAAATAAATATATATCGCAGCCATTCATGGCATCTTTTATTGTTTGTTGTGGAACGTGTCCAGCAAAGACTAAATTGTCTAGTTTCGTATTAACTGCTTTTCTAACGTCTTCAGTGGCAGCGGCTAGTGGACTATAACCAAACCAAATAAATTTATACTCGGGAAGTCTTTTGGCCAGTTCTACAAAGTCTACTATTCCTTTTCTGGTTATGTAAAGACCTATACCAATTATTACTTTGTCCTTATCAGTGTAATGGTATTCTTTTCTAAATCTTTTTCCTGCTTCTTCATCCTTTTTAAATAAATCTAATTCTATACCGTTGGAAATGGCATAAATTTTCTTTTTTATACCATATCCTTCTAGTAATCTCTTAGAGTATGGGGTTGGAGTTACAATTACATCACCTAGACTATAACATTTTATTAGCCATTTTTTAAATAAATGGGCGGTTTGTTTAGCGAAGATGAAACCAGATTTATAATCTTCTTCAGTTGAATGAGCATGGTAGACAACTTTTTTTCCTTGGCGATGGGCTTTTTTGGCTAGATGATAGGATCTTGGTCCATAGAAGTTAATATGAATAATATCGTAATCATCTTTTAGATTTGTTGTATATGGTACACGCACTAAGTCTAGGGCTTTCATTTGATGTTGAATGGCTTTTCCTAAGCCAGAATTAGAAGTCATCTTTGCACCTTCTGTGTATAATAATACTTTCATTTCTTTCGTATAATCAGTTTTGAAGATTGTTCTTTTTACTGATTCCTTTCTTTTATATTATTTATTGAATCCTATGACCACATTGTTCACAGAATAATCCATTTGCTGGAGTGCCACAATTTGAACAATATTTTGGTATTGGTCTTTCATTTGATGTCGGTATTAGTAGGCGATTATTGGTTGCTACAAATTTTAATTTTTTTATTGATATTATATACATTGTAATTACAAAAATAAGGAAAACTATGATAATTATGCCTGATTTACCAGCAGATAGACAGCATAGATCATATGTGCCATGTAAAATAGTTGGAATAATTAAACTTTTAATAATGTTTTTCTTTTCCTCTGTTTTATTGCCTTCGATATTAGCAAGTTTGGCTAAACTTAAATAGTATCCCATATACATTCCATAGATTGCATGACCGGGAACGGCTAATAGTCCTCTTAAAATACCGGTAGTTATTGCTGGGCCTGTACCTGCTTGACCTAGGACATATAATATATTTTCAAAGGCCGCAAAGCCCAGGGAGACAAAAACTGCATAAATAATTATGTCATATATTTCATCGAAGGCTTTTTCTTTATATGAAAGCGAGTATGTCATTATTAATTTACTGCCTTCTTCAATCAAAGCAATATAAATGAAACACTGCAATAATACTTTAAAAAAACTATCATTAGCACTTATATTTAGTGTAAAAGATGTTGGAAAGATAAAGGAAAGTGTATAACTTATTGCTAATGTTAGAAAACAGGCGGCTACTCCTCCTACAAGAAGTTTGCTCAATACTCTCATTGGCTCTTTATTTTTATCCTTGTCATAGACATATTTTGCTATTAAAATAACCGGTAATATGGCTAGAAAAATTAGAAAATTTTTAATCATTTTATAAAACACACTCCTACTCTACGTCGATTATAACATTATTTTTCTGTAAAAAAAAGATAGTTTTGTGTCAAAATAAAAACGTTATAGTAATCGTTTATCTCTTATATAAGCAAATGACTTGGAGTTGCACCAAGTTAATAGATAACTCTATTGTTTTCCTAATATAAACTATCATTATGCTATTATACGAAGAAGTGTTTGAGTTTCAAGCGAAACTTCTATTATTGTAGTATACGTGACGTGTACCACTTCTTCTTCACTATTAATTATAATAGATTTTTATTTTTATATGCAATAAGTATTCATTGTTTCTTTATGTTAAGTAGTAGAATAAAACATAGTATAAGGATGATGTAAGAGACATATTGTCATATGTTTCCCAAAAAAGTTACACTGTCAATATTTTAAATAACTTCAATAAACAAAAACTTTCAGAAATAAGGGGTAAATAAGGGGTAAAACAATTTTAGCAATAAAAAAACGTTGATTTCTCAACGTTAAATTCATAATGGTGGAGCATAGCGGGATCGAACCGCTGACCTCCACGGTGCAAACGTGGCGCTCTCCCAGCTGAGCTAATGCCCCATAACTAACCAATTAATCTCAGTCAGCAATAAGATTATAGCATAGCAAATTTTAATATGTCAACGATTTTTATAAATTTTTTTTAAAATTTCTGATTCTAAGTAGTACTTATCCCCTATTTTTACTAAATGTCTTTTATTTCTATGAAATTTTTTTAGATTATTTATGATTATACTTTGACGAAATTTATATTTATTTATGTATCTTTCTAAGAGAAATTTGTTGTAGAATAACTCTATTTGTTTGTACTCTTTTGTTATTTTGTATAGGAGAAATATAACGATTATTAATAAATTTATGTTTATATTTTCTCTGTTTATTATGATTAGAAAAAGTACCATTAAATAACTGATACCTATTTCAAGATAAAAACTATCCCTGAAAGAGAACTTTAGGGAAAAAAAGAGATTTATGAGT
This sequence comes from uncultured Bacilli bacterium, assembly GCA_934168245.1. GTDB lineage: Bacteria > Bacillota_I > Bacilli_A > RF39 > UBA660 > CAG-877. The sequence goes on from CAKPMY010000004.1 coordinate 33,917, forward strand.
TTTCCTCCATCTAAGGGATAAACTGGTAAAAGATTAAATACTAGAATACTATAATGATATAGTTTTATACTTTCTATTTGATCAGGCATTATCTTTAATAGAATAAAATAAGCAAAGACTTGAAACACTGGTCCCATTATTAAGATTATTACTTCTTTTAGGATACCGGTATTTAAGGGCATATTGAATTTTGCTATTCCACCGAAGGGATATATTACTATTTTATCTACCTTAATACCTAGTGTTTTAGCAGTTAGGAAATGTCCTAATTCATGAATTATTATTAGAAAACTTATAATGATGAAGGTAGAAAAAGAAGCGGTTAAAATAGAAAGAAAAGCAAATATATATACTAAGAAATGTATTTCAAAATACTTAGATATAGTCTTTATAGTTTAAATACTTCCCATCTTTTGAAAATACTAAGTATAATTTATTATCTTTAACCTCTCCTATTAATTTTCCTTTTTCAACATAATCATATAATTTTAAGTTTAAAGCATTAACATTAGAATAGAAAACCTCTACTCCATTTATTTGTTCTATAATTATGGTAGTGCCATACTCTTCTTTTTCTCCTAAGAAAACTACGACTCCAGACTCTAGGGCTGGTATCATATAATTATCATCTACGGATAGGACAACACCATCTTTATAGGCATTTTCTTTTTTATAAGTTAATTTTTCACTAAATACGGGTTGTTCTTCTTTAACAACTTTATCTATAGGCAGAATACTGCCAAAGTACTTTTGATATAAGTCTTTTGCTTTAGCGAATTTAAAGTTTTTTTCATAGACATTTTTGGTAATTATAGTTTTGATATTACTGTTTGTTTTGATGGCGATTAAGGCTAGTAATACGAGTATTATAGTAACCATACAACGAGTTAGGAAGCTACGGACACTTTTTTTGAGTACTAGTTTTTTCTTTACTGTTTTCTTGTTCATAATAATTCTCCTTTTAGTTAATTTTATGAACAAAAAAAATAAATATACTTTAATTTATATTTACTTTTTTATATTTACTTGGAAGTATATTTATAATTAGAAGTAGTAGTTCTGAATAGATTATGTTTAGGAGAAGACTATGAGTAATTTTATAGAATAGTCTAGTTATACTCATAGGCACTAAGTTAAATAAAATTATTATTAGAGCGTTTAATAATTCATAGACAGTTACTATTAGAACTATTTGAATTATGATATTTAGATAGTTTATTTCATAGTGTTTGTAGATATATTTAGAAATAATACCTATTATAGTAAAGATAATGGCATTATAAAAGATAAGATTTGTATATAATAAGTCGTAGATAATTCCTGTTAGAAAGAGAGTTAATATGAACTTATTTTCTTTCTTTTTATAAAATGGGTAAATGAGATAGATGCTTATTAAGGTTAGTAAAGGAGTAAATAAAGAGAGATTATTTACGGTATAGGGAAAAATATTAGAAAGGATTCCATCTAAAATCAGAGAGAGTGTAATTATTATTAGTGGAATCATTATTTCTTCTCCTTTAGGACCGTTACATAGTGAATGTTGTTGAAGTCTTGTGTTGTTTTTATATAAATTGTTTTACTTAGATTATATTTATCACTTTCTATTTCTTCTACTGTGCCAATATAGATACCGGCAGGGAATAGTTCACCGAGACCGGATGTTGTTACTACGGTGTTTTTCTCGATAGCAGCATCTTTATCTACCCAAATTACTTTTAATAAATTATTCTTGTGGTCATAGCCATTTAGAATAGCATAAATATCTTGATCATTACTTTTAATCGCAACACTTACTTTGTTATTTATATCATCGGCTGTAATTAATTTTACTTCACTATAAGAAGAGTACACTTTACTTATTTTACCGATTAGCCCATTTTTAGTTATGACAGCCATGTCTTTTTTTAGACCATCTTTTCTACCTTTATCGATGTTTAGAGTATTGAACCAGTAACTTTTATTTCTAGAAGTAATAGTGGCATTTACTGGGGTGTATTCTGTTAGAGTTTTGTTTAAGTCTAATAGTCCTTTTAACTCATCTACTTCATTTACTAGTGTTTCATTAATATTTTTTTGAATTAAGTAACTTTCATCTTGAGTGTGGGATCTTTTCTCTTTTAAGGTTAATTTGGTTGGAAACATAGTAATTGTTTTTAGGATGTCTTCTGGGATAGTTGTATCAGTTAAATATAGAGATGTGATAAGTAAAGTAAACATTATAATAAGTGTTAGAGTTATGGTTATTAGATACTTTTTTATTTTCATATAATCATTCCATTTCTTTTAGATACTTAAAATATTATTATGTTCATAGAAACTATAGAATGAACTATCTCCTACTATAATATGATCTACTACTGGTATTCCTTGAAGCTTTCCTATTTCTACTAGTGAGGTAGTAAATTCTATATCTGATTTACTTGGCCTTAAATCATTGCTTGGATGATTATGCATGCAAATAATACTAGAGGCACTTAGTCTGTAAGCCTCCTTAAATACTTCCCTTGGATGAGTGATACTTTTATTAACTGTTCCCATAAATAATAATTTCCTTTCGATTAATTCTTGTTTTTCATTTAGATAAAGGCAGTAAAATAATTCTTGTTTTTTATCAATAAACAGGTAGCGCATTTCTTTAAAGATAACTTCTGGATTATTTAGTTTTTTCTTTTTTTCTTCTGGTTTATAGTTAATTCTTTTTCCGAGTTCGATGGCCGCTAGAAGTTCTATGGCTTTTACTTCGCCTATTCCTTTTATTTTAATTAGTTCGGTTATAGTTGCATCTTTTAATTCATGGAGTTTGTACTTTCTTAAAATACTTAGGGCTAGATCTTCAACATTAATGCTTTTAGTACCTGTTTTTAAGATTATTGATAATAGTTCTTTATTAGTAACATTAGTTATACCATATTGCTTTACCTTCTCTCTGGGCCTTTCTTCTAGTGGAAAATCTTTTATTGTATAATGAATTTTTATCACCTCATTATATTATTAGATTTTTTTAGAAGTTTTCCGCGTTTTTTTATTAATTATTTGTCTTTTTTTATTAATTCTTCGTAGTTTGCTAAAACTACTTCTTCGATAGTTAGGATTTCTGACTCTTTATCAGTACTATTTACCAGGATGTCAAACTGAGTTACGTTATTATAGAATTCTTCATTGGAGAGATTTTGTTCTTTGATGTATATTTGGTAGCCTTTTTTTTCGTATATGTCTTTGATTTTTTTGGCATTGTTATTGTCGCGGGTAATCCCTAGGTAGACATATTGCTTGTTGTTTAAAGTGTCGACAGTTTTTATGAGAATGTCTTTGGTATTTTCGGCCATTATTTCTTTGGAGGAATAGACGCCTTCTTGAATGAAGTAATAAGTCTTTCCCTCACTAAAAGTATTGATTAGTTTTTCTTTATAGGTACTATTTAATAGCATGGCACTTAAGGCTCCTAGTATTATTGAAGCAAGGCTTACTATCATTGTCTTTTTCATATTATCACCAAGTTTATAATAGCAACTTTTTATGACTGCTTTTGTCGAAAAAAGTTTGGACTTGCTAAGTTTTTTTGATTTTTGACATAGAAAAAGATGCGAAGGTTCGGTACTATTTTCGCATCTTTTAATGTTTATTATTTTAATAATTTTTCTAGTTTTTCTTTTTCTTCGGCAAGTTTTTTTCGATCAAGTTCAACTATATTAGCAGGGGCTTTATTTACATAGTTTTCGTTGCTTAGTAATTTTTCGCGACGTTCGATTGAACTTTTTAATTTATTGATTTCTTCTTCGATAGCCATTTCATCAACATGGGCTTCTTCAAAGAAATATGTAATTGTAATATTTTGTGATTTGTAATTACAACTTACCATATTATCCGGGTCATCACTAGTTAGGTTGTCTTCAGTTATTTTTAGTTGAGAAGCATAGATTGGAATTAGTTTTTCATTCTTACATTCAAAATTTACTAGGGCTTCTTTTGTTATTTTGTTTGAGGCCTTTAAGTTTCTAATTGCTACTATGTCTTCTAAGATACTTTCTAACTCTTCAGATTCTTCTTTGTAAATATCCTTTTTGTTATATGTTGGATATAATGAGATCATGATTGACTCAGAATCTTTGATTGGTAATTTTTGGTATATTTCTTCAGTAACGTATGGCATGAATGGATGTAGTAATTTTAAGATATCTGTTAGAGTATCTAAAAGTATAGTCTTGGTTGTTTCAGTCATATTTGCCTTAGTTAATTCGATGTACCAGTCACAGAAGTCTTCCCAGATAAAACTATATAGTTCGTTTCCAACGTTATGGAATTCATATTTATCCATGTTTTTGATAACATTTTTGATTAGTTGATTTTTCTTAGTTAAAATCCATTTATCATATAGAGTTAATTCATCTTCATTAATTGTTCTTTTCTTTAGATCTTCAATGTTCATTAAAACGAAACGTGAAGCATTCCAAAGTTTATTTATGAAGTTCCATGATGATTTAACTTTATCTTCATCGTATCTTAAATCCATTCCAGGTGCAGAGTTTGTAGTTAGGAAGTAACGAAGGGCATCACAGCCATATTCATCAATTACATCCATTGGATCTACACCATTGCCAAGAGACTTGGACATTTTACGGCCTTCTTTATCTCTGATTAATCCGTGAATTAGACAATCTTTGAATGGACGCTCGTTCATGAACTCTAAGCCTTGGAAAGTCATTCTATTTACCCAGAATGGGATGATATCATAAGCTGTTACTAAAACGTTATTAGGAAAATATCTTTCTAATAAGTCTGTTTTATCTGGCCAACCTAGAGTTGAGAATGGCCATAGGGCGCTTGAGAACCAAGTATCTAGGACGTCTGGATCTTGTACCCAATCTTTGCCAGGACATTCTACTTGAACTTTTATTTCATCGCCTTTGTACCAAGCAGGAATTCTATGTCCCCACCATAATTGTCTAGAAATGCACCAGTCATAAGTTATTTCCATCCAGTGATTCATTGTTTTTTCATATCTTGTTGGAACAAAGTTTACTTTGGTATCTTTATTCTTTTGATTTTCTAGAACTCTATCGGCCAATGGACGCATTTTTACAAACCATTGTTTTGATAAGTATGGTTCTACGACAGCATTACTTCTTTCACTATGTCCAACTGAGTGTACCATTGGTTCGATTCTTATTAAAAGATTTGCCTCTTCTAGATCTTTTACTAGTTGTTCGCGACATTCTTCTCTAGTTAGTCCTTTGTATTTACCGGCATTTTCATTCATAGTAGCATCTGGATTCATTACTACTATTCTTTCTAGATTATGTCGATTTCCTACCTCAAAGTCATTAGGATCGTGAGCAGGAGTTATTTTAACTACACCAGTTCCAAATTCTGGATCAGCATGTTCGTCTCCAACAATTGGAATTAATTTATTAACTACCGGTAGAATAACGTTCTTTCCAATTAGATGTTTGTAACGCTTATCTTTTGGATTAACAGCAACGGCAGTATCACCAAATAATGTTTCCGGACGAGTTGTAGCGATATCTAGGTAATCATCTGTGCCTTCAATAAAATATTTAATATGATAGAAGGCGCCTTTGTCTTCTTTATAGATAACTTCTTCTGTGGAAAGAGCAGTCATTTGTTCTGGATCCCAGTTGATAATTCTTTCTCCACGGTAGATTAGTCCTTTATTGTATAGTCTAATAAATACTTCGTTTACTGCACGATTTAAACCTTCATCTAGGGTAAATCTTTCTTTTGTATAATCTACAGAGATACCCATTTTAGCCCATTGTTCGTGGATTGTTTCGGCATATTCATCTTTCCAAGCCCAGGCTTGTTTTAGCCAATCTTCACGAGACATTTCTCTTGGCTTGATGCCTTGGTCTCTTAGTCTTTTATCTACCTTTGATTGAGTTGCAATACCAGCATGATCCATTCCTGGTAACCAGAGACAGTCATAGCCTTGCATTCTTTTATAACGAATTATTATGTCTTGAATAGTTACATCCCAGGCATGTCCTATATGAAGTTTTCCCGTTACATTTGGTGGTGGAATTACAATACAAAATGGTTCTTTTGAACTCTTTGAATCAGATTCAAAATAGTGTTTAGTTTTCCAAGTTTCATATTTTCCTTTTTCTACTTCTGTGTGGTTATATTTTTTATCTAACATAATATCATCCTCCTTATATATAAATAAAAAACTTTCATCCAAAAAGGACGAAAGTTTCGTGGTACCACCTTAATTTCTACTTTGCAGTAGCTTAAATATCAATAACGGAATTATCCGGGATTACTTACTATATTTCAGAAATCATGCTCCTCTGCTACCTTCATTATCTGTTTTTGTTCATTTCCACCTAGCCATGAACTCTCTGTAAAAAACTTGGATAATTACTCCTCAGATTCCTTGCATCTATTTGGTATTATAGACTATTTTAGTTTGATTTTCAACAGTTTTTGTAATTTTTGGCTCACATCATTTATGATTATGTAGTTTGTGAATGTTGGTTTACTGCAGTTGTGATGAATTTTTTCACTTGTTGGTCTTTAATTCGGCTTCATATAAACTTCTGTAATTTTTACATTTACTTAGAAGTTCTTTATGAGTTCCTTCTGCTTTTATTTTGCCCTCATCTAAAAATAATATGCGGTCACAATCTATTACTGTACTTAGTCTATGAGCGATTATTAAAATTGTGTATTCATTTTTCATATTATCGATGGCTTTTTTAATATTGGCTTGAGTTTCGTTATCAAGGGCTGAAGTTGCTTCATCAAAAAGAATTATTTCTGTTTTTTGGACTAAGGCTCTGGCAATAGCAAGGCGTTGTCTTTCGCCTCCTGCTAGATTGATTCCGCCTTCACCTATTATAGTGTCATAACCATCTGGGAGAGACTTTATAAAGTCTTCTAAGCAAGCAGTTTTACAGGCCTCTACCATTTCTTCTTCTGTTAGGTTTTCTTTTACAAGACGTAAGTTATCTCTTATACTTAGATTAAATATATAAGGATTTTGACTAATAATGGTTATATTGCCTCTGATAGAATCTTTATCTAATTCTTTTATATCAAGGCCATCTATTGTGATTTTACCAGAATCGATATTATACATTTTACATAGTAAATTGAAAACCGTTGTTTTACCTGAGCCGGATTTACCTACAAAGGCCACAGTTGAGTTGGCTTTAATTTTAAAACTCATATTGTCTATTACTTTGTGACCATTGTTATAAGTGAATGTTACATCTTTAAACTCAAAGTCCCCATTTACTTTTCCTAGATGCTTTCTGCCAAAACTTTCTTTTCTAAATTCATTACTAGCCATAATGGCAAATACTCTTTCGGATGAAAGATTAAAGTCCTTTACTTTTTCTAGAAGTTGACTGACGAAATAAATGATTGAGGTTAATCTGCCTAGATAGTTATTTATAACTATAGCATTGGGGATAGATAGTAGGTTTTGTGTTATTAAAAAAACACAAAGTAGAATGTTGCCCGTTTCAAATACATCGGATAAGGTTGCAGATAGTAGGATGTAGTTTCTATTTTTTTCATCCATTTTATATTTTTCATTATTTAAGTCTATTATTTTTGAGTCTAGTTCTTTTATAAAACTGTTTTCAGCATTTAGCATTTTTATATCATGAGCACCACGTACTAATTCTCCTATGAAGCCAGATACTTTTTCATTTTTCTTTCGATATATTTTATCTTTGGCATTGATGGCATTAGTACGTTTCTTTTCTACGACAAATATTGTACATACCATTACAACTAGGTAGAAAAAAACAACTTTGTTTATGATGAAAATGGCAAGGAAGATACCAATGTCTGTTAATATATGAGTAAGATAGATATTTAGGACTACAAAGATATCGGCAATTTTACTGGCATCATTCGTTAGTCTTTGAATGAAGAGTCCAGAACCTTTTTCATCAAGACTTTGATTTTCTATTTTTAGGATTTCAGCACCAAGAGTTGTTTCGATTTTACTATAAGTTTCACGATATATTTGTTGACGGAAGTAGCCAGTAATATAGTTAGCAAAATTTCTTAGTAGTTCGACAACTAGAATTATGAAACCGATTGAGACTACTTGAGCTAGTTTGTTATTCGTTAGTTCTACTATGGCTTTGGCACTTAGTATTGGGACAAATAAATTTATAAAAATAAAAATCATGTTAAATACTATGTAACCTATTATGAACTTTTTTTGGCCTTTGCCATAGATCCAGGCTTTCTTTAAATTGGAGAAAAATTCTTTCATGTTATCACTTCTACTTTCACTGATATTATATTATAAATTTATGATGAAGTAAATTGTAATTTAGTTTTACTTTGTGATAAAATATTTATGGAGGTATGTATGAAAACTGTTAATAATACACAAAATGTTAAAAGAGATGACTATATCACTTGGGATGAATATTTTATTGGAATTGCTAAGTTGTCATCTATGAGAAGTAAGGACCCAAGTACACAAGTTGGTTGCTGTATAGTGAGCAAGGATAATAGAATTTTATCAGTTGGTTATAATGGAGCACCTAATGGATTTGATGATGATAACTTTCCTTGGGGAAGAGTTGGCGAAAGACTTGATACAAAATATATGTATGTTTGCCATAGTGAGTTAAATGCTATTTTAAATTATCGTGGTAGTATGCTTGATTTGCAAGGTGCTAAGATTTATGTTAGATTTTTCCCTTGTAATGAATGCGCTAAGGCTATAATTCAGGCTGGTATTAAAGAAGTTATTTATTCACATGATTACGATTACGATAACCATAGTGATGAAATGGAAGCATCAATTCGTATGTTTGAAAAATGTGGAGTTACATATAGAAAGTTTAAATCAGATGGTAAGAAAAAAATCGTATTAACACTTGATGATTAATTATAATTTACTTTCAAAAGAAAAACTCTAATTACTGATGTTTGGATAGTAATTAGAGTTTTTTTGTTGTCTTTTATGCTGGAGTGGGTCTTTATTGGCTTTTTTATTTGTGTGAGACTATACTTGGCTTTTTTGAACTTTTTGTATTGGAGGGAGATTTTACTTGCTTTTTTTACTCGCTTATCTTTTCAACGTCTGGGTATTCCTTGCCTTTTAAGTCAATTAGTGCTTTTTTGATAATTAGGTTATTTTTTAGTTGACCAGTTTCTTGATTTAGAACTTGTTCGTTTTTTGTGATGCTTTCAATATTTGTCCAGCCGTCTATTACTTTTCCAAAGGCTGCGTATTGATCATCTAAGTAATCTGCTGTTCCTAACATTATAAAAAATTGGCTGCCAGCAGTGTCATTTGATATAGAAGTCCTAGCCATTGATATGACTCCTTTTTCGTGTTTTAGGTTATTTTCAAAGTCGTTTGCTGAAAATTCTCCTTTTATAGTGTAGCCTGGACCACCGGTTCCTGTTCCAGTTGGATCTCCACCTTGTAGGACAAAGCCTGGTACTAGACGGTGCATAGTGTTGTTATCATAGAAGCCAGATTTTGTTAGTGAAATGAAGTTTGCTACAGTATTTGGCGCAATTTCTGGATAAAGTTCGATTACGATTGCTCCATAGTTTTTTATGTACATAGCGACTACTGGATTTTCTGTTTCATATTGAGTAAGGTCCGCTTCATTTGACTCGGTATCAAAATTGATTCCAAGTAGATTCTCTTTTATTGTTTCAGTTTTATTGCTGGTACATGCAGTTAGTAAGGTGCTGACTAGAATAAGTGTTAGCAAAATAAATATTTTCTTTTTCATATTATTATATTTACAATCTTTTAGGCAATGTGCTTGAAGATTGTTCCTTTCTTTTTCTGTTATGTGAACTATTTTGTTAGTTAGTATTTTTGTGGTTTATTATATCTTTGTAGGTTATTATTTTTGATTAGTTTTTGTTGCTTTTTAGTATTGCTTTTGCAGCGACTAGGCCTGTTGCGGCAGCGGTTACTATATTTCCGGCCTTGCCTGCCCCATCACCTATAAAATAGATATTATCATTTTGCAATTTGAAATTATTGTCTGTTTCTATTTCGTTACTGAAGAATTTTATTTCTGGACCGTATAATAGTGTGTCATCGTTGGCAACACCTGGTATTATTTTATCTAAAGTTTCTAAGCCTTCTAAAATATTAGTTATGATTCTATGTGGCATTACTAGGGCGAGATCACCGGCAACACAATCTTTTAAAGTTGGCTCTATAAAGCCTTTGTTTAGACGATGCCATTCGCTTCTTCTGCCTTTTTTTAAATCTTTTAGAGACTGGATAATTGGCTTTCCGTCTCCTAGGACATTGGCAATTTTAGCAATTGATTCACCATATAAACGAGTATTTGTTACTGGTTCTGTTAGATTTACTTTGGTTATAAAGGCAAAGTTTGTATTATTACTTTTTGTCTCTTTTAGGGCATGTCCATTTACACAGATGTAGCCATAATAGTTTTCTTTAGCCACAAAGCCACCTGGGTTTGTACAAAAGGTTCTTACCTCGTCACCATAGGTGTTTGTTTTTATAAAAATTGTTGGATCATAAATTATATTGGTAATTTCTTCCATTATTTCTTTGCGTACCTCTACTCTAACACCAATTTCTATGCTTTGAGACAGATATGGTATAGAGTGATGGTCTGAAAACTCTTGAATCCATTTTGCACCTGTTCTGCCTGGAGCGACTACTACTGTTGTTGCTGTTGCTATGTGGTCTTTTTTTTCAAGTGTATATATGACATTATGTTTTATTTCTGAGATAGTTTCTACATCTTTTACATCGGCTCTTTCAATTAGTTCTACACCATTTTCTTGAAGAAATTTACAAATTCCATCAATATAATCAGGTAGATGATCACTACCTAAATGTTTCTGCTTAATTATTAGTAGTTTTCCTCCGGCTACTGCAACTTTCTTTTTTATATCTTTAGCAAAATCTAGATTGCTTGGATATATTTCGGCATCCATATTAAACTTATTAAAAATTTGTTCAGTTTCATCAATTAGTGAATAGGCGGCACTTTCGCTCATGTATTTTGTGAGATCACTTTTTCCAAGTTTTGGTATGAAGTTGAGTTTTCCATCAGAAAACGTTCCTGCTCCACCATAGCCGGATAAAATTGCACATGGATTGCAATTTTTACATGTTGTGCCAAATTTATTCATTGGACAAACTCTTTTTTTAGCAAACTGTCCTTTGTCTAAAATTAGTATTTTTAAAGATGGGTTGTTTGTTATCAATTCGTAGGCTGTGAATAGTCCTGCTGGGCCGGCTCCTATTATAGCAACGTCGTATGTCAATTTTTATCAATCCTTTCATGGTAAATTTTTATTTTTTATGGTGCTGTTTTATCTTTTAGTGAATTACAATGTTTACTATTACATTTTAACATATCTTTTATTTTTTTACTATTAGTAATAAATGTATGTTACAATATAATTGGTGATAGTAATGACAAGAGAAGAATTGAATAAGGAAAAACAATTTGAAATTTTGAATGAAGAAAAGCGAACAAGAAGAAAAAAAATTGTTATTTTCTGTGCTAAAATTTTATTTTTACTGATTGCTGTTGTTACAGTATTTTATCTTTTAAATACATATATTTTTACTAAAAATGTTGTGGTAAAAGAAGAAAGAATCGTAGATGAAAAACTTCCAGTTAACTTTTCTGGAATGAAAATAGTTCAGTTTTCTGACTTGCATTATGGATCAACTATATTTATGAATGAAGTTAAAGAGTTAGTTAAAACTATTAATGTTAGAAATCCAGATGTCGTTGTTTTCACTGGTGATTTGATTGATTCGGACTATAAAATTTCATCGGAGGAGCGGGAAAAGTTAATTAAAAATTTGGCTAAGATTAAGGCAAGTATTGGGAAGTATGCTGTTATAGGTGATGAAGATAATAGTGAATATGCTACCATAATTAAACAGGCTGACTTCACTGTTTTAAATAATTCTTATGATTTGATTTATGATGACGATAGTCTTCCTATTATAATCATGGGTGTTGGCAGTTTGATTGGTAAAGAATATAATATTGAAGAAGCATATAGTTATTTTAAAGATGCTAATAGCAATTCTGATTTATATAAAATTGTTATTTTTCATGAGCCCGATTTGGCTAGTTATATATTGGGTGAGCATGATGCAAATTTATTGTTGGCTGGTCATTCTCACAACGGAAATGTTGTTTTACCTTTTATTGGTGGAATTGTTAGTTATGAAGGAGCGAGCAAATACTATGAGGAAAAATATGATATAAATGGCAGTAAGTTGTTCATATCTTCTGGTATTGGTACTAATGGAATTGGGATTAGATTGTTATGCCAACCAAGTATTAACTTTTTCAGATTGTCTAATGAATAAGAACTTTTTTAGTTTTAGAAATTAAGGTATGTTTTGGGGCAAGGTGGATTGTGTAGTTGGTGAAGTTTTTAGGCTGATGAGTTTTTGAAGTGAATTGTTTTTTACTGTGAAGTTATTTTGTAAAGATATTTTTAATTTTTTGAAAGAAGGATAACTTCTTTTTTTGTTCACTCTTATATATATCTACTGTGCCTATTTTAGTATTTTTTAAATATATTGTTATTTGTCCTACTTTTTCGGTATCTTTGTTATTGATGATTATTAATGTTTTTACTTGCTCTGTTTCTTTTTCAGTTAGTGGATATGAAAAAGATGATTTAATGTATAAATTTTCTTTAATATAACTTTTTGAATTATTAAATTCTTTTTTATCAATAATTTTGTAATTTTTATATTTATTAAACATTTCTTCATATAATTCTTTGTGAGTGTTGTATTCGTCTCCATCATTTAAAGTGACTATTGTTAGATTTAAGTCGTCTTTTGTTGCTGTTGTTACAAGTGTTTTACCAGCGCTTGGTGTGTAACCGTTTTTTCCTCCGGTACAAAATTCATAGTTGTTTAGTAGTTTGTTTCTATTGTACCATAGATATGTTTTTGTACCCGTTGATAACACATACTTTTTTGTCGCTACTATTTTTTGATACACTTTATTTTGAGAGGCATATTTTGATAACAAGGCCATATCATAGGCAGTTGAATAGTTTTTTGTTTCTTCATCTAATCCGTGTGAATTAGCAAATATACTATCTTTCATGCTTAATTCCTGAGCTTTTTTATTCATTAATTTTACAAAGTCTTTTTCGTTACCAGAGGTTGCAGTCGCTAAAGTTACAGCGGCATCGTTACCAGATCTTAATAACAAGCCATATAATAAATCTTCTATTCGCATTTTTTCGCCCACTTCAAGATAGATACTTGTTCCATACATTTTTAATATTTCATTTCCCGCTGTGACTTTCTTATCAATATCATTATTTTCAATTGTTACGATTGCTGTTAAAATTTTGGTAGTTGAAGCAATTAATCTTTGCTCATGACTCCTGTTTTCATATAGTACTCTTCCACTGTCTGTGTCCATAACAATTGTTGGTTGTGTTATTTTTTTTAAGCCAGATACTTTAAGTGGTATAGCAAATATCGCTATTAGTAATAGAATTAAAATGTTTTTAGTTTTTTTCAAGAAAATCACCTATATATCACCTATATAATTATATGAATTTTAACTGACAAATTACCTTTTTTATTTTTTTACGGAAAAAATATTTTTTTGTCTAATAATATATATGAGGTGATAATATGAACAACAATATTGAAGATAAAATTATTTTACTAAAAAGAGAGTTTGAGATAATCAAAGAAAAAGGCTGGATCAAATCTTCTAGTAATGGACGAGGCAATATAGGTATGACTTTTGAAAGAGAACTTGGACTTACACCAAATCAATTTGAAATTCCTGATTTTGATGGGATCGAAATTAAGACTAAGCAGGATGAAACAACTCCATTTTTAACATTGTTTAGTGCCACTTTTGATGGTACATATTTATTTGAAATGAGGAGAGTTGCGGAAATGTATGGTGAATATGATAGGTCTTTTAAGAATAAAAAAATACTTTACTGCTCTGTTAATAGTTTGAATTTTACCAGGCTTACGTCCGGGGTAAAAATGAGGATTAATGTATGCTTCGAAGAGAAGAAAGTTTATTTGCTTATATACGACAATTTTGGCAATTTAATTGATAGACAAAGTTATTGGTCATTTGAGTTGCTTAAAGGAAAACTTGAACGAAAACTTAGCTACTTGGCTTTAGTTTCGGCAAAACGATCAGTTGCAGGAGAAAGAGAATTCTTTTATTATTATGATATTAAATTTATGAGACTTAAATCTTTTTCGGAATTTTTAAGGCTACTTGACTTGGGAAAAATTTCCATTTATTTTAAGTATGGTGTATATCGTTCAGGAACCAAGGTAGGAAAAAGTTGCGACCATGGTACTAGTTTTGATATTCGAAGAGATGATTTAAAAAGATTATTTGATTATATTTATTAAAATACCAAAAGTATCTAACTGTAGAACTAGAATGATACTTCATAAACAAAGATTTTACTGTAAAAATTGTAATAACACTTTCATTGCTGAAACTAATTTGGTAAATAAAAACAAAAATATTTCTAATAACTCTGAACTCCAAATAAGAATGGAACTAATGCAAAAACAATCAGAAAAAGATATTGCTAATAGAATGGATGTTTCTGTTTCAAAAGTTGATAGAATTATGAACGAAATATCTTCTCATTCTGTTCTAAGACATTCTAAACTCCCTATAAATATGAATTGGGATGAGTTTAAAGCCACTAATGATACAAAAGGTAAAATGGCCTTTATCATCGTAGACAATACATCTGGAAATATTTTTGACATTCAAAACTCTAGAAAATCACGTGACTTAGAAAAATATTTTAAGAGATATCCAAGATATGAAAGAAATAAAGTTAAATTAATATCTACAGATATCTTTTCTGGATATATTAAAATTGCTGAAAAACTATTTAGAAATGCCGATATTGTTATTGACAGATTTCATATTGTTACACAAGTATATGTTGCTTTAAATAAGACAAGAATAAGCCTATGTCATAAATCAAATCCAAATTATAATAAACTAAAAGATTATTGGAAATTATTATTAAAAAATGAGAATGAATTATCAGAAAAAAAAACAGTATTCAAATCATTTCAAAAAATATGTATCTCAAAGAGAAATAGTTACTTATTTAATTAACACAGACAAAACATTGAAAGCCACATACGAATGTTATCAAGGTATAATAAACTCATTAAAAGAACGAGATTTTAATAAATTTAAGAAAATTATAAAAAATAAAAATAATAATGTTTCAGACAAAATGAAAAGAGCCTTAGAATTATATAATGAAAATACTAAATATATTGAAAACTCATTTAAATATGAAATTAATAATGGAGTTATTGAAGGAACAAATAATTTAATTAAAACATTGAAAAGATTTGCTTTTGGTTATAGAAAATATGAACACTTTATCTCAAGAATATTCTTAATTAAAGGCATAATAAAAGAATGACTTACGTCACCCTCTTATATTTTATCAAAGTCCTTCACCAACACTATTTGACAAAGAACCCTTTTTATTGCGAGTTATCTTTTTTTCCTTGATTATTGCTCTATCAAGTGCATTTCATTAATCTATGTGATTGCTTTTATATGGTATGCCTAACTTAGTGATGAGTTTAGTTTAATTGCTTTCATTTTCGCTTTATTTTTTCTTTTAAATGTGATAGTAACTTAATTGTGTTATACAATGGTTTGTCTACAGGAAGTATAAATTCCCCTAATAATTCCATTACATGTCCACCAAAGCCACGCTTAAATTGGTAAATTCCATATTGACTATCATTTTTATCAAGTGTATTGTTTATGGCATAAAAATTATATCTACTATATTTGTTTTTAATTGCATACTTTATCATTTCGTAGTGAATGGTGTAAAAGCACTGATACTCTTTAAATTCTTCGTAGCATCCTCCAAAAAGTGAGGCTACTTCATTACCATATAATATATATAAAATTCCACCTAGAGTTATTTTTTTTCCGTATTTACTTTCTAATTCGGCTAACTCCCGATTTTTTTTGGCTATTTTCTCTAGAGCAATCGCTTCTTCTTGTTCTTTTACCTTTGCCTTTTTTTCGTTACATTTTCCTGCTTTTCTCTTTTCTTCTCGATCTTCTTTTGCTGATTCTATTTCTTTTAGTTCTGCGTTTAAATTTTTTCTAGCAAGTTGAATGTCCAACTCAGCAAAAACTAGTTCTATCATATTGTCTTTGATTAACTCATTGTACATATTTTGGTAAAATTCTAGACCTCGGTCGTTGAAATTTCTTCGCTGGCTGGTTTTATTCATTATGTCTTCAAATAATTCAACATCATTACTATCTCCTACTCTTATCGTCACTCCTTGCTTTTCATTTTTTCTTATCATTTGTCTTGTTTTTGAATCCATATCTGCCATCACACTATCAAGATTATCAGTTAAATCAATTACATACATGAATTTTGCTTGTACTGTGTCTGACATTTTGCATGCTTTGACTTCTTTGAAGCCTAGTTTTTTTAGTTTTGACGATATTATAGTATTATCGAATTCGCCAGTTGGATTTCCATCTTTATCAAGTGATAATGCTTCAATATATGGATCAATTCTTAGAAAGTAGCCATCATTTTCTTTGACATATTTTTTTAAAGCAGCAACAAAATAATTTAGTAATTTTTCATCATTATAGTCTAATTGTGGGCCTCGAAGTGTGTAAAACTCTTTTTTTAGATGTCTTTTCTTTGAAAGTAACAGTGTTGCTGCTAAAACTTTTTTATTTTCTTTTATTCCTACATATTCCGCCATCCACCCTTGTTTTTTTCTAAATTCGGCAATATTTGTACTTTGAAGATAGCATTTATTTTTGTATTTTTTTGAGAAGTCTTTAAATTCTTTTTCTGTTAATTGTACAAATTGCATATTTTCACCATCCTTAGTGTATATTCATTTTTATAATTTGCTTTATTGCTGTACTTTATTCTCTACATCTTGTTTTGTTTTTTTCTTTTGAAAAGTTTATTTATGAATTCTTTGAATGTGCATTCAAATATACTTTCAAATATGTGCATTTTCGATGTTAAAATAAAGTATATAGTTCCGCCAAATATGGCATATATGGTTACTACTATTAGTGAGTATACCTTTCCACCTGATAGTGGAATAAATACCTTTAGTAAAAATAGTAGAGATACCATTAACAAACTTGAAAATAATATTTTTAGTAGTTTTTCTCTTGTGCTTTTGAAAGAAACATTTAGGTTCTTTTTGATATCAATAATGCTAATTATAATTGAAGTTATGTACGCTATTATCGTTGCTGTTATTGAACCATAATATGCTGGGATGACTTTTGTTTTAGAAAATATAATTATTAATGGTACAGTCAAGCATAATTTTGCTATCAAACCTAAAATTATTGCTTTATTTGCTGCTTTATGATGACCCACTGATTGTAATATTGTATGTATGTTTAGAAATAAAGAATAAAATAACGCTGTAAAAATACTATATGAAAATACTTTTACTCCTAGAGTACTTTTTCCATAAAACAAATACCATACTGGTTCTGCTAAGAATGAAAGACCTATTACCATCGGTAATACAAAATATAAGACCATTTGGATTGTTTTGTTTATTTTTTTATCGACTTCTTTATAGTCCTTTTTAACATAATCACTGGTTATATTAGGTAAAACCGCTACAACCACACCCGCTGCTATTGAGGTTACTATACTATTTAATTTCGCGCCCCATGTTGATATTATTGATAATACCATTTCAGCATCTTGAATTGCTAAATGACCATATTTCATTAATGGTTTTACAATACTTAACATGTCGATTGTGTTGTATAGTGAAACGGCAATTGAGACGATTATAAAAGGTACCGTATATTCTAAAAGTTTTTTTACTAAATATTTATTTGTTATTTTCTTTTCTTCTGCTTTAGGCGAATATACTTTTTCCTCTTTAAATTGTTTTTTCATTTTCAATTCTAGGTATATTAATGCGGCGATTCCACCAGCAGTTGCCCCAAATATTGCTACACCTACTGCTTCTTTTGTACCAAATAACTTTACTGCTATGTAACTTCCAAAAATAATTATTATTACTCTTACTAATTGTTCTATTACTTGGCTTATTGACGATGGTGTTATATATTTGTGTCCTTGTAAATATCCTCTTACACCACTTAACATTGTTACAAATAAGATAGCACTTGATGATATTCTTAATACATAGGTTATATCTTCTACTGTATTACCACCAGTTACGTCACCAATAATTGTATTAGCAATTGTTGGTGCAAGTAGCAATAGTGCAATAGTTGACAGTATTGACATGATAAATATTATTTTTAGTGCAAGCCTATATGCCCTTTTCTTTGTTTCTTCATACCCTAGGGCATGATATTCACTGACTATCTTGCTTATGGCCAGCGGAATGCCTACTGTTGAAAAGTTTAAAAATAACATGTACATATTATAGGCATAACTATATAACGCACGACCATTTGTCCCAATAATTGCATGAAATGGTATAACGTATATGATTCCCAAAATTTTACTAAAAACAATACAGAAGGTGGCCATAATTGCACCCTTTAAAAATGAATCCTTTTTCAATATTTCACCTACATTCATCCGATATTATACTTTTTTGATATTATTTTGTATTTTTTTACTTAGAATTATTATTAGTGATGTTTTTTTATTATCTAACTATTCTTTTGAAATTTGACTTTTAAATGTCTTAACATTTTTAGTGGTTTTCTATATAGCACAACTAGTTTTTCAAATAGAAAGTACATTACTGGATTTACAATGTAAGTAAATTCACCTATAAATTCTGTATATTCTGCGCCAAACTTTCTTTTAAATTCATGTAGACCGGCTATGGATTTTGTTGATTTTGGATTACCTATTGTGCCAAATTCGTCAAATATATCCTTTTGTAATTCTTTTGAGAGCATTATTTGAAAATCAAATAGTTTGTAATTTGTGTAAGTATCTTTATAATCCATATCATTTGCTCCATATAAATACCAGCTTTTATTTCCATAGTGGACATTTATATAGGCACTTACTGTATCATGATGACTAGTTTTCTTTAACAATGTATAATGTTCTTTCTGGGCTTCTAATTTTTCTTTTTTTGTGTTATTATCGCATTTTTCTAACTCTGCCTCAATTACTGATAAGATCTTTTCTATATCTACTTTTCCTAGTAATAAACTAACAGAATCTATTTTTGAAAATTCATCATATAGACTTTCATAAAATGAATATTCATGTGAAAAAAATCCTTGTCTTTTTTCTGTCATTTTCATTAATCTTATAAATTCTGGTAATTCTTTTTTTTCGCCTACTACAGTTGTTACTCCATACTTATCAGCAATTTTTATCCATCGATTTGTACTTTTGCTGTAATTTTTACGAATTTCCTCTATCGTAGGTTGTAAATTTAATCTGAATGTAAATCTCGGTTGCATATTTTCAAAGTACAAATTAAGCTTTTTATGTTTGAAACCTAGTTGTTTTAGTTTTTCAACTAATTTATAATTTTCTTCGCCTTCTATAACTTTGGCATTTTCATCAATTGTGTGTAGTTTTATGTCAGGATCAATTTTAAAGAAAATTGCATTATTCCTTTTTGCATACTTAACTATTTCTTTAGTTAATTTTTCTAATAATTTGTTATCACTATAGTTAATTGTATATCCGCGCGGAATGTAGTAATATTTATAACCTAATGGTAATTTTTTTTCTAGTAATAATGCTGTTGCTACAATTTTATTTTTTTCTTTTAGGCCAACATAGTGTGGTAACAAGCCTCTTCTTTTCGATACCTGTCCCCATTCATAAGATTTTAAAAAATGTGACATTTTATGATTAATTACAAATTTAGTATATTCATTTTTATCTATATCTTCAATAAATTCCATTGTTATCATTCCATTCCATATTGTTTATTTAAGTATATAAAATGTAGTCAGAAAAGTCAAATATGCAAAATAAAAACGTTGATTTCTCAACGTTAAACTCATAATGGTCGGGAAGACAGGATTTGAACCTGCAACCCCTTGGTCCCAAACCAAGTGCTCTACCAAGTTGAGCCACTTCCCGATATATGGTGCGCCCGAAGGGATTCGAACCCCTGACCTTTTGGTTCGTAGCCAAACACTCTATCCAACTGAGCTACGAGCGCATAACCCTCGTTCATTTTACTCGAAAGTTAAGCACGTCTCGTGAATACATAAAAAAATGGTGGCTCCAGCGGGAATCGAACCAGCGACACAGGGATTTTCAGTCCCTTGCTCTACCGACTGAGCTATGAAGCCAAATGGCGGTCTCAACGGGACTCGAACCCGCGATCTTCTGCGTGACAGGCAGACGTGTTAACCAGCTGCACCATGAGACCAAATTGGTTGCGGGAGAAGGATTTGAACCTACGACCTTCGGGTTATGAGCCCGACGAGCTACCGAGCTGCTCCATCCCGCGATATTAATGGCGGAGGAAAAGGGATTCGAACCCCTGCGCCGTTTGCACGACCTCCCGGTTTTCAAGACCGGTCCCTTCAACCAGACTTGGGTATTCCTCCATTTGTACGTTTTATTTCGAACGACAAATTGATTATACCATAGTAATTTAATATGTGTCAACAAATTTTATATATTTATTTATAATTTTATCGCACATATTTAGAAAAAAATCGGACTGGTGGTCCGTTTCATACTAAATGGTGCCTAAGGCCGGACTTGAACCGGCACGAGGGTTGATTCTCGCAGGATTTTAAGTCCTGTGCGTCTACCAATTCCGCCACTCAGGCACTGGTGACCTGTATGAGATTCGAACTCATGACCCTTTGATTAAAAGTCAAATGCTCTACCGACTGAGCTAACAGATCATATAAATTAAATGGCTGCCTCGGTTAGATTCGAACTAACGCATGTCAGAGTCAAAGTCTGATGCCTTACCACTTGGCTACGAGGCAAACTTAAGTGGTGGAGAGAGATGGATTCGAACCATCGAACTCAATGAGAACAGATTTACAGTCTGTCGCGTTTAGCCTCTTCGCTACCTCTCCAAAAAAATGGTGCCGAAACCAGGACTTGAACCCGGAACCTACTGATTACAAGTCAGTTGCTCTACCAATTGAGCTATTTCGGCATAATAAATGGTGGGCGATACAGGACTCGAACCTGTGACCCCTTGCTTGTAAGGCAAGTGCTCTAACCAACTGAGCTAATCGCCCAAATGAACCAGTTGACAGTATTAAATATACCAAGTATTACCCACTTTGTCAACTAAATTTGCTAATTTTTTTATTTTTTTTCTATTTTATTTGATTTTAACTCTGTTATTTTACTCTCGGTCCAATTTTCTAATGATCTCTTTAGATTAAAAAAGCCATGAGATGTTTCTTTTATTTTTGTTTTATTTATTTCAGAATACCTGTATGTCATATTTTTTATACTAAGTTTCACATGATGTTCTTTTTCATTTTCAGCCAAAACTACTGCTTGTATTGTTTCACCTATATTCACGTAATCATATATATTTCTTACATAGTTGTCTGTAATCTCCGAAATATGTATTAAACCGCTGTAGTAGTCATCTAAACTGACGAAGATACCATATTTTTCGATCCCTGTAACACAACCTGTTACAACTTCACCAACTTTATATTTTTTCATTTGATACACCCTCTACTGATGATTATACCATTTTTTTGTTGTCCTAACAAGAAACTTTATTTACTTATGTTAAGATAAATAGTATAATGTTGTTGGTGATATTATGTCAGATAGTATTGAATTACGAATTAAGGCAGTTATCGAAAAGGTCAGACCATTTTTGATTAGTGATGGTGGAAATCTTGAATTTGTAAAATATGAAGATAATATTGTTTATGTACGATTAGTCGGTGCATGTCAAGATTGCCCCATGATGGATGTTACTCTAAAAGATGGCATCGAAGAATTAATAGTTAACGAAATACCTGAAGTTAAAGAAGTAATAAATATAGATTAATTATAGCCAATCTATATTTTTTATTTTGACATTTGCGTTGATTGCTTCAAATATTCGTTGTAAATAATTTTCGTACTCTCTATTTCGCTTGATTATGCACATTAGACTACTTTCACTTTCGTATTCATTAATTATTTTATCATATATATCAAAATATATACTTGGATATAACATCCTTCCAAAAAGCAACTGATAACCTGCTTGGGTACTATTACAAGAGGTTACTAATTTTTCCACATCGCACTCTGTATATTTCTTAGTGACAAATATATATTTTAGATATTCACTAAGTTCTCTTTCTTTATAATCTATCACATAATTTAATGGATTGAAAAATTCATTTTCTTCTATTCTCCTGTGGCATAATACTTTTTCTTCTTTTTCTTTCAATTCACCTGAAATATTGGCTATATAGCTTATTGCATTTTCTGCTATGCCAATATAATAATTTATACTCTCATCTATTATTTTATATTTTCCTTTTATATGATTATATTGGTATTCAAAATAATCATTTTTTTGAGTCCAGAGACTATACCAATCGCTCCTGTCTAAATGATACTTTTTATTATTATCTATTATAATCTTTTTATTTTTTTGTATATTTGAGGAATAATTGCCTGTTATTTTCAATAATACAAATGTGTCATTTTTATAGTTTGTAAATATTTTGCCCTCTCGATTTATAATAAATTTGTAAAAATATGGTATGTTTTTTGTTAAATTATACAGTTCTATTACTTCATTTTCATTTTTAACCTTACAAGCAATGTATAGTTCATTATTGTATTTTATATATTTTTTATTTTTTTGACTTATTATGGTTATATTATCAAAGTTATAATAATACCTTATAGTATTTTTCATATTATCAACTCATTTGATTTTATGCTAAAAAAAAACAAATAATTCTATTTTATTTGTTTTTCCTTTTAACCAATTATTGCAAGCATTTCGTTTATTGTTTGCTTGTATTCTTCTTGCATTGTTGAATATTCTTTTTCTCTTTCTGTATATTCTTGACTTTCGGCTGTATATTTTTCTGCTTCTTTTTCATTTAATTTTTTTTCTTCTTCTAGTTTTCTGTTGTGTTCTTCTAATTTCTTTATGGTTTCTACAAGTTGTTCTTGGACAATTTCTGCCTCTTTTTTCTCTGCTGCTGCTTTTTCTTTGGCTAACTGTGCTTCGGCTTTGGCTTTTTCGGCATTTTTCTTAGCAAGTTCTAATTCTTCTTTTAATTGATTTGCTTTGGCTAAACTGTCTCTCAAATGTCCTACTTCTACCTTGGAATTCCTATTAGGTTCAGAAGCCATACTTATTACTTCTTTTATTTCGTTGCTATCTGTTGAACTTTTACTAGTTTCCGCAAATGTTTGTGGTGTTGCTATTTTAATCTGTGGAACGTTAAATTTGAACTTATCCTTTTGTTCTTTGATTTCCCCTAGTAATTCGCTTATTGGTTTTGCCTTTTGGGCATCTTGAATATCTTCTATACTACTTGACTCATCAGTATATTTTGATATTTTGGCACTTGAAGCGCCATTCTTACTTATTTTTATTTGTTCGATATCATCTAACTTTTCTACTGGCAATGAAGGTTCTGGATTGATTGGGAATTCTACTTTTTCTACTTCTTTTTCACATGCTTTTTTATTGTTTTCTAGCATATTATTTTTCATACTATCTTTTATTTTCAATGCCCTTCTTCCGGCAAATTGTGGTAACAAAGTTCCCACAACTTCAAGAATATAGATTTGATCTTTTAGTTTTTCCTGTTTGCTTGCTCTTTTTTCATATGTTCTATTCTTTATATGAATGACTACGTTCTGCTCACCAATCTGTTGTTTATTTTCGACTGGAGGCATTGTAGAAACTGTCTTTGATATATTTGATGTTGATTCTGCACAAAAACTATCATACTTTTTGCAAATTCTTAGGTATGATTCATGCTTAAACTTTATTTTTTTAGAGTCTGCCATTTCTTTTGCTAAATTGATATTAAGAACTGAAAACTCCGCATTACTTAATATAGACATTTTTGACCCTCCTATTCAGTTTTTGATAGTTCTCTCAAAACATCTTTTATTTTATTCCACTCAGTTTCGTTTTCAACACCTACCAATTTAGGCTCATTACCAGAACGATCAATGTTTGAAACATATACAGTTACATTGCCATTCTCATCTTTTTCATTTTTTGTGTATACAACATATTCTTTATTATTGTCCTTAAATTCGAATGCCAATATTACTTCAACATCTTCAATAGCACCATCATTTGAAACAATTGACATCACTTTCTTTTTTGCTTGATTTTCTACCATATCAATAGCCTCCCATCTTATTCTTATATATTATATTCTATCATATTTTTTTACAAATACAAGCACTTTACTTAACTTTTTTTAAAAGAAAAGTTTTGGCACCATAACTACAATAATCTTTTTTATACGTTTCTAAACCTTTAATATTATTTATTCTATTAACTTTTTTATTATTTGAATCATTGAACCCTTTTAATCTTACTTTTTCATAAGAAAAATCACCAAATATGTAGTCATAATTATCAAAATAGTCAGTTATTTTTTCTTTAATATCGTCCACATTTAAACAATTTCCATTATTTTCCATTATTTCGTATTTTTGACCATTTATTTCTATTGCTTTCATATTACACCTCTATTTTATTATACCATGTGCAGTATAAAATACGTACTACAAATATATATTATTATTTATATAGGCTTATTTATTAAATATATATTTATCCTTTTCTTTATTTATATAATTTTTGCAATTATTTAAATGTTTGGTTATTGATTTTATAATTATTCATTTTAGTAAGCTATTTTTCAATATTTTCTGGTTTTTCCAATATATACAGCTACAATAATTTCCAGTATTTTCCATTTTTAGGTATTGAATTTTTTCCAGTATTTTCCATTTTTTGCTTTTACATTTTTTCCAGTATTTTCCATTTTTTATTTTTCATACCTACTTTGCTATTTTTTTACTCAATTGAAAGAGAGTTTATATTGGACTTTCTCTCAATTGCACTTAGATAATAACTTGGTATTTCTCCTTGTATAATCTTCATTGTTAATGGTGCTTCGATTACAAGTGTTTCTTTTTTTGACATTGCTGGCATAATTATTTGCTCTTCTACTGTAACATGTACATTTACTTCAACCACTAGGTAGTTAATTCCATATTCACTGATTTTTGTATTTAAACTTGACTCAACTTGTCCTATAAAAGCCATTTTTATTGGGATTGATGGTCCTACATTTACAAAAAGAGCATTTTTTCGTAGAGACCCCATCGGTACTTTGCAGACGACTCCATTTTTGGAAAAATTTTCCATTTTTAAGCCAGATGATATGGGCATATTTTCTATATTTCCATCCTCTAAATTTGCTAGAAGTTCCTGGATTTTTTTATTAATTTTTGATAATAAAGCATTTACCTTCTTTGTGTTATAGTCGAGCATTTCGATTTTGCCATCTGATGTTTTACTCAGTTTGAATAAATCATCTGTTATTCCTTCTTTTAGTGTATCATTTACTGATGTGTTTATTATATTACTGGCAAAACGTTTTGCTTCTACGTTTACGTATCTTGCTAAAATTGGACTTAATCTTCTTCCTAGCACGGATAATAAAAAAAAAGAAAGAACTGTTGTAGATATAACTATTAGAAATAAGAGTTTCAGTTTATTCATGATAACTAATCTTTACTAAAATTACGTCTTCTCCTATTTTAGTTATATCTTTCCAGTCTATTTCTGTATCATTTTCTCTGTTTAATGAAAAAAAGGTTTTATTTGCTTCAATTACCAGTGATTCAATAGTTCCTTCAGTTGTTACATTTGCATCAATGATATTGCCGATATTTTTACCATCGTTTACACTAACAATACTTTTGGTTTGCAAGTCTGATAAGCGCATAAGATCACCTACTTATTTAATTATATTGTCTTATTACACATTATATGAATTACTTTAATACTTTTTTTAGTTGTTTTATGGCTCTTTTTTCTAGCCTAGAAACTTGAGCTTGGCTAATTCCAATTTCATCAGCAATTTCCATTTGAGTTTTACCAACAATAAATCTTTTATCTAAGATTTGTCTTTCTCGCTCCTCTAAAGTATTCATTGCTTCTTCAATGGCAATGTGGTTTGAAAAGTCTTTGTTTGCTTCACTCTTATCTTCTATTTGATCACATAGATAGATTGTGTCTCCACCATCATTATAGACTGGTTCAAACATACTTACTGGTTCTTTTAGAGAATCTAAAGCATTGATTATCTCTCCTTCAGTTAATTCTAATTGTTTGGCAATAAATTCTATGCTCGGCTCTTCGCCATTCTCTTGAATATATTTTTCCTTTAACTTTAGAGTTTTATAAGCAATATCTTTCAGTGAACGACTTACTCTTATTGAATTATTATCTCTTATGTATCTGCGCACTTCACCTAAAATCATTGGTACAGCATAGGTCGAAAATTTTACCTCATGTGACAAATCAAAATTATCAATTGCTTTTAACAAACCAATACATCCGATTTGAAATAAATCATCCATATTGTCATACCTATTATTAAATTTTTTTAAGATTGATAAAACTAATTTCAGGTTTCCCTGTACTAAAAGATTCCTGGCAAATTCATCACCTTGTTGCATTTTTTCGAATAGTTTTTTCATCTCCTCGTTAGTTAATACTTCTATTTCATTTGTGTTAATACCAGTTATTTCTACTTTATATTTTGCCATAAAAAATCTCCTTTCTACTTAATTGTGATAGAAAAGAGTATTTTTTATACAAAATATCAATAATGTTCTAGAAATGTTTCCTTTTTGTTATCTTTTTTTATGGCTAAGACTGTATCAATATTAACGTTTTCAGCTGATTTGAATATGTTATATGGAATGTTTTTATTTTTTGATTCGAGTTCTTTTATTAATTGTTTTATCTCGAAACGTTTTGAATCCTTTTTAGTTTCTTTGGCGGTAAATTTGCAGGCACAATTTATAAATTGCAATTTGTTATATTTTGTCCAACTGATTATATCTTCTTCTCTAACTAAATATAAAGGACGTATTAATTCCATATTTTCAAAGTTTGTACTTTTTAATTTTGGCATCATTCCTTTGTACTCACCACCATATATAATGGACAAAAGAATGGTCTCAATGACATCGTCAAAATGGTGACCTAAGGCAATTTTGTTGCAACCTAGTTCCTGGGCTCTGGCATATAAAAATCCGCGGCGCATTCTGGCGCAAAGATAACATGGAGAATCACTGGCTAATTTATCAGTGACGTCAAAAATATTTGAATCATATATTGTAATGGGAATTCCTAATGTATTTGCATTTTCTACTATCTTGTCTCGATTTTCCTTATTATATCCAGGGTCCATGACAATATATTCTATTGAAAATTTTACTTTACCATGCTTTTGTAATTCTTCTAAGCATTTTGCAAGAAGGTTGGAATCCTTGCCACCGGAAATGCAGACGGCTACTTTGTCACCTTCTTCAATCAACTCGTAGTCACGTATTGCTTTCATGAAAGGTCTCCAAATTTGTTTACGATACTTTGTTATGATACTTCTTTCTATTTCTTCTTTTTGATTCACTTCATTCACCTCTTTTTCAGTAATACTTCCGGCTAAGGATATCAGTTTATGCTACAAGTGATAATTATGCTAATCTAATAGGTTATTATTTTAATTGTTATAAGATACTATTATGACTGTTTTTCTATCTTTCTAAATAATCAGCACCTTTATGTGGTTCTTCTCTTAGTAGGTCATTATAGTCTTGTTGGCGTAAGGCCTCATAAATTACAATTGCAACACTATTTGAGACATTTAAGGCTCTTACTTTATCGGTCATTGGTATGCGCATACAATAATCTAGATTGTCTTTTAGTATTTCAACAGGGATACCAGTTGACTCCTTACCAAAAATGAAGTAAAGATTTTCATTGCTTTTATTACTATAATCAAAACTAGTGTGTGGCTTTCTGCCATAGCGAGTAAAATAATAATAAATTCCTTTATTTTTACTTTTGAAAGCTTCAAAATTTTCATATATTTCGTATTCTAGTTTATCAATATAATTTACACCAGATCTTTTTAAATGAGCATCATCCAAGACAAAGCCTAAAGGCTTTATTAAATGTAATTTAGTGTTTGTTGCGACACAAGTTCGCATGATATTACCAGTATTCTGAGGAATTTCTGGTTCAAATAATACTATGTTATTCATATTTTTCTCCTAGTTAAAAGGAGACTACTCTCCTATTTTGTTTATTTCTATAAATTGCTTGGCTTTTGATAGTGTCAGACTTTCCTTTTTACTACCTTGTAGTATACTTTCTATTTTTCCTTCATCAAAAATTACAATAGCTGGATAATTTGTTGTTAATGGTATTTTGAAGGTATACTTTTCATTGAATGTTTTGACAAATTCTTCTTGATCCACATTACTTAAATTCAAGTAGACTATTTCTTCTTGTAAGTTCTTTTTCTTGATTAATTTAATAAAATCCTTTTCAAAACTACGACAAGTGGGACTACTGGCGGTACACATATATACTTTGGCTGACTGATTTTCTAGAATATAGTGTTCAAAGTCTTCATTAGTTATCTCAGAAAGAGTTCCTCTTATTACAGGGATTTCTTTTTTTCCTTCATTGTAGACACTATAACAGTTACATAAATATAATGTGAGACCAATAGTTGCTAAAAATATTAGTGTAATTATTGCATAATTTTTTAAAGGTATAGTTTTTTCTTCCATTAAATCACTCCTAATAATATTTTATCATATTTAGATTTTTTTTAATATATTTTTTTAGGCCATTTTAGTTGATTGTGCTGGTTTTTATTTCTATATATTAAACTAGATAATTATTTTTTAATACTCATTTGATTTTTTAGGTGGAAATAACAGGCTATTTGCATGGAAAGTTTGTTATTTTCTATTTATAATTTCTATTACTTCCTTGGCAGTTTCTTTATAGAAATCATATCTTAACGTGGTAGTTTCTCTTATGAATTGGTTATCCGTAGGGAGTTTTTCTTTAAAGTTTAAAACATGGGTGTTGTTTCCATCATAATATACGTTAAAAAATCTATTTTTGGAATCAAAGAGCTCATACTCATAATCAAATTCTACTATATTCAAAACGTTCCCTTTTATGATCATATTTTCAATTAAACCATAATTAAGCATTTCTATAGGAGGATATTCAGAAAATTTCTTTTTATATTGATTTATAAAGTCAACAATTTCATTTTCCATTAATTCCACCGATATGGTTATACTTTGTAGACCTAATTTATATAAAAAATAGGCTGTATATATATTGTAAACATTTAAGCCATAGTCACCAACTAAATTGTTATGGCTACTAAAATTGAAATAGTCAGATACTATGTTTCTACTTGTTAGATTTGATAAAATTTCTCGAGTGCATCTTGGGATCTTGTAGTAAATAGCAGTGTCATTTTCATATTTGTGATATAAGGTTTTATCAGAAATATAAATGCGCTCTACATTCATTTTCTTACAAGCAAGTAGTTGTTCTTCTGTTGTGATACTTGCGGATAATTTAGGAGTTTCTTTGGCATTTGATTTTTTAAATTGATAATCTTTTTTAATAAATTCCCTCTTAGTATTTTCTCTTATTTCTTGAAGTTCTAATAGAACTTTACGTCTTAATTCATTTAGTTCTTTTATTGAAATAAAAATATTCTCGTCATAGTCAATGTCTATTTTTTTACATTCAAATGGGGTTTGACCAATTTTTAATATTTGTTCTTTAATTCGTATCTTTGTAATTGGCTGAGTTTTTGAACTTTCAACTATATTACCGGCAAGACTTACAATATTAGTGTCATCTGATGCAGTAATTTGCAGAGGTTGGTGTTTTTTTGCTATAACATTAATAGTTATTGGAACTTTACGGCTTGGCAACTGTTTAAGATTTAGGGACTGCTGATAGTCTATCGTTTTACATACTGTGTCATTATTTTGTAGGCCTATTTTGTTATCTATATAGCAAATGTTGTTGGCAGACGAGGTTAATTTCATATTTTTGTCATATAAGTAATTTACAATTAGACCTTTATTAGACTCTAAAAAACGAATTCCGTCTTGTTGGTTTAATTGACTATGCAATTTAATTTTTATTTTGTCATTTTTTATCTCTATTACTTTGCCGATTTCTAAGCCGATATGATTAGGGCTATTTGTGTTCATTAATTCTTTTGGTGTGCATTTGAATAAATGACCTGTTGTAAAGCCGCGGTTAAATAAAGTTTTTAATTTTTTATTTTCGGCGATAATATCTGTGTTCTCATAGTCATCTATTAGCTTACGATAGAACCTTGTAATGAAGCCAACGTATTCTGGGCTTTTCATGCGACCTTCGATTTTGAAACAATTGATATTACTTTGTAGGAGGTCTTTAAACTTTAGTGAGGTATTTAATTCCTTTGTACTTAATAGATATTTATTATTAATTAAAGTCTCATCTTTATGTTTTAGACCATATGGAAGGCGACAACTGCCAGCACACTCTCCTCTATTTCCAGAGCGATTACCAATTTGACTACTCATTAGACAACAGCCAGAATAACAAATGCATAGTGCACCATGTACAAATACTTCTGTTTCTATTGGGACAGATATAGAATTTATTTCTTCTAATGACATTTCTCGTGAGAAGACAACCCTTTTTACACCTAGTTCATAAAATAATTGAGCAGTTTCTTTGGAAGATGCATTTGCTTGAGTTGAAGCATGAACTTCCAAATTTGGGTAGATTTTTCTAACTAGACAAAGCATGCCAAAATCTTGAATCAAGACGGCATCTATGCCATTTTTGTGTAGAAACTCAATTTGAGTTAAGAAGTCTTCTACTTCATTATTTTTTACGAGAGTATTCATGGTTGCATATAGTTTCACACCGTAAAGGTGGCATAATTTGATGGCTTCTAGTACTTCAGAATTTGTGAAGTTACTAGCAAATTTTCTGGCTCCAAAATTTTTGCAACCTATATATATAGCATCTGCTCCGTTAAAAATGGCCTGTTTTAGGCACTCCATATTACCGGCTGGAGCAAGTAATTCATGTTTTATCATAGTTCCACCTCAATTTCTAGTAAATTATACCACATTTTAGAAATATATTATATTAAATTGATTATTTAGAAATATCTTTTTTTCATTTGCTTTTCTGTAGAACAAAAGACAAGTTAAAATTTGTCGCTTTGGTCGTCACAAACCAAAATTCCTACTTCATAGATAGAGTACCCTCTATTCTCCACAGGCTTAAATTACGTTAGTCGCTACCGTACTCACTTTATTTCTTTTCGTTATTTCTTTTTATTTAATTACTTTGATAATGTATTTTTAGTCCTTCAAACATAATATTTATACTTGCATTTATATCTCGATCGTTTTCACATCCACACTCTTCACATATCCAGTTTCTAATATTCAAATCATTAGTTTTACTTGTTGTATTGTCACAATGACTACATTTCTTACTACTTGGAAAATATGTATCTACTTGATAATAATATTTTCCTAATATACTACATTTCCATTTGAGCATTTGACATATATTATTGAAACCGGCATCTAAAATATTTTTGGCTAAATTGTGATTATGTGTCATTTCTTGTACCTTTAGTTTTTCACTAACTACTATATCATGTTCTTTTACAAGTTTATTTACAATATTAATTATATTATGTTTTCTACTATTTTTTATTTTACTATGAATTCTAACGATTCTTTTCTTCGTCTTATAATAGTTATTACTACACTTTATTTGTCTTGACAATTTTCTCTGTAGTCTTTTTAATCTCTTTTCTCTTTTTAATACTTCTTTTGGATTATTATACTTTTCTCCATCACTAGTCACAACTAAATCTTTTATACCCAAGTCAATTCCAACTATACTTTGTGGAATAACTTTACTAGATACAAACTCTTTTTCCTCAACTACAATACTTACATAGTATTTATTAGTTGTTTCTTTTTCAATAGTAGCATTTATAATTCTTCCACTTATTTCTTTTAAATTTCTATAACCTCTTATATTAACTAATCCCAGTTTTGGTAATTTGACTTTTCTATTTACTAAGTCTAATTCTATATTACTATACTCTCTATTTTTATATGTACTCCTAATACATGTAGTTCTATAACTTTGTTTATTATATTTGCTCTTAAACCTAGGATAATTACTACATTTAGAAAAGTAATTCTTAAAAGCATCCTCTAAATTGAAAACTGCACATCTTAAACTGCAAGAATCTACCTCTTTTAGAAATGGATAGTCAACATACAATTCTTTTATTTCCGTACACATGTCAAAAGCCCTCATAAAACCATTTTTCATACATTTATCCAAAAAATGATTATAAATAAGTCTAACACATCCAAAAGTTTTACTTAACAATTGTTTTTGATAACTATTAGGATACAATCTAAACTTATAGGCCTTATACATGTAATACACCTCCATCATCTTGACTTACTATAATAATATACAAACAAACGTTTGTCAATACGTAATAGCATATTTTATTTTAATTACACATTCGAAGAGAAAATTCCTATAAATAAAAAATGCAATAATTGATTTCTGCGTAAAAAATATTGGGTTGTTATAGAAAGACTTTTATGTAGTAATAACTTTATAAAAATAGGTATAAAAGTACAACCTCTTCTGATATATAATAAAACTTAATCTTTATCATATATTTAATTATGAATGATAACGGAGAAAAAATTAAGGAATTAACCTTTGAAAACTACATTTGGCTTTTATATATTGGTATAGCGATTGTTAATATATATGGAGATGAACTGATAAAAAAGTCAATTGTTAATAAGGACAGTTCTGCCAATAGAGAGGCCATGAAAATATTTAAGGGTATTTTAATTATTAATATAGGTATTTATTTTTATTTTTTATGGAGGAATTATCGAGACTTTAAAAAGTATAAAAATGATGAAAAGTACTTAGTTAGATTAATAGGGAGTGTATTAGTCTTGGCTGGAACATTTTGCTTTTTTTATTTTCAGGAAAATCTTACTGTTGAAAGTGAATCTATATCAAATATTTGATTTTAAATCGTTTAATTCTTTTTCAATGGCATTTACCATTTTTTGAAGCATTTCTATTTCGGATGATGTGTTTTTTGGGGAGGTGGATGATGATTCGCGTTCCTGTTGAACTTGTTTGTAAAAGGCATTGGTACAAAGAACCTGGGCTGTTAACATTAACCAGTTTCCTAGGGCGTTTTGTTCATTGGCGGTTAAATCATCTATTAATAGATAACCTACTATTATGGCACTTGCTGTAAAAGTTTTTGGTGAAACATTGGGTATTAAATTCATTTTACCACCTACAAAATTATATTATTATTAGTATTAGAATATATTTTAATATGGAAAATAAAAATGAAATACTACGAGAAATTGAAATTGAAAACTATGTTTGGATAGTATATTTGGGACTTATAATTGCTTCTTTTTGGTCAAATAGTGAAGAGAAAAAATATATTTTGTTTGGCGATGAAAAAGCAAAAAATAATTACCGTGTATCCTTGATTTTTATTTTTTCTGTTGCCCTTATTATTTATTACTACTTTTTTTCTTCTAGTTATGATTCATATAAAAACTTAGCAACATATGACACTGATAGTAAGAAGTTTTTTACAATTATTAATCTAATAGGTTCAACTTTGGTTTTAATTGCAGGGATTATTTTTTTATTTATTGCGATTTGTGATGAAGAGTTGGAAACAGAAATATCATTCTAAAAGAAAAAGTCCGTGAGGACTTATTCGTAATTATTGGCTTGTACTTCCATAAAACTTTGTGGATGAGCACAGACTGGGCAAGTTGCTAAAGCCTCTGTGCCTTCATAGACATAACCACAATTTCTACATACCCAAATTTTATTTCCATCTTTTTTGAATACTCTGTCATCTTCAATATTCTTTAGTAATTTTAAATACCTTTTTTCATGTTCTTTTTCAATTTCACCAACTTTTTCAAATAAGAATGCTAATCGTGTGAAGCCTTCTTCTTTAGCAGTTTGGGCAAATTCTTTATACATCTCAGTCCATTCGTAATTTTCGCCGTTTGCAGCATCTTTTAAATTCTCTTCTGTTGTGGGAATAGAACCGCCATGTAGTTCTTTAAACCATAACTTGGCATGTTCCTTTTCATTATTAGCAGTTTCTTCAAAAATTGCCGCAAGTTGTTCATAGCCATCTTTCTTTGCTTTACTTGCATAGTATGTATATTTGTTTCTTGCTTGACTCTCTCCAGCAAATGCTGTCATTAAGTTTTTTTCTGTTTTGCTTCCTTTTAGTTCCATAGTTTTACCTCACTTTTTTCAATTATTTTGATAATAATTTTTTGCAATTCTTACATAATCCCTCAAGGGTTATATTGACTTTATCGATAGAAATTTCGTTATCATGCGATACTTTCTGAATAAGTTCAGTCTCAGCAAAATCAAAGATGTCGTAGATTTTGTTGCAGTTTTTACAGAGCAAATGAATATGTTTGACAGGATTACCGTCATAGTGAAAATTGCCATTTAAGTCGGCGATTTTTTCTATTTGGTTATTTTGTGATAATTCATTTACATTTCTATATACTGTTGCCTGCCCTATTTTAGGATATTCTTTAGATACTTTTTCATAAATTTCGCTAATCGTAGGATGTGTTTTGTCGGTTCGAAGCGTATCCAATATTATTTGTTTTTGTTTTGTATTTCTTCTTTTCATAAATTTTCCTTATTGATAATTATTATCAATTATAATTATATCATTATAAAATTATTTGTCAATTATAAGTTTAAGTTAAATAAATAATTTTTTAAGATGTAGATGATTGGAGTGGTAACATTAACTACTACTGCTGGTTACATAAAAGATATTTTCTAATGATGTAGGCACTATTTAGTTTTTGTAACATAAATTACTATAGGTGAAAGGTATGAAAAATAAACATCCATTCTTTTGTAACTGTTATTCTTGCAAGCAAAAAAGAAAAAGTAATATCCTGTATTTAGTGGGAGTTGTTGTTGTTTTTATAGTACTTTTTTATCAGATGTTACTTTTACTTTTTATTACAACAAGACTTAATGTTGTTATTTTACTTTTTGAGTTTTTGTTACTCTGTTTCCTGATATTCTTTGTTTTCTTTTGATACTAGACTACTTCCTTTTTCAATATAAGTGATCAAATCATTTACTAAAATTGTGTTATCATAATGATTATCTGAAAACGTTATTTTCCAAGGCTTAGCTAGTAATGCAAAAAATAGTAATTCTTCATCAATTGTGTACTTGTACTTTTTTTGGTAGAGAAAGTACAAACTTTCAAGTTCTATTTCTTGATACTCATTTTTAAAAAGAGTTAATAAATCATATACTGGTATGCCTCTTTTAGACCTGCTCCAATTAATTAAATAATTATTATCTTTGCAAAACAGAAAATGATCTAGGGATAGATTATTGTGAAGTAATACCTGACGTTCTTTCGTTTGTTTTATTTTTTCAGCATACCATTTTTCGAGAGTTGCTTTAGAGTAATTAATGGCGTTATATATATTGGTAATATTTCTAATTAACAGGTATTCTTCTGGAGCCATGAAAACTCTATTTTCAATATAGTCTTGAAGATCGTGATAGTAGTAATTTAGATAATCCAGTTCCTGAAGATTGGTCTCATAAATTTCTTTAATAGTGTCAAGATTAATTGGCTCGTAAATTGTTGTCTTAGTGTGAAGAAGACTTAAAATATAGATTAAATTTAGAGCCTTGTCTTCTTTTGAAATTGTATCTTCTTGAATGTAGGGATACATTTCATATGGTTCTTTAGAGGAATTTATAGGGAAAATATAGTTCTCGAAATTTCTATTTTCTAAATAAGTATAGATTTTGTCAGTGTTATTAGTTTTTACTTTTAAGGTGTAGGTGCCTTTATCTGTTTCTACTACTTTTAATTTTTTTTGATATTTTATATTTTTGAGAGTTAAATCATATTTACTTAGAATTTTTTCAACATTAGTCATTTGTGGTGTTTGGAATTATAATTTTACTTCCTATGGTTAAATTTGATAGATCATTGTAGTTTTCTAATTCTTCCTTGGTAACGTGATATTTTTCTATTAATGACTGAATTGTTTCTTCTTGACGAAGTATATATATTGAGTACGTAGAAAAAGTCTCTTCACTACTATCTAGGGATGAGAATAAGGATCCAACATTTTTAGATACTTCTTCCTTTTCAGTTATGATAGAAGTCTCTGGGGCTGTTTCAGTAGTTGAGGACTGAGTGTTTTTTTCAATTGCTTGATTAATCATTGTTGGGACTTCTTCTTCAATAGTTAAGTTAGCATCACATTCTCTTGTTTCTTTTAAATTAGACATGTCATCACTTTCCTTTACTGGAGTTTCTTCTTTTAAGACCGGCTCTATAGTTGGTTGTTCTAGTTGTTCTTCTTCCTTGACATCAATCACCTCAACACCTTCAATTTTTAATTCGATATTGCAAATCATCGTATCATCATTTTCGATTTCGTAATAAAAATCGGAAATAGATATTTTGGCGGTTTTTAGGTCTAGTTTTTCTGATAAGGCTATTTCTACTGGAATTGAATAGTCAAATTTTTCTTCTAGTCTGGATGCTTCTGTTAATTTATAACTTCCGGTTACTTTAAATTCACCAGTGATATTACTTTCATCTATAAATTTTAAGTTATGATCTAGAGAGATTGCTGTTACTTCACCAATCATTGAAGGAAATTCCAAATTTTTCTTTAAAGATATTGTTTTTTTCATATTAACCTCCTAAATCATACTATGAAAAAAGAAGAACTAATATTCTTCTTTTAAAGTGGACTATTTAAAAAGTTCCTTATATATTTCTATGTAGTTACTTACAAAATTAAAGGTAATATCTTTCTTTATGTCTTCTGGTATTTTCTCTAAGTCTTTTTCATTTTCTACTGGGAGAAAAACAGCTTTTATACCTGCTCTATGAGCACCGATTATTTTTTCTTTTAAGCCACCGATTGCTAGAACACGTCCACGTAACGTTATTTCACCAGTCATGGAAATATTGTAGTTTACAGACTGCTTTTTAAAAATACTGATTAGGGCACTGGTTATGGCTATGCCGGCTGAAGGTCCGTCTTTGGAAACGGCTCCTTCGGGAAAATGAATATGAATATTATTTTCTTCTAAAAGTTTGTAATCAATATTAAATTCTTCAGTATTGGCCTTTATATAACTTAAGGCTATTTGACAAGACTCTTGCATTACCTCGCCTAGGGAACCAGTTAGGATTAGGTCTCCTTTTCCTTTAAAAATGTTGGCTTCTATCGGTAAAATATCGCCACCGAAAACGGTATAAGCCATGCCATTAACTACTCCAATTTCATTTTTAGTACTATTTTCTGTATAAAAATATTTTTTCTTTCCTAAATAATTTTCTAGATTATCAGGAGTAATTTTGTAGAAAACTGTATTTTTTTCAAGTAGTATTTCCTTAACTATTTTTCTAAATAAAGTAGCAATAATTCTTTCTAGTTCACGAACTCCGGCCTCTTTGGTATAGTTTCTAATCATTATCATTATGGCTTCATCGGTTAGTTGTAGTTGTAAGGGAGTTAGACCATGTTCTTCTAATTCTTTAGGAATTAAATGTCTTTTCGCAATGTCTAGTTTTTCATATTCGGTATAACTAGATAGATTTATTATTTCTAGACGATCACGTAACTCATATGGAATTTGTTCGATGTAGTTAGCGGTTGCGATAAAGAAGACTTTTGATAAATCGAATTCCTCTTCAATATAATGATCGGAGAACTTTTTATTTTGTTCTGGGTCTAGTACCTCTAATAGGCTGCTGGCTGGATCACCTTTGATATCTTTGGTCATTTTGTCTATTTCATCGATTATAAAGACTGGATTGGAAGTTCCTGCTCTTCTTATACCCTGAATTATACGTCCGGGATTGGCACCAATATAGGTTCTTCTATGGCCAATAATTTCGGCCTCGTCATTTATACCACCGACACTTATTTTGGCAACTTTGCGATTTAGACTATTGGCAATACTTATAGCAAGAGAAGTTTTGCCTACACCAGGAGGCCCAACCAAGCAAATGATAGGACTTCTTAGATTATTTGTATTTTGTTTTACGGCTAAGTATTCAAGGATTCTGGTTTTTACTTCATCTAAGGCATAATGAGAACTATCAAGAATTGCTTTCACTTTAGTTAAATCTTCATTATCTTTAGTGCTATTGTTCCAAGGTAGATTTAGCAGCCAATCAAGGTAATCTCTTATCATACCAAGTTCTGGAGAATTACTGTTTATGGATTCATAACGAGCAAGTTCGCGATTTATTTTTTCTTTTACTTTGGCATTACATTTTAATTTGGCAACTTTTTTCTTTAGGCGGACTACTTCATCGTCTTTACTATTGGTCTCACCTAATTCTTTTTGCATAATTTTAATTTTTTCACGTAAAAAATACTCTTTTTGAGTTTCACTTAATTCTTTTTCTACTTCGGCTTCAATTTTTTGCTCTAATTTAACAAGTTGCAAATCCTCGTTAATGTCCTCTATTAATAATTTGCATCTGTCTAAAGGACTAACTGTTGTTATATATTTCTTTTTCTTTTTATAATCAATATTTAGAAAACTGGCTATTAAATCACAAAGTTCATCAAGGCCAGAAACATTATTTATTTGGCTCATGATAGCATTACCGATGTATGGTACTTTGTCTATATAGTGTTCCAAGTGTTTTATTAGAATGCTAGCATAATTATCTTCATCCTTATAATTTACTATAGGTAAGTCGTTGTAATCGGCT
This sequence comes from uncultured Bacilli bacterium, assembly GCA_934168245.1. Lineage (GTDB taxonomy): Bacteria > Bacillota_I > Bacilli_A > RF39 > UBA660 > CAG-877. Next base: position 72,859 of record CAKPMY010000004.1, read on the forward strand.
TCATAGTTTTTACTGTCAAAGACGTAGTTAGTTATTTCTACTCTTTTTAGTCCTTCTAAAACAACACGAGTTTTGCCATTTGGAACATTTAGTTTTAGTTTTATTCTGCCAAGAACTCCATAATTAGGAAGAGACATAATATCTATATTTTTATCATCGATTGGATTTACGATTAAGATAAGTTCGTCATCACAATCGAATGTTTCGCTCATTTGTTTATCGAAATTTTTGTCATATTCTATTCTTACTTCATTATTTGGAAAGATGACCATATCATTAATAATTAAAACTCTTAACTTTTCCTTGTTCAAGGTATATTCACCTCCAAATTTTTAATACTGCTTTTTATTATATATTAAATTTTAAATTTTTCAAAGGAATTTAGAATTATTTTGTGATTTTTTAGAGAAATAAATTTGTGAATTTCTAAAAAGTGAAATTCTACTTTACTAAATAGATTTTGAAAAGTTATTTTTTAGTTCATTTTTTATTTTTTTACAAAAGATAGAACATTTATTACTGTAACTAAACGACTTTTTATATGACTATATGGCACTATCTCGTCATGTACTTTATTTTTATTTTGGATATGGCAGTGTTGACATAATCTTTATAAAAGAAAAAAGCGATTAAACTCACTTAATCACTTCTTACTTATTTAATTCTTTTAGTAAATCTAGAGTTTTACGCATTTCTAAGTCGTATTGAATCATGTCAAGACTACCAAATTGAGCTAAGAACTCTTCTTTTTCCATTTGATATTTCTTTGCTAATTCTTCAGCCTCTTTGTCTGCTTCTTCTTCAGTTACTTCAATTTTTTCTAGATTCATAATTTCTTCTAACATTAGACGATATAATACGTTTGCATAGGCTTCTTTTTCAAATTGACTCTTTAAATCTTCCTCAGTTGTATTAGTAAACTTGTAGTATAAATCAAGTGAAATACCTTGCATTTTCATTTGTTCTTCAAATCTATGTAGTAATCTGTCAGTTTCTTCATCAACCATCTCTTGAGGAATGTCTACTTCAACATTTTTAGATACTTCTTCAAGAATCTTGTCAATGTAATTATTCTCAGCATCTACTTCTTTTTGAGCAGCGATAGATTTTTTAATTTCTTCTTTTAGAGTCTCTTCAGAAGTAACACCTTCCATACCTAAATCTTCAAAGAATTCTTCATCTAATTCTCTTTTTTCTTTAGTTTTGATTTCGTTTACTTTTACTTTGAATACTACTTTTTGGCCGGCTAAGTCTTTAGCACCATAATCTTCTGGGAAAGTTAATTCAATGTCTTTTTCTTCACCAGTTTTCATACCAGCAACTTGTTCTTCAAAGCCAGGAATGAATGTATGTGAACCAATTTCTAGTGAATAGTTCTCACCTTTTCCACCATCAAAAGCAACGCCATTTTTAAATCCTTCAAAGTCAATTACAGCGATGTCGCCAGTTTCAACTTTTCCGTCTTCTTTAGTTACTAGTTCTGTATATCTTTCTAGTAAATGGCCAAGTTCATGTTCAATTTCTTCATTAGTTACTTCAACTTTTTCAGGTTTAATATTTAAGCCTTTATATTTTTTTACTTTAACTTCTGGTTTAGTAATGATTTTAAATTCGAATTCAATACCATTATCATCTATACCTTTTAAAATAACACTAGGTTGTACAACTGGCACTAATTTTGATTCTTCCATTGCTTTTAGATATGCTTCTTGTAATAGTAAATCTGCAGCTTCTTTAAATAATAATTCCTTACCAAAATGTTTTTCATAAATATCTCTTGGTACTTTTCCTGTACGGAAGCCATCAACTTTAACAGTTTTTTGTACTTTTGCAAAAGACTTATCCACAGCCTTTTTCCATTGTTCTCCTTCTATTTTTACAGGTACAGTATGTACATTTTTCTTAATTTCTTTTTCTTTTGTTTCTTTTGTTTTTGCTTCTTTTGCCATATATATCCCTCCAACTTCTAATATTATATCTTATATTTATTTTTTAGACAACTATTTTTACTAGGATTTGTAATTATAGTGGTCTTTTATTAGAGTGTTGATAGGATTAAGCGATTAATGTAGTTAGACTGTTTTAACAAGATAGTGAAATTTGGTATGCTAGTGTGGTTGGCATAGTTATGGTATTAGATTGTTGCTCATTAATGTGTGTTAGGTTGTTGTGTGTTAGTGTAAAGAGTTTGACTTTGACATGGTTATGTGGTAGAATTTTCTTAGTTGTTAAAACTGTGAGTTAGATTAGTAGATATTTTAGATGTTTTTAGAGAGCAGTTGGTTGGTGGAAAATTGTAACTATAAAATATCGAATGGACTAACGAGTGTCTTTTGGAAATAATAGTATAAAAGACCGGGTATTCTTCCCGTTATAAGTAGAACGTATATGTTGGTATATGAACTATGTTAGGTGGCACAAGACTCTTGTCCTATATTAGGATTTAGAGTCTTTTTATTTTAGGAGTTGATTAGATGTTTAAGTATGTGAAACGATGGTGCTTTTTTGAATAAAATTAAAAAGACAAATAATTAGATAAAAATAAGAAATGAGGTATATATTATGAAAACTATTTTAACTGGGCTTAGACCTACTGGTAATTTACATTTAGGGCACTACTTTGGGGCAGGACAAAATTATGTTAAATTACAAAATGATTATGACTTTTATTTGGAAATTGCGGATGTACAGGCACTAACTGATAACTTTAATAATCCAGAAAAAGTTAGAAAGAATGTTTATGAAATTACAAAAGATTTATTAGCAATTGGAATGGAACCAGATAAAGCACATATATTTATTCAGTCCATGATACCAGAAATTGCGGAACTTACTGTTTACTACTCTAATCTAGTTACGGTAGCAAGACTCGAAAGAAATCCGACTGTTAAAACAGAAATTGCGCAGAAGAAGGAACTATTTGGTAATGATGGAGAATCTATTACTTATGGCTTTTTAGGATATCCTGTTTCACAGGCTGCTGATATTACTGCATTTGATGGAGAAAAAGTTCCAGTTGGTGATGATCAAGCACCTTTGATTGAACAATGTCGTGAAATAGTACGTAAATTTAATTCTATTTATGGTGAAACTCTAAAAGAGCCAGAAATTGTGTTAAGTAATACTACTCGTGTTAAAGGACTTGATGGAAATGATAAGATGGGTAAAAGTTTAGGTAATGCTATTTACTTGGTTGATGATGAAGAGACTATTTCAAAGAAAGTTATGAGTGCCGTTACAGATCCTAATAAAATAAAGAAAGATGATCCGGCTAACCCTGATGTATGTATGGTTTACTACTATCATAAATTAGTTAATAGTGAAGATAATGTTAAAAATATTTGTAAAGAATGTAAGGCTGGTTCTAGAGGATGTGTACAATGTAAAAGAGAACTTGTAGCGGCAATGAATGAGTTCTTAAAACCTATAAAAGAAAAAAGAAAGTATTATGATGATAATCCAGAACTAGTTGAAAAAATTCTACAAGATGGAACAAAGGCTGCTAAGAAAAAAGCCGAAGAACAAATGAAAAAAGTTAGAAAAGCAATGAAAATTGACTATTAAAAAAGAGGTCTTCAAATTGAGAAGGCCTTTTGTGTACGTAAAAATCTGTTTAAACGGTACTATCTATGATTAGATGCAAGTATATAACTGAAGTGTAATATAAAAGTGAACGCAAAAAGAAGGTGTTTGCTTTTTATTGCCTATTTATAATAATATGATAACTACTTTTTCATGTATGTTAATCTAATGATTTCAAATAAATCATTAAACTTTGCACTATAATTATCTTTTATGGCTGTAGTTAGTTTGTGCATTCTTTCTTCAAAAGAGAGTTTGTCTTTTGGATAAATCTCTTCATATAGATAATTAAACTTGTCATTGTCTTTTTTATTATTCATACATTCTAAGTCTTTTAGTAAATAATTTCTTTTGAATAATTCATCTCTTGTTAAAAATAAATTGTTCTGATATTTTTCTATTACTTCATACTCTACTCTTTCTTCATCTAAGAGAGTTGTTTCGTCAATGATGTCTTCTTCTTCATCTAGTAATAGAGTACTTTTTCCGATTGATATACCTTTGCCATTAAATTCTATGGCAATGACTTTGTTTAGGTCACAAAAAAGACAGCCATATTTTATATCCTTTTTATTTTTGTAGGAAATGGTATTTCCCTTTAGATAGTCTAGAAAACTCTGAGTTACTCTTACTTTTGAAGTTAGAAAGTCGGACATTTCTTCTTTAGATATTCTTACTAAAGGTATCTTTTTTATGTGTTCAAAAATATCATCATCTGCCCATTCATAAAATTCAAAATAGTTTTCGGGATCATTAAAATTTAGTAATATGTCGTATATGTAATTCATTTTTTCTTTCCTTTCCAAGTATAGATAACTATTATTTGTGTTATTAAACCAATTATATATAACCAACATTCTGGCTGAGTAAATATATAATAGAAATATTCTTTTATAGTATAACCAAATGTAAAGAGATTAATGTATATAATTATATAAGTTAATCCTATTACCATAAAAATGGTGGCGATAAGCATTATCAGTATTCTTGTTATCATATTAAAATCTATGATTGGAGTACTAGTTTTAAAACTGAAAAAAAGCACTAATAAAGTGCTTTAGTTATAAAAGATAGAATTAATAATACTGGTATTATATTTTTCACAATATGTAGAGTCAGCATTTTTTTCTGCTTTAAATTCATATATGTATACTCTATTATTTCTTGATGTTAGATAGATATTTACTTTACCATTATCCTGATAAGATAGATAATACCAAGTTATACTATTGATTTGAAGTTCTTTAGGTTTTGAAACTTGATAGTATTTAGACATTTGAATTGCTAAATCTTTGGAGTCTTTGTAACCTTTTAAGACGTTAAATTTATAGTTACAAGTATTTTCAGTAGTAAAAGCATTGTTCTTTAGAGTACCTTCTATACTACTTTTTGACGATGCAAAGACTATATCTTCTGGCATCAGTATTTGATAGTACTCATTTATATTCACGTTTTCGGCATATTGAAGGGTTCCATTAAACTTAGGATTTTTTCTGATGATTGTAAATATATTAAAATTAGATAATGGCCCAGTTGTGATATCTGCAAGGCCTATTATAATTATAGCGATTAGAGATATAAGCATATTCATAATGAAAGCAATAACAGCTGATGATTGTTTAGGATCACCATATTCTAAAACCTTTTCTCTTAGTTCATTATACGACAAAGTGGGATTTTTATCTTCAAGGCTTTTGATTTTATTTGCGGCAAAATTTAGATATATTTTATTAAAAGTAAAAGCAAGAAGAAAATTAAAAATAAATGATAAAAGGGGATGATCAAAGACAAATAGTAAAGTTCTTCCAATAAGAAGTACTAGTGCTAGAAAGTTCATACGGCGATAAAATAAATAATATTCAGCAAATACTAGGGCGGCTAGATTTATTTTTTGAGTACAGAATTTTTCATAGTTGAAGCCAACAAAGGCCATTAATAAGTTTTTTCTTTGAAAATCATTTAAGTAAGTTCTAGTTGGTTGCTGTGCAATATTTTTTTCTGGGATATTAGTATTTTGGGTTTGAAACACTTGGTTTTGTTCCGGTGGATAATTTTCATCAAGAGGAACAATATTAATACTATTTTTAAAGCCGGCATTTTCATTATAATCTTCTTGAATCATATCAAAAGGATTAGTTACCGATGAGTGGCTTTGATTGTTATTATTAAAGGGAGTTTGATTATTATTTTGATTATTATTCATATTATTTCTCCTTTCTTTTGATGAGGATTGTAATAAAAAGACAAGGTGCTAATTAAAGTTACTAAATAATTGTAATAGTGATAGAACCATGTCCATATATTTGGTATTTATTCTAGATGGTTACCAGTATAGTCTAGAGTAGCAACTTCTACTTTATTTATTGTTTCAAACTTTTTAGTTATTTTATCTGTTGTTATAGAGACATTTTCAACGTCTTTGTTTACAGTTTGAATACTTCTTGCTAGTTTGTCCCAACGTTCTTTATAGCGAGCAAATTCTAAACCTAGTTTATTAAGTTCTTCATGGATTATAGAAGTATATTTATCACGTTCAATATTTTTTATTATCATTTCTACTACAGTTAAAGTTGAGATTAGAGTTGTTGGAGAAGTTATCCAGACTTTCTTTTTATAGGCATAATCAATGATGTCTTGGTGATAAGCATTTACTTCAGCAAAGATGGCTTCGGCAGGTAGAAAAAGGATGGCTTGATTGGCCGTTTCTCCTGGTATTATGTATTTACTACTTATGGCATCGATGTGCTTTTTCATGTCCTGTTTAAATAATTTTTCATAATTTTCTCTTAAATCTGGTGTTAGTTTTTTATCTACCATTAATTGATAATGTTCTAGTGGAAATTTGGAATCTATAGCGATTGTGCCAAGAGGTTCTGGGGCGAAAACAACGGAGTCGGCTATTACTCCAGTACTTAGAGTGTATTGTAGACGAAAAATATTGTCGTTTCTTTCGCCAAAAACACTGGTCAAGATATGTTTTAAATTTACTTCACCAAATATTCCCCTAGTCTTCTTATCTGTTAGAATACTTTGGAGACTAACAATATCAGTTGACAAGGTTTCAATTTTTTTCTGAGCCTCATCTATTTTTGATAGACGTTCGATGACATTCATGAAAGTTTTATTGGTTTTTTCAAAATTTTGATCTAGTCTTTCATTTACTCTTTCGTTAATTGCGATTAAACGTCGTTCTAGTTGTTCATTTAAAGCCGTAAAATCTTTATTTAAGTTACGACTTATATCTGATTTGAAGTCACCGAGTTCTTTCATCATACTTACTTCTAGTTTTCCTAGACGTTCAGTAATATTACTTTCATTGATATTTTTAAAAAGAGAGATTACTCCTAGTATTAGATTTATGATTAATAAGGCTATAATTATATATTCCATGATTATGCTCCTTTTATTTTTTATTTTGAACCTTAATATCAAGGTTAATTTTTGTTTTAGAAACTTTTTGATTATTAAATATTGATACTTCTTAGGTAGGTATTTTTTTAATTAGTCAATGTTTGCTTTTTTACCTACTATTTTTGATAGGACATAGGCAATTACAATCATTATTGACATGGTAATAATTGTTGTTATGTCAGTCATACTTTCTACTAGACTTTTACCAATGTATCCCCAAAAACTTATCATAAATATTTTGCCAATTAGAATGGCTAGTAAAAATTTCTTTTTTGACATACTAGATACTCCGGCTAAAATATTTATTAGAAAGGCCGGGGTGAATGGCAAGGTGATAATGACAGTTAAGTTTGATAAGGATATATTTTGGAATTTGTCGATGGCTTTATCTATTTTTTTCATAGTTTTTTTACTTAGATGTTTGTAGATTACGTTGTTTGAGATATAATAAAAAAATAGATATGATATGTAACAGCCTATACAAGTTGATACCCATGAGGCAAGTATTCCTGGAATTAGACCAAATGTATGAGTATTTAAGGCTACAAATACACTTAATGGTAAGACTGGAATAAATGATTCTAGAATTATTAAAAACATTCCTAGGAGAATGCCGCCGTTTGATATAACTCTTGTACTGTATTCAATAAATGTATTAATTATTTCCAAGTTATTCACCTTCTTCTTTTATTATAATACAAAATAAATACTCGGTCTATACAATCATTTTTGGTTTACATATTAAAAGAGAACTAGTGTCTAGTTCTCTTTCTAAGTTAAGGTTGTAAATTGATCTTTTTAGATTCTTTTGGTGTTTAATTTATAACTATTGTAGCCACCGTTTAGACTGATTGTTTTATAACCTTTAGAGTTTAGTCGCTTGGCTATTTCCTTACTGGTATAGCCGGCTTGGCAATATAAGTAATATGTTTCTGTTTTGCTTAGGTATTTTTCGGGACTTAATAATAGATATTCGTATGGGATGTTTATTGCCCTATCAATATGACTTAATTCATATATGTATTTGCTTCTTATATCAATGATGTTTGTATTTTGATTGGTATAGATATTAAGAAAATCCATCATATCTATTGTCATATATTCACCTCTATAGTATTAGATGAAAAAAAAGAATCTATAGCAATTATAGACTCCTATTATTTTATTATGTATGGATTATTTTCTGTTCCATCTCCACCAGTTATCATAGTACGACTGCTTAGTTTTATTACTGGTCTAACATAGTTGTAATCGATACAACTAGATTTTTTAATTGTACCATCACCTGTTATGGCATATACATAGGCACTTGTGTTAGCAACTGGTGTTGCGGTCCACCATTTATATTTTGATACTAAGTAGTTATAGTTTTGGCAAGAAACGCTTCCAGCACTTACACAGTTTGGATCTACACTAGCATTAATGTAGTCTGATATTGTTAATAAACCTAGTTTTTGATCTTTTTCTGTTGTTTGACATTCTATACTATTATTATTAGTGTTACTTGTGGCATCCCTTTTTCCTGTACAAACATCAAAACTTGATAGTTTGGCTCTTTCAGTAGCAGTAAAGATTCTCAAGTCTTCTTCATTTTCATCATATACTTTTTCCAAGAATTCTTTTACTCTACTTGAGGAATAATTATTTATACCGGCTTTATATTTTAATTCAGTATTATATCTGTCATCCCATGGTGCACTATATTCGGCATACTTTTCTGTTATTAGATAAGCATTTTTGTTGTTATCTAATTTGACAATTCTCCAAAGTGTTTCTCCAAATTGAACATAGTTGTCTACTTTTTCTCCACGGAATACGTAACTATTATCTAATTTATATAATCCATATCCAGAGGTAGTAACTGGTGAATCTTCTAATATAGCACTTGATAATGTTTTACTTCTATAACTTTCACCACAATTTAAGTCTGGTGTATAAATATAATCATTAGATGTTTTGGTAACACTAACTTTACCAGTACAAACTACACCTTTTTTTGTATATTCACTTAAGTCTTTCATTTTTCCGGCTTGAACTAAAGTTGGAGTTTCCACTTCAATTATTTGTAGTTCTGTCTTTGGAAGACTTTCTGGATACTCTGCAAAATATGATTTAGCAGCATTTACCATTATCTCTTCTATTTTTTCATAACTATATTTTTTGCCACCTAATGAGGCTAAGCCCAACACTACAAATAGAAGGACTATGATACCTACAATTATAAAGGCAAGTTTCATGATAAATCCTTTAAAGTCTTCTCCTAAAAGACTGTTTGTGCTTTTCTTTTTAGAAGTTTTTTCTTCTTCGTCATCATCATCGTCTTCATCAGTATCAGGTTGAGGAGTTTTTTCTTCTTCGTCATCATCATCCGAATAGTCTTCATCTTCTTCAAATTCTTCTAGTTCATCTGCTTCAATGTCATTCACTTTGCCATCCTTTTTCCCTAAATTAAAATTAATATTCATAACTTAAGCTCCTTTCTTATATATTAATTATCAAAGAAGTCATCGAAGAAATCGTCATCTGTATCATCATCTGATAACTCTAGATTATTAACATTTGCTTTATTTTCAACTACAGGAGTTGTTTCTAATGATTTTATATCATTTGCTTGAATTGGATTTGGTATTTCTGGAATCGGTTGTTCACTTAATGGAGTTTGGCCTATTTCCGGAATTGGTTGTTCTCTTACTGGTGTTGTTGCTAGTTGTTGTTTTTCTTTATTTTTCTTTTCTTCCTCTTCAAGTTCGGCTATTTTAGCATCTATCTTTTTAACTAATTCATCAACATCAAAGTTGAAACTGTCATCAACTGGCGCCTTTTCAGGTGCTTTAGGTGTAGATGGTAGATTTGGTTGAACAAATGTTTTTACTTCCCCTATATTATTCTTTGGTCTTTCTTCTGGAACAAATACAGGTTCAAATGGTTTCTTTTCAGGCTCTTTTGGTCGGTCTAAGAAAGATGATGAAAAGTCAAACGGAGTTGGTGATGTGGAAGATGATGACCCGATTGAACGACCAGCCATGGTTTTATTTTCACCAAAATTGAATTCATTGATTTTTTCTGAAGGTTTTGGTGATGTGGCCTCTTCTTCTGCGGCATTCATCATTTCTAATAATTTCTTTTTCTTTTGATTCTTAACAAATTCCTTTATGTCAAAAGTATGTACTTCTCTTTTTGGTCTTGTAGGATACTTTGCTAATGGATATTTTTTACCCCAATCTATTTGCCAATCTGGAGTTAACTTAGTTTTAAATGGTTGTTTACGCATACGTAAGATTACAGTTTCATATTGTTTCATTCTTTGTAAGTCTGATACTGTTACTAAAGGAGTTGAGGCGGTCTTTTCATCTTTTTTAGATTTTACCTCGCCACACATTTTTGAAATTTCTTCTAAGGCTTTCAATTCGGTAGTAATTAAGTAAATAATATTACCACAGTTACCTCTAATTGTTTCAGCATCATCTTTACCATAAACAGCATCTAACTGAGCAAAGTTCTGAATAATCATTGTAAATCTAATAAGTCTTGAACGTGCGGCTGTAATCATTGTTGTTACATCTTTTAATGGTGGCATGTTAGCAAACTCATCTAGAATGAAGTTGGTACGAACTGGTAGCTTTCCACCATGTTTTTGGGCTGTTGAAATTAAAATTTCGTAAATTTGTTTTAAAAGAATTGTAACTAGTGAGTGGTATGTTTTCTTTTCATCTTGAATAACAATGAATACAGCAGTTGGTCTTTCACCAATACTTTCTAGGTCTACACTACTGTAGGATAACATTTCACTTAGATTATCACGAGATGCAAATAGTTTTACTTTTTGTTTAAATACGGATAAAATACTACCTTTAGTTTCGGTAGGAGCCATAATTGTACTTGAAGCATTTATAGCAGCAGCACTGGCTGGATCTTTGGCAGCGAAATATTCTTTAATATAGGTTGAACCACCAAATTTTTCTTCACCGGTTGTTGTTGCTAGAGAGATACTATTAATATTTATTTCATCTTCCTTAGCATCTTCAAATAAACCTAGGGCTACTCCCGAAAAGTAGTCTGCTGATGTTTTTTCCCAGAATGGGTCAGCATTTTTATTGCTATCATCATATAGAATGTTTAAGGCTAAGTCATCTAGTAACTCGATTGCTTTGTCGTGATTGCCTGATTTATAAAGTTTATATGGTAAGGTCATTGGGTTCCAAGCACTACCATTTTGTGGGTCACGGAAGTTTAGTAGTAATATTTGATAACCTTGTTCTCTTAGCATAAGGCTAGATTTTTCGTAGATTTCACCTTTTGGATCGGTTATAATCATTGATTCCCTGGCTTTTGCTAAACTACGTACTTGTGGAAAAACTACACCTTGTGTTTTACCAGAACCAGTAGCACCGATAATTAGGGAATGGTATTCACCATTATCTACCCATAACTCATCTTTGGTAACAATTAGTGGGATACCAGCCGCTTTAGCTCTTTTAGCTTGAACTGGTACACAATCTAATTCTTCTTTGATTTCTTTATCTTTAGCCCAACGGGAATATCCTTTGTCTTTCTTCTCTGTTGTTAGACCAAGTCCTTTTTCACGATCGAAAAAGTAAGAACTAACACTTATAAATAGAGCGCCTAGGGCTAATATGAAAAAGGTTAAGGTTGTTAAAATATATTTTGGCTCAAAGGCTGGGAATGGGTTAAGTCCTGATAAGGTCCCTTCTGTTGCAAAGGTTGATAGATTAACTACAACTATTGCTACTACGTATAGTAAAAAACCAGCAAAAATACCAAATATTAATAAATCATGTGGATCTGCTCTAAACTTTAATTTCATATTACTACTCCCTTTCGCTTTTATTATAACATCTATTTAATAAATCGGCATTAATATTTTATTGATTGCTAACAATTATTTTAAATTCATTATTAGTAAATTTATATAGCATGTCGATTGGTGTTTCTACACTGTACTTACTGCAAGATAGGACAAACTCATATTTGTTGTCGTCATTGACGTCTATTATAGCACTAATGTATGGTTTACAGCCATTAAAACTTTGATTTTTTTCGATTGATTTATATATTGGATATATTGTACCATTCTTTTCCATAAAAACAATACTGAATATATAGTCCGGATTAGTTTCTATAGGAAAGACATTACTTATGAAATAGAATTTTTCATTACTACCATCACCATCATAATCAATATCTATATAATTACTAAGGGTAAATTCTTGTGTTGTATTAAGGTTATTTTCTGTTAATACTTTGTTTACGGTAGTAAAATCGGTTATTTCATTAGTTGTGAATGGCTTTAGTTTCATTTTATAATTTGCTTGATAGGCAATTAAATTTCCCGTGTAATTGTATGGAGAACGATTTTCATCAAATAAATACCATTTTTCATCATAAACTACACTGTATTTACCAATGGCTTTGTCATCAATTATTATATTAAATTTTTCCCAATTTAGGTCTTGGCGAGAGGATGTGGAACTTAGATTATGCCATCTATTTTCTTCTAGTTGCCAAACTGAACTATCGCCAACTATAATGGTTGTTTTTAATTTACTTTGTTTTAGATTATCTCTACCATATAGGAAGAAGAAAACTAAAAAATAAACTACTATCATAATTAAAATTACAATATATCTTTTTTTCATTCTTATCTCCTATCCAACCCTAAAGTAACTATAACGACTTGTGTTAGCCCAGTTATATTGCGCCCACATATTAGTAGAACGACTACCTGGATCCATCATTATAATCTGATTGCCAGAAATATTATCTATTGCTACCCAGTGTTGACCAGTGTCACCTTTTACTTCAGCAACTACATAATAACCGGCACTTAATAATTCTTGTAATTTACTCAATTTTTTATCTTGCCTCCAACGATGTACATTTATAGATGTTACATATTTGAAACTTGGAGCAACTTTTTGGACTGCATACCAACTTAAGTTTCCGCCTGATACAAAACCATTGTTTCGATTCATGGCTTCAACGAAACTACCCGGATTAAAGTCACCTTGGACTATTGTTGGTACTCCAGATTTGGCAATTAGTATAGAAATAGAAGTTGCTAAACAGCCTATCTGTCTGATTGTTTTTCCAGAATTACCTAAGGTGATATTTACCCAAGAACCTTCATATTGTTTCCAGTTGGCATATGGTCCTGATGATGTAACTGTACAAGTTGTTGTACCATTAATATTACAACTATTTTCTTGGATATTTGTAACCGAATTGTAATCGGATATTATTATTTGTTTATAATCCATTCCAGATGCAGCCATTGTCTTCCATCTGTTTTGGATACTACCTTGATAACCAATATTGGTAACATAACCATTATTATCAACTGCAACCTGTCCTGTTACGGAACTTACAGCAGTTCTTAATGGTGACGTTTTTGATAATGGTCTTTTTATTGTTACTGGTTTAGTGTTAGCACCTGAGTAAATTGTTGCTCCCGTTCTATCAGCAGTTACAGCACTTACTGTTGTTGAACAACCTTGGTCTGGGTCACAGTATACTTGGTCTTCTGTACAGTTTCTGATTTGAAGAATTGTTTGGCCATTTTCTTTGGCTAGTTTTAGACCTGCGGCATTATTCATGGCAGTTGGTCTACTTAGAGCAAAAGAACGAGCAACAACGGCTTGAACTTTATATACTTCTGGACTTTGTCCCTCTCCCATTTCTCCATAAACAACACCTAAAATGTATTTTTCAAAATCAATTAATTGTTCACCGGCAATTGGAGTCCCCCAACCTTGATCCATGCAATTCATTAAACGAACTTTAATATTACCAGTACTTAAATTTTTAGCAATGGCTGTTTTACCAGTATTTATACCTTTTATATTGTAACTACAGGTTCCTTGTGCAGAACAACTTGTTGTATCAGTACTTCCAATGAACTCATTATAACTAGCAATATAATCAATAACTTGCATTCCATAACCTTTTCTTCTTTCAAAAGAATAATCTGGAAGATAGTCATTAAATATTGTATTGGCTAGATTAGTTGCAAATGTTTCATCGTCATAACTATATCCATCGGCTATGGCTTCGGCAATTTCTCTAATTTTAGAAGTTGTCATAGTTTTATAGTTAACACTACTGTCAGCATTTGACAATATATGATAGACAGCAATAATCTGTAAGGCTGTTACGTTTTTACCTTGAAGTTGTAAATCTAGTTTTACAGTGTTGATTCGATCATAGAAGTCTTGGGCATCGGCATTTCCTGTTGAGTAAACTATATCTCCAGTTGATTCACCAGCAGCACCTGAGGCACCTAAGGCTTCATCGAAGCCCCCATAAGTTACAGAATAAGTAGAAATAATCAGTAGGAGAAATCCAAAAGTAACTAGTACTATTGGAATAGCCATTACCATTACTTTTTTCATGCCAATGCTACCAAAACCTTTACCAGAGAAAGTTCCAGGTGATTCGCCTGACTTTCCTGACTGACTACTACCAGTTTTGGAAGCACCTTTTGCTCCTTTATCATTACCTAAAATTGGTTCTTTAGAAATACCTGCTCCCGCTTGAGGTGTAGCACTTCCTCCAGTGGCATTTCCGCCTTTCATGGCAGCGGCCTTACCTATGGCATCACTAGCACCAGATTCACTTAATTTATTAGAGGCATCTTGTAATCTCTTTCCACCAGGCATTCTGTCCATAGCTTTGGTCATACCTTTGCCTAATTTTTCACTGGCTTTTCCACCGGTTATTTTATCGGCGGCTTTTACGGCACCCCCGGCGGCTACTGCTACCGGATGTCCGGATTGGATAGCAACGTCAGCTGCATTTCTGATGTTATTGGCATTATTTTTATCTGCTCGTTCTTTTTCAGAAATATTATCATTTTCACTATTTCTACGTGCTTTATAAGATGACATGCTATCACCACCTAACTACTTTCTATAATCCTCCTCCAGTACCGAAAGAGTCTAATTCTTCTTTTGTTACTGTTATGTTTATTCTCATACGTCTATTTCCGCAAACGAATAAAGCCTCGCCTTGGGAATAACGTTTTATACTTTCTTTTTCACTATCATTTAAATCGATAAGTAGTGATAAATCTTCTACTGCTTGTTTTCTTAGTCCCATTACTAAATAGTAAGATGAGTTATCAAAGATTGCCTTACCCTGAGTTATAACGGCAGGGTCTGAGAAATCACTTGGTTGTTGAGTTATAATGATTGTTCCGGTGTTGTATTTACGGGCACGACGTTGTACTTGGGCTAAGAAATCAGCTCCTAAAGTGTTTTTGTCGCCTAATAAGACATGGGCCTCATCAACCATTAAAACTGTATCTACTTCACTATCTAGACATAGTCCCCAAGCATATTTTAAAACATTAAAGAATAAGGCATTTTTTACAGTAGTATCACTGTTCATTAACTCTTTAATATTAAAGACCATGAAGTCACTATCTCTACTTATTGTTGTATGACCATCAAAATAGAATTTTAATTCTTTTGTTATTGGTCTTACTTTTAATTCAAGACGTTCCATTATTTCACGTTCTTGAGTTTGTTCTGTCATTGACATTAGTCGACCTTTTATAGTGGCATATACATCACTGAATGTTGGATAATCCGCACTTGTATAGTGTGAAAAGTCTGTATTAAAGTCAATTCCAAATCGTTTATATGTGTCTTGAACTACTTCACTAAACATAGTTAAAACATCTTCTTGAATAGATGGATCATAATATTTCATAAATGCTTTTAAGAACTGAAGTGTTCTTGTTAGGACTGTATAACCAAGTCCTTGTTTAATTTCTTCTTCATCAGCATCTATTACTACTTCCAATGGGTTAATTAAACCAAACTCTCCACCTTTTCCAATATCTATTGTATCGCCTCCAAAAGCCTGAGTAATATCTCTAAATTCATCTTCTGGGTCGATAATAACTATTTGACAACCATTACGAATATGCCCTCTTAGTAATAATTTGGCTGCGGTTGATTTACCAGAACCAGATGTACCAAGCATAATCATATTGGCATTGTTACGGTTATTTTCTTTCCTTATTTTATATAAGAATTGATTAAATAAAATTACACCACCTGAAAAGTCTACACCTAGTAAGGTTGATAATCCAGGGTCTTTTATACTATCAAAGATGAAAGGATACATGGCTGCTACTGTTACGGATGGAATTGGGGTACCAATTCTTTGTTCTACATCTTGAGATGGGAAAATTGGTAAAATTGATTTTAAAACTTTTTCCTGTTCAAAACGTAGTGATACAGCACGTAAGTCCATAGCATCTAAGTAGTTTTTAACATTTACTTTTTTTAGTTCTAGACCTTCTTTAGTAGGTGATGTGATCATGATGTGCATTTGAAAGTCAAAAATACGTGCTTGACTAGCAGCAAGCATAGAAATAAAGTATTCCAAACTTTCAGCATCTTGACGATATCTTTCACGAACTGTTAGGTCTTTTTCATTTCGATATTTTTCTTTTAAGTCGGCAACTTGTTTGTTTAACATTTTAGCCATTTGTTGAAATGGTACAGGGATGTGTTTTATTACTACTTTAATTCCTGGCATATTTGTTAATGATGATAAGTAACCTGGTTGAATGTATTTTGGATATGAAATAACAGTTAAAATTGTAGCATAGTTATCACTTATAACAAAATCACTTGGATTAAAGTGTAGTCCTTTAGGGGCTAACTGACTTTTTATTCCGATACTCATTATGACATCACCATCCCAAATTCAGTATTTGTTCCCCCATTTAAGAAATTTTCTAAGATAATACGTAAGTCTGAATTATTGACTTGAGCAGCATTTAAGCCACAACTTGCTAAACCATTTATTATTGTTCTTACTCTCTTTTGTAATAAATCGACATTTTTATCCTTAAATAAAATGTAGTATTCAGTATCAACAACGTTGTTACTGATAAACATATTACCTTTATTTATGTCTTGTAATATTAATTTTCTAATTGCTGGATCTGATGCTTCATTGTAAAGTAACTGAAGTTGAGCCATATAGACAGAAATATCTACTGGACGATCGGCTACTACTAACCAGAATTCAAAGTCTAACATATTATAGAAGTTTTTTAAACTTATTAAGACATTATTTTGGGCTTGAGGATCAAGGATAAATATATTTCTTGGTGTAATTTTTACACCTGTTACTTTCTGATTACTTGAAGTGATTATAAATCCATTTTGAATACCTTTTATAGGTAACCAATCTTCTGTATAACCAGATGTTATTTTTTTAGCCATTCTTTATAGCACCAACCTTTCCAACGATATGTTTGTCTTGATGTTAAGTAATCATATACTTCAATAATTATATTTAAAACATTGTGATAGTATGGTACAGGGGCTACTAGCATTGCACATATAATGCCAGGGGATAATGCTAGTATTGTACCTAATGTTGATGTAATTGGTATTAAGGCTAGTATCATTACGGTAGTAAGGACACCAGATATTAAAATTATCAAATCACTAGTTCTAAATATACCTAATATTAATTGCCCGTTCTTTGTATTAGCGGGTATTAAGTAGTCATTCATCTATATCACACTCCTTTTTAGTTTTTTATAAGCGGTCGCCAATTGGTCCAGCAACACCATTATCTGTATTAAAGTCTATTGCAGTATTATCATGCCAATTTTCACCCATTGTTGAAGTCTTGTTTGCTGCATTTTGCTTTTGTCTTCTAGCAGAAAGATATGGATGTTTTCTGCCTCTTGCTTTTTCACGATATCCAACTGTTTGTCCATATTTTTGTTGTTCGGCTTTCATGTCGTTATATGCAGATTCTGCATCTGAAGTTCTAGCTCTTTGTTGAGCAATTGCCTCTGACCAATCGTCCTTATCTATATACTTAGTTTGATAAATATCTCGTCCTCTTGAATCTTTTGTTTTGTAAGTAACTGCATATTTTCCAGTATTTTCATCATATCCCTTATTTTGGGCATCCTCCATTGCTTGTAATATACCTTTTTGTAGATACATGTCTCCTTTATATTGATCTGCAACAGCTGGACTAATTCCTTCATTAGATAATCTGCTTCTTCCTCTTTGCATTGCTCTTGCAGTCATCTTATCATTACCTGTAATTATTTGAGCGGCTAAATCTCTACCAGCGTTATAAGACATACCTAGTCTTGGTGGGGCTTTGCCACTGTTAATTGCATTAATATTGTTGTCAGTGGCATCTTGTGCTGCCCAACGGGCATCTTGGAATGTTCCACCTTGTCTTAGTGCTCCGGCTCCGGCTAAAATAGCAGATAAACCGATATTACTCATTGTGCCTTGTAAACCTAGAACATCTTCAAAGAATTTTGGAGCCTGTCTTACAAATAGGAATAAACCTATTACTACAAATACAAAGGCTATAGCACCAGTTATGCCATCACCAAATTCGGCTGTTATTCCTTCGGATACAAAGTCACTAACTATGAAGATTGCAAAGTATAATATGGCAAGCCGTATAAATAAATCTAAATAAGTTGTTGTAATGGCTTTTACCCATAAACTAAATGAGTCAGCACCTTTTCCTTCTTTCGCTGAAATACTCATATGACTTATTATTGGAATTGGAGCAATTAAACGTAGAACTGCCAACTTTATTGAACGGATGGCTATATCAACAGTAAAGCCGATCATAATTATGGATATTATATATCCGGCTACTCCACCTATTGGGCTATAGGCAAATACATATACTCCACTGTTGGTAAGTTTTTTTAACCCTGAAATTGCACCACCAAATAATGATCCCATATTTTGCGAAGAACATTCTTCGTTTATTAAAGATACTATCTGTTGAGCATTGTCACCCTCATAAATTTTTCTTGTTGTATCGTTTAAATCACAGGCTTGAGTGCCTTTAGATGTCATATTAGGTCTAATAAATAGTCTGGCTAGAGTTGTTGTGAGCTTACTTCCCTTTTTACCCATACTGTCCTCATCGGTATCTTTATCTACACCTAAAATAAGTTTGCCAAGTGTGTTATTTTCTAATATTCTAGTTTGTAAAGAGTATAGGGCACCAAAAATAATACCATTATTTTTTAATTCCTTTTCCCATTGATTTGATGGATTTGGAATATTAATAGGAGTTATTAAAGCTAAAATTACAAGTGAAGTAATAATTCTAGTAATTATTTTTCCGGCACCATTTTTTTTATCTGTTACTCTGGCTGGATCTACAATTCCTTCTAGGATTGTTACGGCAAATTTAAAGAGCATAAAAATTCCAATTATTAGTTGGCATTTATAGTACGCATTATTTATTAGTTCATTACCATTTATAAAAAATTCGGCTGTTGCGACATGAAAGAAAACTTCATATACTACATCTAGAATTGTATATGCGATTCTTTCAAAAATAAATGATAATACAGTTCTTATCAAATCACTGATTGTCCCAGCGGGCATTAAATCTACCATTGTTTATCACCTCACATAAAAATACTTATTTCACCAGATGTTATACCAAAGACGTTCAAAATTACACTAATCAAGGTTGGTAAAACAAATAGTGCTGCTGCTAATATTAATCTCGTTATTAAGTTCTTTTGAGCTTTTGAGAGACTCTCATCATCAGAGGTTAATATTGCTTTTACAAAGTCTATACTACTTAAGATTAGGACAAGAAATGGTCCGATAATTTTCAAGTAACTTAATATCTCATTTAATAACCAGGCTACAGAACATTCACATTCTATATTTCCTAGTACAGATGTATCTTCTGTACACTCTGTTTTTCGTTCACAGGCTTTACTAAAGGCTTTACTTTCTTTATCAGCAAGTTGTACATAATTACTTACTTTTATATTAGTTGTTGCTAAACTTTTTGCTGATACACTAAAAGAACTAAGCATTATTAGTCCTATTATTAATAAGAAACAAAAAGTAGTTCCTTTTTTCATATAGATCACTCCAAATACATTATAACACAATAAGTATATCAAAAGAAAAAAAAAATAGCAATTGTTTGCTATTTATTTATTATATATGCATTGTTCCAACATTTTGACCAACTAGTAGTATCTTCATCACCTACACCAATTGCTACCACATTCATAATTAATGAAACTAATTGTGGTACTAGGAAAACTAAAACAGCATAAATAACTCTTTTAATTAATCTAGATTGTGCGGCTTTTACTTCTTTTTCATCACTAGCAATAACTGCTTTACCTAAATCAAAGACACCAAATAAAAGTAAACCAATTGGAATTAATATACAAATATATTTTAAAATTCCATCTCTTATTATTTTGATTACTGGCTCTAGTCCGTCACATGCACCACCAACTGTGCCAACGTTTTTCATAATACCTCTCCTTTGCTTTTGCTATAAATATAATAGCCTATTAACAAATATTTGTCAATCTTATCTTCTAAATAATCCAAAAACTCGTCCGGAATTATTATTATTTGGCTTGGATGCTGATGTCAATAACCCTATTCTACCTAAAAAGTCGTTTATTGCGCCATTTCTTTGTCTCTCATCTAAAGGAGGCATATTATAAAATACTTTTATATTTGACTCCATTTCAAAATCACCAACATCTTTGTTTGATAATAGACTCTTTGTTAATATAACATTTTTATTTTTTACCCTACTAAATACAGTAGGTTCTCTTCTTATCGCTTTATTTAGTTTCATTATGCTTGGTTCTATCAAGTAAAATACTTCTTGACAAACTTCATCATGTGGATAAGCATTTAGGTCGATTAATATTACTTGTGCCTGTGTATTTTGGGCTATAATATCTTTTAAATCTTCCTTTGTCGTTGAAATCATATTTTTGTCATTAAAAAATACAAAATCCTTTTTATCCACTTCAATGGCAAGTACATTTTCATTCATGGCTGCTTCTAATTCTTTTTTTATCATATAAATCAAAGTAGAAGAACCAGCATTATCTGTTATACTTCTGAAACCTATTACAGTGGAATTTGTATTTAACTCAGTAGTTGCTCCTTCAGTAACTACTACTGGTCTTGCCATATGCTGAAGATTTTCAACAGCAGCATAAGTATTTGGCCTTTGTAATAAATATTTAATACCATCAATATTAGTTGTAAAGTTATACAATCCAAAAGAGATTATCTTCGATAAGAATATTGAATTACATAACCTAGCATTACTATCTGGTATAAATAAAATTATTTTATCAGGATCTAGTTGTTGTGCCAAAGTAAGATAATTATCTGCATTTTCATAATTTTTAATAGCAGTGACATCAAGTATCATTTTATTAAAGAAAAAGTCTTTGAACATTCCAACTATTTCTCTAGGCTCATAACAACCGGTAATAGTTTTAATTATATCTATATCTAGATTGCTAAGAGCATTTTGTTGTTCATTTGCTATAATAACGTTCATATTATTCTTTCCTTATCTTAACCAGCGGTTGGTACAAATTGTTTTGTTGTACCAGATACTTGAAATATACGTAACTGCGGCATGATTTTGTTAATTATAGGAATATCTATAGATATGGCTGTGACTACTTTATAGTAAACTTTTTTGTCTTGATCGTTTACTGAGTCACCCGTTCTATCTGGTTCTACTCTTTGAATACAATATCCATTTTTACAATCATAGCCTTCAATACTTAACTGTGTTAATGAACTATAGCCTATTTCTTTCATATAGTTTTTTATTTCTGTATCACATGCTCCATTATCATTACCACAGTTACCCTCATATTGTTCAATTGTGGTGATTATTTTATTTTTTACACGAAAAGCCTTGGTGTATGTAACATTGAATGCTAAATATCCAGAAACTAATACTAAAAATACAACGATAATTACCATATTCATAAGTCCACCAAACGCATCACGCATTGCTAATCACCTCTTTTTATTTATCTTTTATCTCTCTTGAACGATCATACTATAGCCTGGTTGACCATTGTAATTGTTGCTAACATTCTCCCATTGTTGACCAATAGAATTTTGAATTTTTGGCCACATAACCCAGAAGAAACCAATTACAGCGGCTATTGCGATTAATGTAATTACTGTTAAATTTAATTCACCTGTTGCTGCTTTCATTTATATATACCTCTCCTTTCCAATTATTACATTTTAATTATAACAAATTATTTTTTTATAATCAATATTTTTTACATGCTAAACATCATCATCATAGAAATTAGAATAATTAACATTACACCAACTCCAGTTACTACTAACATAACCATAGTTTGACTTTCCATATGATTTAGGCGTTCCTTGTATTTTGTTTCACGGGCTTTATTTTGAAGATTTGAAACTGTTTTAGAAAACATCATTAATCTTTCTTGTTTTTTCTCCTGTGAACCTAGACCAAGTCTGTATAACAAACGCATCATTCGCATTGAATCACGAACTGGATAAGTATTGGCAAACTCCATATACGGGTCGATTGTTGAATCACCAGAGTTTATTTTACTTATTAATTGTCTTAGACCTGGTTTAAATATATCTGGAGCATCATCAATTGATTTACCTAAGGCAACTGGTACTGTGTAGTGTTGAATTAAGATTTCCAAACTCTTTAAGTAGTATGGTAACATAATATCAATTTCATGAAGATGAGTTTTATAAAAACTCTTTAGTTGCATATAAGGTAGTTTAAAGGCTAAGGCTCCAACTAGTATAGATAATACTAAGTTTAAGAAGAATTGTGGATTGAAGAGACTGGTTGATGTACTACCTGATGTTGCGGTTAAGGCTAGTACTACTAAAAACACTACTATGGCATTAGTACATCTTTTCATATATAGTTGGTCAACATCTACATCTTCTCCGTACTTAGCATACACTAAGAATGTATAATCTTCTTCTCTTATTACTTGTAAATATTTTTCATTATCAATCATAAATTTCTTTTTATCAATGGTACCATTGTAAATTAAGATTCCAATTATGATTGCTCCTACTATTAATGCTTCCATTATTCAGCACCTACATTCTCATTATAATATTTTTCACCTTTTAGCAAGAAGTATGAATTTATAATTAATACTCCATGTAAAAGTAGTTTTACATACCATCTACCTAAAAGTATGATATATGTTTCTCTACCTAGTAAGTATTGAACAAGCATAGCCATTAAATATAGCATGATACCGAATTGTAAGAAGGACTTATGGAAAGCCGCTCTTTCAATACGGTCACGATAAACGCTTTCAACTAACATATCGATATCTAGTTGCATGTTATCTAATGAATCTGCGGAGTTCCTAGCACCTTCTTTAGTTATTTGTAAGAATAATTGATGCATATTCTTAACGATGTAATATGGATATGTTCTACTCATATGGGCTAAAGCCTCATCAATACTACCATTTTTATATGCCAAATCGATCATGTAGTCAACATCACTTTTTACTGGATCTTCTAGTATTCCTGAGTTTCTAACTCCTTCTAGTGACTTTACGAAACTTTGAGTTGTAGCAAACTCCATAATAACGTTAGAAGTATATACTTGAATTTGCTCAAAGATGAACTCACTATATATTCTTTTACATCTTAAGTAAGAAAGATAGGGAACTATCATTATAACTGCTATGATGTAAAAGATACAGATTACTAGATTATAGAAGTAAAGATATGTTACTACTCCAGCAAAGATTGACATTGTTATTACTTGGACTGAGTATTGTTTAGGAGTATATTCTTGACCTAATTCCTTAGTTTTTTCTCTTACTACTTTGAAAGAGTAAGGAGCAAATCTGTCATACATCTGTTGTACTTGAACGGTAATAAACTTTCCGAAATTTTGGCCTTTATAATTACGATAACCTACAATACCTACAGCAATAACTATTAA
Source organism: uncultured Bacilli bacterium (assembly GCA_934168245.1). Taxonomy (GTDB): domain Bacteria; phylum Bacillota_I; class Bacilli_A; order RF39; family UBA660; genus CAG-877. The sequence continues at coordinate 96,682 of CAKPMY010000004.1, forward strand.
TATTAATAACTCTTCAATATACATATTTATTACTCCTTTTTTGTTTATTGTTGGCTACCAGGTATAGCGGTGCCATCTAAGGTTGGTAATGGTTCTATGTTGTTTGGCATGGCTTGCATTTCTGGTACAACTGGTGCATTTGCTACTAGAGGTTGTTGCATATTGGGTACGGCTTGTAGTGTGGCAACTCCTGGTTGGGCTTGTTGAGGTGATTGTTGTACTTGTGGAGTTGGTACTGGTATTACAGGGGCAATTGGTTGTACAGTTGCTTCTGGTAATGGTACGTTTGCTACAGGCATTTGTACTTGCGGTGGTGTTGGTATTGGTAATACTACATTGTTAGTAGGTACTGGCTCTTGAGGTACAAGTTGTCCTTCTGCTTTTGGTAACTCTGGTACTATACTTGGTTGTAATGGAACTACTGTTCCTAGTGTATGTTGTTCAGGAAGTGGTGACTCTACTACATGAGTAGTTGTTACTGGGGAAACAGGTTGTTCTGGAATAACAGGAGCTACTACTGGTTGTTCTGGAGTTGCAGGCTGAGTAGCCTTACCTACTGAGTTAACTTCTGTCGATGCTTCCTTGTTTTCTTCATTAACTTGCTCTTTTTTTACCTCATCAACATCAGCGTCAAATGGAAAATCATCAGCCATGTGACTAGCAACAGCATTTATATCAATATTTTGGTTTTCTAGATATTCAATCAAATGCTTACTTGGTTTTCTTAAGAATGGTTCCTTGCCAAATACTTTTTGATAAATTACTCTACTTTGTGGTTGATTATTTTCATCAACGTAGAATTCAGTTACTTCATCTACTTCACGATGAAATTGGCCTCTTTCCTTACTATAGTAGGCTCTAATATGAACACCTAATTGAATGTATCGATATATAGTTGATAGGAATTGATTAACATCTAGATCTGTTTCCATCAAACTATATAGACGATATGGGATTGCTGAGGCTTTATCAGCATGGATTGTTGACAAGATATTGTGTCCTGAAGAAATTGAGTTTCTTACTGCTGAAACAGCCTCGGCACTACGTACTTCTGATAATAGAATCCATTTTGGATTCTGTCTCATACATGTTACTAATACATCTGTGTAACTAGCAACATTATTTGTTTTCATAGCAACGATATCACGTTGAGGGAAAATCTTATCTAAGTGTAATTCTAGAGTATCCTCAATCGTAATTATTTTTTCATTTGTTTTTGTATGACTGGCAAGGTATTTTACAAATTCTGTTTTACCTGAACCAGTTTCACCAGCAACGATTATGTTGCAGTGGCCTTCAACACATTTTATTAATATGTCGTGTATGTCTTGAGTAAAATAATCTTCTTTTAATAATTTTTCTTTTTCCAATCTGATTTTTGCTGGAGTTTTACGGATAACCATAGCAATACCATTTGTTGCAATTGATGGATGTACGAAGTTTAAACGTAACTCTGCTGATTCAGCATCTAGGAAAGGTTTTGCATTATTGAAAGTTGTACCCATGACATTTGAACATTGAAAAGCTAACTTTTCAATGAATTCTGGAGTTGCACCATTAACTTCTACTCTGATAGAACCTTGAGTTAGAGAACGAATCCATATCTGCCCGTTATTATCATAAGATATATCGGTAATGTCATCATTTTCTAATAGTGACTTTAAAGGTCCAAAATCCAGTTTATCAAAAATATTCTCGTTCATCTAACCATCCACTCTTTTCTTATTAATATTCTTTTTAACTGTTAATCTGCCAGTGTTACTTCATTAATGAAGTTTACAAGTGCTTCACTTGATACTTTTGTAGTACCTGGTTTATCTTCTAAGGCTTCACCTGTTGGTACTGGGATTAGGGTTGCATCATAGTTTCTTAAGAACTCAGCCTTTTTTAATACAGTGTAAATCTCTTGATCTACTGCAAAGATAATCATTGCTGGTGTTCTTTGTTCATCTAAGTTTGCAAATACTGGTTGACCTGATGCATCTTTTACGGCAAGTACTTTAACATTTTCAACTAATTTACCAAAACGAATTTTATCAGCATCTACTGTTTGAACATTTGGATTAGTTGTATCAACTTTATTTACTATTTTTAGCCAGATATCAATATAGTTTTCTGGATATATTGAGTTACCATAAGTTGATTGTGTTGTAACAGCCATGTTGTATAATACTTGTCCTTTTGGATATTTCATTATAATACTATTTGGTAATTGTCCTTCTTCTACTACGGCAGTCGAATAGAATAAACTACCTTCTGGTATAATGCTATCTGGACGAGCATATTTATCAATTATTTGAGATTGCTGTGTTAATACATTTCCTTTTAACATTGATGGAGGTACTTGGATTGTTCCAACTTTATCCTCTGTTATTTGTGTTCCGCCTTTGATTGTTTCTTTGGCATAAGGAACAGTGATTGGATTAACGGCACTTTTTACACGCATGTTATAGCCTACATACAATACTAAAACGGCCACTACTACACCGATTACGGTTACAGTATTTTTGTTTTGTAGGAATTTTACTATTCCATTTGATTTGTTTCCCATTTTCTTCTTTTCTCCTTCTTTTTTAACTTTCTTGACTATACGTATTTGTGTTTGGATCCAATGTAATTGGTTTTCCTAATTCGTTTTCAGAATCTAAATAAGCCTCAGTTAAGTAGACATCATGTTTTTTTGTAGATTCTACTATGGCATCAAAACTTGTTGTCATTATTAAGTTCTGGCTATCAAAACTTAATACTGTTGCAGAGTCTACTTTTACACTTACTTTTGGTGGTACTTCATTGATGTCGTAAATGCTTACTCTGTAGTTTCTGGTGTTATCAACACTATCAGCAAATCTTCTTAAGAAACTTTCAACAAATTTATCTTTGTCCATACGAATGGCACCATTATCACGATAATATTTTACGTCAATGGCATCTTCAATTGAAGCCTCGACGGTTTCTTTTACAAGGTAGTAGTCTAATTCACTACCTGTTGAGTAATTTGATATTACGTTTATTAGTAAGAGACCCATAAGGGCTAATATAATAATTCCAACTGTTAACATTCCTTTATTCATATATTAGCCTCCTATAGTTCCTAGTAGACTAGAATAGTTTTCACATCTATCACTAGTTGCTTGGTTGTTACATCCTAATCTTCCTATTTTCTTAATAAATTTAGTATCTATGGTACTACCTGTTCCTCTAAATAGTGGACTGTTATAGACTGAGACACCATTTTCTACTGTAAATGTTCCATTGAAGTTAGTATACTTACCACCGGCTTCATTTTTGGTGTAATCTCGTATCTTTTTCAATGTTGCTTTGTCTAGATAGAATCTATAATCTAGATCACTTGATGAATCATTATCATCAGCATATATGTCATCTTTTTTCTCTTGAATTCTTTCCATTAATACAGATGGAGCAATAACATAATTGGTATTTTTTATATTAGTTGCTTCGGCTGTCCAGTTAAAGCCTGGTGTTCTACCAGTTTTAGTGGAATCAGAAGTACTTGTTTCATCGGTACTTGGGAATAAGTCTTTATTGTCTACCGTTCTTATCTTATATGAAAGTGTAGATGTTTTGGTAGGATTTTTACAAGATTCATTCGTTTTAGCACACTCTGGGTCAAGACAATCACAGTCAGGTTCTGGATCATGTTTTTTATTTGCGGTTTCATATAAAGCATAGAAACAACTTATATCCATGTTCCAACTATAGTGACCAAAGTTTTTAGCAGTTGCTTTGATGTTGTATTCTAGTTTTTCTAAGTCTTCTGCTGATGGATAATAGTTTAAGTCTCCTGTCATACCATAATACCACCAGAACGTATTAACATCTATTGATTTTAGATTTGTACAGAACTTACCTTGTTTTTTATGCCATGCTTTACCAGTTACTGGTTCATACTTAATTTCACCGGTTTTATTATTTACCCAGGTTCCTGGGAAACTCCATTCTGTTAGGTAGGCTTTATCTATTGTACCTTCTCCATAGCAACCTGATTTATCTAGAATGATGTTTGAGGCATCGGTTGGTACTCTATTTAGAATAGAAGCACTATAGTCAATCCAATTAGTTGTTGGATTATCTTCTGTTTTATTATTTACTTTGATTGTAAATTCAGCAGATTTTGTTGAGCATGAGGCTTGAGCATTACACTCACTTACGAAGGCTTCATAGGCTTCTAAATCTTTATGATAATTAGTATCAGCCTCTTCTTCACTTAAAGGTTCACCATTACTACAACCTGTATAGCGACAATTATCTCTACAACCATTTGAATTGTATTTAAAGCCTTGACCATTAGGTACATATGCACCACTGTTGTGGTCTCTTGCTGTCCTTTCTCCTTCATAAATGAAGTAGTATGGAGCATAGGCAGTACAAGTTCCTTCTTCGCCTATCCATGCTGTAATCTCTCCCGTTGTTCCATTTGCTCTTGTGTAATAACCATTACTCCTTGAATAGTCACATGTGGAACTGACTGTGAAGAGTTTTAATACGGCTGGATTATAGTATGTAGAATTTAATTTTTTACTTGTTGTATTCTCATAAACTTGATTATAACATTTATTAATGCAGGCTTGAGTATAGATGCCACCATCACAGGAATTTACACAACTATCAAATTCATCGGTTGGTCCTGCTTGATGTTCTTTATCCTTTAATCCATTACACCATGGTACTGGAATACACACTGGATATTCATCTGGAGTTGGTGGTCCACCGCTAACAGTTGAATCACATTTTACTTCACTCTGTACTTTTACTTTATATTCAAAGCATAGACCGGCTTTTGTTGCGACTGGTGGTCCATATTCTACAGTTAATGTTTCACTACATTTTTTGGTACAAGTAACTGTATGTTTTAGCGGTAACGTAGTTGTTTTTGTATCTGTTGCATAATAGACATGTTTATTAGCATAACTGAATTTACCTATCGTACCTAGATTCTTACTGTCACAAGTTAGTTTTAAACCTTGATTAAATCTTTTGGCATCATCACTTGTTTCTTTGCTTAAATCATATCTATTTTCATTTGGAATATCAGGTGAGGCATCGGGTATATCAATTGTTGTTTTTAGACTATTCTTATAAGCCTTAACAGCATTTCCAATTAACATAGCAACTGTATCTTCGCCATAATTTGCAGTTACATACTCTTTATAACAATATACAGCTAGGCTTGATGCATATATTGATGCTGAATTAGTTGCAGCAGGATTATATTTTTCAAATACTTCTTTTGAAACGTATTTTTTAAATTTGTCATCCCAAATACCATTACGTAACTTAGCACATAGACCATTGTAATGAGTATTTTGTTTTTGTTTTACTTCTACTGAACCAGGTATCGTAAAAAATAACTCATATTCTAATTGATTTGCTCGATATCCACAAACTGAATCATTAGTATCAGTAAAGTTTAAGATAACTTTAATTATTTGACTCTGTGTTTTATCATAGGCATAGTTTAATTCTTTTACAATGTTACCATTTTTAGAGTTAGCATTTAAAGTCATTTTTTCTTCTTTTAATACTTTTTCTTCTGGTTCACCATCTTTTGGTACATATGATGAATCTAGTATTTTAATAGTTACATCAAAAGCACCTTTTTTGATTGCAACTGTTATTTTACCATTATCTATATCATTATTTGAGGTAATACCAAAACGATTTTCAGCGGTTGTCTTATCGCATTTACCTGTATCTTCAGCATAAACGTTGAGATTTAGGGCCATTATTAAGAAAAAGATTATCATAATAAATATTTTTTTCTTACATTGACTTTTCACTTGCTTCACCTGCCTTCATTGCTTCTTTAATTTTTTCATAGTTTTTATTTTCTTTTACAGAATAGTTTTTAACCTTCTCATTTTCTCTTACCATTCTGGCATCTATTTTATAGATATAATTTTTGACTTTACCATAAAATCTTGTACAAGTTGCTAGAGTGATGATGTTGTCATCTTCATTTACATCTATATCGTAGTCGTAAAAACTATCTTTTAAAGACTGAGTAATATATTCTTTTAATTCTTTTTTTGTAAAATTCTTTGAGGTATGAGATAAATCATTATCATCTACAATTGTGACAGAAAAGATTTTATATAAATAATCTTTTCCAGCAGTCGTATATTGTATATATTGGTTTTCTTTAGCGAAATCTAGATATGTGAATGAAGGTAGTTGTTCAAACCTTGAATGACTTTCCTCCGTAATTAAAGGTTTACTTGAAACATTTCTGATGTTGTGGCCTTGAATAAAAATTCTATTTTTTATTGTTTGGACTTTATTTTCTAGCCAGGTAAAATCATTTCTTATCGTATCAAAGTCTAAATCTATACTTCCATAAATTACAGGATAGTCAATATTAGTTCCTTGAACTTTTAGCCAGCCTAAGGTATCTAGTTCTTCATGTTCGTTGGCATATTTAGTAATTTCTTCACTCCTTGGCTCTATCTTATAATAGACTGCACTATTATTAGTGATTACTTTTACTAAACCAACTATTAATAATATGGTTATTACTAGAAGAACTATGGTTGTAGTTAAAGTTGTAAATATTAGTAACTTTTTTCTATCTTCATTCTTTCTTTTTTTCATATTATCCCTACTTCGCTATTGTATATGGATCTTCTTTAGTTCCTTGTCCACCAGTTATTTGACATTTTTTGTCTAAGTAACCCACTAGTCTTACACCTGATTCAAAAGGTATGTTAGTGTCATAGAATACAGAGCCAAGTTCTGCTACCATATATCTACGATAATCTTCTTCTGAAGAATTCATTAACCAGTAACTATGTTGTACTATGTTATTTTTTGCAGTATGCATTTCATACATATTTGGAGCATGAAATTTAACTTTATATTTTTTAGTAGAACTTGTACCTTTGTATGTAGCAATAGTTTTATAAATCGGAACTTCTATTTCTGCTTTTACAAAGTATTTTTCATCTACAGCATCACTGGCTTTTTGGTTGATTATATAACCTATATTTCCTTTTTTATTCGGATTATATATGCTCTTCACAGATTCAGATGGATATGATATATTTGTTAGACTATCTACTTTCATAGTCTCATTTGATATTACTTTGATTGTAGAATCAGATGTTGTCTCTATTATTTGCCATAACATATTTGAATATTTAACATATTCTCCTGAAAGTCTAGTATTTAATAATTCACCAGGTGTTGATATTTCATAATCATCAATTATATAAGGATCTTTTTCAGTACCTTCACCATCGGTAATTAATGTTGCTCCTTTTATTGTGAAGACTGGTCTTACACCAAAATTGTATTCTTTAGGAAAGGCCATGTATTTTGAAGGAGTTCCTCCAAAGAAGTTTCTTGTTGCCCAACTCTCTTTAGTGTCTTTAGCATTTGATAACCAAACTATTGTTTTTGGATATAAATAACTTAGGCCATCATCACTGACACTATTATTAATGTCTTGCACTGATAAAACATAAACATTCTTTTCATCAGTCCATTTTGTACATTCTTTGGTTGAAGTATCTTTTAAAGTATCATTACAATACTTGGCTTTTACTATGAAGTCTTTGGAATCTTTATTGATATGTTCATAGTAATATTTTAACCATTCATCTAAGTCTGAGTAATTTACATTAGCAACATCTTCTGCTGAGACGATTCTAACATTTCCATCTACTACTCCAACAATTCTGAAATCCATTCCAGAAAATCTAATATAGTTATCGATGGCATTTCCAATATAAGTACCATTTTTAGTGGCTTTTTCAACGGTATATTTTAATTCTTGAACTACTTTGATAGTTCTCGTTTTAGTAGTTTCATTTTTAAAACTATCTGATACTTTATAAGTTAAAGTGTATGTTCCTATTTTAGATGTGTCAATTTTACCAGTTATTTCAACTTCGCTGACATCTATTTCACCATCAGTATTATCAACTACTTTTTTAACTCCAGGTTCTTTATAATTTTCGCCTCTATTAAGAGTTATTTCACTAGCACCATTTAAAGTTATTACTGGTCCTTGGTGATCAGTTGTTGATTTTAATACACCACATTGTAAGTAAGTGTAATATTTATAACCAGAATCAGTATGTTTTACTTTTACCCAGCTCTTTGTTATTGAACAAGGCTTTTTACTAAATGGTACATAGAAGTCTTCCTTAATATATGACTCTCTGGTTAGAGTTTGTAGTGTTACTGTTGTCATTCTAGTGCCAGTTGGTAATTTATCGACATTTATTTCAAAATATCTTTTAGCTGCTGCTAGCATAGTCTTTTCATTTCTTTTAAAGGTTATATATGGTGATAATACTAAGAACCAAATAAATAAACCGATAATAATTAAAGTAACTACTAAACGTATTTGTTTCATTTTTTTCATATATTTATCTCCTTACTTTAACTTATATGTGTACTGATTATTTCTTACTGTTATAATTAGTTTTATGTTTTTAGCATTAACGATATCGTCAGGTACTCTTATATATACATATTTTCCATAATACTTGGATATTTCAAGAGCATTTTTAATTCTAAGCCCTTTCCTAGTTTTGCCATTATCTACTATATAACTAATTTTACCATAACTAGTTAAAAAGTCAATCATATCTTCGCCGCCAAAGTCATTTGAAGCAAATTCCATTTTTAATACTTTATATCCTTTTACGGCTTTAGAGGTGTACTCTTTTACTTGACAAAAGCCGTTTTGACAAACATTTTTTCCATAAGTTGCTGTATCAGTTATAGTCATGTTATCTAAGGCAAACTCTAATTCTTCATTTGAAACTTTAACATTCATAATATCGCCTATTTCAATTGGATCATTTTGAGTCACTTTAGATAAGTCCGCTAGTTTTAATTTTATTTTACGTAGGTGTTTATCATTACCTGATAATTCTTGATAATATAAAACAAAACGATTAATTTCTTCTTTTTCACTGGCTTTGTAAATTAGAAGTAAATTTCTTTCTTGACCATTTGATAAAGTTAAATCATCTATAGTAGTACCTAAATCTTTAAAAGATGTTTCATAAGTTCTATTAGTTGGAGAATGGTTGTTAGTTCTATTCATAACATGAAAACGATTAAAGTTTACTTTACGTTTTTGGGCATTATTTTTAATAGTTATATCTAAAATTACAAAACTATTTCCTTCTGAGATTTTATCTCCTTTATAATCTTTATCAGTATAGTAGCTATTATTTATTTTTATAGTATAGCCATTTGTATTGATAAGATCACCTTGTTTATATGATTTATTAGTAATAAAGATAAAAACGTAACTTTTATACATTATAAAGATAAGTAGTAAGGCTAGAGCAATGTTTACTGGAAGACTGTGTTCTTTGTAAAAGTAACCTAAGTTTCGTTTTAACTTTCTATATAGACGTTTAATACTATCTTTATCAACATCAATACTAATCTCAATTTCTTCTCTATCGCCTTCGGCTAATTCTAAGTATTCAGCATCGGCTTTAAAATCAAATTTGTTTAAGTCGACCCCTAAAATTCTGATGGCTAGAATAACGAAAACTGCATATTGAGGAAGTGTTAATAAGAAAATAATGTCTCGTAAGGCTCTAATACCAGTTGATTCTACGACACCAGTGTAACTATTGAAGTAACTAGCAACGAAGGAAAAGGCTATTAGTAAGGCAGAGTATTCTATTGCTAGAAGGAGATATATTTTCCAAGGTTTATTCTTGTGTTTTAAAAGAATAACTAGGGCTACACTTGAGGCAATTATTAAGAATAAGCAGAGTACAGGAAAAAAACCAGTATAAGTTGATATTGGCTCATTGTTGACATCGTATGTAAATAAGTCCATAAATTCTTTAATAAATGAACTTAAAGTAATACATTTGTAGTAGACATATGCACATAATATGAACATGAAAATATGAATCTTTTTGAAATTTTTAATCAAAAAGGCATACGGTTTTCTAACTATCACTATAATCAACTCCCATTACTCTATCTTTAATAAGTATAAACCAAATATGAAAAAAAAGATAGTTATTTTTAACTATCTTGACTATATGTATTAGTATTTGGATCTAATGTGATTGGCTTTCCTAATTCGTTTTCAGAATCTAAATAAGCCTCAGTTAAGTAGACATCATGTTTTTTTGTAGATTCTACTATGGCATCAAAACTTGTTGTCATTATTAAGTTCTGGCTATCAAAACTTAATACTGTTGCAGAGTCTACTTTTACACTTACTTTTGGTGGTACTTCATTGATGTCGTAAATGCTTACTCTGTAGTTTCTGGTGTTATCAACACTATCAGCAAATCTTCTTAAGAAACTTTCAACAAATTTATCTTTGTCCATACGAATGGCACCATTATCACGATAATATTTTACGTCAATGGCATCTTCAATTGAAGCCTCGACGGTTTCTTTTACAAGGTAGTAGTCTAATTCACTACCTGTTGAGTAATTTGATATTACGTTTATTAGTAAGAGACCCATAAGGGCTAATATAATAATTCCAACTGTTAACATTCCTTTATTCATATATTAGCCTCCTATAGTTCCTAATTCTGAATAGGATTCACACCTATCACTATTTGCCTGGTTGTTACAACCTAAGACACCACGTGTTTTTACATATTTACTATCTAATCTATAACTTGATGAACCAACACTTCTAAATAGTGGACTGTTATAAACTGAAACACCATTTTTAACAGTAAATGTTCCACTAAATGTTGTATATTTACTGCCACTTTCATTTTTAGAATATTGTCTTATTCTACTTAAGGCTTCACGATCTAGAACGAATCTGTAGTCCAAATAACTATTTTCGTATTGCTCGTCATAGATTTCATCTGCTCTACTTTGAATTCTTTGAACTAAGTAAACTGGTGAAATAATGTAATCTGTATTTTTTAAATTCTCAGCATCAGCTGTCCAGTTAAAGCCTGGGGTTCTACCAGTTGCTGCGGTTTCAGTAGTTGGATTTTCATCTGTATCTGGGAATAAGTCTTTATTATCAACAGTTCTTATTCGGTATGAAATAGTATTTTTCTTAGTTGGATCGTCTGGGTCTGGCAGATTAGTACACGTTGGGTCATTTTTAGTCGCAAGACATTCTGCATCGGTACAGTCACATACAGGACTATCTGGGAATGGATTGTCGTATAGAGCATAGAAACAACTTACATCGATATTCCAAGCATAGTGTCCGAATTTTCTAGCACTGGCTAGAATGTTATATTCGATGCCGTTTAGTACTTCTTGACTTGGAGTTTCTACACCAACACCTTTTTTCATACCATATTGCCACCATTTAGTATTTACATCGGCAGAATTCAAATTGGTACAGAATTTACTCTTCTTTTGATGCCATTGTTTACCAGTTACTGGTGTATATTTTATTTCACCTGTCTTGTTATTTACCCAAGTACCTGGGAAACTCCATTCTGTTAAGTATTTATATGGTTCTTCATTATTGTTGTAGCAGTATTTTCTATCTATAACTACGCCGCTGGCATCAGTTAATATACCACCTTGACTAATTTCGGCTGCTGTATAATTAATCCAGTTATCTTGAGTTGGTTTATCAGCGGTTCTATTATTTACTTTTATTGTAAACTCAGCTGTTTTTGTTGAACATGAGGCTTGAGCAGTACAACTAGATTTAAAGGCTTCAAAAGCACGTAAATCTTCTTCATAGGCTTCTTCTGCCTCACCTGGATTTAGGTAATCATTGGCACCATCACAGCCAGTATATTCACAAACGTCTATACAATGGAATGTTGTGGTATCTTTGAAACCATTAGCATCTGCTGTATACATGCAGTTTGTTCCCCATTGTCCAATACATCTTGGGTCTCCTGTTCCTCCACTTGCTTCATCGTCTCGGCAGGTTCTGCTTATATTTGATGGATAAAAATACCATCTAGCATATTTACTCCAATAGCCACCAGTTCCTACCCAAGTTATTGAGCCACCAACTCTTTCATAATAACCGCTAATTTCATCTACAGAACTTGGACAAGCAGGATTATTTATTTTTAATACTCTGGCATTATTATATAGAGTTGATGTTAACTTCTTATTTTTACCTGAACCATAAACTTCTTTGTAACATTTATTAGCACATTTTTGAGTATACTTACCGTTGTCACACTTTCTTATACATTTATCATAGTCTTCAGATGGACCGGCTTGATTGGCAGTATAATCATTCTTGCTTGGGGCACAAACAGGAGTTGGATCACATTCCTTGTATTCGCCTCTTGAGGGTGTGTCACCTTTAAATTCAGCGCTACATGTTACTTTGCTTTCAACTTTTACTTTATATTCAAAACATAAACCACCTCTTGTTGCGACCGGAGGACCATAAGATACGGTTATTGTCTCACCACAGGCTTTTTCACAAGACATAGCTTTTCCACTGTTTGGAAGATATTCTGTCTTTGCCCATTCATTATGGGCATAGTACGTATTCATGTTGACATAATCATACAAGGTTCCATCAGCAAGTTTATAGCCAAATTTTGTAGGACTGCACTTTAGACTTTCTTTTTGGTTAGAGGAGAAAGTCGGTTCACTTTCATTGCTGTTTGAAAGATTGTAATTTTTTTCAGCATTTGGTGGTACGGGTATTTCTTTTTTTTCACCGTTAGAGGAATTTTGGGCTTTATAACTTCTAATGGCATTTTTCATCATTCTTATAACATAATCTTCGTCATAATTGTAATTATAGGTTTCGGAATAGCAATATGGTATATAACCAGCATATTCACTAGCAGCATTGGTTACGGCTGGGTTATACTGTTGAAAATCCTTTTTAGAGATCTTGTATTCACCAGTTCCAAATTTGTCATCCCAAACTCCTTCACGGAATTTTTTACACAAGCCATTATAGTGTTTATTTGTTAAAACAGGTGGCTCAGCTGTTCCAGAAACATCGTAGGAATAGGTTGTAATATAACTATTTGGTGTTGGAGTGAATTTTGTTGATTTCATGGTGCTTTTGACAATATTTTGAACTTCCTCACTATTTGGAGAACAAACTCCATCATCTGGTCCTATGTATGCAAAAATAACAATTATACCGTGTTGGGTTTTGGTATCATAATTTATGTTAATACTATTATTTATTTCCCCAGCATTTGGATCAGCATTTAATATGTAGTCTTCTCCACTATAACCATTTCCATCCATATCAGTTCTAATTACTCTGACTAGGAATTGTCCGGCACTAATACTTAATGTAAAATAATCTTTACCTTTTGGTACTTCAAATTTAGTTTTATACTTATTGTTTGCGGCCTCTTTAGTACAGGTAGTTTTATTTTCTGTAGTTTGATTTCCATCTGTTGTAGTATTTGTTTCTTCTGCATATATATTTATACTAATTACAGTTACGAATACAAGAAGTAGTATAAATAATACTTTTAATATTTTTTTACAACTCTTTGGCATCTTCCTCTTCTCCTTCCAAATTTGTATCTAATTTTTCTTTTATTTGTTTATAATTTTTAGTTTCTTTTAGGTCATAGTTAGTAATCTTTTCATCTTCTCTTACCATTCTAGCATCTATTTTGTAGGTATATCTTGTCGTTGTACCATAGAATCTTGTACAGGTTCCTAAAGTTATGATGTTATCGTTTTCATTTACATCTATATCATAATCATAGAAACTATCCTTTAATGACTGGGCAATGTATTCTTTTAAATCTTCTTTACTAAACTCTACGCTTTCGTGGTAAAGGTCAAAATCATTTATGATTGATACAGAAAATATTTTGTATAAATAGTCTTTGCCCGCTACGGTATATTGAATATATTTATTTTCTTTGGCAAAACTTGTGTACATAAATGATGGAAGTTGTTCGAATCTATGATGATTCTCATCGGTTATGATGGGATTTGATGATACATTTAAAATGTTATGACCAAATATATAGACTCTATTTATTAATTTATCAACATCATTAATCATCCAGGTAAAGTCATCAAGCATTTCTGAAAAATCAGTTTCGGCATCTGCATATATTATAGGATAATCTATATTAGTTCCTTGTACTTTTAACCAGCCGATTGCTTGGGTTTCTTTTTTGTTTTCGTTATATTTTTCGATGGCTTTTACTCTAGAGGTAATTTTATAAAAAGTATTCTTTTTTATTATAATACTTGTTAAGCCTACTAATAATATAATAACTAATAATACTAAGAATGTAGTTGCCTTAGTCAGTTGTTTTTTCTTCTTTCTTAACATACTATCCCTACTTTATAATACTTTTACTCTCACATTTTTACTATTCTTATCTATATTTGATTTTATCATATTCAGATTAAAAGTCAATATTCGCAAGAAAATTCCTTATAAACAAAAAAATAGCCATTTCGGCTATTCTTCATTATTTTATTTCAACTATTTCTATTTCGTAAGAACCATTTGGACTTTCTACTGTTACAACGTCTCCTACTTTATGTTCTAGTAAGGCTTTGGCAATAGGACTTTCATTTGATATTTTACTTTCAAATGGGTCTGCTTCTTGACTACCAACGATTTTATATTCGTCTTCTTCCTCATCGTCTACATATTTAATAACAACAGTGCTACCTATACCAACTTTGTCTTTTGATACTTCTGTAATAATTGAAACATTTTCTAACATTTTTTCTAATTGTTTGATTCTTGCTTCTATTTGGGCTTGTTCATTTCGTGCAGCATCATACTCTGCATTTTCAGATAAGTCTCCTAATGATCTTGCTTCTTTTATTGCTTGAATATTTTCAGGACGTCTAACATTAATTAAATTGTCTAGTTCAGCCTTTAATTCGTCTAGTCCTTCTTGGGTTAAATATACAGCATTTTTACTTCCCATCTTTATCACCTCATTAAATGTTTATTACAAAATACAAGTTAAATCTCTAGACTTAACTTGCGCTAGTATAACATATTTTTTTTATTTTAGCAATAACTAATTATTTATTTTTTCTTGGAATTAGAGTTAATTGGTAGGCTTTGTCTCGCTCTACATTTCTCTCTATTTTTTCTAATGTTCTTTCGCTATACCAATCAGAATTTCTGGCGGTAAAAGGATCTTCTCCCTTTCTAATTAAAGTACGGGCTTGTGCGTGTTCTTTTTTACTTAAACCTTCAAAAGCATGTGGATATGTGGTAGGATACTCAGCAGCAATTTTTGATAATTCTTGGTGCATTGAATCACGTTTTTTAAATTTTTCTATTTCCTTTAGACAAACAGCATTTCTTATTATTTCCCTTGCTCCTAGTAAAGATACTATAATAACACCACCAGCAACAAAAGGTTTTTGCTCTTCTGGAACGAACTCCGCCTGATATATATAGGCCGGGGCTATACTACTTGCTAAGGAAACTAGGCATGATAAACCTAACAATCCTCTAAATTTGCCAATATTATCATAACCTTGCTTTACTTGGTTTTCCATAGCAGTATCTATTTTTTCAATGTTTTCGGCTGTATTGGCATAATCATCATATACAGTTCCATCAGCATAAGTAACAGTTAGACTACCATCTGTTTTTCTTTCACAACTTTTAATATAATTTTTATCTTTTTTTCTTGACAAATCTCTCATTTTATCACCATTACTCCCCTCAAAAGTAGCCATAGTGTAACACAATTTCCTTATTTTTTCAAGTTTTTTCTAATTTTCTATTTTTATAAATGCCTGTTTTATATTTTATTCATTATTTAATGATAATATTCTATTTTTTGGTTAAATTAATTTTCTTAACTGATTCTATGTTTATATGGATGTTTAGGACGAAGGCCTATTAAAAAATACAAGTTAAAGTACTAGACTTAACTTGTATTTCTTTGACATATATTTTTAGTGTAAACTGATTATTTATTTTTTTCTTGGAACTAGTGTTAATTGATGGGCTTTATCTTTTTCTATGTTTTTCTTTATCTTTAATAAAGTTCTACCACTATACCAGTCAGAGTTTCTGGCTGCAAAAGGATCTTCTCCTTTGTCGATTAATTCACAGGCTTTTTGATATTCTTTTTCTCTTAAGCCGGTAAATGCATGTGGATACATGTTAGGATAATTATTCGCAATTTCTAATAGGTCCCCACGCATTGAATCACGTAGGTCAAACTTTGCTTCTTCATTTATGTATCCAGCATGTTTAATTATTTCTTTCAATCCTAATAGACTTACTAAAATGGCACCACAAGTAAAAAATGGTTTTTGTTCTTCAGGAATAAATCCCATATTGCATCCTACGTTATATAAATATTCAGGTGCTAAAGCGGCTATACCTGATAAAAACATTAAGCCTTTAAATTTGCCAATATTGGCATGACCTATTTCTACTTGTCTTTCCATAGCAACATCTATTGTGTCGATGTTTTCTTTAGTATCTGCATAATCATTGTACACAGTTCCATCAGCATAGGTAACAGTTAGGCTACCATCGGCATTTCTTTCACACTTTTTAATATAGTCTGCTTTTTTCTTCATTGAAAAATCTTTCATATCACAACATTCCCCCTCGAAAGTGGCCATATTATAACATACTTTTATTATTTTTTCAATACTTTTCTATTTCTTGGTGGAATAAGTCATCAGTCATGCCAGCAATAAAGTCTATTACTTGACGTTTTTTATTAGTTTCTTGTAAGTACTTTGACGATTGAGTATTTAGAAATAGTTTATAAATTATACTATCTTTATTGTCATTTTCAACGTCTGATAAATACTTGGTATATATTTTGTTCATACCTTGACGATAATAGGCTATTTCTTGTGGAGTTAGACTTTTACTATAAATGTTTTTGGTGTTAAACTTCTTTAGTTCGTTTAGAGCAGTAAATACTTCACTACTCATTGTTATGTATGGTTTATCATAACTGTTATCAATAATATCTGTTACGATAGTATTAATGATATCTTTATTATCATTGCCTAATACTTTAGTTATTTCTTTAGGTAGATCATCTCTATTAAATAAGCCTAGATTTATGGAGTCTTCGATATCTCTTCCAATATAACCTACTATATCACTTATACGAACTACACAGCCTTCTAGTGTCATAGGATGATTTTTAGCAGATGCTTTTAAATCTTTATAAGCAGCATTATATTGATTTAGAAATTCTTCTTTTGTTTTTGATACTGGTTCATATTTATTAGATAATAGTTCTCCATTATGACACATTATTCCATCTAAAACCTGGACTGTTAAATTAAGGCCATTACCATTATTTTCTACATACATGTAATGTCTTACACTTTGAATATTATGGGCAAAGTATTCATTTAATTCTCGAAGGGATATTTCATTTAAAATAGCCTCGCCAGTATGGCCTAGAGGAGTATGACCTATATCATGTCCTAGGGCAATTGCCTCTATTAAGTCAGTGTTTAGACCTAGACCTCTACCTATAGTTCTTGCTACTTTGCTGACTAGTTGAACATGAGTCATTCTTTTAGATATATGATCGTTATTTTTAAAAGAATATACCTGTGTTTTATCAGCATATCTTGTATAACTATAGGCATGAATTATACGATCTACATCTCTAAAAAATGGTGTTCTTATGTCATCATCTTCAAGTTCAGTGAAACGAATGGCAGCACTACTTTTAGTTGCATATTTAGAATATATTTTTTCTTGGGCTAAAAAATTATTTTTTATGGCTTCTAGATTTTTCATAATACACCTTCTTTATTTTTACTTATTTTTTTACTTTGACTTTTCTTTCATTTTCAAATATTTGAAATACAACATCTTTTATAGGCTTTGTGCCATAGTTGGCAACATAGGACTCTACTTCTTCTGGTGTCGGAATATTTTCTTTTTGCATATCTATCTTTCTTACAAAAAGATAGTAGCCTCTAGTTTTAATATCTTCTTCTATTAGTTCTTTTTCCCAGGATGTTGGACCTTCTTTTTGTCTATATTCGTCTATTAATATTTCTGAAACTATCTCTCTAGTTCCAGCAAATTTTCTTCTATCTACAATTATGTCATCTACTTTAGATACGGTATTATCTCGACATTGAAATAATGGTACCTTATAATATTTACCCATGATGTATTTTAATTCTCCTTTACTATTAATCTTATCATTGAATATTTTTCTAATTTATGAGGAAACTTTAGTTTTAAAACTTGTTCGGGATGTCTGGCTAGTTCTAATTCTTGCATGTTCTCATCATATATTTTATCTATTACATAGTCATATACTTCACCGGATGGAGTAAAGATTTCTGTTTTATCACCTGGTTTAAAGTAATTTCTTTCGACTAGAATAATACAGTTATTTTCTTCATCATAACCAGTAATTAAGCCAAGATAGTCTTGGTTTGATAATTCTTGTCTTCCTGAATAGTATTGATCGGTGTAATCGGCTTCTTTTAGAAAGAATTGGGTTGATACTTCTCGATTGGCTACTCTACTTAGACGATATTCTAATTTTTGCATTATATCTTCTGTTAGAGTGTTATTGTAATATCTATCTATTATTTCACGATACGTACCAATTACTGTTGCTAGATAATAAAGAGAGCGCATTCTTCCTTCTACTTTTAGACTTTTTACACCTATTTCTATTAAATCTTTAATGTATTCGGCCATATTTAGATCTTTTGTTGCCATAGTAAAGTCTTTTTCTTCAGTAGTTTTAAAGGCAAAACGACATACTTGGGCACAGCCTCCACGATTGGCATCTCTATTGGTTACGTAGTTTGATAAGGCACAGCGTCCTGAATAACAAGTACACATAGCACCATGGATAAAGACTTCAATATCCATACCAGTTTTTTCAATTATTTCTTGCATACCGGTTTTACCTACTTCCCTGGCCAGAACTACTCTATCTACTCCTTCATTTTTAAAGTACTCAACGGCTTTATAATTACTAGTTGAGTTTTGAGTTGAGAGATGTACTTCGACATTTTTATGTTTATTTTTTATGTAAGAAATAATGAATGGATCACTTACAATAAATGCATCTATACCACAAGCTACTACTTTATCTATATAACTTTCAACATCTTGCATGTCTTCGTTATGAAAAACAATGTTTAGTGTTAAGTATACTTTTTTATTTAGGTTATGGGCAAAAGTACAGCCTTCTTTTATCTCTTCTAAAGAAAAGTTTGTGGCATTGGCTCTTAGACTATAAGACTGACCACCAATATAGACAGCATCTGCTCCATATAATAAAGTTATTTTTAATCTTTCTAAATCACCTGCTGGAGATAATAATTCTACTTTAGTCATTTTTCTTCACCTTATATATTGTCTTTTTAAAGAAGAAATTAGTAAATTCACCTAGACTTTTATACTTCTCTGTATATTTTTCATCTTGACAATTTCCTTCTATATATTTTTTAGTATCAGATAAAATATCAATGAATAGTTCCTCAGCAATTCCATATTCTCTTAATACTATGTATGGACAATTAACTTTATATAATTCTTTTATTATAGTACTAGCATTAGTTATGCTATTTAAGTAAAAGTTAGTTCCTAGGTCATCTTCTTCTACTAGGTAGTCAGTTGACGTGGCTTTTTCGGTAATTATTAATTCCTTTTTAGGCTCTTTATTTAAGTCTTTGTAGTAGTTTGTTAAGAGACTTCTTTTTGAAAAAGCAACACTTGGGATACTAAAGGTTTCGACTATGGAAGTTATTTTACTTTTTGTAATTATTTCTTTTATTTCTTCTAGAGTTATTTCCTTACTTATAGCGGCATATTTTACACCTTTTCCGTAATAGTAATCACAGGTCTTATAGTTATTAACCATGTATGTTTGATTCCAGACTAAATCTGTTTTTAAGTTTAGCTCTTTTTTTAATTCAAGAACGGCTAAGTCATAAAAGAAGATCCCTTTTAGATTTAATTTTTCTAATTCTAGTAGTGTTTCTTTTAAGTTTTCTATTTCCGGATTAAAGAAATTTTTATTCAAATTAACGAATATTTCTAGGCTTGGATTATTTTTTACTATTTCTTTTATCTCAGACAAAGTATAGGTTTTTGAACTTTGGACTGAGTAGTCTTGTAAGGATAAAATTAAGCCATCGGTTGCTGATAAGAGTTTTTTATTTTGAGCATTTCCTTCTACTAATATTTTCATATTTACCTCATTTCTGTTTATATCATATCACATTTTATATATTATCGCGAAAAAAAGAAGAAAGATTAACTTTCTTGTTCGGAACTTGTTATTTGAAAACCGAAGGTTTCATCGGCATAGAATTCTTCTTCACCATAAATTGATTGAGTAGCAAATGGTTTGTAGGCTACTAAGTTTTTATTACTGATATAGTATTTTACATTTTCTAGATAAGAAGTAATTTCTCTATATCTTAAGAAACAGTCATAATTACATTCTTGTTCAATAAGATAGCCTGCTTGTAGTTCTTCTTGATAATACTTTTTAAATTTAGTTTCTAGGACTTTTTCAACATCGGTTGAAGTGATACCATAAAGGTTTAAAATCTCTTCATTAGTTAGAACTTTGGTATCTTTTAAGTCGATGTTGTAGGTTTTAAAATCGATTTTAGGAATGTCAGTACTATTATCTATAGTGGTTAGGACAAGGGATAATATTTCACCATTTACTTCATAGTCGTATAGAATAACACTTTTCTTTTTACTGGCTAAGACTTGAGAAAAGGTTAATATTTCAGTATTAATATTTTTTATTTCCTCAGTATTTATGTTAATGTAGGGAACAGTAATGGGATATTTAGAATTTTCATTATCAAAACGTGTTATAACTAAAGGCGAGTTTTTATCTACTTTTAAGTAAGTATAATTTTTTCTATTGTTTTGATAGATACTAAAATAAATTATTCCAAATATGGTTAGGACTGCTAGGCCTAATTGGAGGTATTCTACGGGATGTAGTTGTCTTTTATTTACTTTTTTCTGAACCTTCTTTTGGGTAGGCTTCTTTTTATCATACATTATCATATTATCCTCCTAGTATCTTGGCAACCTTTATTCTTTTTTGTTATTTATTTGGTAATTAGTTTACTCCATTCATGCGCATTATTCCTAAAAGATTGGAACTGTTATAGTTGTAGTTGGTGGTTAATTTTACTCCGTCTCTAGAGTTTGAGGCATGAACTATTTCATTACCATTTCCAGTAGCAATAGCAACATGGTCTCTATACATTACAATATCTCCAGCTCTTATATCATTTGCTGAGACTAAGGTATAAGTACTTTTGTCATTCCATTGGGCTGAAGTTGTTCTTTTTAGGTTTATACCAAAATGGCGATAAACTCCTTGAACAAAGCCTGAGCAATCTGTTGGAGTATATGGCAATTCACCATTCCAAGTACCACCATAAGTATATTTTTTACCAACAAACTGTTTGGCATAAGCAGCTATTTCTTGACCTCTAGCACTACCTTTTATAGATGAGGAACTAGAAGTTGTGGAATTATAATATTTTGTTGGGCCAGTATTAGACTGGGATGTTTGGCTTTCTGTTGGAGTTAGTTTGGCATCTATTTCTTCGGCACTTTTCCAACAGGCTCCTACTTCTACTGTTTCGGGCATAATATTAAAAAATAGATTGATTATAGTCGGCATAATGAAACACATAACTGCAGCAATTATTTTATTAAATAATGGTTTGTTTCCTTTTTTATCGTCAGGATTCATCATTAACTTAATTAGACCAATCACAAATGAAAGCAAAAGTAAAATTGGGGCTATTAACTGAATTAAGTTTAGGGCACGATGAAGAATAGATAGTAGTTTTGCTAAAGCATAGTCACTACAACAGTTTCTTAATGATTCACTACATTTTAGTAATTGAATTGTGTTCATTGTACTTCACCTTTCCTATTTTGTTTCTATTTTTTTACTTACAGATATGCCATCTCCTATATTGAAAAATTCAGTTTTATAACGTTCATTTTCTTTTAGATAAATTGTGTATTCTTTTACCTTACGTACTAAGGCTCTTAAATTTCTACTTTCTATTTCTTCTTCCTTTTTATGAACTAGGCCATGAAATTCAAGATTATCAGTTATAATAGTTCCCGCAGGATTTAAGTTTTTTTCAAACTTTTCAAAGAATTTTATACTTTGAGCCTTAGCGGCATCAATAAAGATTAAATCATATTTTTCTGTGATGTTAACGTCTAGAGCATCATTAAAAATTAGGGTTATTCTATTTTCAAGGTTTAGTTTTTTGATATTTTTTAAAGCCTCTAAATATCTTTTTTCATCACGTTCTATTGTTGTTATTGTAAGTTTTTCATTGGCTAAGGCCATCATTATAGCAGAATAACCGATAGCCGTTCCAATTTCTAAAACAGAATTTATATTATTTTTTACAATGTACTTTGTTAAAAACTCAATGCCATCTTCTAACATAATGGGGACATTATTTTCTTTAGCATAAGTACGTATTTCTGAGATTATTTCATAGGTATTCATTATTTGTAATCACCTTTATCTTTTCCATTTACCATTTCTTATAAGTTCATCTTTTTTTCTTGAATGTTCAGCAGCAGTTGCAAAAAAGTAAGTATTTCCTTCGTTGTCTGAGATGAAGAATAAATTATTTGTCTCTGTTGGATTAAGAGCTGCATCTATTGAATTTAGCCCTGGCATTGAAATTGGTCCGACTGGTAGACCAGAGATGATGTATGTATTGTAAGGATTTTTATTATTCATCATTTCGGCGGTTGCAATTCCAACGTCACTAAATTCTAGACCCATTCCATAATAAGATGTAGCGCAACTTTGTAATTGCATTCCTTGTTGAAGACGATTATGAAATACTGAAGAAATGTCTTTAAAGTCTTTAGTCTTACCTTCTTTTTCAATTACTGAGGCAAGGGTTAGTATTTCATGTATAGATAAATCACTTGCTTCTATACTTTGTTTGTATGGTGTTAATTTTTTATCCATTTCAGTTAGCATAGTTTCTATGATTGTTTTTACATCTACATCTTTATTAGCAAAATAATAGGTATCAGGAAATAAGTAACCTTCCAATGGATAATAGATATTGGTATTTAAAATATCATCTGTTAAAAACCAATAATTAGTAATTAAGGTTTTTAAATAGGTTTGATCTTTAAAGATGCTTTCTGTTTCTTCTTGAGTATTATTTGTATTACCTACAATTACACCAATATAATCAGTTACTCGTTTTCCTTCTTTAAAAGTTAATTTAATGGAATCGGGATTATAGTTATTTCCTTCTACCAAAGTGTTTATAATTTCTTCTAAGGACATACTTTGTTTTAAAGAGTATGTACTTGCTTTCATACTAGAAACGTTGTTTATTTTAACATATATTTTGAAAAATGTCGTATTTTTTATTAATTTTTTTTCTTTTAGGATGTTTGCGATAGTTGAAACACCTGATCCTTGAGGGATAGTAACCTGTATTTCTTCTGTATTTTTACTATCTACTGGAGCCTTTAAAATATTCCAAGTACATAGTGCCAGTACGGCCACTACGATGATTACAAAAAAGGCTACAACGACATAAAATAATGGTTTTGCTTTTCTTCTCACTGCCAAATTCTCCTTCTTAAAAAATAACGAGCTATTGCTCATTATTTTGTTGTTCTACCTTTTTCTTAACTTCTTCTTGTAAAGTATCTAAAATTGTTTCGATTACTTTCCATTCTTTTTCTGTTTCGATTGGTTCTAGTTTAGTATTTGGATCCTCTGGATTATAAATAGAAGCATATACTTCGACATTGCCAGATTCATCTAAAGTATTGTCTGTATAAACAATATAGTTTTTGTTTGTTTCTTCACTTTCAAAAGTAAATAAAACATCATATTCTGTTTCATTACCTTTATCATCAACCATTACAAATTTATTTTCTTTCATTTTTTTCTTCCTTCCTTATCTAAATAAGATTGTAATATTATCGTTGCTGCAACACTGTCAACAACTGTTTTTCTTTTTTTTCGAGATACATTTCCCATAATTAGGGTATCGGTTGCACTTTTGGTTGTTAGTCGTTCATCTTGCAAATAAATAGGAATTGATAGTTCTTCTTCTAAACGTTTTTTAAATTCTAGGCTTAACTCTCCTTTTGGACCAATAGTATTGTTCATGTTCTTAGGAAAGCCCAAGACAATGGCTTCGATGTTTAGTTCAGCAACTATTTTTTTTACTTCGGTAAGGAGTCTTTCGTACTCTTCATTATGACGAATTACAGTATAACTACTAGCAATAAGTCCTGTGCTGTCACTTTGAGCGATACCTAGAGTCCTACTACCTAAATCTAGTCCTAAATATTTCATCTATTTTTCCTTTTGAAATTCTTCTAATAAAATTTCCACTATTTTAGCACGATCTATTTCTTGAATTTTACTTCTAGCATCCTTGTAACTAGATATATATCCTGGGTCTCCAGAAATTAGATAACCAACAATCTGGTTAGTAGGATTATATCCTCTTTCTTTTAATGCAACATATACTTCGTTTAAGATGTCTCTAGTTATTTTAGTATCAATACTTCTCAATTCAAATAAACTAGTTTTATCTTGTGACATTTTATCACCTCATTTTAATCTCTATTATAGATTAATTTTATCATTATTTTATTTTCTTTACAATATTTTCTATGCAGAATAGACAAAGGCCATATAAACTACAAAGGCTAAGAATAGTAAAGTTACTACGGCACCATTTATTTTTTCAAAGCTAGTACTTTTATTTTTTACGCCTAAAGCCACAGTAATTAGAGCACCGGCAATTAAGCCACCGATGTGGGCTGAGTTATCAACATCTGGTAGTAAAAAGCCAATACCTAAATTCATTAGAATTAATGGAATGATTTGACTTTTAACAACATTTCCTAGATAAACTCGGTAATGATAACCAAAGTATACTAAAGATCCCATTAGACCAAAGATTGCGCCTGAGGCACCAACTGAGTAGTAGTCACCGCCAAAGGTTACAGAAAACATGGCACCAACTACGGCTGAGAATAGATAAACTATTAAGTATTTAACTTTTCCTAAAAAACTTTCTAGTTGACTACCTAGAACTGCTAAAGCATAACAATTAAAGAACAAGTGAAATAAATTGGCATGTAAGAATGTTCCAGTAATTAAGCGGTAGTATTGCCCAGCTCTAATTGCCGGTCCATAAATACAGAAAGATTCAACGAAAGTTCCATATACTCCAAATAAAACAGGTATCACATACATAAGAATGTTAATAATAACTAATGAATAAGTAATAATTGGTTTTTTTATTTTGAAAACACTTTCTACTTTTTTGGCATCATCACGATTATGCTTTTCAATATCATTGGTTATCTTCATAAATAGTTCCATTCCTTTCTCTTTAAATGATAGTTTTTTAGTTAAGTCTGGAAAGGCTTTAGTTAAAACTTCATTTTTATCAATATCCTCTTCTTCTGTTAGTTTTATACAAAGAGCATCTTTATTTTCTGATAAATTTTCAGTTACATTATCTCCTAGATTTAAGAATATACTTACGACATTCATTTTTAGAGAAAGTGTCTTTTTACGAATCTTTTTTAGAATTCGTTTTGTCTTAAATTTATCAAAATCAAATTGTTCATCATTATGAATATAACCGGAAACAATTCGAACTACTTTGTAATCTTCATTTAGGTTTTCAAGCCAAATTTCGTTTTCAACACCTTGAAGAATAATAGGATTATAATTTTTTTCAGTTATGAAGTAATGTAATAATTTCATCACTATTACATTCTTGCTGTCTTGCATTATTTCTGATTCCATTTTTTCCTCCTAAAATATAATAATATTATATACTAAAACATAAAATAAAGAAAGAGGTGATTATTTTGTTAAAAAAGATATTTATTTTTGCTTTATGTTTACTACCCTGGTTCTTATCTTCTGTTATTCCTGTAGATTATAGTTATTTTGATACTTTGAAATTGCCATTTTTTTGTCCGCCTAAGGCTTTTTATGGAATTGCTTGGTCTTTAATATATATATTGATTGCTGTTAGTATATATGGAATAGTTACTACTTATAGATTTAGAGATATACCTAAGTCGTACAAAGTTAGTTTGGTTATTAATTATGTTTTAAATCAGGCATATACTTTAATTTTCTTTGGACTTAAAAATAACTTTTTAGCATTTGCAGACTGTGTAGCAATATTTATATCTTGTTTATTTTTGTATCATGAGACGAATAATCTAAGAGAAAAAAGCAGTAAGTTTTTAGATCCTTACGTACTTTTAGCACTATTTGCTGCTATTTTGTCACTAACTATTTATGTTATGAATACAGTGTTATAGTAATTGTTTGAATTATAATAAATCGAATCTTATACCAATAACGGAATACTCTTCTTGTTTTTCTTTAGGATAGTATTTTTCTAATTCGTTTAGAAGTTTTTCTTTTGAATACGTTTTATCAGCAACTATATCTATACTAAAATCATTTAACAAAGTAGAAAAGTCTTTGTAATTTAGAAGCGCTGTTACTACTATATCAAGATATTCAATATTTTCTGGTTCTTTAGTTATGCGAATGACATCGTTTAAGTTGATTGATTTTCTCTTTTCATCTAAGAGTCTTAATTCAATCCGTTTGGTACCTTTTTTTATGTAGTCGTAGAATAATGGTTGAACTTTTAAGGTTTGCATATTATTCCTCCCCTTCTAAGGCATGGAGTTTGTCTTTAAATTCTTGAGGTGGTTCTACTTCAAAGTATAGTTCTTTATTGGTTCGTGGATGATGAAACTTTATACTTTTAGAATGAAGCATTTGGCCAAATGCTGTAGATTTTCCTTTATTGTAGGTTGGATCATTTACGATTGGATGACCGATGTAAGCAAGATGAACTCTTATTTGATGGGTTCTTCCTGTTTCTAAGATACATTCTATTAAAGTGTTTTTCTTAAAACGTTTTAAAACTCTAAAATGAGTGATTGCATCTTTGGCATTTACATCTGTTACTTGCATTTTTTGACGATTAGTTAGGTCTCTTCCAATTGGTGCATCAATAGTACCTGTGTCAGTTTTTATAACACCTTCGGTGATGGCTAGATAATGTCTTTCTACTTTTTTATCAGCAATCATCTTAGAAAGTTTTTCATGAGTTTCTTCATTTTTGGCAACTAACATTAGTCCAGAGGTATCTTTATCTAGGCGATGAACTATTCCAGGGCGCATTTTATCACCGGATGTTAAATTGAAGCGGTACAATAAAGCATTGACTAAAGTATTGGTGTAATGACCTGGTGCGGGATGAACTACCATACCAGACTCTTTATTTATAACTAGTAAATCTTCATCTTCATATACTATGTCTAATGGTATATTTTCAGGTTCAATATTTATTTCATAATTTAATTCATCATTTACTTCTATCTCGTCATTTTGCTTAACTTGGTAGTTGGCATTAACTTTTTTTCCGTTGACTAAGACTTTGTCTTCTTTGATAAGTTTTTGTACTTTACTCCTAGATAGAGATAATTTTTCTGCAAGATAAGAATCTATTCTTAAAGATATTTCTTCTTCAACTTTTATCATGGGTACTCCTCCTTTTTGATTTAGATATTTTAGCATATTTTTCGGTTATTTTAAAGAGGCAGAAGGTGTTTTTGTAAAATGCTTGAGTGGTTGGAATTTTGTTTGGTATTTGCGGGATTGATTGGCTACTTCTCTTTTATTTGATTTTTTCTACTTTCATTTTTTTCTTCTAGGAGATAGTAAATTAATAAGAGAATGGCTCCTACAGTTATTCCAATATCAGCAATATTAAATACTGGAAAACTATAGGTGAAAAACGTAAACGATAGAAAGTCGATTACTTTTTTGTAAAAAATTCGGTCTAATAAATTTCCCGTTATTCCACCTAGAATTAAACCGGTTGAGATACTTGAAAGTTTAGAAAACGATTTTTCTTTTTGAATATAGTAAATCATAAAAATTAGACATATTAGAGCGACTAGTATTAATAAGTATGTTTTGTCTTGAAGTATTGAGAAAGCAGCGCCATCATTTTCTAGATAATGAAGAGAGAAAAAACTTGGAATAAGTTCTAATTCTTCATGAAGTTTAAAATTCGTTTTGATTAGCAGCTTTACGAGCTGATCGAGTGTAACTACTATTAGGGCTGTTATATAGATTTTAGTTTTATTATTTTTCATGTGTTTCTCCTTATTTGAAGGTAGTTTTTACTTTTCATTTTGTTGTTCTATTTCTGTTTCTTGAAGATTTCTTATTTTTTCAACAATTATTTGAAACTGATTTAATCTTTTTTCTACGGTTCCACGTACTTTTAGAAGATCACCTTTTTTAATATCGGAATAGTCTTTATATACTTTTGGAAATAAGGTGTACTCCATTGTTGCGGTTTCGTCACTGCCAGTTAGAAAGGCCATTTTATCTCCATTTTTTGTATTAATAGTTTTAATTTTATCAACTAAAATTAAGGTATCTACTCTTTTTGAAAAATATGATTCTATTTCATTTAGTGGAATACAGTATGGATTATCTTTTTTATAGAGATTGGTTGGATGTGATGATAAGTAGAAGCCAAAGACTTCTTTTTCTTTTTCTAATAGATAATCGTTACGATATTCATTTTGAAATTCAAGATCCGGTTTCATGACTAAATCTGGATCTATATCTTTTGTTAGTTCGGCATAGTTAAAAAGACTATCTAAATTATATATTAAGGTTGCTCTATTGTGATTGAATTCTTTGAAGACATTGGCATAGATTAGTACCTCAAAGGTCTTTTTACCAATTCCAGCAATATAGAGTCTGCTGAAGCAGTCATAGATGTCTGTAAAATTCTTACCGGCTCTTGCCTCTTCTATTTCTTTGGTTACTACCGTGCCGATTGATTTTATATTAGAAATTGGATAAATAATTTTATCATTTTTTACAATGTAGCGGTTTTTAGATTCATTAATAGTTGGCTTTAAGACTTCTATTTTGTTGGCTTTAGCCTCCATTATATATTCATGGGTTTTTGTTTCACTACCTATAAAGTTTGTTAAAAGATTGGCAAAGAAAATCGTTTTGTAATGGCATTTTAGGTAAGCCATTTTATAGGCAATAATTGAGTATGCTACTGAGTGAGATCTATTGAAACCGTAACCCGCAAAGTTTAAGATTAAATTAAATATTTTTTGAGCATCTTCTTTAGTATGAGAATTGCTGATACTTTTTGAAATGAACTTTTCTTCTTCATTTTTTAGTAAGTCAACTTTTTTCTTACTCATGGCTTTTCTTAGAATATCGGCTTCTCCGTAAGTGTAGTTAGCATAGATTCTTGCTACCTGCATGATTTGTTCTTGGTAAATTAATATTCCATAGGTGTTTTTAGTAACACTTTCTAGTGATGGATCTAAGTACTCTATTTTCTCTTCACCATGTTTTCGTCTGATGTAGGAATCTATGTTGATGGCAGCACCGGGACGAAATAAGGCGATCGCAGCAAAGATGTCTTCAAAACTATTAGGTTTTAGTCTTCTTAAAAAGTTGCGCATACCAGTTGATTCAAATTGGAATATTCCGGCAGTATTGGCTGTTTCAAAAATTTTTAGAGTTTCTTTATCATCAAGCGGAATTTTAGAAAAATCTATATCAGTTTCTGTCTGTTCTTTTACGTCTGTTATTATGTTGTTTATAATTGTTAGATTTTTCAGACCTAAAAAGTCCATTTTAAGTAAACCTAGTTCTTCTAGGTATTCCATAGGATAACTAGTTAGGTACATATCGTCACCTGTTGTTAGAGGTACTACTTCATCTAAATCTACTCTACTCATTACAATTCCAGCGGCATGAGATGAAGTATGACGAGGAAAGCCTTCTATTTTTAGGGCAATATCAAACATATTTTTAAGGCTAGTGTCACTATCGATTCGACTCTTGAAGGCTGGATTTTTCTCGTAAAAATCTTTTAATTTGTCCTTTGTGAAGCCAGGAATAAATTTACTTAAGCCGTCTACTTTGTAGGTTGGAATGTTTAAAACTCGGGCTACATCACGTAATACTTGTTTGGCACTTAGAGTACCAAAGGTGACAATTCCTGAGACACGTTTTTTACCGTATTTTTCAATGACATAGTCGATTACTTGACCACGTTTGTCATCTGGAAAGTCGGTATCAATATCGGGCATACTCTTACGTTCTGGATTTAGAAAACGTTCAAATAATAAATCATATTTTAAAGGGTCGATGTCTGTAATTCCTAGAGAATAAGCAACTAGTGAGCCGGCAGCGCTACCTCTTCCTGGACCTACTAGTATTTTGTTTTTCTTGGAATATTTGATAAAGTCATAGACAACTAAAAAGTAATTTGAAAAGCCCATCTCATTTATAACTTTTAGTTCGTAAGCAAGACGTTTTTGGTAATCAATGGGAATTGTACCAGCACATCTTTTAGTTAGTCCGGCTTTACATAGTTCAAAAAGATAAGTAGCAGGATTTTCACATTCGTATATTGGTAAAAGATTTTCTGTAGGTGGAAATTCCAAGTTACAGTTGTCAGCAATTTTAAGAGTATTTACTAGTCCTTGGTTGTCAGTTAGTTCTAGAATGTTATCTATTTTTAACTCATGGTTTTCGATGCCATAAGAACACTCTTCACTTATAGTTTTGCCATCGCGAATACGATATAAGTATGGTAGTGTTTTAGAATCATTTTTAGTTAGATAGAGACTTTCACGTAAGAAAACGATATTTTCGGTTATAACTAAGGCGGAAAGTTCTTCTTTTTTATTTTCATAGCCAAGGTAAATATCTGGGTATATTGATTTTAGTTCTTCAAAGTGTTCTTGGAAAGAATTTGGTACTAAGCAGATAACGTTGATATTAAATTTTTCTATATCTTCAAATGTTACTTGTCGTTCGTTTTGAATGGTTGATAATTTTATAAGACTTTGGTACCCTTTATAGTCTTTGGCTAATAAGATGATGTTGTAGTCTGGTAAAATTACGTTTAAGCCAATTATTGGTTTAAGATTATGTGCTTGGCATTTTTTTATAAATTCCATGGTTCCGTACATGGTTGTATCGGTTAAGGCTATACTGGAAATGTTTGTGGAAAGAGCAAAGTTAATTATGTCATCTATTCTAAGAAGACTTGATAATAATGAGTAGTTGCTTTTATTAAATAATGGTATATACATATAAACATCTCCTTTTCTAATTTTATTTTATCATAAATATTGGTACTGTGGACGAGAAAATGATTTGCTAGGTTTGAGGCAAAATATGGAAATTGGCATTTTGACTTGTATATTTATATTTTACGTAGTTTTCCCGAATTATATCAGAGTAATTAAAATAAATACTTTATAGCTGCTTGATAAGTTTTGCCTTTGAAGGTGTAAGCGGCTGTGATGGTGTCTTTGACAGATACTTAAGTAATGTTACAATGTAACTATTTATGAATAAAGTATAGGAATTTATACTAAGAACATTTTATAGAATTTGTTTTAAATTTTCATAATCTTTTACAATAGATTTATGTTAAGAACATTTTATAATTTGTTTTATATTAAATTTAGGTGTACTGATAAAATGCTAGTATTTTTCTAGTTGTTCTAAAAAAACTCTTCTATTACGTTGCTTTTTAAGTATTTTGTTTGACTTTCAGCATTTTTTATGTTAAAGTTATAAAGCAGATGAAGAAAACCAAAGGAGGGAAAGTATGGCAATTAATATATCAAAGAGAACTGGAAACGTTAAAAACATGAGATCTCATGCTTTAAATGCTACTAAAAAAAGACAAAAATTAAATTTACAAGTTTTTAGACTTGATAATGGTACAAAGACTAGAATCTCAACTAAAGAAAAGAGAACTTTATTAAAGAATCAAAAAGCTGCTTAATGATGTGGCTTTTTATTTTTGTTTTATTTTAGAATTTTTATATTGTTTAATATTTTGACATAGAAAAACTGATAGAAAATATGATGTCTCCTATTTTGGACTTGCATCAAATTCATATCAGTTTTTTATTTGTAGTTATTTTTCAGATGGATTTTCACATGTATAACCATAGATACTTGCTTTTTGATATGCTAAGTCTTTAGTATCGCCGTAAGCAAATTCAGCCATAGTTATTAAGAAATTATTATGTTCAGTTGTTAACTGAGTTGGATTTAGTGTTTTTAAATCTATTAAGACTTTTGTTTCAAAACCATTATTTAGGGGAACAGTTGTTGTTTGATAACCTGGAATAGTTAATAATTCAAACTGTTTAAATATTGGATAATAGGCATCAACATTTTGTTGACCTACTTTTTCTTTTCCTAGAGCCACTACATAATCCATAGTTTTTGTATAAGATGTTAGTTTACCGTCATAAAATGACAAATTTACATCCATTGTTATATCTACTCCAAATGCAGTACCGTCACCTACAAAGCGACAGGTCATTGTATCGTTTAAGGTTTTTGTTAGACTAGCATCTAGGACTCTTTTACTGATAGTTGGAGCGGGTGGTGTTATTTTTTCAATAACAATATTCATTATTGGATTATATGAAACGCCTGCTACTATACAGAATATTCCTAAAATTGCTAAAAAGATTGCCGGCCTTTTACTAGTTGTTTTTTCATACTTTGTAACTTGTTCAAAATCGCTAAGATTTAATACTTGAGTTCTTGTTAATTCTTCTCTTGTCATTTCTTGTGCACTACTTTTTGTGTTATTTATTTTCTTTCTCATGTATGTCCACCTCTATTCTTAAATTAATTATAGCAAACATTAGAAAAATTACCAAGAAAAAAATAACTATTTCTAGTTATTCTTTACACGTGCATCATATTTTTTACGTTCTTCAGTATTTAGGATTCTTTTTCTGATACGTATATTATGTGGGGTTACTTCTACTAATTCATCTGAATTGATGTAGTCAAGTGCATACTCTAGAGATATTGGCCTTGGTCTTTTTAAGACTACTGTGTGATCTGAACCAGCGGCTCTAGTATTTGTTAATTGCTTTCCTTTAACAACATTTACGGCTAAGTCGTTATCACGATTACACTCACCTACTACCATACCTTCGTATACTTCAGTTCCTGGTTCAATAAACATAACACCACGATCTTCTAAGTTACCGATTGAATATGCTGTTGCGGAACCGTTTTCCATAGAAACTAGAACTCCTAGTTTTCTTTCACCAACATCAATATTTTCATATGGTAGATATTCTTTAAAAGTATGATTCATAATTCCGTAACCTTTAGTTAGAGTCATGAATTCTGTTGAGAATCCAATTAGTCCACGAGATGGAATTGTATAAATTAATCTAACTTGGTTTTCAAAATTAGACATACTTTCCATTTTACCACCACGGGTACCAAGTTGTTCAATTACTGAACCAACGCTTTCTTCTGGAACTTCGATTTGTAATTCTTCATATGGTTCATATTTTTGACCATCTATTTCTTTGATAATTACACTTGGTTTTGATACTTCTAGTTCAAATCCTTCACGGCGCATATTTTCAATTAGAATTCCTAAATGTAATTCACCACGACCGGCTACTAAGAATGACTCATTAGTTGCTGGTGAAACGTGTAGACTAACATCTTTTTGAGTTTCACGCATTAGACGTTCTTCTATTTTTCTAGCAGTTACGATTTTACCATCACGGCCAATGAACGGTGATGAGTTAGTTCCAAATGTCATTTGTAAAGTTGGCTCATCAATATGTAATTGTGGTAATGGTTCGATAGCATTATTGTTACAGATTGTCTCGCCTACTGAAATATCAGCAAGTCCAGCTACAGCGACAATGTCTCCAGCTTCGGCCTGTTCTATTTCAATACGACGATAGCCATAGTAACCAAATAATTTTTGAATTCTAAATTGTTTAGTACTACCATCTAGTCTACAACAAGTAACTACTTCACCAGTTTTAATTCTACCATTGTGAACTCTACCGATACCAATTCTTCCAACAAATTCATTATAATCTAGTAAGGCTGGTTGAAATTGTAATGGTTTTTCAGGGTCACCAGATGGTGCTGGTATTTCTTCTAGAATAGTGTCTAGAACTTCAGTAAAGCCTGGAGTTTGTTCATTCAAGTCATCACTTAGAGAACAAGTTCCGTTTAAGGCAGATGCATATAGTACTTTAAAATCTAATTGTGAGTCATCTGCTCCTAGTTCGATAAATAAATCTAGAACTTCATCTAATACTTGTTTACATCTAGCACTTGGTTTATCAACTTTATTGATTATAACGATTGGTTTTACTTTAGCGGCAAAAGCCTTTTTTAAAACGAATCTAGTTTGTGGCATTGGTCCTTCATAAGCATCAACTACTAGTAAAACGCCATCTACCATATTCATGATACGTTCTACTTCGCCACCAAAATCAGCATGACCTGGAGTATCTAAAATATTAATTCTTACTCCTTTATAGTCAAGGGCTGTTGTTTTAGCAAGGATTGTTATTCCTCTTTCTTTTTCTAAAGCATTTGAATCCATAGAAACGTTACTAACATCTTCGTTTTCTCTAAACATTCCTGATGTCTTTAAAATTTCATCTACTAAAGTAGTTTTTCCATGGTCAACGTGTGCTATAATTGCTACATTTCTTTTTTCCATAATAGGTACACCTCTTTTTTACAACGTTCATAATTATAGCATAAGAGTTTAAAAAAAACTAGATGTTTCTAGAAAGTTTAGGTTAAAAAATTATGATTTTCGAGGTATTTTTTTAGTTTTTGTTGAAGATACAGGGAGTTTTTGGTAATTATATTGAATATTTTTAGTGCTTTGTTGGTGCTTTTTTTGTTGGAAGAGTCTTTTTGATTTTAGGTTTTATTTTCTTATACAGGTAGCTTATAACGAGAAGAATTAATAATATTCTAATGGGAGTTTTTAATTTAGAGACATATTCGTTTAGGATTACCCAGTTGTTACCTAGAGTATAACCAACGTAGACAAAGACAAATGTCCAAGGAATTGATCCTATTACGGTGTAAATTAAGAATTTTGGAAATGACAAGCGCATAAAACCGATAGGAAGCGATATTAAGGTTCTTATTATTGGAAAGTTTCTGCCAATTAAGGCGGCCATAAGGCCATATTTTTGGTACCAAGAATCGGTTTTTTCTAGGTCCTCTTCTTTCATGAAAAAGTATTTGCCATATTTTTTAATAAAAGGTTTACCGCCAATATAGCCCATTAGATAAATTATTATGGCACAGAAAACACTACCGATTAGGCCAGTCATAAAAGCCCCAAAAAAAGTAAAGATTTTTCTACCGGCTAAAATTCCTCCGGTTGCTAGAATGGCTTCACTTGGAATTACTATAATTACGGCTTCTAAAACCATGCCTAAAAACATGCCAAAATAGCCATAGTTGCTGATTAGTTGAATTACAAACTCACCGATATTCAAGAGCATCACCTATATAATAATATGAATAAAAAAAAGAATTAATCATTAATTAACTCTTCTATGTATTCATATAAGTAAGTGTATTCTTTTTTGGAAAGTTCTGATAAAGCCGGATGGTGTTTTTTCATTATGGCACCATTGAATTCTTTTAACATTTCGTAGTCATTTATATCATCGCCGATTACATAAAGGTCTGATAGGAAAAGTTGTTCTAAATCTAGAAGTGTTTTTAGGCCGATTTCTTTATTGGTAGTGTTGGAAATTACGTTAATGTGTTCACTGCTTACATAAGCATAAGTATTTGTCTGTTCTTGTAGTTCTTTTACAATTTTATTGGCTAAGGCTTTATCTGTATAGGTGGCTAGGATTTTTACACAGTCGTTTGGATTTTCTGTGATGTTATAGCCATCCTCTAGGAAACATTCGGTATTATTAGCGGCAAAGACTTTTTGAATTTTTGGAATTTCTTCTGGTTGTAGCATGGTAGTATGAAGGCAGTAGTCAAGATTATTAAATATTTTGGCACCATCTTCACAGATTAAATAACTATAGGGAATGTGATATTTATCTAGGAGTATTTTTATGCTGGTATAACTTCTACCAGTTATGATGCAGAATAAATTTCCTTTACTAAGGTATTCTTTTAAAGATAAAATATTTTTGTTTAGTTGTTCTTCATCTTTTATATATAATGTATTGTCAAAATCACTTGCTAGAATTTTCATTTTTCCACCTACTTTTCTATACTTTTATTATAAATAATAATTTTTGTAAAAAAAAGTGTTGACATATTAAGAAGTTTTGGTATAATTAATATTGTCTACTTTATTTAGTCGATTTCAGTCATCGGAAATTAAGACTGAAGGTCGATTAAAAAGTTTATGCGGATGTAGTTTAATGGTAGAACCTCAGCCTTCCAAGCTGACTACGTGGGTTCGATTCCCATCATCCGCTCCATTGAGAGAATTACTCACACTTTGTGTGAGTTTTATTTTTATAGAATATCCTATATCACTTGTTGATATGGGATTTTTTCATATACGAAAGGAGGATTAACAAATGAAAATAACCATAGAACATTTAGAATTTCCTTTAAGTGTTAAGGATAAAATTACTAAAATACCTAAAATATCAAAATTACATTTAAATTTTATATCTGGTAAAAATATTCATTTTGATAAGACTAACCTATCTATAAAAGAACCACACAAGATTATTATCAGTAATGAATCAATTTGTTTAATCTTAATTTCTTATGAAGATGATAACAACTTATATTTAAAAGATAGTCATGAAATTATAACTCTAAGTAGGCTGTCTGGTCTAGTTTTAAAAATGCAAGAAATGAAAAAACTTTAAACTTTATTTTTTCCTTATTTTATAAGTAATTAAAAACCATTATGATATATTTTTTGAAGTGGATGTCCGTTGTGTATAATTGTAAATGATGTGAGACAAAATTTATAAAAAAATTAAAGGCAATATGATATAGTTATTTTGTAATTATT